>CALVEL010000004.1 GCA_944326565.1 Candidatus Gastranaerophilales bacterium
AGTAACATATAATGTAAAACGAATAGAGACATCAGGCTTGAATGTTTCAGCGATAGCGGAATTACAAGAGTGTTCAAGGCTAATAAATGGAGGCGGAAGCTGTTCAATAGGATTTATAGGAACTGGTGTATTACAGAATACAAAAGCAGATGTTCAATTGAGTGGTGGTTCAAATGAATCATTCACGTTGGACAGTTCAAATTCATATAGAAAGACATTAAGTGATATGCCATGTGGTAATAATTACCAGATAACAGCGACAGGAGGTGTAGCTCCAGGAGCCGGAAGTAATTGGGCGGATGCAGTAATAACAGCGACAGCAAATCCTAGTTCAATAACTAATTTATCTGGTAGTCAAACCGTATGGATAGAAATATCCGATGAGTCACCAGAAGAGAGCTGCACAATAGAGGTAGTAGCAGCAGGCGATACGAGTAAGAATGCATATTGCAGTATACATTTGACCGGAAATGAAGTTAAAAATGATTCACTAAGTAAAAGTAATTCATATAAAGTTATTTGGGAAAACTTAGAGTGCGGTAAGCAATATTTTGTCCGCGCAACTGATGGCGGAAACGATACCGGACCAAATACAGTGCAAGTAGATGCAAGTCCGACACTAATAAATTCATTAACAGGCACGCAGACCGTCACAGTAACATTTGGAAATCCTGGGGATGCTAGTTGTCGTCTGACATTTACAAGCAGTGGCGATACCGGCGGAGCAGCAGAGGGCCAATGTACAGTCACAAGCGGTAAGGACAATTCGACAAAGACTGTAAACTTGAATAAAGGAACACAGTATAAGGGCAGCTTGTCAGGCTTGTATTGCGGTTACGGCTATACAATAAGCTGTAGCGGTACAGGCACAGGTTCAACTTATAAACTTACACCTACACCGCCAATTATATCATCACTTACTGGTACTCAGAATGTTGATGTTAAGTTTGAAAAAGGACAAGAAGAAGATTGTAAAATTGTTGTAAGGGGAGGTGGGGATATTGACCCATCAATTGTTATGGCAACAGTTAATTTAAGTGGTCCTGATGGATCTAAGACACAAAAATTGGATTCAAGCAGTGGTAGTTTTTCTGTAAGTTGGGATTTGACTTGTGGAGCTAATTACACTATATCACTTTCAGATTTAGCAACTGATAGAAATGGTGGAAATGCAACTGTAAAAGCGGATTATGATGGTTCCGTAAATAATTTACAAGGAACAAAATATGTAGATGTTGAATTTTCTATACAATCAGGATCTACCCCTTCTCCTAAAGTAGCAATTTTAAATGTCAATAAAGTCAAGTGCCAACAATATTATCCTTCTCAACCTTTTAGTTGTTCATGGTCTAGCAAAGGATTGGAGCTTGAAAGTTGGCCATTCAATGGCACTTCAGTTGGCAGTATAGTTGTTCTTGTTGATTTTCAAATGGATTCGCAGTATTGTAATTATAACCCCTTAGAGTGTCGTCTTACAAAAACATTTGTATTAAGTAGTTCAAATACTTCAATTAGTGATGTTGATTTTGGTACGATTCCTTTCTATGGAGGTAATACTCTATACGTAGCATATCCATCAGTCGTTGAAATTTATGCAAATGCTTATGGAGGACCTAGTTTATTGGGCAGTGGTTATGAAAACTGTTCGGTTCGAGTAGATTATAGATATGATGTGTTTGACCCATAGCAAATATGGTGCGTCTTTTTGACGCACCAAGATAATTAAAAATAAATTTTTGCTCAATATAGGCGCTTATTATAAGCGCCTTTGGTTTTGTCTTTAATATAACTTTGCTATTGCTTTACTTTATTTTTTCAGGATATATAATCTATTATGGAATATTTTTAATTATTCCACTGACAAAATCATTCTCTAAGCTTGTTTTTTAAATTGCTTTAGAGATTATAAGAAAGGTGAGATATGAGTAAATATTTATTAGAAATAGGAACTGAAGAATTACCATACAGGTTTATACCATCTGCGATAAAGCAGTTAGAAAATTTGTTCGGAGAGTTTTTGTCAGAAAATAAGGTAGGTTATAGTGATATAAATGTCTATGCAACCCCAAGACGTTTGGCTGTTATTATTGACGGTTTAGAAAAATCAAGTCCTGATGAAGTTAAGATAGTCAAAGGACCTGTAAAACGTGTTGCATATGATGAGAGTGGCAATCTTTCAAAGGCTGGTCTAGGGTTTGCAAATAAAAATGGTGTATCCCCTGAAGATTTGTATATAGAAGATGATTATTTACATGCAAAAATTTTAATAAAAGGAAAATCAATAATTGAGTTATTACAGCAAAATGTTCCTGCGTTAGTTTTAAAATTACAAGGATCCCATTTTATGAGATGGGCAGATAACGATCAAAAATTTTCTCGTCCTATAAGATGGATTGTCTCTATTTTAGATAAGGATGAAGTTAAAATTAAAATTATTGATAAAGAAAGTTCAAATATATCAAGAGGACATAGATTTGCTCAGCAGAATGTTATAATAGGTCATCCTGATGATTATGTTGAATTGATGAGAAATTGCTGTGTAATAGTTGATCAAAATGAGCGTAGACAAAGAATCATAGAAAAAGCTAAAGAAGAAGCAGAAAAATTTGGCGCAGAGCCTTATTACACAGATGATTTGTTGGATGAGGTTACTTTCATTACAGAATATCCAGTGCCGGCTGTTTGTGATTTTTCTGAAGAATATCTTAAATTACCAGAAGAATTGGTTGTGACCGTTATGGCAGTTCATCAAAGATATTTTGCACTTTATAAAGATGGAAAACTTATTAACAAATTTATTACTATGACTAATTATTTGGGTGATGAGTTTGAAAATATTAAAGCAGGTAATGTAAGAGTAATTAAAGCAAGGCTAGATGATGCGGTATTTTTCTTTAATGAGGATACCAAAAAGCCACTTGAGTCTTACGTTGAAGATTTGAAAGGTATTACGTTCCAAAAAGGAATGGGTTCAATGTACGATAAAGCTCAAAGACTTGTATCGCTTTCTCGTACTATTTGTAATCAGCTTGGAATTGTTGATTCAAGAACAATTGAAAGGACTGCACTTCTTTGCAAGGCTGATTTGACTACAAATCTTGTATTTGAATTTACTGAACTGCAAGGGTATATCGGTGCAGATTATGCAAGAGTATCAGGTGAGTTGGATGCGGTCTGTGAAGGAATTAAAGAACATTATTTCCCGTTGAATGCAGAAAGTGATACTGCAAAAACAATTGAAGGACAGGTTGTCGGAATTGCAGATAAAATTGATACTATTGCAGCCGTTTTTGCAGAAGGTAAAAAACCTACAGGCTCATCTGATCCTTTAGGGGTAAGACGTGCAGCTTTGGGTATTATAAGAACGGTTTTAGCAAATAATTTGAATATTAATTTGACCAAGCTGGTTGATGAAACTTTATTGAATCTTCCAGTGCAATTTGAAGGCGGATCTATTGTGGATAAATTAAAAAAGGCTGCTGATGATTGTGTAGGAAGAGTATCCGGCAAGGTCAGTGAAGAAATTAATAATTTCATTATACAAAGATTAATTATTTATTTGAGTGATAAGTATTCTAAGAATGTTTTAGAAGCTTGTGCTGTGAATAAAAATCCTTTAGAAAATCTTGCTGATTACATTGAAAGAGTTAAAGTAATATCAACATTGAATTGCCCTCCAATGCTTGAGAGTGCAAACCGCGTAGCAAGGCTCCTTAAAGAGCCTGTGTTCGCTCAGGTTAATAAAAACTTGTTTAATTTGCCGGCTGAAAAGATGCTTTTAGAACAAATTAATACCGTTTGTGCAAAAGATAATTATGCAGAATATCTTAAACAGTTAGAGGAAATTAATCCATCAGTAGAGAAATTCTTTAATGATGTGCTTGTCATGGACAAGGATGAAAAAATTAAACAAAACAGGCTCGCTCTTTTAGCTTTATTAAAGCAAAAGTATGATTATATCTGTGATTTCTGTAAATTATAAAGATTTGTAAATAAACTCTTAAAAATAGTAAATTATTTTTTTTAGGGTATTTTATAATGATACAATAATATAGAAATCAAAATTAGTGTAGAAAAGTTAGAGGTAACATTGACATGTTAAACAGGCTAAAAAATCTAAAAATAGTTAAAACTTTTAAAAGCGAGATATCGCCTAAATTGCGATGGTTAATGTTTGCCAATAATAATGATAAATCATCTTCTGATTATATTAAAATGGTATCAGGAGTAGATGAATTGAAAAGTAATTCTGACGAACTAAGGCTGGAAGCAATGGTCAGAGAACAGCTCAAAGAAGAGTTTCCTAATATTGAAAATTCAAAATCTTATGAGCTATTAGTGGATGCAGTTATGCATAATTTAAAGAAAAAACAGCTTCAGGCCATGGATAACATGGATTTTTCTTAAAAATCTATATTTAGTGTTATCAATAGGCAGAATATCTGCAATACAATAATACCCCACAAGGGGTGTTATTTTTTTATAAATAAAATATAATTTTACAAAAGGAGGCTTTTATGACAACAACAATCATTGGTGTAAAATTAGAAAACAGAATTGAAAGTGCTATTGAATTTCAAAGGATAATAACAGAGTTTGGTTGCGAGATAAGAACAAGAATAGGTATTCATCCGTCTGATGAAAATAATTCTTGCACAAATTGTGGAATAATTCTTCTTGAAATAAACGGAGATGGTAAAAAATTAATTGAAAAGTTAAGTAAACATTGGGCTGTTCAGATAATGACTTTTCAATAATAAATTTTTGTAAACATTCTAATATATACATAGCAAAAATATTTTTTCAGAGGTGTTCTACTTTTTGGGAATTTAATATGATTACGCCCATAAATGGATACAATACAAACTTAATACAAAAAGTAGTTCTTAATCATAAGGATGAACGACAGCAATCACAGTCGCAGACGGTTAGGACAAGTATCTTTTATATTAATGATTACCATGGCAAATCAATTAATTTAGAACGGACGATGACAGCTTCCAATGCTTTTGATAATTTTATACCGTCCAAGCCTACTGATAAATTAAAGTTTTCATCAGGAGATATATTATTAGGCGAAGTAGAAAACGTAAATAAAGTAGCAGTCGCAGGTGAAAATGCACTTCATATAATGGCATCAGCTATGGGAAATCATGAATATGATATGCCTAAAAGTATTGAAAAATTGATACCTGATATGAAATTTAAAATGCTCGCTTGTAATATTGATATTCCTAAACAATATCCATTGTCCAAAAAAGTAGAAAAATCGTATATTCAAGAAGTAAATGGTAATAAATACGGAATAATCGGAACTTCTCCTACCGATTTAATATCAAGGCTTAAATATAGCAGATTGTTTTCTGTAAATGAAATTCACAATATAAATTCTACTGTATCCGATATCCAAAATGAGGTGAATAAACTTAGCAGTCAAGGAATTGATAAAATTATATTATTATCACATTTAGGATATGGATATGATAAGAAAATTGCTCAAGAAACCGATGGAATTGATGTGATATTAGGTGGGCATTCACATAATTTAGTATTAGGTGCTCAAGAAGGAGAAAATCTGTTATACAGTAAGTCAGGTGAGCCTGTAATTATCACACAGGCTGGTCGTGATGGAAAATATTTTGGTGTATTAAATCTTGAATTTGATAAAAATGGCGTAATTACAAAAGTCCAAAATAATGTGACATCAACCAGAGGTTTCAAACGAAATGCACCATTGAGATATGTATTTGAAAAAATTCTCGGTAAACCTTATGTAGTTGGCTATGTTAGATCTGCTGTACCCCCAATTAAGAACGATTTAATTGATCCTAATCCCCATGCTCAATTTATAGTAGATTGTATGAGAGAGGAACTAGGTGGTGATATTGCATTATTGGGTGCAGCTAATGTTAGAGGATACTTTGAAAGCGGTGCATTGGATACAAGAGTTTTAGAGGATATGTCACCTTTTAAAAATAATCTTACAATAACTCCTTATACAGAAAAAGAAATAGTAGATGCACTCAAAGCGACAGCAAAATCTCTTGTAAATATGAATAATAAACCCGGAATTTTACATACATCAGGTCTAAGGTATAACATAAATAAAAAAGGTGAAATATTAGACTTGTATTATATAGACAAATTCGGTAAATCGACCAAAATAGATATCGATAATCCAAGAGAGGATAAAATATATAGAACTGTTGTAAATGATTACTATGCAATGGGTAAAGATAATCTTTCAATGTTAAATAAAATTGATTGGGCTGAGAAAATTTTCGATTTTGATTTTACTAAGTGTGTAAAAGATCATTTCAAAAAAGACCAAACTCCTGTAGAAATTAAAGATGATGGAAGAATAAAAATAATTGATTAAAAAAATAGGTTTTTCATTTCTTTGAAAAACCTATTTTTTGTTTGTTTTGTTTTAATTATTTTCTGATGCTGTATTGATTTTTTTATGATAAATGTTTGCAACAGCATAATAAAAAGCTAGTCCTATAATTAAACTAAAATAAAGCATAATTGTAGTGATAAGAGTTATTAAGCAAACATTTTCTGAAATATTTGAAGCACTATGCAGACCATAACCGCTTAATCCTGCAATCAGTCCTATAATAAAGAAAATTGCAAATGTGATTATAGAAGAAACTATGCAATATAAAATAGAAATACCGATAAACTTTAAGTATAAAACAATTGCAGAAGTGAAAATTTTCGGTAAATAAGTAAACATAAGTAATGGAGAAATATTTTCTTTTATTGAATAATTTTTAGCAAATGATGTAAAAATAAAAGGAATGGTCAAATAAATTGTAAGAATAGCACAAAATGTTAGTATAATTCCTGGTATTTTAAATCCTGGTATAAAACAACTTGACACAACTAACAGTATAAAAACTATCATGTAAATAATCCAAATTATACAAAAACCTATCCATTTCCAAAAGTGATTAAAAAGTTTTAGATTAATATCAGGCATAATATCGAGAGCATTAATTTTTTCTTCGTCTGATTGCGTATCTTTCCAAATTAAATATTTAATAGAATTGTGCATAAAATGAATCATGTAAAGCCCAATAATCAGGCTGATTATTGTACAAATAATCCCCAAAAGAGGGTATTCTAAATAGATATATCTATATATATCAGCTTGACTGCCACTGTTATTTGCTAATGCTGCTATAGCACAAGGCAGCGATACAAGTAGTGAAAGCAAGAATAAAAATAAGTGTTTTGGAAAAATATTTTTTCCAGTATAGATTTTTTTAAAACCTTCAAAAAATCCGCCAGCCATAAAACTCTCCTTTTCTTAAATTTCTTTTTCTAACTCTATTTTTCTATAATATATATTTGCAATAGCATAGTAGAATACTAAAATTGCAATCAATTCAATATATACAGCAATAGCAACTACAATTGCCATAATAAATGTGAAATTGGCTAATCCCAAAATGCCAATAATCGAACTGATTGTTAAAATTACTAGTACTTGTAATATAGAAATACAAATACTAAATACAAAATATTTTAGTCCCAAAATAGTTGCTGAAACAAATGTTTTAGGAACTAATGTAAATAAAAGAGAAGGTGAAATATTTCCTTTTAATTTATAGTTTCTTGCAAAACCTGCAACTATATAAGGTATTGAATAATAAAAACAAATAAATATAACCAAAGCAACAGGTATGAAAAACAGATTTATTACAGGAATAGAGCAGAAAAATATTATAATCATCAATAAAATAATAAGATTTATAAACCAAATAGCCCAAAATTTAATTACATCAATCCAATTCCTAAAAATATCTGTATTGATTTCAGGCATGATTGTCATTGCTTTGACTCGTTGTTGATCTTTTTGAGTATCTTGCCATATAAAAAGTTTTATGGCATTTTGCAAAAACTTCATAAAATAAAGTCCATAGACTATAAAAAATGCAATTGTGATTATAAGGAAAATCGGATTAGACAAAATATATCGGTATACTTCTGCATCATTACCGTTAGTGTTTTCATATGCAATCATGAAAGGGAAAGTTACAATAATTGACAAAATGTATAAAAACAAATGTTTTTTAAGAATGTTTTTCCCGGTATAACATTTTACTATACCTTCTATTAACCCGCCAGTTGCCATTAAAAATCTCCTTTACATACTATTTGAATATTATTCTAATAATTATAACAGTTTTAAATTATGTTTCATACTCTATTTATTGTAGTATAATAATTATATGGAAACGGATTTGAAACAATTATTGAATAATATAAAACCGAGATACGAAAAAATTAAGGAGTGTCTTTGACCCTGAAAGTTTAGAAAAAAAACTCTCAAGCTTAGAACAGGATATGCAAAATCCTAATGTTTGGTCAGATAAATCTCGTGTATCCAAGTTAGGTGCAGAAATTAAAGATATAAAAGAAAATCTTGAAATGCTTAATCGTTGGAATACAATACTCGAAGATGCATTAGTTTCACTTGAAATAAATGATACTGATTTGATATCAGAAAGCATTGCTAATCTTGAAATTTTAGAAAAAGAAATTGATAAATTTGAAATCAGACTGATGCTAGGCGGAGAATATGATGAAGCAGATGCAATTTTGACGATAAACGCAGGTGCAGGAGGTACTGATGCTCAGGATTGGGCAAGTTTACTTTTAAGAATGTATATAAGATGGGCAGAAAATAAAGGTTGGAAAGTTGATTTATTAGATAAACTTGACGGAGAAGAAGCCGGAATAAAATCAGCTACTATAAAAATTTCAG
Source organism: Candidatus Gastranaerophilales bacterium (assembly GCA_944326565.1). Lineage (GTDB taxonomy): Bacteria > Cyanobacteriota > Vampirovibrionia > Gastranaerophilales > Gastranaerophilaceae > Scatenecus. The sequence continues at coordinate 8,777 of CALVEL010000004.1, forward strand.
GTAAATATGCATTCGGCTATGCAAAAGCTGAAAAAGGAGTACACCGCTTGGTAAGGATATCACCTTTCAATGCAAACGGAAAACGTCAGACGAGTTTTGCCTCTCTTGAGGTATCCCCTATAATTGAAGATTTCGAAAAAACAATAACAATACCGCCAGAAGAATTAGAAATTGATACAATGCGCTCAGGCGGAGCAGGCGGACAAAATGTTAATAAAGTAGAAACAGCAGTCAGAATTTTGCATAAACCAACTGGAATAGTCGTAAAATGCCAGCAGGAGAGATCTCAATTGCAAAATAAAGAAAACGCAATGCAGATTTTGGCTTCTAAACTTCTAGCTATAAGACAGGCGGAACATGATAAAAAATTGGCAGAATTAAAGGGTGAAAATGTTGATATAAACTTCGGCTCTCAAATCCGCTCTTACGTATTCCATCCTTACAAAATGGTAAAAGATCACAGAACCGGCTGTGAAGTCGGTAATGTTGATACTGTAATGGATGGGGATATCGATATATTTATTGATTCTTATTTAAAAAGTCAGGCAGTAAAATAATCTTTAATCAAAATCAAAAAGCTCTTTAGGATGTACTTTTAAAGTATCGGCTATTATTTTAACTTTCGATACAGTTAAATCAGTCTTAGCAATTTCAATAAGACTTATCATTGAACGTGAAATTTGCTCAGATACAGCAAGATCATCTTGAGTCAACCCTTTTTCTTTTCTGATTCGTTTTAAATTTTTTGCAAATTTTTGTAAATATACCTTGTCCATTTAAAAATTGTTAGCTATACTAGCAATTATTACAACTAGTACCACTAGCAAAAATGGAGGATATTATGAAAAATAGTGCATTTACAATGGCAGAGGTGCTGATAACTTTAGGTATAATCGGGATAGTCGCAGCGATGACGATGCCCGGTCTAATCAAGAATCATCAGGAAAGACAATTTAAAACAGCATATAAAAAAGTGTACTCAGAAATATCCCAAGTGTTTCAAGAAGCTTTATTAAATGAAGAATTTACCAGAACAACAAAATTTTCTGCTGAAGCTACGGCAGAGGAATTTAACATATTAAAATCTAAATTCAAAGTAATGCTAGATTGTGGCTTTCAAGATATAGACCGTTGCTGGAAAAAAGGCGATACCTTGTGTGGAGGCTCATGTCAATCAGGCAATTCCGCTGATGGTATTGATATGGAAGATGGTGCTCCTAGAGAGGGAAGGGACTTATGTTTCATTGATGCTGGTGGGCAAAGCTGGTGTACATTTAATGATTCTGAAAACATATTTTTAGTAGATACAAACGGACGCGCAAATCCGAACAGATTTGGTAGAGATAGGTGGATGTTTACATTTACTGATATAAATAATAATAGAGCAGATCATTTTAGTAATTATAAAAAAGTTATTCCTTATTTGAATCAAGATATATTAACACAAGATGCTTTTTGCAAACGTCCGCCTTGCTATTATCAATCCTGGCTTTTGAAATAAAAGATTAACAAATTAGAAATGTTTTTTATGTAAGTCCGTCCCGCCAGTCATAATAAGATTGTATTTTATAGCTGCATTTTTTACGGAATCTTCTTTATGAAATTTTAAAATACCCCTAAATCTAGGGTAAGGGTAATAAACTTCAATGCCATCAAGCCCATATTTTACCAGTTTTTTTACAAATCTGTCCATAGATAGACACCAACAGCAGGCGGGATGAGCCAATACAGCAATTCCGCCTGCATTATGAATTGCAGTTATCAGCTCTTTTATATTCCGTTTTGAAAATAGTCTGACAATATCATTTTCTGTCTCTTTTTTTGATTTTGCAAAGAATTTTTGAAGCTGGGAGTTATTTTTATCAATTCCATAACCTAAAAGATGCATAAAAACATATCCGCACCAAACATCGAATTCGACTCCTGGAATCAGAATCGCAGAATTAAGTTTTTGACTTTTATCATATCCTTTCATAGTGTTATGATCGGTTATAGCTATGTATTTGTAATTTAAATTTTCAGCCTGCGTAATAATTTCATCAAAATCAGCCTCTCCATCGGAGTTGTTTGTGTGGATATGGAGATTAATTCTATTGGTTTTAAAATCTTCTTCTGTAAATGTGTTGATTAATTCTTTGTAATTTATCATTGTTTTTTTAAATATATTTGTAATAAGATTATTATACAACAAGGGAGAAAATATGAGTAAAAATAAGTTTAGTGAAACTGCATTAGGGGTAATGTTTGAAGGATTGAAATTATATTGTACACATTTTCCAAAGTATGCATTGTATATGCTTTTCCCCGTATTAGGACAGTTGTTTGGATTGTTTTGGGTATTTGGAACTACGTATTTATTTGTTAATAATCTTGATTATTTAACTCAAGAAATTCCCATGTTGAATAGTTTTGTGCCATTAATGAGTTGTCTTTTACTGATAACACTGCCTGGTCTAATCCTTTGGATGAAAGCATTCTGGGATTATTTAGTAGCTTATGGCGCCATAAATTCAATGACTGAGGCAGCAATGTCAACATGTAAAATTTACGATTTTCCTGCATATAATGCTGTAGTTACAAGACGAGCTTTTCAATTTATTGGCTTATGGCTTATTTTTAGTTTGTTTTGCCTAGTTTCTATAATACCGTTTTTCTGGGTAATCGGTATTATATTTTTTGTATATTTTGTGCTTATTTTCCAAATATTTACATTTGAAGAGGATGTAACGCCATCAGGTTGTTTTAAACGCAGTCTAATGCTTGTAAAAGGTAATTTTGCAAAAACATTAGCAATAATGACGGTATTATTTGCACTAACATATTACTTTTTAGAGCAGGGAATTTCTGTAATATTTGATGCTTTGAAAATCACTCAGCTTTTATTAGGGTTGTTTGAAGGGTTTGCCTCTTTAATACCTGTAGATGGGCTGAATGCGGTTCTTACAGCTGCAGGTTCTTCGCAAATAACACCTTTGGATATAGCTCATTCAATAATTCAGCAGATAATATTTTTCTTGGTAATAGGTTTTACATTGCCTTTGAGAAGTATAATATGGACTATGTGGTACAAGAATCTCTCTGATAGAGACGGTGTACCTATGAAGGTTACAAAATCTGGCAGAAAAAAACTTGATCCTGAAATATTGAAAAGAGCTAAGGATAAAGATAATTAATGTTTATATGCAAGAATTGTAAATCAATCGATAAATTTGAATTGATGTTTTCTCCCGATTATCAAGGAGAAAGACGTTTTTCGCAAAGGTATAATGATAAAAACGAAATTGAAATATCTGTAGATGGCTATACTTTTATACCTGATTTACGATTTATGAATGAACATGCTGTATGTAGATATTGCGGACAAATTTATATGTGGGACTATGAATAGAGGATTATATTATGAGAAGTCAAAGAAAAAACAACGAATTAAGAGAAATTAAGTTTACAAAGAATTATACAAAACATGCACTAGGTAGTGTTTTGGTAGAATTTGGTGATACAAAAGTAATTACAACAGCATCAGTAGAAGAAGGTAAGCCAAAATGGATGGATAAAGAGGATACAAGAGGTTGGTTGACGGCTGAATATTCTCTTTTACCCTCAGCTACTAATACAAGATGTCAAAGAGAAAGGACAAAAATTTCAGGCCGTACTCAAGAAATTCAAAGACTTATTGGCAGAAGTCTCAGAGCTTGTATTGATTTAAATAAAATACCTGATTTAACAATTACGATTGATGCTGATGTAATCCAAGCTGACGGAGGTACTCGTACTGCAAGTATATGCGGCGGTTATCTTGCATTGACGGATGCTGTTGCTAAGCTTCTTGATAAAGGAATTTTAAAAGAAAATCCTATAATAGAGCCTGTTGCAGCAATTTCTGCAGGAATTGTTGATGGAGAAGTCTTGTTGGATTTAAATTATCAAGAAGATTCTCATGCACAAGTAGATGCAAATATTGTACTTACAAAAAGCGGTAAAATTATCGAATTCCAAACTACTGCTGAAGGGGCGCCTTATTCACCTGAAAAGATGAACGAAATATTTAAAATTGCAAATGATGGGATTAATAAAATTATTGCTAAATATGATTTAATTTAGTATAATTTAAAAAATAAAGAAAGGAGATTGTATCTTATGAAAAGACTTTTAGTGTTATCAATGATATTATCACTCAGTGCTGTTTCAATCGCAAGTGCAGAAGAGCCTGATACTTATACTGGGCAGTTTATAGAAAAACATACACAAAAAATAATTGAAGCAGAAAAAGATTTCAGCAATATGCAGCAACAAAATCAGGAAATGATTATTCGCCAAAGAGAAGAACGTAATCAAGCTGTAAAAGAAAAACTTGAACAAATTCAGCAATCACAAGAAGAAAAAAGTCAGGAAATAAATGACAAAGTTGAAGAACTTAATAAGTCAATAGAAAATGCCAAAAAACAGCAACAAGAAGAGATGACAAAGCAAATGGAAGCAATTCAACAAGTTCAGGAAGAAAAAAAGCAAGAAATGGATAATAAAGTTGAAGAGCTTAATAAACAAATCGAAGCTGCAAAAGAACAACAAAAAGAAGAAATGACAAAACAAATGGAATTAATTCAACAAACCCAAGAGGAAAAGAAAGAGCAAATTAATCAAAAAATAGAAAGTTTGAATAATGCATTAGAAAATGCCAAAAAACAAAATGAAGAAAAATCAAAATTAAATCAACAAAAGATTGAACGTAAAAAAGAACTATGGAAAGAATTAATTTCTGAGTAGGAAAGGAGTAAAGTTAATGAAAAAAACATTAGTAGCGCTTATGGCAATGGTTATGCTTAGTACGACAGTAGTTTATGCCTCTGATACACCAATATCAGATTGGATAAACAGCAAAACATCTAAAATAACACAAAAAGAACAGTCAGCAGCAGCTAAAGCAGAAGCAAGAAAGAAAAAACAACAAGAAAAAATTGCAAAACAGAAAGCAAAACAAGCTGAAGCAAAGAAAAAAGCAGCAGAAAGACAAGCTGCAAGAGAAAAGAAGGCAAAAGAACATCAACAGAAAGTGCAAAAAAAGAAATCTTTATTAAAAGAGCTTTTCTCAAATGATTAATTAAAATTTAGAATATTAGGCGGAGAGCAGTTATACTGTTCTCTGCTTTTGATTTCTGGTAAAAAAAATATCACTGTGCTAAAATTATTCTGAAAGAAAATAAAAATGCAATTAACAGATAAAAAAACAATAACAGTCTCAGAAATAATAGTAAAAATATTTGAAAAATTAGGGATTAATACGATTTTCGGATATCCAGGAAGCTCTGTTCTTGCTTTGTATGATGCACTTTCTTATAACAGACAAATTAAACATTATTTGCTTCGTCATGAGCAGTTTGCAGTTCATGCAGCAGACGGTTATACTAGAGCCGGTGGAAAATGTGGAGTTGTTATAGTAACAGCAGGACCGGGAGCTTCTAATACAATTACAGGAATAGCAAATGCTTATTTTGACGGGTACCCGCTTATAGTAATTGCAGGTCAAGTCAATTCATATGAAAAAGGCAGGGATGCTTTTCAGGAAATAAATTTTATTGATATGGTGAAGCCTTGTGTTAAAGCGGCGATAAGGATAGATAAACCTGAAGAAGTTGAAATTTCTTTATTGGAAGCTTTTTTATTAGCTACTAAAGGTAAAAAAGGTCCTGTAGTAATAGAAATTCCAAAAGATATATTGGAAAGTCATATTGAATATAAGAATTTGGAATTACCAGAGGATAATCAGTTCTCATCAATTGATATTGATGTAAATAAAGTAATAGAACTGTTAAAAATTTCACATAACCCTTTAATAGTTTCAGGTGGAGGGGTTATTCATTCCGAGGCAACAAAAGAGCTGCAAAAATTTTCTAATATGCTTAATATTCCTGTGGTATCTACAATGATGGGAGTAGGAGGGATTCCGCAAGAAAATTATTTATATGCAGGCATGATAGGTACTTGCGGTGATGAATTTGCTAATGAGCTTCTTATATCTTCTGATTTATTAATAGTTTTAGGTGCAAGATTTAATGATCGGGTTTTAAATGCATTTGATAAAGAATTAGTGAACGGTAAAACTATTATTCAGGTAGATATAAACGCTAAGGAGCTTTTACGTAATTTAAGAGCTGATTTGGTATTTAATTCGGATATTAGAGATTTTTTAAATAAATTGCTTGATTCTGTTAAAGATATTGAATTAAATTCTATAGCTAAGTCAGAATTTGTTAAAAGTAAAAATATAGAAAAAGAAAAAGATGATATACTTACAATGGAAAAAATTGTAAATAAACTTTGGGAATATACAAAAAACTTATCTCCAGTAATTTCAACTGATGTAGGTCAGCATCAGGTCGTTTTGATTAATAATTATTTATTCAACAATCCCAAAAAACTTATAACATCAGGGGGATACGGTACTATGGGCTTTGGTCTGCCTGCAGCAATAGGTGCTTCAATTGCATTGGATAAACATCCTGTTATTCTTTTTACAGGTGATGGTTCTTTTCAAATGAGTCTGTCAGAGTTGTGTGTGTGCAGTGAATATAAAATTCCTGTAAAAATATTGATTATGAATAACGGTTATTTGGGAATGGTGAGAGAATTGCAGGAAAAATATTGTGAAGGAAGGTATTTTTCAACTAAAATAAGTAATCCTGATTTTATAATGCTTGCAAAGAGTTTTGGTATTGAAGGAGTGAGTGTCGAATCTGTTTCAGAATTAGAAACAGCTTTTGCAGCTGCATTTAATAATGATAATCCCTTTGTAATTGATTTTAGAGTAAAAGATATGTAAAATATAAAATATCTAATCCATTTGGTCGTAGACTCTTCTGATTTCTTGGATATCTTGCCACATTTGCCATTTAGGACTGCCTTTTTCACGAGAATCATTTCTTAAAAGGTATGATGGGTGGTATATAGGCATCATTTTTGAAAAATTTGGTCCCTCATACCATTTACCTCTAATTTTTGTAATTCCTTGAGTTGTGCCAAGCATAGAGTGTACAGCTACTCTTCCGCAAAGCAGAATAATTTTAGGTTTTAGTATATTTATTTGAGCGTCAAGATATTCTCTGCAAGCTTCTTTTTCTTCAGGCAGCGGATCTCTGTTTTCTGGCGGTCTGCATTTTAGTGTATTGCATATGTAAAGATGCTCTTTTCTTGAGAATCCTACAGAGGCAAGAATTTTATCCAAAAGCTGTCCAGCTTTCCCTACAAAAGGTTCACCTTTTTGATCTTCATAAAACCCAGGAGCTTCACCAATCAGCATCATTTTGTGGTTTGGTACACCACCTGAAAATACTATGTTTGTTCTTGAATTTGCAAGAGAACATTTTGTGCAATTTAAGCATTTTGCACGATATTTTTCCAACTCTTCAATTTCATCTTGAGAAGCTAGCAGCATACTTATAATTTCCTATTTTTCGGGATTTAGGATTGAAATTACACAGTTGTCAATATTTAAGTATTTTTTTATAGTGCAATTTAAATCATCAATCGTTATGCTGTCTAAGTCAGCTAAATATTGTTCTACAAGTTTCAAATCTTCACATACAGTCATATAATATCCGATAGTCTCGCCTATTTCAGATACAGTCTCGGCAGAATATGCAAAACGTGTCTTTATGCGTTTTTTTGCTTTGTTAAGCTCTTCTTCTGATATTCTTATATCAGTTAAATTTTTCAATTCTTTTTTTATTAACTCAAGAGCCAAATCTTTTTCTTCCGGTTTAAAGTTTGCCTGTATGAAGAAATTATCACCGTCTTTGAATTGGTAATGCTCGGAGCTTACCATATTAAATAATGCGTCATCACGCTTTTCAATGAGATTTTGATACATTCTTGAGCTTGTGCTGTCTCCTAATATTATACTTATTAAATCAAGTTCAATTGAAGCTTTTATATCACAAGCTTTTGGACCGAGCCAGCCTAAAATTGCATAAGAGGTGTTTACATGCGCGCTATCTTCAAAATATTTGGTTTCATTTACAGACTTGTCAATTTCATTTTCTTTTTTGACGGTGTTAGGTCTGCCTTTGAAGTCAAATTCTTTTTCAACTTTTTTTAAGATTTCCTGATTATCAAAATCCCCGACAATTATTGTTGTAATATTTTCAGGAGTGTAAAAAGTTTGATAATAATTCATTATATCATCTCGTGTAACTTGAGAAATTATTTCAGGTGTACCAATAACATCACGTTTATAAGGATGAGAGGTATACATATTGTAATTACAAGTATTATATACCTTTGTCCATGGTTGATCTTTACGCATTCTGATTTCTTCAATTACAACATGGCGTTCTCTTTTTTCTTTAACATTATTATCGTTCAAGTCAAATGCAGGACCGATTTCATCTTCAGGCAATATCGGGTCAAGCATCATATCTGCATGTAATTCAATTGCTAAATTTAAATTAGAATTATTTTCACCTATTGGAAGTGTAACATAATAAAAGGTGTAGTCTTTCCAAGTTGCAGCATTTACAATAGCTCCCTTTGCTTCAAGAATTTTGTCGAATTCTCCTGCTTTATGTTTATGCGTGCCTTTGAACATGAGATGTTCGAGAAAGTGTGAAATACCGTTAATTCTGTCATCTTCGTTTATAGAACCTGTCTTTACCCAAGAACTTACATTTACAAGCTCGCCTTCTTTATGAGCAAGAACTATTTTGTGCCCGTTTTCCCTTTCATAGATTTCGACTGCTTTTGTAAGGTATGGATATTTAACGGTAGATTTTTTCATAAAACTTTCTCCTAATAACTTTTTATTTAAGTATACCTCAAAAAATTATTTTTTGTTGTATCATGAAATCATGATAAGCAGATTAAAAAATAAAGTTATAGTATCAGTTCAGGCAATGCCTTCAGAGCCATTGTATTTGGAAAAATGTATGGTCGCAATGATGAAATCGGTTGTAAAAGGCGGAGCTGGTGGACTTAGAGTCGCAGGTGTAAGAGATGTCCAAAATGCTAAAAGACTTTTTGATGTTCCTGTAATAGGAATTACAAAACCTGAGATTATTCCGTCTAATTGGCAGGAGATTGTCTATATTACACCGGAGCTAAAGGATGTAATTTCTCTTGTAGATGCAGGTGCTGATATAATAGCGTTTGACGGGACTCAACGTAAACGTCCTAATGGAGCAACTCTTGAGGAGATTATTAAGTATATAAAGATAAATAAAAGAGTTTCTATGGCAGATATTTCGACTGTTGAAGAAGGGATTAAAGCTGTTGAAATGGGAGCGAACATACTTTCCACAACACTTTCTGGTTACACACTTGAGTCTCCGTTAAAAAATGATGGACCAGATTTTGAGTTGTTAAAAGAATTAGTAGAAAAAACTAATGTACCAGTTGTTTTGGAAGGTCGGATTTGGGAGCCGGAAGAAGTAGACAGAGCTTTTGAGCTTGGCGCTCATTGTGTTGTAATCGGATCTGCGATTACTCGTCCACAATTAATTACAAAACGTTTTGTGCAAAGAAAAAAATAAAAGGGTTGTATCATGATAAGTGTAAAGTTAATGAAAATTTGTGACCGAATGCGTTTACAACTAGGAGCTTTACCAGAAAAAAATATCAAAAGAACTGCTGATAAAGCAACTAGCTATAAACAAAAACTTTTCAATCAGCAACATCGTTCTAGGCTAGTAAGTTTTGATTTTAGAGAATTTTTTTGCGGTAATTGTGAAATAAGGCAAAATTATCTAAATAAACAAATACAAGATTCTTTTGAAAAAGAAGCAGATCAAATAAAAGGTATTTTTTAATTATGAAAAAAGCATTATCTATTGATATTGGGGGTACTAAAATATACAATACCATCGTCAATGAAATCGGTGAAATTATTGGTGATGTCGAAAAACGTTCTACTCCTAAAACTTTTGAAGGAATAGAGTCTGTATTGAAAGAAATTATTAATAAATATGAGTCCAGTGTAGATATAATCGCAATAGCAACCGCAGGTGCCGTAAATAATGAAAATACAGGCGTTATCGGTTCCACCGGTAATATAGCGGAAGGATATTCCAAAATGGATTTTCAAGCCTTGAGTCAAAAGAAAGTATTTGTAGAAAATGATGCAAATGCAGCCGCTTGGGCGGAGCATATAATAGGTGCATCAAAAGGATGCTCTGATAGTATTATGCTGACATTAGGAACTGGTGTCGGCGGTGGCATTATAGTAAATAATCGTCTCTTAAAAGGAAAAAATGGTGCTGCTGGCGAGATGCATTTCAAGATGTTTCCGGATAAGCGTAGAAAATGTACATGTGGAGCGTATGACTGCTTTGAGGCTTATGCATCAGGCACAGGGCTAAGAAAAACAGCAATAGAAGTGACAGCTAATCAAGATGTTACAACTTATGATGTTATCAATGAGATAAATGCTGTATTTGCCCATCCTGAAACGTTTGTCGGAGAGTCTAAAACTGATATACTTCGCGCTGCCTCTGAAGATAAGTATATTAAAGCTTTTTTAAAATGGCAGGATGATATTCTTGCTGGCTGCATTGGGCTTGCAAATATTTTTGATACCTGTGTTATTGTATTATCTGGTTCTATGGCTGAATTTGTGGATACCGATTATATTGAAACCGAGTTAAATAAAGAAATTGTGACAACTTATACAAAAGTAAAAAAAGCTTCTGCTGGAAATTATTCAGGTATGATAGGTGCAGCCTTGCTTGCATTGAATGTAGGTATGGAGGGCTAATTATAGTGGGTAAGGCTAAAAAGAGAAGTCTGCATCTAGGTATAAATGATCAATTTGCAAAGTTGTCAAGAACAGAGGCTGTTGAGTTGGTTGTAAAAAAACTTCAAAAAGGTGATAATGACGTATATTCATTAGTGACTTTGTTTGGGCTTTCAGCTGAGGAAATTCTTGAGGGCGGAGCTAGTTATGAAGCTGTTAAGGGACTTGGAGGGTTGCTTGGCTGATGAGTGTTAAGGGGGTTATCACCGTTATAAAAAATTCTCGTTGGTATTCAGCCGATATGACTGTGTTTTCTTGTTTTGCTTGCTTTTTGTATGCTTTAGGTCATGATGGGAATGTTTTGAATGGTATAATTGCTTTTATTGGAATTCTTTTTGCTCATATGGCAACTAATTTATTTGATGATTATTCTGATTACAACGTCATGTTAAAGAATCCAAGAGCCGTTGAATTTGTGCCGGATGTTAAATGTGATTATCTTAGAAATAATAAAAGCAGTATAAATGATTTAATATTTGTAATTATTTTTTATTGTTTAATAGCAATGCTTGCAGGTTTAGTCTTGTTATTTACAGCTGGGAAATTTGTATTTTGGCTTGGTCTGGCAGGCGGATTAATTGTTTTAAGCTATCCTTTATTTTCACGTGTTGGGTTAAGCGAAGTTGCTGTCGGACTTGCATTCGGTCCTCTTTTGTTTGAGGGAATGTATTATGTTATGACTAAAGAATTTTCTTTAGGTATTTTGCTTTTAGGGCTAGCTATTGTTATGTTTACAATCGGAGTTATGTATGTCCATACTCTGCTTGATTATGAAAGTGATAAGATTTCTGATAAAAGGACTTTGGCTTTGCGATTTAATAATAAAGATTTTGCCATGAATTTCTATTGGTTTATCTACAGTTTGGGGTATATATTTCTTTTAGTATTTGTGTTTGTTGAAAAAAGACCTGTTTGTTTGGCTGCTTTTTTAACCTTACCTTTTGTTTTTGCTCTTTATAAGTCAATATCTGCTTATTCATCGCCTGAAAATTATAGTCGTGATAAGTCTTATCTTACTGTATTAAAAGGTGCGGCTAAATTAATGGCTCTTTTTACGTTTTTAATTTCTGTTGGCTTGTTTATTTCGTTGTTTAAAATTTAATTGGATAATCTTTTGAAATTTTCGAAGCCACAGTATTCTATTAGCGCAAGTTATTGAGTTTGAATTTTTTGATAATTGTAGCTTGTTATTTAAAAAAGATTTTCTCCATGCTACACTTGTTATATAAGCATTATATGATGAGGTTAAGTTATGAATGAGAGTACAAATCAATTTTTAAGGCCAATTACTTTAAGAAGGAATGACAAAGGAAATTTAGAAATAGGCGGCTGTGATGTTGTTGGTTTGGTTCAACAATATGGAACACCTCTATATGTGATTGATGAAAAAACTTTGAGAAATATTTGTGTGGATTATAAAAAAGCATTTGCAAAATATGATAAAGTTAATATGATGTTTGCCTCAAAATCACTTTGTACTCTTGCTACCTCGCTTATCTTAGCTCAGGAAGGTTTTGGCTTTGACGTTGTGTCTGGCGGTGAAATTTATACTGTCTATAAATCAGGTGCAGATATGAATAAAGTTCTTTTTAATGGTAATAATAAATCTTACGATGAGCTTGCGCTTGCTATAGAATTAGGTGTCGGTAGAATATCTGCAGATAACTTTTTGGAATTGGATTTGTTAAACGAAATTGCAAAATCAGAAAATAAAACAGTAGATATTTTACTTAGAATTACCCCAGGGATTGAGTGCCATACTCATGAATATATCCAAACAGGTCATTTGGATTCAAAATTCGGATTTGATTTGACACAACTTGATGAAGCGGTTGATTTAGTATTAAATTCTTATACAAATTTGAAATTACATGGGCTGCACGCTCATATAGGGTCTCAAATTTTTGAAACACAAGTCTACCATGATGAAATTGAAATTTTGGTAAAAGAAATAGCAAGACTTGATGAAAAATTTGGAATAAAATTGGATGAAATAAATATAGGAGGCGGATTGGGGGTAAAATATACAGAAACTGATTATCCGCCGTCAACTTATGAGATAGCTGATGTAATTATAGACAGTTTGCAAAAAAGTATAAAAAAATACGGTATAGAATCTCCATCTTTGTTTATAGAACCTGGCAGAAGTATAATTTCAACTTCAGGTGTTACTTTGTACACAATAGGAAGCTCCAAACAAGTGCCTAAGGGTAGAAAATATGTTGCAGTAGACGGCGGTATGGCTGACAACCCCAGACCTTCAATGTATCAAGCTAAGTATTTTGCTGAAATTGCTAATTCAAAAGAAGAGGATACTTTACAAACTGTAACAATTGCAGGCAGATTTTGCGAAAGCGGTGATATTTTGATAAAAGATATTGCACTTCCTCAACCCTCTGAAGGGGATATTTTATGCGTTTATAATACAGGTGCATACAATTATTCAATGGCTTCAAACTACAACAGAGTACAAAAATCTCAAATGGTTCTTGTAAATAATTCAAAATCTGATATTATAGTAAATAGAGAGACACTAGAGGATTTAATTTCTCATGATGTAATCCCGGATAGGTTAAAGTAATGTTTGATGAACTTCTAAAATATCTTCAAATGCAAGTAGGTATGATGGACTTGTCTTTTAGCGGTACAAATGTCCTTGAAATCCTTGTAATTGCTGTTATATTGTTGGTATTTTATACAAAATTCATAAAAAATACTCAATCTGAAAAATTTGTAAAAGGTGCTTTTGTCCTTGTATTTTTATGGGTGTTTTCAGAAGTTTTGGTAAGATTTGATTTAAAAATACTTGGTGTATTCTTGAAGTCAATAGTTACCCTTGTATCATTGAGTTTGATTGTTATATTCCAGCCTGAATTGAGAAGATTTTTAGGTTATTTGGGACAGGTTGATTTTATTACAAAATTTTTTGGTAATAAAAATGCACCAAAAGATGAAAAAATTGATGTTATAAAGGAACTGATTGAAGCCGTTAAGTTTTTATCAAAAACTCATACCGGAGCTTTAATTGTATTCCAAAGTGATTTGAGTAATACCTATTATGATGTTGGTACAAAACTTAATGCAGATTTATCAACAGAACTTTTACTGACTATATTTCACCCTAATACCCCATTGCATGATGGCGCTGTTGTTATTAATGGCAGTAAAATTATTTCTGCAGGAGTGCTATTGCCGCTAACTGAGGATCCTAAACTCAGTTGGAAATATGGTACAAGGCATCGTGCTGCTATTGGAATGACTGAGACTAGTGATGCTGCCTGTCTGGTTGTCTCTGAAGAGACTGGAGATGTATCAGTTGCTCTTGATGGTACTTTAAAAAAATATGAGGATCTTGTTTCCTTGAAACAGGATTTGGAAAGAATTCTTGGTTATAAAAATATAGAGGATGAAAGCTCTAAGAAAACCATATTTAAAATTAACAATTTATTAGCTATCAGAAAGACAAATTCTGATAAAAATTAATAGAAAGAAGTTTTGTAATGCCTGAAAAGAAAATGACAATAAAAGAAAAATTTTTATTTATTGTAAATAAATTGTTTTTTCTTACATTAGGTGCTTTCATAGCTTCGTTTGCACTTGAATGTTTCCTAGTTCCAAACAATATCATTGATGGGGGTATTGTTGGTGTATCAATGATTTTGAGTTATATTACCAAGTATAATTTAGGATTATTGATTTTTGTTATAAATATCCCATTTATTCTTTTGGCTTTTACCAAAATGGGAAAATATTTTGTATTTCAGACTTTGTATGCGGTCTCAATGCTTGCAATAGGTATTAATATATTCCAGGCTCATCATATAACTGATGATTTGCTTTTAGCGACTGTGTTCGGGGGGATTATTTTAGGTACAGGGGTGGGTATTGTATTGAAAAATGAGGGCTCTCTTGATGGAACTGAAATTATGTCTTTGGTTTTGTCTAAAAAATTCGGATTCTCAGTTGGTGAAATAATTATGGGATTCAATGTCTTTATTTATTTTGGAGCGGGGCTTGTATTCGGTTGGAATAAAGCAATGTATTCGGTTTTGACGTATTTTATAGCTTATCGAGTAATAGATATCGTATTGGAAGGTCTAAATTCATCAAAATCTGTCGAGATAATAAGTGATAAAGCTTATGATATAGGACAAGAGCTGATTGATAGATTTGAAATAAGTGTTACTTATTTAAAAGGTATTGGCGGGTATTCAAAAACAGAAAAAACAATAATTTATTGTGTAATTTCACGTCTTGAGCTTGCAAAATTGAAAGAAGTTGTGAAAGAATTCGATCCAAAGGCATTTATTTCTATTGTAGATGTCCATGAAGCATATGGCTCCAGAATGAGTAAGCATATTGATAAAATTTAACATATAGACAAGCTTATAAAAATATATTATACTTATATAAGTTTATAAATACTGATAGTTTGTTATAGGACAGAAGGATATAAAATGGCAAAAAATTTAGACACAGTACCTATAGAAGTAAGTATATTAACGGTGGATCATGACATAAAGGGTATAGTTCATGTATCAAAATATACGAATACAAACCGCGAGCTTACGGATTTGTTGAATGATAAGGAAAGACGTTTTTTAGCTGTTACAAATGCTGAAATTTATCCGAGAAATTCAAATCAATCACCGAGAAAATACAATTTTCTTGAAATTCATATGGATTATGTTCTTATGGTTCATCCATCGACTCAGGCTGTGTTTAAAGATTCGGGTAAAACACAGGAAGATATTGCACGTTTCAGAGATTTACGGATGAAGTTGAATCAGACAAAACCGTTTTAAAATTAGTGAAAAGGTGCATAAAAAGCACCTTTTTTAGTATATTAGTTTAAAGGAGTTTATATATGAAGGTATTGCTTGTTGATAATGTGAATAAAATCGCAGAAGATATTTTAGAAAATGCAAATATTGAAACTGTGGTATTGAAAAGTCAAACCACAGAGGAATTATCTAAAATAATTGAAGATTATGACGGAATTATTTTGAGAAATCGTACTCATATTGATAAGGAAGTACTTGAGCATGCAAAGAAACTTAAAATTATAGCTCGAGCCGGTGTTGGAGTTGACAATATTGATGTGGAAGCTGCCACTGCTAGAGGTATATGGGTGGTAAACTCCCCTGATGGTAATACTGAAGCTACTGCTGAGCATACTGTAGCGATGATACTTGCATTATCAAGAAATATACCTCAATCATTTGAACATCTTAAAAATGGTGTGTTTGAGCGAACAAAATTTATAGGAAATGAATTATTGGGAAAAACTATTGGGATTGTCGGGTTTGGTAAAATAGGATCACGAGTTGCTGAAATCCTAAAAGTTTTTGGCATGCAAATATTTATATATGATCCTTTCGCAAATAAAGAAAAAGTTGAAAAATTTGGATATAGAATTTTTGAAAATTTAGATGATATGTTGCCGTTAATCGACTATTTGACAGTTCATGTCCCAAAGAATAAAGATACTTTGAATATGATTGATGAAAAAAATATTTATAAGCTTAAAAAAGGTGCAAAGATTATAAATTGTGCAAGAGGCGGAATTATAAATGAATATGCATTGAAAAAAGCTATTGAGGAAAAATACATTTTTGGTGCCGCCCTAGATGTATTTGTTGATGAGCCAGAAATTGATAAATGTCCATTGTATAATTTTTCAGATAAAGTAATAATTGTACCGCATCTCGGAGCTAGCACAATTGAAGCTCAAACGAAAGTTGCAAAAGATGTTGCAGAACAGGTAGCTGATGTATTTAAGGGGGTATTACCTAAAACTCCTGTAAATCAAATTATTTAACAATATTTAATTTGTTAGCACAAACTTGCTCTTTCACTTTTTCGCTTGCAGGAGTATGAGTGTCATAAGTGTTTTTGGTATCCTTATGAATTTGAGCAGGTTTGTCGTTTCTAC
The DNA here is from genome assembly GCA_944326565.1 of Candidatus Gastranaerophilales bacterium. Lineage (GTDB taxonomy): Bacteria > Cyanobacteriota > Vampirovibrionia > Gastranaerophilales > Gastranaerophilaceae > Scatenecus. The sequence continues at coordinate 25,492 of CALVEL010000004.1, forward strand.
ACATCCATTCTTTAGTTTTATCAGCAAGCGGGGTAGCTATAAATGGTGTTAAAATTCTCTTACCAACTGTTGTTGCTGCGATTAAAGTTGTTAACGTACCAAGAGCAGCAATAGCTGAGTTTTTGTAATCGGCAAATGCTTTGTGGAATTCTTGATTGCCTTTGACTTTACCTCTGAGGTGATCCCTTGATTCCATGATTGCCTGTACACTTTTTGAAGACTGTCTGTTAAATAATTTTCCAAACATTTTGTTAAACATTTTTTCTTGGAATACTTTTTTAGAAATTGTATAAGTCATTAAAACTTGTAGCAAAATCATCAGACCGCCGTTAGCTAAATCAAGTGCTGCGACAAATTTTCTTTTATCTTCAGGGATTTCTTTGTTATTTAAACTTTGTTTTACGTATAAATAGCATCCAAAGCCGTCTTTCAATACAATTGAAGCGACACCTAATCCTGCAATCCAAGCAGAGTTTGCTTTGGGATCTTGAAATTTTGAACAAACTGTATTTTGTACATATGGAAGACGTGAAAACCATCTGTTTACTGATTTAATGCCATTACCAATCGGAGATACTATACTCATGATTTAACCTCCGTTTGTTTATTTGCTTTATTTACAAGATCTTTTATTTCATTAGGATGTTTTTTGTTAGAAAGATTAGGAAATACAGCATCCATAAATTTAGGATAAGTCCAGTTTAGCAACCAACAACTAAGTGGTAATATCAATAAGGATACTCTTAATCCTGTCAGTTGTTTATGCGCTTTTAAGTTATTTTTAATTCTATCCTGCAACAGTTTTGAAATTTCTTTTGAAAATTTAAATTTTGCTAATCTATGTCCCTTATCCTGTTCGATTACACTGTCAAGATAGTTCTCTATATTACTCATGCTCTCTTTTTTCGTGACCATTTCTTTCATTTTGTTGAGAACATTAATTTCAGAATTTATGGGATTTATTCTTTTTTCAGTTTCCCAGTTTTTAACAAATTCTACAACTTCTTCTTTTGAGGTAAGAGTATGTTCCGTTGTGTAAAAATCTATATCTCTTAGGATACCGTCTAGTTTAGCTTTTATTGCAGTTTTTAAATCTTTAGTATTATTACCTCTTCTTTCAAGTATTTCATTAAATATTGAAATTAGTTCTGGATCTTTATTTTTATGTAATTTTTTTAGATTTTTAACTTCTTTTCTTACCTCACTTGGAGCGCTTGTTCCATTTAATTTATCACTTAGTTTTTGGAAAATTTCTCTAGCTTCTTGAGTATTGTTTCTATAATATTCGGCTCTTTGAATTTTTTTAGGTATTGTAATTTCGTTACATTTTTTTAATTCGGCATTTGCATCTGCTAGTTTACTATCAATTACATCCTCTTGAAGTTTTCTGTAATTTTTCTCAGACATTTCAAAAGTTTGTCCGTTATCTTTATTCATCACAATCTTATCTTCTTTTATCATTCGAATAAGATTATCTTGTTGGGCCGTCATTTTTTGTTTAACCATTTGTGATATTTGGTTTTTTGTAGCATAAGGATATTGGTGTTTAATAATTTTTTCTATATATGATTTGTCTTGGAATAAAGTCTTATTGTAGTTTTCATCGTAGTATCCGTTGTTAGCTAATCTGTCAATCATCCTGTTAAAAGGAATTGTAACACCTACTTGTGTAACTATTGCTAATACTGCAGATACCGGCTGCCTCCAAGCTGAGTAGGTTCTTGTATCTTCATCTGTTTTTGATAAAGGGTTCCATTTAATAAAAATAGGTGCAACTAAACCTGTACCTATTGCATTTATTAATATATTTTGTACTTCACCCATGTTGTCGCTGACTTTTTTCATGCCTTTTATTATTGGAGGCATGAACGTTTTTATCTCTTCTTTCATATTTAAATTAGCGGCTTTATTAGGGATAGTACCTGTAAAGCTGTATTTGTAAGCTCTTTGTTGCTTTACTGGATTTGAATTATTAATTCCTAATTTTACATTTTCTACTTTCATCACTTCACCAAACAATGAAACCTTCTATATATATATAGGTTTAAACATAATAAAAATTGCTATTTTTTTTGTATTTATTAAGTTTTGTAAATAGCTAAAAAATACTATGAAAAACGCTAAATTTGTGCTTTTTTAAAAATTATTATTTATAGATTTTCTCATTGTCCAAACTAATTTTAAAATACAATAATCATAATATTTCTATATGAATTGTTTTTTTAGCAAGAGAATTATATAATAAAAGAGATTTTTTTTACAGACTATTCAAATACTTGAAAAATAAATGGGAAGTAATAAAATAATTGTAAATATTGAGAGGGATATAAATTAAATGAATAATAAAGGTTTTTGGTTAAATATAAAGGAATTTTTCACAGCTACGCAAACTATGAAAGTAATTGCATTTCTTGCATTTACGGTAATAATGACAGCGGTGATTTCTTCGCAGAATTTCTTTTTTCAAAGCATAATTGAAAATGGGATAAGCAAAAAAGATGTTATTGCGCAAAAAACGCTTACAGTAATAGATGTTAAGCGTACAGAGCAGCACAAAAAAGAAGTTGCACAAAAGGTTGATTATGTATTGACTCCTGCTGAGGATGATTTTATAAAGAACAACCTTGAAATGTTGCAGAATTCAATTATGCAAATAAGAAAAAAAGAGGTGGCAGAAAGTGTAAAAAAAGAGGAGCTGTCTATTCTTTTTGATATCTCAAATAAAGAACGTAAAGATTTTGTAATAGAGTTTTTATTAAAATCAGATGATTCGACTTTACATGAGGTATTTGATAAGGCAAATCTGACACTTTCAAATGTATTACGAGAAGGCATTACAGAAAAAGATTATGAAAAAAATAATATAGATACAATAGTTACAAACAATATGGTCACCAATGTCTCTAAGCGTCAGGTGTCAGTTATAAAAGGATTATTGGAACAGGTTATTGTACCTAATCTTGTAGTAGATGAATTTGCTACGGAAATAGCCAGAAAAAACGCAGAAAACTCAGTAAAGCCATACGAAATAACGATTCATAAAGGGGAGAAGATTGTTTTTGAAGGTGAGCCGGTCACAAGATTAAAACGAGATGCGCTTAGACAAGCAGGATATAATGTTTATGAACTTAACTGGCAGGGACTTCTTGCATTATATGTATTGGTATTTATCGGTACAGTTATATTTCTGAGTTATATGCGTTATTTTGAGAAACCTTTTTTAGAGCCAAGATATATGATGATATCATCAATGTTATCATTTTTACTTGGTATAATAGCTGTAGTATTACCAACTGGGTTTTCTCCTTATGTTTTGCCTATTCCTGCATATATATTTATTTTAGCAATTTTTACAAATGCAAGAATCGCATTTGTCGCAGTATCTGTTCTTACAGCTATACTTACAATTGGCATGCAGTATGACATACAATTTTTAGTTACCTTCATCCTTTTAGGCTTGGTTTCAATGGTAACTATATCAAGAATAAGATATTCAAGACGTTTTGATTTAATAAAAGCGGGATTTGCAATATCAATATTTGGTTTGGCAATTTTATTCAGCATTTATATGCTTGAAAAATGTTTGATAGATGTAAGTAATGTATTAATTATGAAAAACAGTGCATTTATTCTTTTAAACGGAATAATAAGTGCGATGATTGCATTAGGCACGTTACCATTGTTAGAAAGTGCATTTCAGATAATTACACCATATGGTTTGGCAGAATTGGCAGATCATAACCAACCGCTATTAAAAAGATTGCAGATAGAAGCGCCTGGCACATATCATCACAGTTTGATGGTATCAAATTTATGTGAAGCGGCGGCAGAAGCTATTGGTGCTAATCCTATTTTAGCAAGGGTTGGTGCTTTTTATCATGATATTGGTAAATTAAAAAGGCCATTATTCTTTGTAGAAAACCAATCTTACTTCGGAATTGAAAATCCGCATACAAAATTAAATCCGAGATTGAGTAAAATGGTAATTACTGCTCACCCGAAAGATGGGGTGGAACTAGCGAAAGAATACCATTTGCCTGCTATTATAAACAATTTTATTCTTCAGCACCATGGAGAAGGTTTAGCAAAGTATTTTTATAATCAAGCGGTTCAGGAAGAGGGTATTGAAAACGTAAAAGAAGATCAGTTCCGCTACACTGGGCCTAAACCTAATATGAAAGAGACTGCAATTTTGATGATAGCTGATGCAGTAGAATCGGCTGTAAGATCACTTAAAAATCCTACGCCAGAGGAAATTGATAATATAATTGATAAAATCATAGTTGAAAGACTGAATGATACTCAATTAGCGGACAGTCCTTTAACTTTGCATGATATAAAAGTTATAGCAGCGACATTCAGCAGAATCCTTCGAGGTATGCAGCATAATAGAATTAAGTATCAAGAGAATATTGCAGAAGAATTCGGTAAAAATAAAATTAAAATGCCAGCTAAAATGCTTGATGAAGATTTGGAAAAGAAAATAGCTCAACTGGAAGATAATCATACTGATGAGGATAAAAAAGATTCAAATGGCAACTAAATATCTTATTTTTAGTGAGAATATTTTTCCTGACTGGGAAATTGATGAAAAAAAATTCATCAATATAGCTAAAAAGCTTTTGAAGTATTATCTTTCAAAACCTGATGTATTTGAAAAATCAGCATTGTACGGGCATGATTTTGATAAAATATCTTTCGACTTTTTATACTGTGATAGCATAAAAACGCATGAGATAAATCGAGAGTACAGAAATAAGGATTATCCAGCTGATATTATTACATTTGCTATTTTTGCCGACAGTGAAGAAAAGTTTATTTTTGACGGTGAAATAAATCTTGGAGAAGTAATAATTGCTCTGGATAAAGTAAAAGAAGAAGCATTGAAAAAATCAAAGCCGGAAGAATATGAGCTTGCTTTTTTAATCAGTCATGGTATTCTACATTTATTAGGGTTTGATCATCAAAGTGAAGATGATTACAATTTTGTAATAACACTTCAAAACGAGGCTCTAAAGTCAATAGGGATTATTTATGAGTAGATTCAAAGCACAGGGAATAAATAATACTTTTAAAAATGCTGGAAAAGGTATACGACTTGTAATAAAGAGTGAAAATAATATACGAGTTCATTTTTTTGCAGCTGTTTTTGTAATCGTTTTAGGTATTGTGCTAGATCTTAGTGTCGCAAAGTTGTGTATATTACTTTTGGCTATAGGATTGGTTGTAGTTGCTGAAATGCTCAATTCTGCAATAGAATTTACTCTGGATGCTATGTTCCATAACAAATATTCAAAGCTTGTCGGGATGGCAAAAGATATTTCAGCAGGTGCAGTTATGTTTGCAACATTCATTGCTGTCGCTATAGGACTTATTATGTTCGGGTCTGAATTGTATGCTTTGATATAATTTGAACAATTAACAAGAATATATTATAATTAATCATGTATTAAAAATTTAAGGAAGGAGCTGGAAATGCAGACTATGCTTGAAATTATGGGGGGGGGGGGCACCCGAAAATAATCTCCTGGTGGGTAAAAAAATAGGATTTACATTGGCAGAGGTGCTAATAACAATTGGAATAATCGGGATAGTCGCAGCAATGACACTGCCGACATTAATAAATGATGCTAAAAATCGGGAGTTACAGACTCAGTTGAAAAAGACATATTCTGAATTAAACCAGATGAGTCAATTGTTTTACAGTGATTATGGTATGTCAGTGCCTGAATATTTGGCGGGTGCAAGAGCTGGGGCGACTTGGAGTAATTTTGTAAACAAAATTTTTCCTAGATATTTTAAATTGGTGAATAAAGTTGATAATTGGACTGGTGGTATGGTCGATCCTGATACAGGATCAGCTTATGATACTATGCCTTATTATCTTTATACATTAAAGGGGCATAAACGCACCTCACCAATTTGTGATAATTCTGGATATTACTCTGATATAATAGGGCGTTATTATTTATTTAACGATTCACCTGATACTGCTGATGATAATGGCCCAATAATATGTGTTGATATAAATGGAGAAAAACAACCAAATACTTATGGAAAAGATTTCTTTTTATTTGTATTTACTGTAGATGGATATGTAATTCCAATGGGACAGCCACATGCGCATAATAAAATTATAAATGGGACTCTTGCGACCAATGGTGTAAATACCGGTAGTAATTATTGTAGTAGTACAACTTCTTCACGTGAGTCCGCTTCAGCCTGTGCTTATTATGCAATATCTGATGTAAATCCAGAGGGTAACGGGACTTACTGGAAAGATTTTTTAAGAGGTAAATAATCTAAAGTTTTAGAATATTAGGGGTATTATTTAATATATAAAATCTAAAATTTATAGCAAAAAAGATGTCGTTTTGAGACATCTTTTTTGTACAGGAAAAAGTTTTTGTTGTATTAGTTATTGCTCAATACAAGTTTGAATGTTGCAAGGTTTTTGATAGATAACATTGTATGTTTGTTATGCTGTTCATCTGCAATATTAAAAATACGAATAATTCTTTGAATTTCTTCCAAATCTTTTCTTGATTCGATTTTATAAACATTTTTAATCGGATCTGAAACTACTGACATTAATGTGTTTAATTCTTGTTCTTTCATAATCTAAAACCTCTTTCCTGTATATTTATATAAAAAATTTTGGGGTCGGATAATTGCCTTTTTTAAATTAATACCATTTACAATAGTTAACAATTTGGATTTTAATCAGAGAGTTTGTTTTTAGCCTCTTTCCATAGTTTGTCATATTCATCAAAAGAATATTCTTCTAACGGTTTGGTCGCTAACTCTTCCATTTTGCGAAAACGTGTCATGAATTTTTTGTTTGCCTTGATAAGTGCTTGTTCAGCATCAATTTTATTCCATCTGGCGAGATTTACCAATGCAAAAAGGATATCACCCATCTCTTCTTCCATATTGGTTGTATTTTTTGCTTGGACTGCTTCTTTAAACTCCTTAAATTCACTTTTTATACAATCATAAAGTGATGCCTCATTCGGCCATTCAAATCCGCATTTTACTGCTTTTTTACTTATTTTTTGAGCACTCATTAGTGCTGATTGGGCTTTAGATACCCCGTCCATTGCTGATTTTCTGTGGGATTTTTCTTCTTTTTTAATCTTATCCCAACTCAAAAGTGCTTCCTCAGGTGAATTTACTTTTACATTTCCAAAAACATGAGGATGACGGTGGATTATTTTGTCATGCAGTCCTATAGCGACATCTTCAATATCAAAAGCACCTTCTTCTTTTGCTATTTGGGAATGCAGAATAACTTGCAATAGGACATCACCGAGCTCTTCTTTCAAGTGTTTCATGTCATTGTCGTTTATTGCATCAATCGCCTCATAAGCTTCTTCAATCATATTAGGTCGTAAAGTGCCATGTGTCTGTTCTCTGTCCCAAGGACACCCGTTCTCCGAGCGAAGTACTCCTATTAGGTCAACAAGTTTTTCTAAATATCCCATACCTGTATAATATCACAAAAATATTTTATCAACTTTTGTGCAATGTAGTTTAAAAAAAATAATTTTTATCAAACTTTTGTATAAGTTTCAGATAAAATAATACACCAAAAGGTTGATAACATTCTAAAATGCTATGGTATTCTAATAATGTAGAAAAGTTACGAAAAGAAAGGATTACTACAAATGGCAGATTTATTATCTATCTCAAGCATTCGTGAACGAATTTTTAATCCTACTAAGCATGAAAAATCAGTAGCAAGATCATCAAATCCGTTCGCACAAACTTCATTCAAAGGTAATGTGCTTACAGCAGATGTTTTTGTAAGCGAAAATGACAAAGCTAAAGAAAGTCAAGCTAACAAAATCAGCTTTACAGGTAAATTAAAAGCTAGTGCTCTAGTCGGCTCAATTTCAGGTTTTGGAAACAAAATCCAAGCTGGTATTGAATCAGTTGTAGCTTTTGCAAACAGAATTAAAGACAATGTTGTAAATTGCTGGAATAAATTAAATAATACAGAAATTACTTTTGAACCGGCAAAAGAAGCTATTTTAAGAGCAGGGGCAAAAGCAGGTGATGCAATACATTCAATGTTTGATTCTGGTATTTCATCAAAACAAATTGCAAAAATGGAAGATTTGTCTGTGCCAAGACAATTGTTCATGGATAATGTACAAGCTTGGGAAGCAGCTTTGGCTTCATAATGGAGGGTTGATTAATGGTAGATAAAAAAGTAATAAAAAATGTAAGAAATATTATTGATGGGTTGGCAATGCATCAAAACCCAGAGTCTGTAAATGTGTTAGAAGATATAGGAACAAACTCTAAAGTCGATGAAATTAGAGAAATGACAGCAAAAGCACTAGTCAAAAAGAATATGCCTGAATCATTAAAAGTTGTTATTACTAACAAAGGCAAAGGTATTAATGATATGTCTACAAGCGTAGCAATGAGCACAATTAATGAATTGTTATCATTAGAAGACAAAGCCGAAGCTATCAGAATTTTAGAAGATACTGTAGAAAACAATTCTGATGAAGAAGTTAGAGATAACGCCCGTTCTATTAAAGCATTAATGGCACTTTCATAGAATATGCGGGAAAAATTATAAATTTGCCGATTTTATATATAGATAATAAAAGAGCCTGATTTGAAAGGCTCTTTTTATATTATGATATTAATTAATTTTTAATGCTAACAAATTTTATGCTAGTTAAAATAAAATCCATCCGCTTTCATTCTGTCTATTACTTCTTGAAGTTTTTCATCACTGCAAACAAACGAAATTCTAAAAAATCCTTCGCCGTATTTTCCAAAAGCATTACCAGGTACAACTACTATACCTGATTTTTCAAGAAGTTCTTCGCAAAAATCAAAAGAGGATTTGTATCTTTTAGGTATGGGAAGCCAGAGATAGAATGTCGTATGAGGAACAGTTGTTTCATCTATTACCCAGCCTAGTTCTTTTAATCCTTTTACCATAATTTCTTGTTTGCGTTTGAATCCCTTGTTCATTTTTTCTATATATTCATCACCTTCTTTAGAATTAAGAACGGCTGCTGCTGCTTTTTGAAGTGGTTTGTAAATACCGTTATCAATTGAGGATTTTACTTTACCAAACCTTTGGACAATATCGGCATTTCCACAGATCCAACCTAGTCGCCAGCCGGTCATAGCATAAGGTTTAGAAAATGAGAAAAACTCTACCGCTATATCTTTAGCACCATTCAGTTCAAATATGCTGAAAGGCTTTTCCGCTTCTGTTCCGTAATATAAATCAGAATATGCAGCATCTGATATCAATAAAATTTCGTGTTTGGCACAAAAATTGACAACAGACTGAAGGTATTCTCTTGTTGCGGTTGCTCCAAGTGGGTTGTTTGGATAGTTTACGATAATAGCTTTAACTTTTTTTTCATTAAATCCGTCTTTTTTTAATTGTGCGAGCACTTCTTCCATATCTGGCATATACTTGTTTTCAGCTTTTAGAGGTATAGGATAAGCATATCCTCCTGAACATTGTATGAATTGAGAGTATGAAGCGTATCCTGGATCAGGTACCATAATAATATCCTTTTCTTTTTCATCATGTTTAGGATTAATCAAGGCGCGCATCATATTTGCAATCCCTTCTTTAGATCCTATTAGAGAAAATATTTCTGTATTAGGATCCATATCAACTCCAAAACGAGTTTTCATTCTAGTAGATACCGCTTTTCTGAAATAATCTTCACCCTTTGGAATGGAATAAGTATGAATACCATCTTCATTCAGACATTCTTTAAGTTTATTTATTACAAATTCTGGCGGAGCAGCAGTAGGTGCACCCATAGAAAGTGAAATTGGCGCTCTGTTTTTTGCAGTAAGCTCAGGGGTTAATTTAGTTTGTTTTTCTTTAATTTTAAACATTATATAAGTGTCTAATGTCATTACATGTTCATTAAACAATTTTTCTTCCAATCTACTCATTACATATCCTCATTAAGCTAATACGTTCGCCAGTATAGCACAACTAAAAATTTTACGCAATCATTTTCATAGGACCTTCTAATGAGGCTGTTACAAACTGTTTTGTGTATTCGTTATCTTGTTTAAGCATCTCATCAGGTGTACCTTCAAATACGATTTTGCCATCATATAGCATAATTACTCTGTCTGCTGTTCTTGTAATTGTTGACATTTGGTGCGTGACTACTATAGATGCGGCTTTTGTTTCTTCTTTTAGTCTTACAATATAATCTTCAATTAAAGTAGATGAAATAGGGTCAAGTCCGGATGTAGGCTCGTCATATAATATTGAATTAGGTTCTGTGACTATCGCTCTTGCAAAACTTACACGTTTTTGCATTCCCCCAGATAATTCAGAAGGGAATTTATCTTCTATACCTTTTAGTCCGACAAGTTCAAGTTTATTTTTTATTATTTCTTTTAAATCTTGGTTTTTATATTTCTTTCTCAAATCTTTTCTCTCCCGTAAAGCGAAAGAAATATTATCAGCTACATTCAAAGAATCAAAAAGTGCAGAGTATTGAAAAACCATTGCGATATCACCTTCTGAGGTTATAATTTCTCCGCTGTCTGGGGTTAAAAGACCACAGATTAATTTTAGGATTGTGCTTTTGCCAGAACCGCTGAATCCCACAATAGCAAGCGTCTCACTGTCATTTACTTTAAATGACACATTATCAATTACGGTATTTTCTCCAAATGTTTTAACTAAATTTTTAACTTCAATACTCATTTTTATTATCCTTATAAAATTAAAAGAAAAATATAATAGCAAAAATCATATCCCATATTACAATTGCTACAAATGACCAAACTACAGCTTTAGTTGTCGCAAGCCCGACACCTTTTGCGCCGCCTGAAGCGTAATATCCGCATACGCAGCTGATTAGAGCAATAGAGCCTCCAAATACCATTGATTTAAGTAGACTTACTCCAAGATCTTTCATATATATTCCTAGCCAGGCGGAATCAAAGTATGCTCTGTACCCGAGATCTGTTGTGAGAGCTGTGGTAACGGCACCAGTAAGTACACCGAAAACGGATGCAATTATTACAATTATAGGCATCATCAATATTCCTGAAAGAATTCGCGGTACAAAAAGATATTCAACAGGATTAACTTTTAAGACTTTTATTGCATCAATTTGTTCAGTTACCCGCATTGTGGCAAGTTCAGAAGCCATGGAGGAACCTATCATTGAAATAATTGCAAATCCTGACATTATTGCACCGACTTCTCTTACAATCAGTATTGTCATTAAAAGTCCTACAAAATGTCCTCCGCCTTGTTTTACCATTTCATTAGCTACTTGGGAAGCTACAATTATTGATGTCATTCCTACAATTGAAAGAGTTATGGGTAAAGAACTTACTCCAAATCTATTACATTGCTCAATCAGTTCTTTCCATTCTATTTGAAATGTCAAAACAGCTTTAATGAATTGCAGACCTTTTAAGGTTATTTTTCCCAAAGTATCTAAAAAGTCTTCTAATATATGTCCGACACTTGAAAAAATCTTGTATGTAGCAGATTGTTTTATGTATTTTTGAAAGGCTCCCATTGCCTTATTATATCTGAAATAATTACAATAAGTCAATTTCTTTAAAAACTTCCATTTTATAAGCTTTTATGATATCCTTGTAATATGATTGAGTTATTGATTTTGTATGTGCTAACCAAACGTGAATTGACTATGTATGCAATTCATAAGATGATAGAGAATGATTTTGCACCTTATACGTCACCAAGTTTTGGCGCTATAAAACCTGCTTTAAGAAGATTGGAATCAAATAATGCAATCTCTTCCCGTAAGCTTATGTCGGATGGTGGTAAATTATCAGTTTTTTATTCAATTACTAAAAAAGGTCACGAGTTGTTAAAAGAATTGTTACTTGATGAGCTAAGCGATAACCCTTTGCAGTATTTGTCTAATGCGAGGGTAAAACTCTCTTGTGCTGAATACTTGAATGTTGATGAAAAAAAAGATTTATTTTTAAGTATCAAAACTTTAGCTTTGAAATTTAAATTTGAGGCAGAAAATATATTGAATGATGAGTATCACAAACATTCTTTTTACCAAAAAATTGTTTTAGACAATGTGATTTGTGAGTATTCAAATTTGATTACTATAATAGAAGGATTTGAAAAAGATAATGCCTGCAATAGTAAATAAAGTTATTAATGGTTCAATTGCTGAAGAGCTTGATATTTGTCCTCAAGATGAAATCGTATCGATTGATGGCAATAAAATGCTTGATATGATTGATTATAATTTTTATTGCAAATCTGATTTCATAACATTAGAGGTTAAGAAAAAAAACGGTGAAATCGAGCAAATTGAAATAGAAAAAGACTTTGATGAAGATCTCGGGATTGTTTTTGAAAGTGCTGTATTTGACAGAGTAAAACCTTGTTTGAATAAATGTATTTTTTGTTTTGTCGATCAACAGCCAAAAGGTTTAAGAGATACTTTGTATATAAAAGATGATGATTACAGATTGTCTTATTTGCAAGGTACTTATATTACTTTGACAAATCTGAATGATGAGGACAAAAAAAGAATAAAAAGAATGCACTTAGGACCTTTTTATGTATCAGTGCATACGACAAATCCGGATTTGAGAGTGAAAATGCTAAGAAATCCCAATGCTGGTAAAATTATGGAAAATTTACAATGGCTAAGAAAAAATAAAATTCCTTTTCACGCTCAAATTGTGCTTTGTCCAGGCTATAATGACGGGAAAGAATTGGATAGAACCCTTTCAGATTTGGCACAGTTGAAAAACACTGTATTATCAGTTGCTATTGTGCCTGTTGGAGTTACTCAATTCAGAAAAGAAAACCTTAGACAAGTTGATGAAAAAATTGCAAAAGAGACAATTAAAATTGCGTCAAAATATAAAAGAGTCTGTCTTTCCGATGAATTTTTCCTCTTGGCTGGTGAAAAAATACCTCCGGCTAAATATTATGGTAATTTTTCACAACTTGAAGACGGCGTGGGTGCTTTGAGGCTTTTAATTGATGATTATAAATCTTTAGAGTTACCTTCAAAAATTTCAAAGCCTTTCAAATTTATTTTTGCTGTATCATATGCTGCTTTTGATGTAGTAAAAGATATAGCAGATGATATTTCTAAGAAAGTTGAAAATCTTACTATCGAGGTAGTTCCAGTAAAATCAAATTATTGGGGAAAAAATATCACAGTAGCAGGGCTAATTACCTCAGATGATTTAATCAATTCTCTCTCAAATCGTGATGCCGATATGGTAGTTATTCCATCTGTTATGTTAAGACCATACAGTGAAGATTTTTTAGATGGAAAAAATTTGGATTATGTTAAATCAATTACTAATAAATCATTTTTAGTGCTTAAAAATAATTATTCAATCAAAGAGTTTATTGACAAATTATATAATATTTAGTTATATATTTATGTGGAGCTTATTAACTGGAGGAAATATGGCGGCAAAAAACAATTCAAATGCCAATAAGAAAAAGAAAGGTAGTATATTACCTCTTATAGTGGTTTTAATATTGGGCTTTTTAGCATATAAAGCTAATCCTGAATATTGGCAGCAAGGAAGATTATTCCAAGATTTGAAAAATGGTGGTCAAAAGAAGGTAGAAACTGAAGAAATTGCAAACATTCCTAAAGAACCTCAAGAGCCAAAGATAGATCCTAATGAAATTCGTGAAGGTTCCATAAAAGGTTCAAAGACAGTTCCTAAATATGTTCTAAAGGCTGTAAATACGAAAGATCCTAATTATTATATGTTTAGATCTAAATATAAAACAATTTATTTAGTTACAGCAGAAAGTTCTTCATCAAAGAAATTATCATCAGACATATCAGAGGCTATTCAAAAACAAGGATTAAAAGACGAGTTTAGATTTGATAGTTTATTATACGCGCAAAGCACTAAAAAAGCTGAATGTGAAAGAACTACGACTTTGCAGTTTTTCTGTGAACAGTGTGACAGAAAAATTTGTATAGTAAATCCAGAAAAGAAAGAATTTATCACGGTAGCTCCATCATTACAAGGTGCAATAGGAAAAGCAAAAGCTCTGCAAAAAAGTGGTTGGTAGTATTTTTTATAAAATCTAAAAAAAAAGACCGCCTAATCGGCGGTCTTTTTTTAGTATCGTTCTAAATATCTATCAATTTCCCATTGAGAGACGTAGGTTCTAAAAGAATCCCATTCTTTTTGTTTAGCTGAAACAAATTCGTTAAAAATATGCTCACCTAAAGCAGCTCTTGCGACAAGTGATTTATCTACATTTTCAAGAGCTTCAGCAAGGCTACCAGGTAGCGCATCAATTCTTTGTTTTTTACGCTCTTTTGTTGTCAATTTATAAATATTACTTTCTACAGGTGCAGGTGGATCAATTTTATTTTTAACACCGTCTAAACAAGCTTGTAGGATTGTTGCAAAAGCAAGATAAGGGTTACATGCTGGATCTGGAGATCTTAACTCTACTCTTGTTGCATTACCTCTTTTTGCAGGGACTCTTAAAAGAGCACTTCTATTAGCCAAAGACCATGCAAGATATACAGGAGCTTCGTATCCAGGAACAAGTCTTTTAAAACTGTTTACTGTCGGATTTAATAATGCTGTAATACCTTTTACGTGTTTAAGTAAGCCTCCTATTGAATATTTTGCAATATCAGAAAGCTGATATTCGGCTTTTTCATCATAGAAAGCATTTTTACCATCTTTGAAAAGTGATATATTACAGTGCATACCTGATCCGTTAATTCCATATATCGGTTTAGGCATAAAAGTAGCATGCAAATTATGTCTTGCTGCGATTGCTTTTACTGCAATTTTAAAAGTCGCAACATTATCAGCTGCTGTTAAAATATCAGCATATCTAAAATCCACTTCATGTTGCCCGTCAGCTACTTCATGGTGAGAAGCTTCAATATCAAATCCCATTTCTTGTAAAGTGAGCACTATATCAGAACGAACATCTTCACCGAGATCTTCAGGACCTACATCATAATATCCTGCTTTATCTTGAGTTGTTGTTGTAACTTTTCCTTCTTTATCTTTTGCAAAAAGGAAAAATTCAGCTTCAGGCCCTATATTCATAGAAAATCCCATTTTTTCAGCTTCAGCCATGACTCTTTTTAAATTGCATCTGGGGCATCCTTCAAATGGAGTGCCGTCTGCGTTATGAATGTCACAAATTAATCTTGCTGCATTTATACCGTCTTTTCCTCTCCAAGGCAAAATTTGGAAGGAGTTTTTATCTGGATAAAAATACATATCAGATGTCTCAATACTTCTGAAACCTTTTATAGAGGAGCCGTCAAGCATAATTTCGTTTGCTAATATTTTCTCAATATGCTCTGAAGGAATTGACATATTTTTTACCTGTCCGTTTATATCAACGAATTGCAGCTTTATAAATTTGATATTGTAATCTTTAATAAAGCCCTTGATGTCATCTTCTGTAAATTGTCTGTTGTCTAAACGCGTGTGGCTAAATTCTTTCATATGTATCCTCCAATAAATAAATTACTTTTTTATTAGAATACTTTTTTTTAAAAAGGTCAATACTTTTTATATTAAGATTAAGTAAAGATGGGCATATTGACGGATTTATTTTAAAGTGTGATTATTTTTCTAAAAATGGGTATTATTAAATTAAGAAATTAAAATCATTTTATAAAAGATGACTTTGAGGAAAATTCTGGGAGGATTTACTAAAAATTAACTAAAAAAAATGTATTTTGTATATTTCGTGTATTTATTAAGTTTTGTAACAAAAATAAAGTGATATAGCAATTATATACTTTTAAAATACTTTATTAATATGTAAGCAATAACGAATTAAATAAACACGAGATATATAAAAACACACTTACTATTTACACTACCTACTACACACTAACCTTCTACACACGAGGAATTACTAAAAAGAATTCCAAACTCTATCGAAAGATAGAGTTTTTTTTTGATTATTTAATTATTTTTGGAAAGAGTATATCAATATATTTTTGGTAATTTTCAGGTTCAAAAAGTCCGATAGAGAATTCTGCGTAATTATATCCTAAAAGCTGAGCACCAGGAACTTCAATTGGTGGTCCAGCAGGGGTAGAGCGAGCCGGGTTTTGAGGGTTAGAAATAACGCCGGTACTTCTTAAAAGAGTTATCAGTAGTGAATTACCTTTAACTTCGTATTCAGTAAGTCCTTTTGTAAGAATACCTAGTCCTTGAGAGCCTACATATCTTTGCATTGGTGCAAAGTTTGTTTTTGTTTCAATACCTTTAGTTTTTGGTAAATTTTTTCTCATATCATAATAAGGGTCAAATTCTCTTTTGATAATTTGATCTAAGTCTTCAGAATATGTGTAAGTGACAGGCTCAGGAAGATTGAACTTGACTTGCCAGATATGGTTTTTAAAATTGTTCATCCAATCGATTCTGAAATTTATCAGATTATCGCCTCTTGAAAGTAAGATATTGAAAAAGCTTGTCTTAAATAATAAAGAGTCATTATTTTCAAACCTTGAAAATTCTAAAATTTTAGCATATTCTCCCATATCATTTTCATCAGGTCCGTAATTGTATGTGTCGCCATTATCTTTATATCTTACGAATTGAACCTCAATATTGTCTATTATTAATTTGTTTTCAAAAATTTCTAAATTTACATCTTCTATTGAGCCGGGTATTTTTTTTAGAGTATAAATATCTCTGTAATCTTCAGTTACAGGAATTTTTTGAGTATCATAGAGAATTTTGCTGTCAAATCCTCTATTTTTTTTGAGTATATGGAATCCTTTTAAAGGAGTTATAGTCCTGAATTCATATCCGCTTTCTTGAATGAGTTTTTCTACTTCAGGAAATTCAAGTCTTAATTCCTCAATAATAGTTCCTGCTATTTGAAAAATTTTGTTGTATCTGGTTATATTCTCTGCATGTACAGCATCTGTAGAACACCCGCAAATACTGTCATGTGCTTGATTTTGTAATAATAATTTATAAGCATACTCAATAATATTTTGATAATTATTCCCGAAATATTTTTGTAAATTATCAGCTTGTTCCAGACGATAAGAAGCTTCAGTTCTGTATTGTTTTAAGTTCATTCTAGCAGAGTAGCAGCCTGGGAGGATGAAAGTTTTTGAATTATCTCTTAATTCGTCATTCCATTCTGGAATTTCAACTCCATCAAGCGCACGAATAGTTTTACCTTCTTCATTTTTGTATAAATCCGAAAATACTAAGTCAAAGTACTCAAAAGGATTAGATAATTTTATTTCATAATCTTCAAGCAGATTATTTACAGCTGAAACTTGTTCTGCAATGTCGGGTTCAACACCTAGATGATCGGCTCCAATCGGCAAAAGAAGATAATTACCTGATTTTTCAGCTATTTTATTTAAATTGCTCTTTAAAAACTCAGCTTTTTCTTCAATAGTTTTCTGGGTGGAAAAAATATCCATAAAATAACCTCTTACAAGGTTTACGGTATTTACTCCATTGAAGATAAATTCTGACGGCAAATCAGGAACTCCTCGCCATACCATAATTTTATCAATCCCATAATTTTTTAAAATTTGTGGAATATTTTTGCTATGTCCGAAGGTATCAGCAAAATATCCGATAAAATCTTCACAGCCGAAATCTTTTGCAATTTTTAAGCCTATTTCAATATTTTTTTCAAATACAGTGCGATCAGTTAAATACTCATCAATAAGACAGTAAAACGGTCCGATAAAAAGTTTCTTTTCTTTAATGAGTTTTCTAATCAAATTTTCTTTTTCTGGTCTTATTTCGAGATAATCTAATAGAGCGGCAACTTGTCCGTCAAAGTAGAAGGATGGAATTTTGTTACTTTCAAGCATATCAAGCACATTGTCGAAAACCCTTAAAAGCCTGAGACGAAAAACCTCAAATTCTCTGTACCATTCTCTGTCCCAGTGTGTGTGTAAATATGCAATAACCGTCTTTTTCATAAGCTATTTGTAGCATTTATATCAGATATGGGCAAATTATTTACAATTACCATGGGTAGTCTTTTTTAAATTCCCAATTATCATGCATTAAAAGCGTTGCACAATAATGCGGGGATGTTTTGCAGGATTGTAGCATATATTCTCTGCCTCTGTTAAAAAGATTTTCTTGAGTATAAGTTCCAAAATATTTATTTTTACCTATAAAATATTCATTGTATTTAGATGTGCATAATAAAAATCTAAATCGGTCTTTACCTTCCTCATTAGGATTTTTATTTCCATTCGCATCAAAGATTATGTCTAAGCAGTCACCATTAATCATATATATTGAGGATCCGTCAATGAATGCAACATATGCAGTATCTGTAGAATCAGTTTTTCTCATTTTTCTTTTTCCAATTTCAAGTGTCTTAATGAAGGGGGAAAGGTAATATTTAAAATAAGATAAACTATTGTCTGGGGTATCTATAAGTGTGCCTTCTTCAGTTCTTTCAGCTTTAGGTTTGTCCCACTGTGCAATTGGACCATTAACATTTTCAGATAGAGTAATAGCTTGTGTCATAAGACTATAAAATCTTTTTAGTCTTGATGAAAATTCTTTTTTCTGTGTATTAGCTATAATTGTTGACATTGTCATAGCAGCAACTATTCCAATAATTCCGAGTGTTATCAGTACTTCTGCCATAGTAAATGATGCAATTTTATTCATTAATTCTCCTGTATGTCTAAATGACTAATTTATTATGTATTATATCAATATATTAAACAAAATTCAAATAAATTCTTTTATCTTTATACTAGATTATATATAAATAGTTTAGAGTTGTTATATATAGACTATTATGTCAAATTTGATAAGCCTTGTCAAGATAATTTATAATATAAATTATGATAATTAATGATATGACTGATTTTTAGCTGGTTAAATTTTTGTTAAATAAAGAATACATGCTTCAAAAAGACTTATCGGATAAGTTGAATGAACTAAGCGGTAAAAATACAAAGCCCGGTAATTTTTCTGCAAAATTGAAACGTGAATATTTAACTTTTAGGGATCTAAAAAATATTTGTGATATTTTAGGATACGATTTGATAATTCAAAAAAGAAAATAATTAGTTTTCAAAATCTAATAATTCACTTATTGATATATTAAAAGCGGATGCAATTTTTAATAATGTTAAATATTTAGGTTCAACAATTCCCTTTTCAATTCTTGATAATGTAGAGGGTTCAAGTCCGTTTTTGTAACAAATTTCAGAAAGAGTGGTTCTTTTACTTTTTCTTAATTTTTTAATGTGGTTGCCTAAAATTTTAATTTGTTCATTATCATATTCTTGCATACATGCAATTTTAATGATAATATTTGAATAAAATTTGCATGCGTGCAAAAAGGAGATGTTTTATGAAAGGTTTTACTTTATCTGAAACGCTTATTACATTAGGCATTTTAGGTGTAATTATAGCAATTACCTTACCATCAATTATAGAAAAGCATCAACAGAAGGTTTTTATTACTCGTATTCAAAAAACATATAGTATTGTTAACCAGGCATTGTTGCTTTCTCAGGAGGAAAATGGGTCTATCAAGTACTGGAATTTTGGAAATGATTATACAACATCTAATGTAAAAAAAGTTGTTGAATTATATTTAAAACCTTATTTTAAAGATGTTTTTGATTTGAAGGCATCTTCGCAGTCTGGGTACTCTGGGGGGTATGGATTTATATTAAAAGACGGTACTGTTTTTAATTTTGTTTTGGATGGCGTATCAAGTGGTACTGACATCGAAGTTCCTAGTGTACTTTGGATATATGTTAATTTTAAAAACAAATCATTGGAAAAGGATTTATCAACTTTTGATTTTAGCAGAGATTCGTTTGTGCTTAGTCTACGTCCGACGTCTTCATCAAATTTATTGTTTTTTAATGCAACTGAGTCTACAGATCGGGAAAGTTTAATAAATCATGCTGCGTATGGGTGTAATAAAAACATAGCAAGAAACAAAAGGTGGGCCTGTGGAGCTCTAATAATGAGAGATGGATGGAAAATCTCAAAAGATTATCCTTGGTAAATAATTAATTAAAGATTAATTTCAATGACTTTTTTAAAATCAACGTTAAAATAAAAATATAGGTTAGCGCCTATAAATTTTTTCGTAAAAAGGAGTTGATTATATGGCAGACATTAATAAATTTACGAATTACTCTCAGGAAATTCTATCTTCTGCAAGCGCAATTATGAATTCTCACAGCAATTCTGAATTGCAGCCTGAGCATATTATGCTTGCGATGATTAAAGATAATGGGATTATAAAAGATTACCTGACTGAGTTAAAACTGTTAAATCAAAGTTTTATTGACAAAATTGTCGGGGCAGTAAATTCATTTCCAAAGATTTCTGGTCCGGTGAATTCACAGCAGATGTTTTTGTCAAACCAGACTTACAGATTGCTTGATTTAGCAGAGCAGCAGTCAGCTGAAATGAAAGATGAATTTGTAAGTATAGAATCAATTCTGCTTGCAATGACAAAGCTTGATAACAGTAATATTCAAAATGTTTTGAAAAGTTTTGGAATAGATTCAAACAAAGTATTAAATGCAATGAAAAAAATAAGAGGTAATAAAAAAGTGGATAATAAAAATGCAGAAGAAAATATGAAAGCGTTGGAAAAATATTCAACGGATTTGACAGCGCTTGCAAGAAAAGGAAAACTAGATCCTGTAATCGGTCGAGATGAAGAAGTCAGAAGAATTATTCAGGTATTGAACAGAAGAACAAAAAACAACCCTGTACTTATTGGAGAACCAGGAGTTGGTAAAACAGCAATAGTAGAAGGGCTTGCTCAAAGAATTGTAAGGGGCGATGTTCCTGAAAGTTTGAAAGATGTAAAGCTTGTATCGCTTGATATGGGTGCGCTTGTTGCAGGGGCAAAATTTAGAGGCGAATTTGAAGAACGTTTAAAAGCTGTATTAAAAGAAGTCGAAGAATCAAACGGTGAGATAGTAATGTTTATTGATGAGCTGCATACTGTCGTTGGAGCGGGTGCCACAGAAGGTTCAATGGATGCAGGAAACCTCTTAAAACCGATGCTTGCAAGAGGAGTTTTAAGGACAATCGGTGCTACTACAATAAACGAGTACAGAAAATATATTGAAAAAGACCCAGCTTTAGAAAGAAGATTTCAACCTGTACTTGTCGAAGAGCCATCTGTCGAAGATACAATAAGCATATTAAGAGGCTTGAAAGAAAAATATGAAGTCCACCATGGAATTCGTATATTAGATAGTGCTCTAATTCAGGCTGCAAAATTGTCTGACAGATATATAACAGACAGATTTTTGCCTGATAAAGCAATTGACTTAATTGATGAAGCGGCATCATCTTTGCGAATTGAGATAGATTCAATGCCTGAAGAAATTGATTCAATGATGCGTCAAAAAATTCAGCTTGAAATTGAAAGAGAAGCTTTGAAAAAAGAAACTTCCGATGAAGCTAAAGCAAAAGTTGATGATATTTCAAAACAGATTGAAAATTTAGAGGGTAAAATCAATACCCTTAAAGTTCAATGGGAAAAAGAAAAAGCTTCCATCACCGGAGAAGCTGCAATAAAAGATGAAATAGATCAGGTTAAGAAAAAAATAGAAGAAGCCGAAAGAAATACAGATTTGCAGACAGCTGCAGAATTGAAGTACGGCAAATTACTTGAACTGGAAAAACAATTAAAAGCATGTCAGTCAAAAGAAAAAACTGATAATAAATTATTAAAAGAAGAAATTGATGATGAAGATATTGCAAATGTCGTAAGCAAATGGACCGGAATTCCAGTAAACAAGCTTGTAGAAAGTGAAAAGCAAAAGTTAGTAAATATGGAAGATATCCTGCATAAACGCCTGATTGGTCAGGATGAGGCGGTAGAAACTGTTTCAGATGCAATCCGTAGAGCAAGATCTGGCTTAAAAGATCCAAAACGTCCGATAGGTACATTCCTTTTCTTAGGACCTACGGGTGTAGGCAAAACTGAACTTGCAAAGTCTTTAGCAGAATTTATGTTTAATGATGAAGACGCTCTTATAAGAATTGATATGTCTGAGTATATGGAAAAACATAATGTAGCAAGACTTGTCGGTGCGCCTCCGGGATATGTCGGATATGAAGAAGGCGGTCAGTTAACAGAAGCTGTCAGAAGAAAACCTTATTCAGTCGTGCTTTTTGATGAAATTGAAAAGGCTCATCCCGATGTATTTAATATAATGCTTCAAATCTTTGATGACGGTCGTTTAACCGATTCAAAAGGCAGAACTGTAGATTTTAAAAATACTTTGATAATCATGACATCAAATATCGGAAGCGATATAATCCTCGAAAATACCTTGAATAATATGGTATCTCCATCTGAATTTGATGAAACAAAAGAAAAAGTTATGACAGTATTGAGAACTAAATTCAAGCCTGAATTTTTGAACAGAATTGATGAAACGATATTCTTCAAAGCGCTTACCTTACAGGATTTATCAAAGATTGTTGATATTCAAATGGATTACTTGAGAAGACTTTTGAAAGATCAGGAATTGGAGCTTGAAGTGACTGACGATGCAAAAGAATTCCTTGCTACACGAGGTTATAATCCTGTATATGGAGCAAGACCTCTCAAACGAGTAATTCGTCAGATGGTAGAAAATCCATTATCAAAAATGATTTTATCCCAAAACTTTTTAAGCGGTGATAAGGTGAAAATTGATGTTGAAAATGACGAAATAAAATTTGACAGAATTCCAACAGAACAGTAAAAAAGTCCCTCTTTTAAGAGGGACTTTTTTTACCATTGTGGGTAATCATTTTTAAATTCCCAATTATCAATTTGCAATAACCTTGCACAGAAATAGCCGTTCTGTTTACAGTATTCATAGGCTTGTTCTCTGGTATTAGAGTTAGGATTAGCAGATGTTGTAATTTTTTCGTTCGGATTTAGTTTACCAGATTGACCATAAGGACATATATAAAAGGCAAATTGATCTTGACCATATTTATTAGGCTTTTTGTCCCCGTTTGTGTCAAAGAGAAGGTCATAGCATGACCCAGCATTAAGATATGCAATAGTACCGTCATAAAAAATTATTCGATTTGTACGAAAAATAGTACTGCCATTTTCATCAGAAGTGTTTAGTCCTTTTTCGTAAAAATAATGTTTAAGATATTTTTTCAAATACCTGTTGAAAAATTTTTCGCATAATTCTGCAGTTTTGGCATGGTCTTTATTTCCATCTTCATTCTTGTAACCTGTTGTATCAAAATCCCAATATCTCATATCTGAATTATCAATTTCACTCATCATAATAGCCTGTTGCATGGTTGTGTAAAACTTTTTCAATTTGGCAGAAGTTTCCTGCTTTTTATGTTTCTCAATTAACATAGGCAGTGTCATAGATACAACTATTCCTATAATTCCGAGTGTAATCAATACTTCAGCAATTGTGAATCCCTTTTTCATATTGCTCCTTTAGTGATTATAAATTGTAGTTTATATATTTATATTGTAGATTATGGATTTCATAAAGTCAAGATTATAAATTTAAACTATGGATGAAAAGAAATTGTTAAAATTATTCGGGTTTAATCTTAAAATAGAAAGATTAAAGAGAAAAATTTCGCAGGAAACTGTAGCTGAAGCTCTTGATTTCAGCTCTGTTTATGTATCAAATGTGGAAAGCGGTAAACACAATATCTCGCTTGTTAATGCTTTAAAATTTTGCGAGTATTATAATTTACCGTTAGAGTCTTTTTTAAAAGATATATAACTATTTATTCATCCAAATTGTAAAAATCGGATTATCAATACCATATTTTATGTCGATTTCTTTTCCCCTTCCTATTGCACCTATGTAATTGAAAAATTGAGCAAATCTATTCCCTTTTGTTTTGAGTAAATCAAAACCGTTTATAGAAAGGTTTGATTCAAATGAAACTTTATTTCCGTTTATATCTTTTGTAATAAAATGTTGTGAATCAATTTCCGCATTATCTGATACCCAGCCGTTTTCACTCAGAAAATCAACTTTGACAAGAATCGGAGTATCTTTTTTTATGTAGATTTGATTTTTATAATAGACATCGTTTAATACTTTGAATTTTAAATAATCTCCAAGCTCTATTTGATCGTATGCAGTAGAGATATTTTCTGCGGGTGCTATTTTTACAGGAATTTTTTGGGCAAAAACTGTATTGGAACTGAGTATTAATAAGCTTAATATTAAAAAGACTTTTTTCATTACTTAATTCTCCAAATATAAAATAAAATCACATTCGTCAGGTCTTGCAATTACTTCACCGCCTCTTATAAAAGATGGAGCTTCAGATAAATTGTATTCGGTAAATTCAGCAAGTTTTTTATGAGAACTTCCTTTTAGATAAACATATCCTTTTAATTTTTTATTTTTAAATTGGAAATTTTCAATTAAAATTTCTGCTGCTTTGCCATTAAATCCGTTATCTTCAATATTAGTGACAAGTCCTGTTATGATATCACCTTTTTTTAAATATCCGGCATCCTCCAATACCCTAAAGTCAACAGAGTCGCCCTCCATTATGGAGCTTTTTCTGCTTGCTGTCGTGATAATAGAGTTAGGTGTTACCTTTACAGGAATATCAGATGCATATGATATTCCTGTAAAGCTTAATAAAGCAATAGCAATAATAAATATTTTTTTATGCATTATAGTTGTTCTCTTTTTAATTTACGTTTGTTTTGTGCCTGCTCAATACGTTTAATTTCGTTAGCCATAGAATTTTCAAACATCTGGTAATAAGCATTTTTTGTCATAGGCGAATTTAAATATTGAGGGTATTTTATGTAAATATACTTATATACTTCAGCTAAACGTTTTGAGCCTTTTGGATGAGTGTACATAAATCCCCAGTCAAATACAGGCTCATTTGTAATTTTATTGAGCATTACAATTGCAGCAACAGGGTTATATCCTGCTTTCACCATGTAATCAACAGCTTTTAGATCAGATTTGATTTCATACTTTTTTGAATTGTATTTCATTGCTGCGAATTTGAAAGGGCTAGAATAAGTTTCCATAGCATGTGCTATTTCATGGGAAATTATAAAAGCAAGTTCATCATCATTTCTCATATAAGATAAAAGCTCTTTGTTGATATGGATAGTTCTTGTATAGATTTCGGTACTTGCATTTAAAGAGTTGGAGCCTTTAGCGACATCAATAATTATTCTTTCGTTAATTTTGTTAGCAAGCATTAGTCTTTTATAAACTGATAAAACTTTTTCAACGTTTTTATCATTTTTTTCCCAGTAGTTTTGCATATTCCAATCATCTACAAAATAAACTGATTCTGTTGCTTGTACTGCATTGATTGAAATAATTAATGCTGCGATTACAGCTAAAAGCTTTTTCATAATACCTCCTTATCCATTAATCCCATTTAAATAATAGCTTAAATTAGAAATTTATGTCAATGTAAAACTTTTATAAATGTAATTAAAATTTAAAATTTTGATGTTATAATTCATTATTATAGACAGTTTATTGGAGAGATTAATATATGTGTGGAATAGTAGGATATGTAGGTTATAAGTCTGTTATTGATATTTTAGTAGATGGACTTGAACAGCTAGAGTACCGAGGGTATGATTCATCTGGTGTTGCAGTAATGTGCGATGATGAAATAAAAGTCTATAAAGCTATAGGTAAATTGAATAATTTACGAGAAGAACTTTCTAAGCATAAAGGCGAATATGAAAAATCTACTATGGGTATAGGACATATAAGATGGGCAACTCATGGTGCTCCGACTGTTTTGAATGCGCATCCTCATACATGTACATGCGGAAATCTTGTAATTGTCCATAATGGAATTATAGAAAACTATAAAGAATTAAGAGAGCAACTTACAAAAGATGGTTGTGTCTTTCGCTCACAAACCGATACAGAAGTTGTGGCACATTTGGTTGCAAAGATGTATGCAAAAACAAAAGATTTAGCTAATGCTGTCAGAGAAGCAACTAAACAAATTGATGGGGCCTATGCGTTATGTGTTATGCATAATGATTACAAAAATACTTTAGTTCTTACAAAACGCAATGCGCCTTTGTTAGTCGGTATAGGAGAAAAAGAGTTTTTTGCAGCTTCTGATGTTCCGGCAATCATAAAACATACTAAAAAAGCTATGTATTTAAATGATAATCAAATAGCTGTGCTGACACCGGAAAAAATGATTTTGACAGATATTGAAGGTAATGAGCTTATGCCTAAGATTGAAGTATTGCCATGGGAGCCTGTTGCTTTATCAAAAATGGGTTATAAGCATTACATGCTTAAAGAGATTCATGAACAGCCAGATGTGATAAGAAATATACTAGTCGGAAAGCTTCATGCACCTGATGAAAATATTGTATTAAATGAAGTTAAATTGACAAAAGAAACTTTGAAAAATTTAAATAGAATTCAAATAATAGCTTGTGGAACCTCTTTGCATGCTGCAATGGTAGGTAAATATATAATAGAAAGTTTTTGTGGAATTGCAGTAGATGTTGAAGCCTCCAGTGAATATATCTATAGAAAAACAGTAACAGATAAACATACTCTTGTAATAGGAGTATCTCAATCAGGCGAGACCGCTGATACTTTGACAGCAATCAAACAGGCTAAAGCCAAAGGATCACATATCCTTATTATAACTAACCGACCTGATAGTGCAATGGCTCGTGAGGCTGATAGTTTGGTACCTGTAAATGCCGGCATAGAAGTATCTGTAGCTGCTACAAAATCATATACAGCACAATTGATGGCATTCTATCTTTTAGGGTTGTATATGGCTGAAATTAAAGAAAGTGTTCCTGTATCAGAGCTAAATTCATACAAATATGAAATGATGCTTTTGCCGCAAAAAATTGAACAAATTCTTGCACACACAGAAGATATCCAAAAATGTGCAAGGGTGTATTCATCTACGAAAGATTTTATTTTCGTTGCAAGAGGCATAAATTTCCCAACCGCTTTGGAGGGGGCTTTGAAATTAAAAGAAATAAGCTATATAAATGCAACCGGATATCCAGCAGGTGAATTAAAACACGGGCCTATAGCAATGCTTGATGAGACAATGCCTGTTTTGTCAATTCTAATGAAAGGCTGTGTCTATGAAAAACTTCTTTCTAACAGCGAAGAGGCAAAAGCACGTAATGCAAGAATGATTGCCCTGACAAATTCAAAAAGTGAAAAATTAGATGAATTATTCGATAATATAATCAGAGTCCCTGATGTATTAGAATTATTCTCCCCTCTTGTTGCAATAGTTCCTTTACAACTGCTTGCATATTATATTGCTGAGTTCCTTGGAAAAGATGTCGACCAGCCTAGAAACCTTGCAAAGTCAGTTACTGTTGAGTAAAATATTTCTTGAAACCGGCTTGAAATGTTTTTTATCCGGTGAATTGTTTCAGGAGTAAAATCCTGTTGAAAATAAAATATGCAGTGCCGATATAGCTCAGTTGGTAGAGCAACTCATTCGTAATGAGTAGGTCAAGGGTTCAAGTCCCTTTATCGGCTTTTGCCGATATGAACTTGAACCAGTTTTTGTTCATTTTATTCACAAAAACCGGGTTAGCCAAAGGCATACTTATCCGTAATGCTCGGAAATCAAATCCTCGCAAACGGCTAAGCAAAGTCCCTTTATCGGCTTTTGCCGATATGAACTTATACTATTTTTACTTTTGAGGTTATAAAAGCTTGATAAGTCAATGGTATAATTATTCATGAGGTTTTGAAAAGTATGATTAAATCTGATATAATAAAAATTGAATTTACTAAAGATCGTGAACAAATAGAAAACGCCCTGAAAATAAGAGGGATTAACCCTATAAGGTGGGCTGTTGTTGCTGTAGAAAAAGAAAAATTCCTTGTTTTGAATGTCTCTTATAAAATTTAATAAAATACCAAAATTGTAATATATATTAATAGAGATTTGATTTTAAAAAATTTTGGATGTATGCTGTTGCTTAATGGAATAAGCCGGGTCGGAATTAAAAACCTTACCGGCTGAAGAGCTGACGGTGATAAGGTTTGCCGGGCTTAAATACAAATTAAGGAGAAAAAGAAATGACACCAAAAAATTTTTTATTTACTTCTGAGTCAGTAACAGAAGGACACCCCGACAAAGTTTGTGATCAGATTTCTGATGCAATTTTGGATGAATTTTTAACAAAATACCCCCAAGCCAGAGTCGCTGCTGAAACTACTGTAACTACAGGTATGGCGCTTGTGTGTGGGGAAATTACAGCGGATTGCTATGTTGATATCCCATCAGTTGTAAGAGATACAATCAAAAATATTGGATACATCGGCAGAGAAGGCGGAGGATTTGATTATAAGACTTGTGCAGTATTAACAAGTATTGATGAACAATCTTGCGATATTGCAGGTGGTGTCAATAAAGCACTAGAAACAAGAGCTACAAATGCTGATACTTCAGTATCAGAAACTGAAAATATCGGTGCAGGTGACCAAGGTATTATGTTTGGTTATGCTTGTAATGAAACACCTGAATTGATGCCTTTACCAATCAGTTTAGCTCATAAACTGTCTTATAGATTAGCTCAAGTAAGAAAACAAGGTATTGTTGATTATTTAAGACCTGACGGTAAATCTCAAGTAACAGTTGAATATGTTGATGGTAAACCATCAAGAATTCATACGGTATTGATTTCTACTCAGCACGATCCTGAAATTAACGGGGTATCTGATAATGAAAAAGTTCAGGAAATTATTAAAAATGATATTAAAAAATATGTAATAGATTACGTATTTGCTAGTGAAACTATTAAACTTGATGCAGATACAAAAATTTTAGTAAACCCGTCAGGACGTTTTGTCGTAGGTGGACCTCAAGGTGATGCAGGGTTAACCGGTCGTAAAATTATCGTAGATACATATGGCGGATATTCTCGTCATGGTGGCGGTGCATTCTCAGGAAAAGATCCAACAAAAGTTGACAGATCAGCTGCATATGCAGCAAGATATGTTGCTAAGAATGTTGTAGCAGCAGGTTTAGCTGAAAAATGCGAAATTGAACTTGCTTATGCAATCGGTGTAGCTGAACCTATTTCAATAATGGTAGATACTTTCGGAACAGGTAAAATTTCAGATGATGAAATATCAGCTATCGTATCAAAGCATTTCGATTTGAGACCGGCTGCAATTATTAACAAGTTCGATTTGCGCGGATTACCTGCTAAAAATGGCGGTAAATTCTATCAACTACTTGCTGCATATGGACATATGGGAAGATCTGATATATTTGTTCCTTGGGAGCAAATAGATAAAGCTGATGAATTAAAATCAGAAATATGTACCTGCGGATGCTGTGCTAAGTAGGTATAATTATTAATTTAAAAGGGGGGATTAATAGTCCTCCCTTTTTTCTATTTGTTTTTAGCTACTAGCAAAAAAAATAATTTACAGATTTTATTAAAACAAAAGGAGAAAATTTATGATAAATAAAATCGGACCTTCATTTGGCTCAAAAGTTTACTTGATAGATGATGATTACTGCGGAACATATGAGTATAATATGGCGTCAGAAGAAAGTACGTACAATCAAGAAATATTAAAAAAAGCAATTAAGAAACTTGAAAGTAATGGAAATGATGATATTGTTACTCTCAAATCACTGGTGCATGAGTCCGGTAGTTCAGATAATGACTTATTTTTACTTCAAGTAAAAGAAATGAGAGGAAATTCTGCATACATAGGATTTGAGACTTCTAAAAATTATTCAACAAAAGCAATTCTTGATACTTATAAAAAAGCAAAAGAAGATATGGTAGAAGCAGCAAAAGGTGAATTGGCTGATTACGTAATATAGGAAATAAAAATGAAAATAACTTCAAATTATAACCCAGGTATAGTACAAAAACATTCACAACCAAATTTTACGGCTAAAATAAAAACAAAATATTTGCTGGAAGCTGTAAGTCGTAATTTAATAGTTAATGGGGATGAGGATACATTTACAAGATTATCTCAAATATCAGATGTAACAAGCGTACCATTGAAAAAACTTCAAAATAAGTTAAAAAATCCAGAAAGTCTTAAAATTTTTAATGATGTATTTGGTCAGGTAATAATAAAGGATTATCCTGAAATACTCCATGCTAGTATCGATTACACTACTGATTTAATAAATCTTTTATATAGCGGCAAGATAACAATCCCGTCAGAAGTTAATAAAGTCGTAAAAAAATATGACAAAAAAATGGGAAAGGAATTAGATATTAATTTAGATGACGGAGTTAAAAGATTTTTTAATAGATATATTGAAATGTTTTAGTTTTGAACAAATAAAAAAACTCCCTTTTAAAAAGGGAGTTTTTTTTATAAAAATTTTAGAATTTATGATTTGTGAACAGTACTTTTCAAATGAAGTTCTCTTAACTGTTGTAAAGATGCTTCACCTGGAGCATCGCTCATCAAGTCTTTAGCACCTGAGTTTTTCGGGAATGCGATAACATCACGAATACTTTCAGTCCTGCATAACAGTGCAACAAGCCGGTCAAGACCGATTGCAAGACCTGCGTGAGGAGGAGTTCCGTACTGAAGTGCATTAACCATAAATCCGAATTTTTCAACCGCTTCTTCTTCTGTAAGTCCTAAAGCTTTAAATATTTTCTTCTGAACTTCAGATGAATGGATTCTGACAGATCCGCCACCAAGCTCTGTACCATTGTAAACGATATCGTAAGCGACAGATTTTACATTTCCTAAATCTCCGCTGTCGAGTTTATCCAAATCTTCAAGGCAAGGAGAAGTGAACGGGTGGTGCATTGCCATAAATCTGCCTTCTTCATCACTCCATTCAAACATCGGGAAGTCTACTACCCAAAGAAGATTGTGTTTTGATTCATCAATCAAATCAAGACGTTTTCCGAAGTATAATCTCAATCTTCCCATAATATCGTAAACAAGTTTCGGTTTGTCAGCGACGAAGAAGATTATATCGCCGGCTTCAGCTTGAGCTCTTTCTTGAATTCGTTTTGCCTGATCTTCGGTTACAAACTTCAATACAGGAGATTTCGCCGTTCCGTCTTCGTTGTAAATGATATTAGCCAAAGCCTTAGCACCAAATGATACTGCAAGTTTTGTAATATCGTCAATATCTTTTCTTGAGAATTTAGCGCCGCCTGGGATTCTGATACCTCTTACGATTCCGCCGTTTTGAAGTGTGTTTTTAACTATTTCAAAATTAGATTCAAGAATTATATCGCCGATATCAAAAAGTTCCAATCCAAAACGTGTATCGGGCTTATCTGAGCCGTATCTATCCATTGCTTCCTGCCAAGGCATTTGAATGAACGGAGGTTTTACTTCAACTCCTGCGGCTTTGAATGTTTCGACAATTAAGCCTTCAACGCATTTGATAACATCTTGTTGTTCAACAAAAGACATTTCAAGGTCGATTTGAGTAAATTCAGGCTGTCTGTCAGCACGCAAATCTTCATCTCTAAAGCATTTTGCAATCTGGTAATATCTTTCAATACCGCCAACCATTAATAACTGTTTAAAGATTTGCGGAGATTGCGGAAGCGCGTAGAATTTACCTTCTTGAACACGAGAGGGTACAAGATAATCTCTAGCACCTTCAGGTGTTGTTTTTATCAAAATCGGAGTCTCAACTTCCAAGAAATCTTCTCCGTTTAGGTAGCTTCTTGCGGCTTGACAAATTTTATGACGCAAAGTCAAATTGTGTAACATACTTTCACGTCTAATATCAAGATATCTGTATTTTAATCTTACGTCCTCTGAAACGTTTTCATCATCAAGAACAAAAGGTAATGTTTTTGCTTCAGAAAGAATTTCAACACTTTCAGGATACATTTCAACTTGTCCAGTTGCGTATTTTTCGTTGTAAGTTTCTTCCGGTCTTCTTGTAACTTTACCTTTTACGCAGATTACATATTCTGATCTCAATTTTTCAAATACTTTGTGAACCTGAGGATTAATTTGAGGATTCGCAACAAGCTGGAAAAATCCTGTTCTGTCTCTCAATTCCACAAATAAAATTCCGCCTAAATCACGGATAGTTGATGCCCAGCCGGAGAGAGTAACTTCTTCGTTTAAGTTATTTAAATTAAGCTCTCCGCAGTTGTGGTTTTTAAGTTTTGTTGTTATCATCTTAATTTCCTTACTTTGTTTAAACGTCTATTAATATCATAGCAAAAACATAAAAAAATGAACGAAAATTTTGAATTTTTATAACATTTTTTGAGCAAAAAAGCAAAATTTTTTATTTATATGATTTAATTTTTACATGAGAATTACACCCATAAAATTTTACACACCGCAATTCAAAGCTCATTCTTATAAAATTGAGCCTAAAACCTGCAAATTTGAGATTCAAACAGATAATAATCCTTATCTTGGTGAAAAGCCGTATTTAATTTACGATGATTATGGCGATAAGCGTGAAATTGAAATGCAGAAAGAAAACGGCTTGTATTCAGCCAAAGCAACAGCTCAACCTTGGCAAAAAGATTTTAAATATCATATAAAATATCAGGATACCGGTAAGCTTGATTTAAAAGACGGAAAAGAATATTCTGTTGATTTTGATAATTTGAGGATGGATGCAATAGCGCATTTGAGGAAACAATATCGACAACCTATGGTACATCCTTTTAAATCAGGTTCTGCTGTGGGTAAAATTTTCTATAGACCTCGTATTACTCCTGATATGATTGAAAATAGTATCAAAGAACCATCTATTGTAATTTGCAAACGTATTACGTCCAGTTCTATAAATAATCCTAATGTAGTCGGCGTAATTTTGTTATCTGATGATTTTTCTACTCTTTCTCATGAAGCTTCAAAGCTAAGATACAGTACAAAAATTTGTGGTGCGGTCTATGACACTAAAATAATAAATCAGCTGCAAGATTTGAACGGTCAAAATGTGGAAGTTGAGCTTGATGACAATTATATAAATTTTGCAAAATCAAACAAAACACCTACTCCTATGATTTATCCGAAAATAAAAGTCCCTGAACTTGAATATTCAGATAAAACTTTAACATCTAATGAATACACCTTGGATTTAGTTGGTGCAAAGGCGGTAAATTTAAGACGTCTTGAAATGCTTGTAAATGAAGGTAAAATTGACGTAAAAATTCCCAAATCCATAACCCTTACGCATGGATATATTCAAAAAATGTTTGACGAAAACGATGAACAAAGAATCTGGTATGAAGAACGTAAAGATTTTTATCCTTGTAAAGAGGCAGCCTATGCACCTTACCTTGAGGCTCAAAGTGGAGCTAGAATGTTAGATTTGATTGATACTTTGAGAAAAAATGGTATAGATGGCAAGCGGTTAAAGGTACGTTCTGCCTTTAACGGAGAGGATTTACCAAATTACTCTGCTGCAGGAATTTATGATAGTTATCCAACTCAAAATGAACCAAAAGATTTATATGAAAATATAATGTATGTTGCCTGCTCCAAATGGGGATTGAGTGCAATTTCTTCACGTCAAAAATATAACATCCCAGAAGATGCAATTAAACCATCTGTAATAATACAAGAACAAATCAGTCCTGATTATAAATTTACGTTATACACAGATTATAAAGATAACAAAATGCGAATCGAATTGTATTCTGATAAGATGTGGCTTTGGGGTGAAGTTCAACAGCCAAATGTATTCACCTATGATAAAAATACAGGTAAATTAACTTATGATTCAATTCAGTTAGGAGAAACTACTCTTACGTATGATGAGAATTTTAATCTAAAAGAATTACCGCCATTAAAATATGATCTTTCTAATAAGCCTGAAGTCTTTGAATTAATCAGAAAACTTGTTGATAACGCTCTAGTAATTGAAAAAGAATTTGGAGCACCGCAAGATATTGAAGGAGGATTTGTGGATAATGAAATTTATCTGTGGCAGACAAGAAATATTCCAAGGATTTATGACTTAGAGGATATTGAGACAAAATTTCTTGACTCTCATCTTTCTCCTGAAATGTTAGCCGCTAAACAAAATTATTTAAAAAATCCTAATCCAAAAACCTATAAAGAATTTACAACTGCAGCATTTCAACATATGCTTGGTCTGAAATTAAGAATGTTACCACATGAAATGAGTAACCATGTTTATCCTTTTAATTTTTCGCCGGAGAGCAAATATAATAAAATTAAGGAGCGATTGCATCTTTTTGATAAATTTTTAGAATACAATCCTGAAGATAAAGTATCAAACTTAAATCCAATTGATATGACAGCGGTATTCAAAACTTTTTTGGATGAAAATAATTGTAAAGATATAAAAATGAACGGGCTTGAACTTTTAGAAAATGTTATTATGGGTGACTATGCTTTTGATGTTTATTACGGGCTTACGGATTTGGTAAAATTTGCCCAAGAGCAGGTCGATAATAAAAATATAACTCTATCATTTGATAGAGATGGAGCTTTGTATGCTACTGTAACCTATAAAGGAAAAGAACTTGAAGAAAAAGATTTTTATAAAGTTATTCCAAGCGCAAGAAGTTACGACGACCTGGATCCTATAACAACAAATTCTGATGGTGAATATTCTTCAATAAGACTGCGATTAAAAACTCTTGATGGTTTTATGGTAATATAATCCTATGATTACATTCGATAGTTTGACCTTAAAAGCGTGGATTGAAGAAAATAGAGAATTTCTGACAGGCGCAAGAATTCAAAAAATTCAACAGCCGACAAGAAAGGATTTTGTATTTACAATCCGCCAGAAAGGTGATAGCAGAAAACTTTATATAAATATTAATCCTCAATTTCATCACGTTTGCTTTATGAGCAAAGAAAACGAAGAAAAAAGGCTTATTGAAATTCCGCAAAAGCCCCCGATGTTTTGCATGCTTCTTAGAAAATATCTTGAAAATGCGGTTATTGCACAAGTGAATCAGCCCACTTACGAAAGAATTTTGGAATTTTACATCGAAACCTTTAATGAGCTTTCAGAAAAAATTTACCTTTGTCTTGCTATTGAGTTGATGGGAAAACACTCAAACGTAATTTTATACAACCACGACACAAATATAATTTTGGGCTGCGCGCATAATGTCGGGGCTGAAAAAAGCAGAGAACGAGAAATGGCAGGCGGACTTCCTTATACATATCCTCCAGGTAAACCTCAGGATTGGTATGGCGGTGCCTTCGCTGAAGAAAATTCTAATGAAAATATTGATAATTATTATGCAAAATGTATTTTTGATGATAAATTTAAAAATTTAAAAAATGGATGTAGACAAATTGTCTTTGCAAAGCTTAAAAAAGATAAAAATTCGTTGGAAAAAATGGAATACAAAATTCAGCATTCTCAGGATTTTGATAAATACAGACATCTTGGAAATTTAATTATGGCAAATATGTATAATCTCAAAGATTATTCAAGGTTTGTACATGTTTTCGATTATCTTAAAAATCAAGAAATTAATATCGAATTGAATGAGCAATTGACCTTGAAAGAAAATGCAAATACTTTTTTCAAACTTTATAACAAAGGCAAAACGACCATTGCTAAACTTACTGAATTCATTGACAAAACAAGAGCTAATATAAGTTATTTAGAACAAATTCTTTATTCGCTTGAGATTGCAAAATCGATTGATGATTTATTTGAAATTAAATCGGAAATTTCTCAGGAAAAAAATAAAAAAACAATTGAAAAATCTTCATATGAGCCTATGGAGCTTGAAATTGACGGTTTTAAAGTTTTTGTCGGAAAGAATAATCGACAAAATGATTATATAGTTTCAAAACTTGCAAAAGATGAGGATTATTGGTTTCATACAAAAGACTGTGCCGGTTCTCATGTACTTTTAAAATGCTCATCCCCGATAGATAAACTTTTACTTGAGTGCGCAAAAATTGCAAAAAAATATTCTTCAGCAGCTTTATCGTCAAAAGTCGGGGTAATTTACACTAAATGTAAAAATCTAAGAAAACCGCCAGGTGCTAATTTAGGTTATGTAACTTACAGGTCTGAAAAAGAAATAATTATTGATTAATTAAACATAATAAATATTATTTTAATTTCTATTCTGTAAATAAGAAAAATTTAATATTGAAAGTCCTCCGGACGGGGGCACTTTTTGTGGAAAAAGTGCCTCAAAACCATCGACACGCTGCGTTCACTAATAATAAGCAAGGCTCAAGAAAGAAGCCGTCAAACTCGCTACGCTCAAACAATGCCGGCTTTGAAGAACTTTTGCCTGCAATTATTGTTCACTACGCTATTGTCGCAATTAAAAAATAGGCGACCTTTACGGAGTGAGCAATCAATGTTTTGTTACATAACAACAAAAGCAAGCATTGTCTGAACGTAGTGAGTTTGCTTGCTTCGGGTGTAACAAATTACAATTGATTAGCGAACGCAGTATCAGGTCGTGGTTTGTGTCGCTTTTCCACAAAAGCGACCGCCGTCTGCGTAAGACCCGCCGGAGGCATGATAATATTTATTATGTATAATAGCTTTATGAAAGAAGAATTGGAATTTAATCAAAATGCATTTGATAATATAGATATGGGGAAATCAATTATTGCTTTGGTTGATTGTGATTCTTTTTTTGTGTCTTGCGAGCAAAAAGTTAATCCTGAATTGAAAGGGAAACCAGTATGTGTGCTTTCAGGTCATGGTCAATGTGTTATTTCACGCTCAAAAGAAGCTAAAAAACTTGGTATTCCTATGGGCATTCCCACTTTTAAACTTACTAAAGAAATGAAAAAAGCTACGCTTATTGCAGCATCTCAGGATTTGTACAGTGAAATTTCAAATCAGGTAATGGCGGTATTAAAATCATTAAGTCCCAAAGTTGAAATATATTCAATAGATGAAGCGTTTGTTGATTTGACAGGACTTTCACGGCTTTATAAAAAGAATTATTATGAGCTTGCACAAATGATTAGGGAGCTTGTACTTAAAAAAGTCGATATTCCGGTGTCAATTGGGGTAAGTTCTTCAAAATCTCTTGCAAAGTTAGCTTCAGATAAAGCTAAAAATATTCAAGGTGGTGTCTTTTTGATCGGGGCAGGAAAACTTAATTATGTTTTGAAAAATACATCAATAGATGAAATTTGGGGAATAGGTAGAAATCTTTCAAAATTATTAAGGCAAAACGGAATTTTAACAGCTTATGAGCTTGTACAAAAATCCGATTCTTGGCTTGATAAACAAGTCGGAATAAGAGGGATAGAAATGAAACATGAACTTTTAGGAGAGATGGTATCTGTAGTAGATGATTCCTTTAAAATTCCAAAATCAATTCAAAAGACAAGTGCTTTTGGAATTTTTACATCTGATATTGAATTTATAAAAAATCAGCTAAACTACCATATACATAGTGCTTGTAAAAAAATGCGCCGTCTCGATTTAAAATGCTCGGGTATTGGAGTTATGTTAAGGACAAAAATTGAATTTAAAGTGTATTATGAAAAAATAACTATCCCAAGTCCAACATGTTATGAATGGGAAATTTCTGATATAGTATTTAGTCTTCTTGAAAAAATTTATAATCCAAATATAATCTATCGCAGTTCTGGTGTAATACTTGATGAATTCTCTCCAAATTCTGGTGAGCAGATGTTCTTGTTTTCTGATAGTGAAAAGAAACAAAAGTCAGAACGGCTTGCTCAATGTATTGACAAGCTGGAAAATAAATTCGGTAAAAATATTATACAAACAGGATTTATAAAATCTGATTTTAGATAGTTTAAAATTTTTTATAAAAAACGACCTTCTGTATATCAGAAGGTCGTTTTATCTGTTTTTGTATTTATTCTATAATCCAACCATTAGTCAAATCAACTTTTATTGGTTTTAGAAGTTTCACATTTACAATATTATCAGGAGTGTTTTCTAATTTTTCGCCTTTTAATATTGCTCTTACTATTTTCATAAACCAGTTACGATCTTTTTTGATTTCTCCTGATGCTGAAAAGGTAGCTGTTTGATCGTTAGGAGTTACTATTAGGGCATTGTCAAGCACTAAAACTCCGTTTCTGATAAACCATTGACCTTTTTTAACATCAAGAAGCTGTCCTTTAAGATTTGATTTTTCATAGATAAGAATATATTTTTCTTTGGTTGTATAATTTGTCGGTACAGTTGCAAGATAAATGTCTCCGGGTTCATTTTTTTGAGAGCTTATAGCTTGGGTGATTTGTATTGGTACGATACTTCCTGCAGGAATTGTACCGATTGAGCCTTGTACTGTTGCTCCTTCAATAACATATCCTTCGCCTGTTTTTTTGCGCATAACTTCAGCTAATTTTGCGTTAGGATTAAGTCTTGCTTCTTCTATCATGCGGTAGAGTATAGCTGCTACTTCTGCTCTTGTTGCAGGTCTTTTAGCTTCAAGTTTCTTATCCCCTGAAGCAGGTATAGTTACAAGCATATTCAATATTTTAGCTTTTCCTGCTGGAATTACAAATTCTTGTGGAATATCTTTAAGATCTTCGTAATCCTGTAAAGCTGTCAATGCCTTGTATTCTGAAATTTCTTGTGTTGTCAGCGCATTTACGGCCATGGTAATTGATTCAGCTCTTGATACGGAATCTTCTGGTCTAAAGGTATTGCTTTCTGACGAAATTAAATCAAAATATAGAGCTTTTTGAATAGCATCATATGCCCAAAAATCAGTTGTTATGTCAGTAAAACTTACAGGTTGTGCAACTTGAATATCTTCTTGTCCGAGTGCTTTTATTGCCATACTTGCAAATTCTGCTCTTGTTACATTTTCATCAGGCTGAAAAGTTCCATCAGGATAGCCTACTATTACACCTTTTGCATTTAATTCATTAATTTGTTTTGCTGCCCAATAGTCGTTGCTTACATCAGGAAATGCAAATGCACACCCTGTAGCTGCCATAACCATTAAAGAAGCTAACATTACTTTCAGCATGTTTTTCATACTTCTTCTCCTATAATAATTTATACAACCTAATCATACATTATATGGCTTTTTTCATCAAGTTGTTTTAAGTTATGTTAATTTTTCCTTTAAAAAGGTCAATATATGAATTGTTATCGGTTTAAAAGGGTTAAGAAAGGTGTGTATATGATTAATAATTTAGGTGTATATCAAAGCAGTGTAAATTTTAATGCTGCAGGTCTAAAAAAGAAACAAACTTACAGTCCAAATTTTAAGGGTCTTCAAACTCTTACGCATACAAATATCGGCTCTTGCGCAGATGGATACATTGGTAAAGTTAAAGTAAGACTTGGTGAAGGTGGGGATGCGTTTTTAAATGTTTTCAAAGGCCATAACGCCGGTTGTGAAGAATATAAGATTATGGATGATTTTAACAATCTAATTGGTGAAGTCCAGCTTAAAATAAAGAAATTTTTTGATTACGACAAGTTTGAATATAAGTCAGATCCAAGTCATGTTTTCGTTGATAATTTGAGAAATTATTCAAAACCGGGAACTCCATACTATAATAAAAATTTGAAGTATTACAAAGATATTGGTACAAGATTTTTACAGATTGCTCAAAGACGGAGTGATGAGGCTAATTGCTGCGGAAATATTAGGTTAATTTCCAAAGGGGAGTCAAAGCCTTTTTATAAAGATGTAATTCATATGCAGGAAGAATTTCCACCAGATTCTCCTTTGAGATTTTTTAATAACCCTAATACTATGTATTTGCCTCCAGAGTGGAAAGAGCCTCTGTCAAGGCTTAATGGCGGTTTGTAAAAAAAAAATCAAATACTTTTACAAAATATGTTAAGTGATATTATTCTATTATGAAAATTAGTGCTATTGATAAAAATGTATTTATAAATAAATCATCTGATATTGTTTTCAATGGTAAAATTTACAGACCTTATGTTAATGAAAATAAAGATTGTTTTGTACATCAAGATTCGAATGTTTTGAATTATCAGTTAGATGAAAAAACTCACAGGCTAAAACAGGTCAATTTTAAGTACCCTTTGCATATATCTGAAGCTCTCGACAGTATTGTAAAATCCAATAATTCATCTCTGCAAGAAAAGTTTTTGAATTTATTTCATCCTATAAGTGAGTTGAAAGAGTTCAGCAGTGATTTAAAAAACATCTCAGAGCTTTCCTGTTACAAAGTAAAAAGTCTTTTTGGGCTAGGTTCATTTGCGCTTGTATTTGAAACTGAAGATAATAAAGTTCTTAAAATAACAGGATTTAATCATTATCCAAATAATCGAAAGCCTGACTTTTTTGATTTGCCTATATTTAAGCATGGTGTAAGCGGGAATACTCATTATTATATTGAAGAAAAGGTTAGTCAGGATAATCTTTCACAAAGTGAATTGAGAACTTTTATAAGAGCAATAAAAGATAAAGGGTATAGATTAGTCGATTATCTTTTGCACTATGATGACTCAGATAAAGAATTAACTATTCGGACATGTCAGTTTGGCAGAGCAAAAAACGGTAAAATATATCTTATAGATCCGGGGTGCGCTATAGCTCCGCCAAAAAGTTTTTTTGATTTAAAAAGATTGAAAAATTTGCTTTCTCGAAAATTCAAATTTTAAATTTTAAAAATAAAAAAGACTTCAATTAAGAAGTCTTTTTTAATGGTGGGCAGGGGTGGATTCGAACCACCGTACCCTCGCGGGAACAGATTTACAGTCTGTCGCCTTTAGCCACTCGGCCACCTACCCTTATATTTATATATGCCTTTGACGGGATTTGAACCCGTGGCCTCTCCCTTACCAAGGGAGTGCGCTACCCCTGCGCCACAAAGGCTCAAACTTACTTGAACAAATGTACCAAAGGAGTTTTGCTACCCGCCTCCACTACGTCAACACTTAGTTGACTGCGCAGAGTCCTTGCCACAAAGGCTCAAATTTATCAAAGCTATTTTGTTTTCAAAAAAAATGCCGACTATAGGAATCGAACCTACAACCTACGGTTTACAAAACCGTTGCTCTACCATTGAGCCAAGTCGGCGGGTACATGTGTTATTCTATTAAGAAAAAAACTTACTGTCAAGAGTTTTCTTTTGTTGTATAATTTATTTGTAAGTTATATATGCTGGAGCTATTATGATTAGACAAATTGCACCGATTATACTTTTGACAATATCAAATGTTTTCATGACATTTGCTTGGTATGGACATTTAAAATTTAAATCAGCACCTATTTTTTGGGTGATTGTCATAAGTTGGGGGATTGCTTTTTTGGAATATTGCTTTCAAGTGCCTGCAAACAGAATTGGTCATGAGTTTTTTTCTGCTGCTCAGTTGAAAACTATTCAGGAAGTTATTACGCTTGTTGTCTTTAGTGTGTTTTCTGTGCTTTATCTTAAAGAAGAATTCAGATGGAATTATCTGGTTGGATTCTTTTTTATAATTTTGGCTGTGTTTTTTATTTTCAAAAAGTGGTAGTCATTCTGTTGTACTTAAAAATTCATTAAGTAGTCCTTTTCTGTATTTGTATTTTTGTGAAAGTAAATATTTAACATAAAAAATTTTCATTATCCTTTGCGTGTAATTATTTTCAAATACTTTCAATTTAAATCTGTTACTGTTTTTTCGTTTGATAATTGAATAAAATTCAGGTAAGAAGGGGGTGCTTATAACATAATATTGCTTTTTCTGCTGGTCTTTTATAATTATGAAGTTCATGCTAACAGTATAGAATTTTTTTTATGTTAGGCAAATTCATTAAACTATTTTATTTAATTCTTTTTTCTTTTTTCTGGGGAGCTTTTCTTTATTTTTTGGTTTTAATTTATCAGGTTTATCAGATAAATTAAGCATATCCTTTAGATTTTCAAAAGGTTTTTGTGTATGAGAAATTATTTTTTTTCTTGATTTCTCAAGCCTTTTGGGATTTAGGATTATGGTAGGAGAGTTTTTTTCTTTTTTATTATTTTTAGGTAACTCCCTTATGCTAATTTGGATTTCTGGCATTTCTTCAAGTTGCTTTTTATACAATAAATCAACTTCAAATTCGGCTCTATCCATAACTTCATATAAATCAGATTTTCCGTATAATTTTTGATCTAAGCTGTGGTAGTAATATTTGTATAAGTCATTTGTCGGGAATATTTTGTTGTGATTACCTAAGGTAGGAAATGGATTTACTTCATACTTATTTATTGTATATCCTTGTTTATCAATTATTTTTACTGACAAAAGTTGTTTTGTCTTATTTGCTAAATCTATAATTATATTGTTTGGATTTTCGGACTGTCTTTGGGTAATATCTTCTGATAGGACGGACCATAGGGGTCTTTTATGTCCTTCTGGAATATTTGTATTAATGAATTTTGCATCTGATGCTTTTATTGCTCTATCTGCTTTTTTTAAAAGTTTTTGTGCCTCGTTTGAGACTATATACAATTGCCCAAAGTTTGTTTTTTGATTCGTGTTTTGTATTTTCATGTTTACCGCCTTTTTCGTTTGAAAAATCATGAAAAATTTTTTTGTTAGTTTTATTGTTTAAATTTAACATTTATTTATCATTAAGGCATGATTTTAACAAAAATCGGTAAATGATCGCTCCCAAAATCTTTTCCGATATTAAAATCTGTTCCTGTAATATCTTTTGATACAAGAACATGGTCAAGTGATATTCGCATAAAATTTGGATGTTTCGTATTCCAAGTTCCTTGAATATTATTTAAATTTGTTTGAATATCATATAAGTTAGAGTTGGATATATATTTTTTATAAGCATGTGAATATATTGTTGTGTTAAGATCTCCTGCGATTAGTATTTTCTTTTTATTAGAATTAGATATTGTGTTTATTTTTTTTAGCATATCATTTCTTGTTTTTATATATTCGTTACTTATTGGAGGCAGAGTATGTATTGCGTATAATAGAATATCTTTATTTTCTAGTTTGAGTTTTGCTTTAATTACTGGAATTTCATATCCAGTCCATTTTTCTATTTGGTAATTTATAATTGGGAGTTTAGAAAACATTGCAATCCCAAAATTGTCATATCTGATATGTTTAATATTATATTTGTATTTATTATTTAATGGCTTTAAATGCGTTATCCATAAATCGTCAATTTCTTGCAATATAACTATGTCAGGATTTTGTTTTTCTATTTCATTTATTAAGCCTTGATAATTTGTATTTGAAGTTAGTACATTAAATAAACCTATTTTTATAGCTTGTGAATTATTTACATGAGATGTGTTTGTAGGGTATGTCGGTGAAATATTAAAGATTTTTATTCCTAAAACAGTTATGGCCAAAAATAAATATATAAGAAATTTTTTATTTATAAATAATAAATAACTTGTTAATAATATAAAAAATAAGCAGATGAATAAATATTGTATTTGAAAATGCGATAATATATCGCTAATTATATTTTCTGATGGAATATCAGATATAATATTTATCATAATAAATATTATTAAAAGTGTTGGTATTCTGGAGCTAAGGTAGTTATTGATATTCTCTCTGTTAATAAAT
Source organism: Candidatus Gastranaerophilales bacterium (assembly GCA_944326565.1). Taxonomy (GTDB): domain Bacteria; phylum Cyanobacteriota; class Vampirovibrionia; order Gastranaerophilales; family Gastranaerophilaceae; genus Scatenecus. Next base: position 68,935 of record CALVEL010000004.1, read on the forward strand.
TTCATATTTCTAATTATATTTTTTTTATAAATGTTTGCAAATGTTTAAAATTATAAATAAACAAAATAAAAAAGAGCCTGAAAATCAGACTCTTCTTTATGGAGCGGGAGACGAGGTTCGAACTCGCGACATCCTCCTTGGCAAGGAGGCATTCTACCACTGAATTACCCCCGCTTATGGGTACTTTTCTATAATACATGCTGATTTTTTTTTTGCAAGTCTTTTTTATCTTTTTTTGAAAAATCTGATGATTTTTTCGACTAAATTTTCATTTTTGAGCGTTTGAGTTGTTGCTGGAGAATAATTTTGCATTTGCTCAATTTCTGATTTCCAGTTTTTTGTTTTTGCTATGTGAGCAGTTATGATTTTAGTTATATTATCTTTGTTTTTGGAACTATGCACTTCAGATAGAACATGTGATGTTGCACCATCTATTTTTCTTTCATGTTCAAATTCTGTTGTAATTATAAAAAACTCTTTATCATATTGAATATAATGTGTGAAATTTCTATTTCCGCAATGGTATTTTAGTTGATTAATTTCTTTTCTGTGGACTATAAAGTTTTTGTAAGAGTCTTTGTTTACAAATTTAATCTTTCCATTAAATGAAATGTTATTCATAGTTATGCTGCTTCTGTTTTTTCTTCTTGTGAGTCAAGAGAGCGAATATTTATGTCGATTCTTTCTTTAAATTTACCTCTTAAAAGTTCGACAAGTGTGTTTGTTGAATTTACCCAAAACATTGATGCTGTAAGTATTTTTACTTCTCCGACATCATCACGCATCTTAATCATCAGAGGATCGGAGCCTGAATGTTCGCATAAAAGATTTTTCAAATAAACTAGTTCCTCAAATTTGAAATCATCTTTTAATTCAATTGTAAATATATTTGAGTTGTCTACAGGTTTTACGGTGTCTATAAGTAATACAGGTGCTTCTTCTTCGCTTCTTCTGCTGACTTTGCCCGAAATTATTACACGTTGTTCTGATTCAAGATAGCTGCCGTATTCTTGAATTTGTTTGTTGAATGCTATAACCTCTACTTTACCTGTCAAATCTTCAACTGATACAAACCTTATAAATTTTGTAGGGTCTTTTTTGGTCGGAATTTGTTTTGTAGAAGTGATAAGTCCGCAAATTGTAACAACTTTATCATTTTTTTGTTCCGGTATTTCTGAAATTTTGTGTGTCATCAAAAATGGTAACTTGTCACGAATTGTAGATAGAGGGTGACTTGTTACGTAAAATCCCAAAAATTCTTTTTCAAATATTTGCAGTTGTCTTTGGTCGTATTCTTCATCAGAGCCTGCGAGTTTGAATTTTGCTTCTTCAATTTCTTCAGCGTTTCCTAAAAGATCGAAAAGACTGCCTTGACCGCTTTCTTTTGCTTTTGCTTCCTTAGTTGCGGTTGCGGTTATATAATCTATATTATCCATTAATTGTTTTCGACTCTTTTCAATATTAGAAAAAGCACCTGCTTTTATAAGACCTTCCAATGTCTTTTTATTACTGCATTTTGAATCAAGTCGTTTGCAGTAGTCATAAATTGATTTAAATTCTCCGTTTTTATCTCTTTCTTCAATAATTGCTTCAACAACCGCTTCTCCTACTTGCTTTATTGAGGCCAGTCCGAATCTGATATCATTTCCGTCAGGAGTAAATTCAGCATAAGATTTATTAATATCAGGAGGCATAACTTTTATACCCTTTTTAAGTGCTTCTTCTATGTATAATTGAGTTTTGTCCTGATCTCCTGAAACTGAAGTTAAAAGGGAGGCAAGATATTCAACAGGATAATGACATTTTAAATAAGCTGTTTGATATGCTACAAAAGCATAAGCTGCTGAGTGAGATCTGTTGAAGCAGTATGAGGCAAATTTTTCAATCTGTTCAAACAGAGCTGCCGCATCTTTTGATTCCATACCATGACGAGCGGCTCCTTCGATGAATTTGCCTTTTTGTTGTGCCATTTCATCAAGTTTTTTCTTACCCATCATTCTTCGAACCATATCGGCTTGACCGAGGGTATAGTCTGCAAGCACTTGAAATACCTGCATAATCTGCTCTTGATATACAATCGTTCCGTAAGTATCTTTTAATACAGGTTCCAATAGCGGATGAGCATATTTAATTTCCTGGCGTCCATGCTTGCGTTCAACGAAGTCCTGAACCATGCCTGATTCTAATGGGCCCGGACGGAATAATGCAACTAAGGCACCTAAATCTTCAAATACGTCAGGTCTTAAATCTTTAACCAATTTCTTCATCCCTGAAGATTCCAACTGAAATACGCCGTCAGTATCACCTTGAATCAGCATATCATATGTCGGCTTATCATCAAGAGGAATTCGGTCTATATCAAATTCGACTCCCTGACGTTTTTTGATAAGTTTCATTGTTTTATGAATCATTGTGAGGTTTCTTAACCCCAAAAAGTCCATTTTCAAAAGTCCGAGTTTTTCCAAATCAGCCATCGGGTATTCGGTTACGATAATGCCGTCTTTTGATGGTTGCACAGGTACGATTTCGTTAAGGGGTTTGTGTGCAATAATCACCCCTGCTGCGTGGGTACCTGTGTTATTTTTGATGCCTTCGAGAGCTTTTGACATATCAACAAGCTTTTTAACTTCGGGATCTTCATCATATAGTTTTTTTAATTCCATGCCCGGTTGTAGAGCATCATCTATATGTGTTTTAGGTTCATTCGGTATAAGTGATGCTAACTGGTTACTTTTAGCGTAAGGTATGTCCAATACTCTTGCTACCCCTTTCATTGCAGCTTTTGCTGCATATGTACCAAATGTTATAATTTGACAAACTTTGTCCTCGCCGTATTTTTTAGATACATAATCTATAACTTCTCCTCTGCGTTCGATACAAAAGTCGATATCGACATCGGGCATTGAATATCTTTCAGGGTTTAAAAATCTTTCAAATAATAAGTGGTGCCTTATCGGGTCAAGTTCCGTAATCTTAAGCGCATATGCTACAACTGAGCCTGCTGCGGAGCCTCTTCCAGGACCTACTGGAATTCCGTGGGTTTTGGCAAAGTGTACAAAATCCCAAGTGATTAAAAAGTATGCTGAAAATCCCATTTGCTCTATAATTCCAAGCTCATATCTTACGCGCTCTTCGATTTCTTTAGGAATTTCTCCATAGCGTTCTTTTAAGCCTTGATGCACTATATAATCAAGGTAGCTTTCAACTGTGTATCCTGGAGGAACTTCGTAATGAGGAAGCGGGCTTTTACCCATTTCAAGAATTAGGTGGCATTTTTCAGCAATATCCACAGTGTTTTTTATACATTCATCAAATGTTTCTCTGTCCATCCATTTAAATGCGTCACGAAGTTCTTCGGCTGTTTTTACGTAGAATTCGTTATTTGGAAAATGGAACCTGTTTTCTTCATGTTTTAGTGCGTTAGTTTGCAGACATAAAAGAGTATCGTGCCAGTCTGCATCTTCTTTTTTTAAATAATGGGAGTCGTTTGTGATAATCATTTTTATATCGAGCTCTTTTGCGAGTTTGATCAAATCAGGGTTAGTCCTTTTTTGCTCGTCCAGCCCATGGTCTTGCAGTTCTATGTAGTAATCATCACCAAATAAATCTTTGTATTTTTTAGCACAGCTTTTTGCACCTTCATAATCCTGTTTTAGAAGATTTTGTAAGACTTCTCCACCAAGACAGGCTGAGCAGCATATCAAGCCTTTTGAGTATTGTTTTATAAGATCAAAATTTACTCTCGGTTTATAATACATTCCCTCACAGTGCGCAATAGATACAAGTTTTACCAGATTCATATATCCGTCTTTATCTTTTGCAAGCAATACTAAGTGATACAAAGGGTTATGAGTTGCATTTTTTTCGTGTATATCACCGTCATGGACATAAAATTCACAGCCGATAATTGATTTTACTCCCATTTCTTTGGCTGTTCTGTAAAATTCTATTGCAGAATACATAACTCCATGGTCTGTTATTGCAACTGCTGGCATGTTATTTTCTTTAGCAAATTCGCAGAGTTGTTTTACTCGTATAGCTCCGTCAAGTAAAGAATATTCACTATGTAAATGTAGAGGTACATATTGTTGTGTGCTCATTTTTTAATTCTAGCACAGGCATATTTTATATTCTTTTTTTGTTAATTTTTATTTATTCGTAATTTTTTAAAGTTTCGTCTATGGTATTTATCATGCGTTCTTTGAAACTTTTTGGGGATATGACTTTACAGTTATAGTCATATCGCATTAGTCTTTTGGTTAAGACATCAAAGTCTTCATTATGATTGATTATTGTAAGCCAGCCGTCTTCATCATATTTGCCGTCACAGCTTTCCCATTCTTTTAAACGATAGGCTTTAGCTAGGTTATTTCTTATTTTATAGACAACTGTCAGTGAAATTTCTTTTCCTTTTGAAATTAAGGGCATTTGTTTGATTGATAAAATTTCATCAACTGGAACATTGAAAATTTGTCTGCTTAGATGATTAAATACAGAAAGATATGCTTTTGTGTTTATATAAGTTATTTCTCGGGGATTACAAATTACTTTGTATTCTTTATTCTCATGCAAAAAACTTACTTCAAGTTTTTGATTTTCATAGCAGTATATTTCGCATTTTGCTATTAAATCTCTATATTTTAAAAAGTATTCGCTTCTTTTTATATTGTTTTCATCACTTGTGTTTTCTAATATTTCCTTTGATATATTTGAAAGTCTTGTTTCAATATTTTCCATTAAACTTTCAAAAGTTTCTTTTTGTCTACTGTTTACCAAAATTTCCCCTGAACTTTTTAGCAGCTGTAAAATCTTTAAATCTTCTTTGCTTAGATCAAGAGTAAATAGAGAATTTTGTAGACGATAAGTACTTTTGTTTTTTGTAATATTTAATCCGAAAATTTTAAGGGTGTTTAGGTATTTATTCAGCTGTACTGGAACAGCGGAATCTGAAGATGTATCATCGGTAAAAATTTCAATAATATCTTTGTATTCAGTAGGACCTTTAGATAACATACAAAGCATTTTAAAAATTTTTATACAAGCTTCATTGTATTTTTCACCGATTTTTTTCATATTAATACTCTGCTCTCATTTTTTGTAGTGTAGATATGATTTCTTTTTTAAAGATTTCTGGCTCAATGACTTTACATTGACTTCCGAATGATAGTATTCTTTGTTTTAGTGCAAATTTATTTGAAGATTTTGCTTCTAGTATAATTTTGTTGTTGTGTATGCTGATAAGCTTTTCATTTTCTTTTAGTTGTACTTCTTGAATATCTGCTTTTAGTTCAAATTTTACTTTGATTTCTTTAATTTTTATGTTCTTAGTCTTGTTTAGATTTATTTCCTTTATTTTAATAATACGATTTACAAGCAAATATACTGCCTGGCTGTAGTCAAGGCTTGTACCGTATATATATAGTTTTCCGTTTTCAAATCCCAGTTTGTCACAAATAATTTCCATATCCGTATGACCCGAATGTGGAGAATTATATTTTAATATTATTTGTTTTTTAGACTTGCAGCAGTTCATTAGTTCATCAAGCAAATCTGTATCAAGACCTGACAATAATGATATTTTATCCAATGTTTGACGAAATTCATTGTTTTTTGTGTTTTTGCCAATTTTTCTAAGAAATTTTTCTAATAAAATTAGTTCTTCAATTTCTACTGTTTTAGAAATTGTTTTATATATTTTTGAAATGATTTTTATTTGGTCGTTATTTATTGTAAGTTCCAGAGGATGAGATAAAAGTACAAATTTTCCGCCATCAACCCTTTTAGTTTTAGTTATATTACAACCTGCTCTTTTTAGAGAATTTATGTAGACTCTTATTGTGTCTATTGAAATTTTTTCCCTTAAAAACTCATGGTTTTCAAAATAATTTATTATATCGTCATAAGAACAAGGACCTTCCAGTAGCATTGAAAATATTATAAGTGACTTAAATGCAGTAAAAGACATTAAGTTATAAGTAATTTTATTATTTCTTATGAATTCTTTCATTATAAGTTACCAAAGCTTTTTGTATTATTGTTCAGTATATTATACAAACTATTCTATCCAACAGCATGATTTTACTATAAAAAAAATGCACTTTCTAATTTTGTTTTGTCAATCAAAAATTAGGCAAAACTTTACGTAATTTCATTAAATTTTCTTCATTAAGATTTAAGAACTTGAATTTTTACCTATAAAACTAAGGGGCATGGTCGATTGTAAAAATTAATTAATTTTTTTTTGCTTGTCAAACTTTTAACTTAAAGTTACATTATTAACTGTAGACAGAATTTGTTTACAAAATGAAAATTTAATAATTATGGCTATCAGAAATGATAATCGGAGGATGCTTTTAAATAAGCAAAAAGTATTAAGCAAAGGACAGTTTAGAAAAAGAGGTGATGGCAAAAGTCCTGATGAGGTGATAGTAAAGAGATTAGGGATATTTGTTTTTTCAGGTATGTAAAAAGAATTAGGTTTAGAGAGGAAATTTGGGGATTTGTTTGTTACAAATTATGTAACATAGTGTAAGTTTATTGTTATTATATTGACTGTTTTGTAAAATAAGTATTATATGCATGAACTTGAATCAAAAAAAATTATAGCTTTAATGTCCGGTACATCTTGTGATAGTATAGATGCCGGTCTTTGTGTTGTTAATCCTGATTTAAGCTGTAAACTTATTCATGCAATTAATTATAAATACCCTGCACATATTCAGTCAAAATTGTTCCAGTTATTTAATGGAAGCGCATCTGTTAAGGATATTTGTCAGATGAATTTTGCAGTGGGCAAATGTTTTGCAGATGCATGTAATTTAATTATATCTGAGCATGGCAGACCAGATTTTATTTCAAGTCATGGGCAGACTATTTATCATTTCCCATTTGATGAAAGACTAGACGGTATATCACTTAAAAGTACCCTTCAAATTGGAGAAAGCTCAGTCATAGCGCAAGAGACAGGATGTATGACTATTTCTAATTTCAGAGAGGCTGATATCGCAAATGGTGGAGAGGGGGCTCCTTTAGTTTGTTTCGCAGATGAAAAATGGTTTAAGCCTTTGAAAAGAAATTTTTGTATACAAAACATTGGTGGCATATCAAATGTTACTGTAGTATCAAAAGACAATGCAACATTTGGATTTGATACTGGTCCAGGTAATATGATGATAGATTATTGTATGCAGAAGTTTTATGGCATGGCATATGACGAAAATGGCGAAGTTGCCAATTCAGGAACAATTTCTGAAAGCTGGCTTGAGTGTTTGTTGCAGGACGAGTATTATTTTAAAAATCCTCCTAAAACAACTGGCAGAGAATATTTTTCAAAAGATTATACAGAAAATGCACTTAGATTTGGCCCTCATGAACCAAAGGATGTTGTTGCTACATTAACTGCGCTTACTGCAAAATCAATTGCTCAGGCTTATGAAAGATTTGTATATCCTTCTGTTGATATTAATGAGGTTATAATAGGCGGCGGTGGTGCTTATAATTTAGCTTTAATGAAGTATTTGCGTCATTATCTTCCAAAGCATATTGATTTGAAAACGCATGAAAATTACGGGATTTCCAATAATTTTAAAGAGGTTATGGCTTTTGCTCTTTTAGGGTATTGTGCCTATTATGGTATACCGAATAATCTTCCTGATTGTACCGGTGCAAGAAAACGAGTAGTATTAGGTAAAGTGACTAATTGTTAATTAATTTACTTTATATTATATTAATATTTGTAAACTAATAAAAACAAGAGTAGCAATTTTTTTATTTTTAGGTTTATATGTAATTATAGAATAATATGTTACCCCTGTTAAATTAAAAAAAATAAAGGAGAAAAAGATGATTCAAGGAATCCAAAATGTGTCTTTTGCAGGAGTTGGCGCAAAAGTTGCAAAATCAGTTATGAAAAATGCTGAAGAGGCATATGTATCAGCATCTTCAAATCTTGAAGGCACAGTTAATGCAACAAAAGCAGAAAGATTACTACGTAATGCTCAATTTGCTCAAGATAAAGATACTTTAGCAGGACGTGTTGCGTCTTTACTTGCTAGTAAAAAAAATATATCTACTGAGGAACTAAATAAATCACTTGCTCGTGTAGAAGCAGAAAAGGCTGCAAAAGCAGTAGAAACAAAAGTTGAAGTACCTGAATTTAGTTTCTTTGGTTAATTTATTAATTTAACAATTTTTTAAAAGCATGAGAAATGTACCTGATTTGATCATTTGCCATAACAGCAAATTCAGTCAGGTCATTTTTTGCGTATTCTCCGGCAAGACTGTGAAGATATACACCTGTTTTTGCTGCATTAAATTCATCAAGTCCTTGTGCCGTAAGTCCTGCAATAATTCCTGCTAAAACATCTCCACTGCCTGCTTTTGCTAATGCGCTGTTTTGCTTTTCATTTATATAAATTTCAAAATCTTTTGAGCATACAACCGTTGTACTTGATTTTAAAACAGTTGTACAGTTGTATTTTTTAGAAATTTCTTTTGCATAATATTCCATATCTGATACAATTTTATCAACGGGTATTCCTAATAATCTTGAAGCTTCTTTTACATGTGGAGTAAGTATCAACTTTTGCGCTAAAGTTGGATTTTTCCATTTAGATAGGATATTTAATCCATCAGCATCAATAATTACAGGTATTAGAGGAACATTTTTTAAAGTCTCTTTAAAAATATTCTCTGCTTTTTTAGATGTGGAAATTCCACAACCGATTAATAAAACATCTGTGTTTTTTAATAATTGTTCAATATTAGATAATGGTGCAAATACAATATTTTGAGTCTGAGCAGAAACGGAATTAATAACGCGTTCTTCGGTCGCTAAAAATACGTATCCGCAACCTGCGCTGAGTGCCGAAACACTTGATAAATATGCAGCTCCTGGCATATAGTCAGAACCTGCTATATTTAATACTCTTCCAAAAGTACCTTTATTAGAGTTCTCGCTCCTTAGTGGCAGTTCATAATCCATTTTGCCTTATTACCTCATATGCTACTATTGCTACTGAATTTGAAAGATTAAGACTTCGTTGACCCTCTTTCATCGGAATTGTAAGAGCATTCTTGTCTTTTACATAAATATCAGGCAGTCCTCTTGTCTCAGGACCAAACACTATAAAATCTCCATCTTTAAACTTAATATCAGTATATTTGCGATTAGTTTTTGTAGTCAGATAATAAAATGTAGCATCTTTATTTTCGTTAAACAACTGCTCCATAGAGTCAATTTTATGCAAATCAACACTGTCCCAGTAATCTAGTCCTGCTCTTTTGGTATATTTGCTTGAGAGGGAAAAACCGAGCTTACCCACAAGATAAAGCGATGCTCCTGTGCAGGCACAAAGCCTTGCAATATTTCCTGTATTTTGCGGAATTTCAGGTTCGTACAAAACTATGTTTAATTTAGTCATTATTTTTTCTCAAATAATTTTTTGCTTTCGATAACAACAGGTAAGCCTCTTACTACACAGAATATAAGCGCAAAAGAAGCAAGCCAAAGGCCTATTGTCTCTAAAACTTCCGTTGCAGGATAAGCTTCATATCCTGGTATGTGTGCAGCTATTATTATGATAAATGCCATAACTTTTGCAACTGCATATGCAATTCTCATAAATTTAGAAGCGCAGATAAAAGTTCCTATTTTGCTAGATTGCATTGATTTTTCACCAAATGCAGTATATCCTTGAGCCAATGCGACACTTCTTATGCTGTCAGTGACGAAAGCTCTTGTGACACAAATAAGCGGAAATATTACCCAGATCCATCCTAATGTTGAAAATGCTATCCAATATGACATTTCTACTATTCTATCACCCATAATATCTAAAACTGAACCTAAATCAGATGCTTCGTTGAATTTTCTTGCAATGTATCCGTCTAATCCGTCCATTGCAAAAGCAATTATAGTTAATATAATTGCGCTTACACCAGCCCAGGTTGTTGGTATAAATAAAAATAATATTGCAAAAAATGCTATAAAAATTCTCAATAGTGAAATAAAATTTGCCATAATCTATCCCTTTTACTTTTTCATCCTTGAAAGTGCAAAATTAACTTCGTCAAGTTTTTTAACTCTTTCGCCGAGCATAATTTTTTCAGCTTCCTCTAATATTTGAGTTACCATGAATCCGTTATCACCGTCAGAACGTGCTTTTTTGCCTGTTTCGCAACAACTTATAAAATGCTGACATTCAAGTTTTAAAGGCTCAATTTCAAGTACATCTGGTGTTGTTATATTTTTGGTTGCATTCTGTTCAAAGTTATCATATACAACCAATTTATTTTCTGGCACGGTATCATCAAGAATTGCTGTAGCTTTAGTGCCTCTTACAAGTAATGTTACATGTTTTCTTGGTGTAATCCAACTGTCTGAAATATGCCCTATGACGCCATCTTCAAACTTAATTCCAATATGGGTAATATCCATAATTTCATTTCTGTCAGATGAACAACCGATTGCAGAAATTACTCTAAGAGGAGTTTTGCCTGTGACATAGCTTATCATTGAGACATCATGAGGTGCCAAGTCCCACATTACACTTCTGTCATTTTTGTGGAAATTAACATTTAATCTATCACTTTGTGCGTATACAATATCTCCTAAAGCACCTTCTTCTACGAGCATTTTTAATCTGTTTACGGCAGGATGATATAAAAGAAGATGTCCTACCATTAATACCAAGCCTTTTGAATGTGCAAGTTCTGAAAGGTCTCTTGCTTCTTGAGCTACTGTCGAAATAGGTTTTTCAACATACACATTTTTACCCGCTTCAAGCATTGATTTCACAAGCTTATAATGAGTATGACTAGGGGTTACTACTGCAACAGCAGTAATATCTTTGTTATGTAAGATCTCATTAAAATCTCTTGATACTTTAACTCCAGGATATTGTTCCTGTACTTTTTTTAAATTTTCTTCATCAATATCGCATACGGTATCTAAAACATTTAGGTTATAGAAGTTTCTGACAATATTTCTTCCCCACATTCCGCATCCGATAACAGCTATTTTTTGTTGGCTCATCGCATATCCTTTATTCATAACCTAATTAATATTCTAATAAGTAAATTATATTACATCAAATATTTATTTTGCAAATTTATGACCAACTTGTAACAAATTTTACGGTGTAAATTTTTGTAAAGGGAAGATGATTATTTTCTAAAGTTATTAGAATTCTGAGCCGAATAAATACATTAAAGACGATAAAAATAAGGATATGGTATGGAAATTACAAATCAACAGTTTTTGCAGATAGTTGCTAAAAAACAGCAAAGTACTTCATCTGTAAATATTTCAAGTATACAGTCTACAGCAGAATCAAAAACTGATGCAGAAAGTATTGTTGAAGAGATGTTGGCTAAGAATACTCAAGCTACAGTGTATTCTATTGCTGATGAAGTTGCAAAAAATAATTCCACTTCAAGAACAGTTTTAGGTAAACTTGATGTATCATTGGTTGAAAATTTTGGACATGTTGATTATGTGATTCCTCAGGTTCTAAATAATTCAAGTGATGAAATACTAGGCAGTCTTCCATCAGATATCGTCACAGAGAAAAAATTTGCTGTATCAATTGAAGATATGTCACCTTCTAAAATTGCAGATATTAAGCAAATTATATATGATCTGCATTTCAAGTCAGAAGAAACAGATCCAACAGATCCTACAGATCCGGGTACTGACCCAGAAGAACCTGATGAGCCTGATGAGCCAAAGCCTTCGTTTATTGATGAATTTGATGATGTAGAAAGTATGTTTGACTGGATGCATGAGCAAGATCCTACAATTTCAAAAGAAACTGGTCTTACTAGAGTACAGCTAATTAAATTTACACAAGATGATAATTGGGAAGATGCAAATTATGATTTCTTTGGTTCTTTAAATAGAATTTTTGATGTTTTAGATAAAAATTCTGATGATGTATTATCTGTTGATGAAATAAAGCAATTAATTGGAGAAGAAATAGGTACTTCAACTTCTGCTTATCAATCAAAAGTAGAAGTGTATGCAAATCAACTGGAAGCAGAGTATCAATCATTAGATCCTCAAGGCAAATTGGAATTTGCTATTGAAAAAACAAGAGAATATTTAGTTGCAAGAGGAATGGATGCGCAAATAGAGGCTTTGGATAGATTATTGTCAGGTACTGATACTCATAATGATATTCATGTAGGACAAATTGCTTTTGCAAAACTAAATCCTGAAGGAGGAACAGGTGGGTCTTATACTTTAGGTGCTTATTCTTCTATGTGTCTACAATTTGAATATAATGGTATGAATGTATCTGTTTTTGTCTCAGATTATGATACTGCCGATTTTGACGGCGGTCTTACTTTGGATGAAGATTATTATTTGAATAGTACTTGGTATGAATTGGTTGATACATTGGTACATGAACTTACACATGCTACTGCTTATCAGAATACACACTTTTCTGAGGATGGTTATATCCTTACAGTAAGTCAGGAACAACTGGATACAATGTATGCAAAAGGTGCTTTAAATGAAAGTGATTACCGTTATTACTCTTCAAATATAAATCGACTAATTCAGGAAGCTATTGATAGAGGTGAGTATAATCCTGCAGAGGGGCAGTCTATTAATTTTTCAGATGAAAAATTAGCAAGATTTTATTATTTAACATATACTATGTGGGGAGAATATTCTGCTTATCAAACTGATGCTGACTATGTAGACAGTATTGGCGGGGATATTTTTGATAGAGGAAACATGACAACTGCCGTAAATGGAGATCAAGAAAAAACTGTTATTGAAAATCATATTGATAGTTTATACAACAGCGACAGTTATACAGAAGCAGAACCAGATTGGAAATGGTGGACTTTTGCTTAGTAGAGCTAATTGTTAAAATTTCTTAATAAAAATACTTATAAAATTAAAGTTTTGTTATCTCTTTGCCGTAGCACAGAATAGTGTTACTAACGGAAAGGAAACAGACAGTCATGGGAATGGCAGCGTCACAAGCTAGATTTTTAGGTTTGACAGCCCGCAAGACTAATGTTGAGTTTGAAGGTCAGCAGATTAACCAACAACGCACATCATTGTCTAATCAGTCTGCAAACTATTATAATGACTTGTTGGGTATGTCTGTTCCTACTCCGCCATCTGTTGATGAATATACCCAAACAGTTTACACATTCGAAGATGGTGCTTTAACTAATGAAATAACTGCAATGATTGCCCAACCAAATGGAAATTACACAATCAGTTATCTTTCAAAATGGCAAGATGATTACGTGCCAGTCGCAGCATCTACAAGTGTTATTAATGTACAAAACGGCAACTATTATGTTGGAGCTACAGTTTTAAGAATTTTAGGTACCGAAGATCCTTCAGTTGAAAATGATTCTGAAAGAACTAAAAAACAAGCTGAAGAACAAGCTTGGATAAAACAATTAAATGACAAATATGGAACAGATGAATGGTATATAAGATATGTTACTGATACAACTTCAGGACAAGAAAAACCATATTTCTACAAGAAATCAGATATTGAAAAAAATGCTAATAATACTGACGAAAACGGAAATATTTTAACTAATATAAACTGCTACACAATCGGAAGCGATACCAAAACAGAAGAAATTAAAGCAGTTGGTGGTTGTCGTGTTGAAAGAGATTCTTCAGGAAGATTTATTTCAATTCATATACCAAACAATGATGGTACTGGAACTTATACTGAATATGCATTAACTACTAATACTATGACAGACCAAGATGCATACAATGATGCAATGAATGAATATGAACATGAAAAATACCTATATGATCAAGCAATTCAAGATATAAATGCAAAAATAGAAATAGTTCAGGCACAAGATAAAAATCTTGAACTAAGATTAAAACAACTTGATACAGAACAAAGTGCGATACAAACAGAAATGGATGCTGTAGAAAAAGTTATTGAAAAAAATACAGAATCTACATTCAAAACTTTTGGCTAAATTTTAGCCACCCATTCGGATTTGTTTCATCTGTTCACAGCGTTCAAAGAATAACTCTTTATCATCAGGTGAAAAATATTCTGATAATTTTTCTAAAAGTGGTTGTGGAAAATCAGAATATCTTGCCATTGATTCAAGCGTTTCATCATCAAGAGGACATAAATTTTTAAAATTCTTTCTATAAATTAGTTTTAATTCATTTAAGCATTGTTCTTCATTAGCATATGACTTTTCAGACATTCTGTAGGTGGTATAGTTTGTGTTGAAATAAACACCTCTTCGTCTTTTCATTAAAATTCTTATCATAAGATCCAGGTCAGACATTAACTTAAATTTTTCATCAAAATACCTTTCTTCTTCAAGCATTGAACGTTTGAAAATCATTGCTTGCCTTGCACAAGGCATTACTTGAAATGTATTATACATAGCCGGCATAAACAAAAAAGTATAATTTTCAATATGTCTGCAATAAGCAGGGGAAAAGATAAAGTCTGCTTTTTGGGATTCCAAAGTTTCAACAGCAGAGCCTATAGCCATTATGTCATGATAAAAATCATCACAGCTTATAAAAGCAATATATTTCCCCTTAGCTCTCATTATACCTTTATTAAGAGCATGGTACTTACCTGTATCTTTTTCTGAATAAAAGTTTATATATCCTTTATTTTTGTAATCTTTTAAAAGTTCAACAGTCTCATCAGTTGAAGCTCCATCTATTACAATATGTTCAATTCTCGGGTATGTTTGCAATTCAAGTAAAGATACCAAAAGGTTAAACGCATCAGCTTGCCCGTTTTCAACTATATTCAATGTTGGTGTTACTATACTGACTAATGGATCCATATAATTTGACTCTCCTATATCTTATATATACCACAATTTTACAGTTTTTTACAATTGTTACAAGTTGTAAAAATTTTTCATAAAAGTCAACAAAAAAAATATTTATGAGTAATAATGTGACAGAGTTCTTTTTGTGTTTTATTTGAGTTATTTAGGATATAGGAGTGTCAGTATGGGTGAAAATTCAATTACTATCTCTCCGTCAATTACGGGTGCGGGATCTGCGGTTTTGGGTCTAGGAGCCGGGTATGTGCTTGCGCCGCAGAAATATTCTTTAGATCGACTTTTGATGCAGGATGATGATTCTTTTGAGAAACATTTTTCGTCTTCAGTTATGAAAAGGTCAACAGAAGGTGAAAGAAAATCTTTAAAAAGTTTGAATGATGCTGCTCATATTTATCGTTCTTCTGGAAATAAGATTTTGAAAGAAGATATCATTCCAAATGCCAAACTCTGGCATGATATGGTCTCTCAAGTTAACGTGAATGACAAATTTATTTCAGACGTAGAAATTGCTAAAAAACGTTATTTAAAAGCTCTTGATGATACTAAATTTATGAGACTGAAAAATGCATTAGAAGAAGCTCAAAATCTTGTTCTTAAAAAGCCGAATGATGTAAAAGCGCATTTAGAACTAAAAGCTGCAAGCAGAAATTTTGCAGATGCACAATTAGCAATCGAAAATCCATTGCGTTTATATAAGAACGCAAGAGCTTCTTTTAGAGCAGCAAGAGAAGAAGCTATTTTAGCACTTCCGGATAAAGGTAAAGCAATAAGTGCTCAATGGGATAAAGTAAGAAGAGCTATTTCTAACCGAGCAAATGTTATGTATGAAAAACTTGCCTCTTTGTCAAAGAATGAACATCTTAATAAAGATTATTCTTTAATCAAAAAATATATCCCAAAATCAAGAACTTACTCAGCGCTTATGGGTGGCATACTATCTGGTATTTTAGGTGTGATAGCTGGAGTGTATGCGTTAAATAAATCAAGTGTTGCATAAGTAAGCTTATTAATATTTATTGTAAATTGCTCTGATTATCTGTTCTTCTGTCGTCTTTTTGGCAGAAGAACTTGATTTTGGGTCAGAAATCATGATATCAAAAGCTACTAAATTACCGTTTCTTGTTTTTATGTAACCGCAAATTGAGCTAATATCAGTCAATGTTCCAGTTTTGGCAAAGATAATATCTTTAAAATAAAGCATTCTGTTTTCTAAAGTACCTTCTCCTGCGGTCGGGTATAAGCTTATATAATCTTCAAAATCATTTCTTTTAGTTTGTAATACTAAAAAATCAGTCATAAAATCTGCAGTCATTAGATTGTTTTTGGACACTCCGCTTCCATCTACTATTTTTATATTTTCATTTCGCAAATTATTCTTTTTACAATATTCATCAAACATTTTTAATGAATTCTTCATGGCTCCAGTATTATTTACAAATTTTCCGCCAGCAACTTTAAATAAAGTCTCAGCAGCCATATTATTACTGTTTTTTAAAATATCGGATAATACATTTTTAATCGGGTGTTTAATTTCACTTACAAGGTAAATGTTATTTGCAGGGGTCTTTCTCTGTACAAAATTATCATAAAATTCTATTTTGGCATCTCTAATAGCCTCATCAAGCTTAATTAGAAAGTATCTTTTTGGGGAGTTTACAGGAAAATTATAAGTTGTTCTACTATCTATTTCACCTTCTACAGTAATTACATCAGGTGATATATGATTGTTTCTTGAAATACTTAGAGAGTTCTCTTTTCCTGTTGTTGTAAGATTCATAAAAGTTACAGGATAAAAAGTCGTTTGCTTAATTATTCCCGGAGCTCCTTTTTGTGATGCCGGATCGATAATTATTGTCAAAAGGTTTTTGTCAAGATTATAAGAACTGAATTTGGGCATTAGAGGATTTAAATCATCATCCCATTGCCATCCTTCGCCCCATTCGTTGCTATCCATAACAAAATCATCAATATAAAAAGCTTTTGGAGTAACTATATTTTTATTTTTTGCAGCCTTAATTAAATTTGCAAGATCTCCCTTAGTTAATTGAGGATCCCCGCTTAGTTTAAGCTGAAGTTCATTATTTATTGTTTTATACAGTGAAGTTGTAAATTCAAAATTTTCACCAAGTGTATCATATGCAACAGTTGTTGTTATAATTTTTTGAGTCGAAGCGGGGGGAATAGGTTTATTAGAGTTAAGCTCATATAATATATCCCCGCTATTAGCATTTTTTATGGATATAGAAATAGCATCTTTATGAATTTCAGATTCAGATATAGCTGTGTTGATGTCATCTATGGCAGCGTTAGATACAAGCCCTGTCAGTATTACAGCTATCGTTATTAAAAGCTTTTTCATAAACTTTTACCTCGTATTTGTCTTTTATATCATTTAAAATAGGGCATTCTTTACGATATTTTTCCATTTCCTCAAATGTAATTGTACTTACCATAAACCCTTCTTTTTGAGATTTTATTTCAGCTATAGTTTCCCCAAGATAGTCAATTATTCTTGAATGTCCGATATTCCAGTTAGCAATATCAATAGGTCCGCATTGAGTTAGAGCGACCATAAAAGCTTGGTTTTCAATCGCTCTTGCTTTGGAGAGTACTTCCCAAGGAATAGGTTTTCCTACTCCCCAGGCTGCTGCATTAATAAATAATTGGACTCCTTGTTTTCTGTATTCTCTGTATAATTCAGGAAATCTGATATCATAACATATTGTAAGTCCCGTTTTTATTCCGTCAATATCAACAATAACCCCATTTCCTCCAGGAGTAATATACTCACTTTCTGTGCATCCACAATATGAATAAAGATGATTTTTATCATAAAGTGCTATTAATTGACCTTTTCTATCAAATACAGGACAGCTGTTATATAATTTCCCGTCATCTGCCTTTCTTATAAAACTTCCGCCTATTACATACATGTTGTATTTTTCTGCAACTTTTGATAAGAACGAAATTACAGAGCTGTCTTTTAAGGATTGCGCACTTTTTGTAAATTCTTCACAACACCAGCCAACTGTCCATACTTCTGGGAGTACTAAAACGTCAGTATCTTTTTCAAGATTTTGCTCTATTAGTTTGTTTACTTTTTCAATATTAGCTTGTACATTTCCTGTTACCGCATTCATTTGTAGCGCGGATAATTTAAGTTCAGATTTAATTTCCATGGTATCTCTTTTTTTACCTCTTTATATATTTCTGGTGCCTTTGCTTCTAAATTGCATAAGGACTGCCTTATTTTATCCTTGTAAATTTGCTCTTGTTCTGCATCAATATTGGGCGGAATGTAAATAGGTGTACCGTAAATATTAATAATTCTGGTAAAGAATATAGGTGTTCTCATACTGTCCCAGCTCGGTATTTTTATGAAGTTAAACTGTGGAGAATACCAGTGAACCGGAACAATAGGTACATTAGCCATCTGTGCAATTTTTATTATTCCGCCTTTTACTTTTCCAGCAGGACCTTTAGGCCCGTCAACCATAATTGCGGCAGACTCCCCTTTTTTTATTCGGTCTAAAATTTGCATTGTTCCGCCAACAGCCCCTTTTCTTGCAGTTGAGCCTCTCACGGTTCTTAATCCTAAATTATTTGCACAATGAGTAATAATATCACCGTCAATTGAGGTGCTTACTAAAACATTAACTTTACCTCTATTGGGGATCCCATATACGCAGAATTGGTTTCCATGCCACATAGCATAAATACAAGGACCTATTTCAGGATGATCAATGCTTTTTATTTGCGTAAAAATCTCTTGCGTTTTTAACACTATATTTAGAGCCATTGCTAAGTATTTTGCATTGTCTTTGTTAATAAGTCTAACCATACAGATAAAACTATCACATAATTTTGTAATTGGCAAGTTGGCAAAAACTATTATTTAACTAATATTTACTATTAATGGTGGACTTGCACAAAAACTTTTTTGCGCTATAATTCAATAAGATATGATACAAAACAGTAAAAGGGAAAAATATGAAATTTACAGTAGAAAAAGAAAATGATAATATCTATAAAATAGATATCACAATTCCTGCAAAAGATGCAGCAAAGGCTTATGAAGAAGCAGTTAGAAGAATAGCTCAGTATGTTAATGTCGATGGATTTAGAAAAGGAAAAGCCCCAAGAGCAGTTGTAGAAAGACATGTAGGAACAGAAAGAATTAAACATGAAGCAATGGATTCTATAATGCCGAAAGCTATTGCTGAAGCAGTCAAAGAAAATAATCTTGATGTGATTACACAGCCTTATATTACAAAGTTTGATTTTACTGTTGGGCAAGATCTAACAGCTGAGGTAAAAGTTGAAACCAGACCTGAAGTTATATTGGGCGAATATAAAAATTTAAATGTAGAAGTTGAAAGTGCAAAAATTCCAGATGATGCATTTGATAAAGCCCTGCAGAATGTATTAAATCAATATGCAACTCAAGAGCTTGTGGTGGATAGAGCTGCAAAAGATACAGATATTGCAGTTATTGATTTTGAAGGGACTGCAAATGGTGAAAAAATCGTTGGTGGTGATGCCAAAAATTATCCGCTCGATTTGGGACACTCAAACTTCATTCCAGGATTTGCAGAGCAAATCGTAGGTAAAAATGTAGGTGATGAGTTTGATATCAATGTCACTTTCCCTGCTGAGTACCATGATGAGAAATTAAAAGGACAGCCTGCAGTTTTCAAAATTAAACTTAATGAAATAAAAGAAAGAAAAGTTCCTGAGTTGAATGATGCTTTTGCTCAAAAAGTAGGACCTTTCAAAACGGTAGATGAATTGAAAGCAGATATTCAAAAATATTTGGATAATCAAAAAGAAAACAGTAACAGACAAAATTCTGAAAATGCAGTATTTGCAAAAGTTATTGATGCAGCTAATGTTGAAATACCTCAATCTATGATTGATAGAGAGGCAGAATCTTTAACAAATGAATACAAGCAAAGACTTCAAGCTCAAGGTCTGAATTGGGAATCAATAGAAAAGACTCAGGGGGCTGAAAATCTTTCAAATACAATTAAAGAAGATGCAAAGGTCAGAATTAAAAATTCTTTAGTAATCGATAAAATTGCTAAGACTGAAAACATAAAATTAGAACCGCAAGATTTGCAAAAGAAATTTAGCCAGCTTGGAGCTGCTTATGGTATGAATCAAGCTGATTTAATGAAGCAGTTAGGTAAAAATCCTGAAATTTTAGCTTCTTTGTCTCAACAAGCACTTAATGATAAGGTAAGAGATTTCTTGATGGAAAAAAATACAGTTAAATTTGTTGAGCCTAAAAAAGAAAAAGTAGAAAGCAAATAGTATAAATACTATAATGAAATAAGAAAGGAAAATAAATCATGAGCTTTGTACCTGTGGTAATAGAACAATCAAGCAGAGGAGAACGTTCTTTTGATATTTTTTCAAGACTTTTAAGAGAACGTATAATCTTTTTAGGTACTCCTATTGATGATATGGTAGCAAATTTAATAGTTGCTCAGTTGCTGTTGCTTGATAGTGAAAATCCAGAGAAAGATATAATGTTATATATTAACAGTCCCGGTGGAAGTGTTACGGCAGGTCTTGCAATATATGATACTATGCAACACATAAGAGCTGATGTTTCTACAATTTGTTTGGGACAGGCTGCTTCCATGGGAGCTTTCCTTTTGGCTGCAGGTGCTAAAGGAAAAAGAATGGCTCTTCCTCATTCAAGAGTTCTAATTCACCAACCTTTAGGTGGAGCTCAAGGTCAAGCTACGGATATAGAAATTCAAGCTGCTGAAATCATAAGAATTAAAAAGACTTTGAATGAAATACTTGCAAATAATACGGGTCAATCATTGAAGAAAATTGAAAAAGATACCGATAGAGATTATATTATGACTCCGGCAGAAGCGTTAGAATATGGTATGATTGATAAAGTAGTTACACGCGATGGTGTTAAAGGCTAATAAAAGGAGATAAAATGCCTAAACATGACGATAGCAGATTAAAATGTTCATTTTGCGGTAAATCACAAGATCAGGTTAAAAAATTAATTGCTGGTCCTGAGGTATATATTTGCGATGAATGTGTAGAGTTATGTAATGAAATTCTTGACGAAGAATTTTTCGAAAATAAAGAAAAAGAAGGTTCTGAAGTCGAAGAAAAAGAAGAAAAACCTATTCCAAAACCGCATGAAATTAAAGCATATTTAGATCAATACATAATTGGTCAAGATGATGCCAAAAAAGTTCTTGCGGTTGCTGTATATAATCATTACAAAAGACTTAAACACAACAAATCAACTGATTTAAAAGATAATGTAGAAATTCAAAAATCGAATATTCTGCTAGTCGGACCGACAGGAAGCGGTAAAACATTATTGGCACAGACTTTGGCTAAAATGCTGGATGTCCCGTTTGCTGTTGCTGATGCTACTACTTTAACTGAAGCTGGTTATGTAGGTGATGATGTCGAAAATATTTTGCTGAGATTATACCAAAATGCTGATTTTGACAGCTCTAAAGCAGAGAGAGGCATTATCTACATAGATGAAATAGATAAAATTTCAAGAAAATCAGAAAATACATCTATTACAAGAGATGTATCAGGTGAAGGTGTGCAACAAGCACTTTTGAAGATGATAGAAGGTACTGTTGCCCATGTTCCGCCTCAGGGGGGTAGAAAACATCCTCATCAAGAATTCATTGAAATTGATACAAGTAATATTCTATTTATAGTAGGTGGTGCGTTTGTAGGTCTGGAAAAAATTATTGAACGTCGTACAAATGACGGCTCAACTGTCGGATTTGGAGCTAAAGCTCCTATGTCACAAGCAGATAAGGATGCTAATGCAGTTAAGTTATTGAAAAAACTTCAGCCTGATGACCTTGTTAAGTTCGGTTTGATTCCTGAATTTATTGGTCGTGTTCCTATTTATGCTGTTCTTGACCAGTTGAATGAAAAAGCTTTGAAAAATATTTTGACGGAACCGAAAAATGCTATTCTTAAACAATATAAATGTTTAATGGAAATGGATGGTGTTGATTTAGAATTTGAGCCTGAAGCTGTTGATTTGATTGCACAAGAAGCTTTGAAGCGCAACACTGGTGCAAGGGCACTAAGATCTATTGTCGAGGAAATTATGCTTGATGTAATGTATGATGTTCCTACAAAAGCTAATATTGATAAATTTGTCATTACTGCCGATATGGTAAAGAACAGAAATAAAGCTGAATTAATTAAGCTTCCAACTAAAAACGGTGATGATGACGATGTCGAAATTATTGCATAAAAAAGTGGGTTCTATTTGAACCCACTTTTTTTATAAATATCATGCTTAACATATTTGTCAAATGTCTATATTTGTGAAAAAATTGTTCTATGGAAAATAAAAAAACTTTAATTTTAATAGATGGTCACGCTCTTGCTTTCAGACAGTATTATGCACTTGAAAGAACTAATATGAAAACAACTGATGGTATTCCAAGCTGGGCTGTATATGGTTTCTTTAAGTCTATTTTTGATTTATTAAAAAACAAAAATTTGAGTCCTGATGCGATAGCGGTTGCCTTTGATGTAAGTCATAGAACTTTCAGAGTCGAAAAGTTTCCTGAGTATAAATCTAATCGTTCAAGTATGCCTGATCCTATGAAAATACAAATGGATCTTATTTATGAAGGCTTAAAAGCTTTTAATATACCTATTTATACTAAAGAAGGTTTTGAGGCTGATGATGTAATTGGTACAATTTCTAAGAAGGCCTGTGAGCTTGGACATAAAGTGCTTATATTAACCGGTGATCAAGATGCTTTTCAATTAGTTGATAAAGATGGTTGTGTTAAGGTTATTTTACCTACAAAAGGTGAATTAGTCGAATATAATTGGGACAAAATTTTTGAAAAACTTGGGGTATATCCTGATCAAGTAGTTGATTATAAGGCATTACGTGGGGATACTTCTGACTGTATTCCAGGTATTAAAGGGATTGGTGAGAAAACTGCGCAAAAGTTGTTAGATAAATATAAAAACCTTGAAAATATTCTTGCAGATTGTGAAAATATCCCAGAAAATGCAGTCAGATACAAAATTTGTGGTGGTGTAGAAATTGCAAAACTTAGTAAATATTTAGCTACTATCGTAAGAGATTTGGATATAGATTTTGATTTTTCTCTTACCAGTATTGAACTGCCTGATGTAAAGGCTGTTACAGAGTTTTTGACTAAAATGCAGTTCTATAGCTTTTTAAGAAATATAAATACGATTTTACTAGCATTTGATAAATCATCACAAAATGAACCTCAGCCTTTTGTGATTACATCATCTAATCCTCAGCAGCAGCAATTGGGATTGTTTAGTGATGCTGTAAAATCAGAGATAGATAAGTTTGAATTAAAATATGATAAAAAAGTAATAAAATCTAAAGAACAGCTACAAGAGTTTGTAAGTGAACTTTCAAAGCACAAAGTCTTTGCAGTAAAATTTATCGGCGAAGCCAAAAGCCCAATTGAGCCTAAACTTAGAGGTATTACCTTTGCTTTAAATGAAAGT
This sequence comes from Candidatus Gastranaerophilales bacterium, assembly GCA_944326565.1. GTDB lineage: Bacteria > Cyanobacteriota > Vampirovibrionia > Gastranaerophilales > Gastranaerophilaceae > Scatenecus. Next base: position 92,290 of record CALVEL010000004.1, read on the forward strand.
ATGTCATACAATGAAGATTTGGAGATTAAAAAGGACGAAAAGCTAAGAACTAGAACTTTTTATATTCCTTTCGAGAGCTCTTCAAATTTTGATTGTGAATATGTTATGAAATTATTAAAGCCTTTACTTGAAAATGAGGCTTATAAAAAGATTACATATGATTTGAAAATTGAGCATAATATTTTTAAAGTTTTTGGAATAAATTTATCAGGAGTTATTTTTGATGTATTACTAGCCAGCTATGTTAATGAGCCTGCAAGGAATCATGCTTTAGATGTGCAAGCTATTGAACGTATAAATCATATTATGACTGATTATAGTCCTTTTGAAGCAAGCAGAAAGAAAAAAATTGGTATTCTGGATGCTTCTGCTGAGGGGGTATATAACTACGGGGTGGATGTCGTTGCTACGATAGTTGATTTGACAGAATTTTGGTATTGTAAACTTGATAAGAAAGAATTGGAGCTTTTATCTAAAATTGAATTGCCATTATCAATTGTTTTGGCTGATATGGAATATGTCGGGGTATCAATTGATGTGGGTTATTTAAAAGAGTTATCCGAAAATATGGAAGCTACTGTAAAAAAACTTGAAAGAAAAATATTTCTTTTAGCTGGCGAAGGTTTCAATCTTAATTCACCTCGTCAGGTTGGAGAAATTCTTTTTGATAAATTGCAGCTGCCTACTAAAAAGAAAAAGGGTAAAAAATATTCAACCAGTGCTGAAGTATTAGAAGATTTAGCAACAGAATATAAAATTGCTGAATTGATTCTGCAATATAGAAAGTATACCAAATTAAGATCTACTTACACTGAGTCATTACCCGGACTTATAAATCCTATAGATTGCAGGATTCATACCACATTTAATCAGACTATTACAGCAACGGGCAGGTTGTCTTCTTCTAATCCGAATTTGCAAAATATTCCGATACGAACAGAAGAGGGAAACAAAATTAGAAATGCTTTTGTGCCACGTGATAGAGAAAACTATCTAATTTTATCTGCTGATTATTCTCAAATAGAATTGAGATTATTGGCTCATATTTCAAAAGATAAGCATTTAATAGAAGCTTTCAAATCAGGTATAGATGTGCATACTCTAACAGCATCAAAAGTCTTTGATGTCCCTATTGATCAGGTTACAAAAGATATGCGCTATAAAGCAAAGGCTGTCAATTTTGGAATTATTTACGGTCAAAGTCGTTTTGGCCTTGCAAAAGCTTTAGGTATTACTTGGGAAGAGGCAGAGGATTTTATTAATAAATATTTCAAAACATATCCGAGTGTTAAAAAATATATGAAAAGTATTGTCAAATCTGCTGAAAAAAATGGTTATGTTGAATCTATTTACGGTCGCAAACGTCATTTAGAAGATGAATTAAACAGCTCAAATGTGCAAATACGTGATTTTGCTAAACGTGCTGCAATTAATCATCCAATGCAGGGGACTGCTGCTGATTTAATAAAAATCGCAATGATTGATTTGAATAAAAAGTTGCAGGAAAATCAATTGGAATCTAAAATGATAATGCAGGTGCATGATGAATTGGTATTAGAAGTTAAAAAATCGGAGCTGGAGCAAGTAAAAGATTTAGTTTTGGAATGCATGGGGCTTGGTCAGCCTTTTGAAGTTCCTTTATTGATAGATGTAAGTGCAGGTGCCTCATGGAAAGAGTAAAAAAGATATTAATATTTTCAGCGGTTTTGATTTTAAGTGTCTTACCTTCGTATTCAGAAGAAGGAGCTGTCAGTCTAAGTACTCTTGTAACTCCCCAAAATGTTTCTTTTGAAACTTGTACAAAAACTTTTGCAATGAATAGTGAGCGCCTATTTTATTTGACTATAGCATCTATTAATGCAAATCGTTTTGAAATAAAAGAAATTCAGTCTAAAACAGGCTATATTTTATTTTCTGCAGTTGGGAAAGAGTTTTTGGCTAGTGTGATAACAATTGATAAATATCGTTCAATGTTGAAAATTACACCGGCTAACAATAATTATTTCTTTGCTCCCGGTATTGTTTTAAATATTTATAAATATATTGATGTAAATACCAATGAGCACTTGCAAAATATTCCTAAAGGCGGTTAAAGGATAAACTAGTTTAGTTTTTCAAAAGCTTCAATAATAATCTGTTGTATTGAATTTTCAACAAATTCAGTGTCAATATTTTCTGTTGTAATCCATAAAAGATATTCAATGTTGCCTGATGGACCCTTGATTGAGGAGTAGGTTAAGCCTTTTATCTTGTAGTCTATAGATTTTGCAAAATCTATAACGTTTTTTATAACCTCATAGTGAACTTTTTTATCTCTTACAACTCCTCCTTTTTCAACTTTTTCTTTTCCAGCTTCAAACTGCGGTTTGATTAAAAGCACCATTTCATGAAATTCTGGTCTGAGAAGTTTTTTCAAGTTTTCCAAAACTTTAGTAAGAGATATAAAAGATAAATCACTTACAAGTAAATCAGCGACAGGCTCTTGAGCTTGATAAATGTCTTCAAAATTACATATTTTAAGATTTGTCCTTTCAATAACTTTTACTCTATTGTCAGAACGGATTTTCCAATCTATTTGACCATAGCCTACATCTACAGCATAGACAAATTTAGCACCGTTTTGTAACAGACAATCTGTAAATCCCCCGGTTGAGGCTCCTGCATCAAAACAAATTCTAGCTTTAACAATAACATCAAAAGATTCAAGAGCTTTTTTGAGCTTAAACCCTCCCCTTGAGACATAAGGCATTGATTTGACAACTATATCATATTCTTTATTCGGGTTTATTTGAAAGCCTGCTTTGGTAATATATTCATCATTAATTTTTACATGTCCAGCAAGAATTGCAGAGGCAGCTTTGCTTTTGGTCTCAAAGTAGCCTAAATCTGTAAGGTATTTATCAAGTCGTTCTTTGTTCATAATAAAAAAATATCATGAGCAATAGTTTTTTACCAGTAATTTATTTTCCAACCTTCTGCCATAATTTTAGCTGCGCAGTAATAACCGCCTAAAGTTGCTTGTAAATGACAACTGTTTGTTTTGGTTTTGTCTGATATTTCTGTTAATGATTTTTCGTATCCGTAGGGCATAATTCTGTTTTCATCTACAATGTAGAAAAACAAATCAATTCCTGCTTTGTTTGGTCTTTTATAGCTCCCATTTGTATCTATAAAAACTCTTTTTGAATAGGATGTATAATTAGGGTAAATAGGGTTTAATCCTATACATGTTCCATCCATAAGTTTTATAGATGCTGTTTTATTTGGTAAAAATGGAGTTGTCATGTAAACATTGTCCATCCAGCCATACTGACTTTTATCATTCCCATTTTGATAATTACCAGGAAAATCTCCATCAAAGCACATTAAATTGTATATACTATCACTACTAGGGTAAACTTTAGCCTCTTTTATTTCCGGTTTTATATAATGTTCAAGAATAAATTCAGCATCATCCCATTCCGGCCAGTCTTTAATTTCTCCATGTTTTGCCTGAGCTGCCATAAATGCCTGATTAATTATAGAATATGCTCTTTGAAGTCTTGTCTCAGTTTCTTTTCGCTCATAATTTTTTATAACGCCAGGCAGAGTCATAGCAGCAACTACTCCTATAATCCCTATTGTTATCAAAACTTCAGCCATTGTAAATGCTTTCATCTATCCTCCTTGATATATTATGTCTATTAATTGCTTATAACAAGACATGTTTTATTATAGACATAATTAGTAGAATGTCAATATTATTTTAGACAAATTATCACATTAATTTTTGTTTTTAAAAAACATATTCTAATTAGAGGGGGAAGAATATGAATGTAAAAGTAGCATTAGGAGCAAGAATTAAGAATTTAAGACGAAAACTTGGTTATACCCAAGAGCATTTTGCAGAAGCTATTGGTGTTGCGCCTCGTCATGTTAGTCGGATAGAAAATGGAATAAATACCCCTTCTATTGAAACTCTTGCAAAAATTGCAGATATATTGCAAGTTGATATTAAAGAGCTTTTTAATTTCCCTTATATGGAATCTGAAAAATATTTGAAAGACGATATTGAGCTTATTTTAGATAAATTAAATTTAGAAGAATTGAAACTTGTACATAAGCTTTTAAGTGAAATTTTCAGATAGATAATATATTTTTTACATTTTGTGTCGTAATTTTAGTTAGTTCATCTATTTTAATTTCTCGTAGTTTAGCAATTTCTTCTGCTGTGTATTTTATATATGCAGGTTGATTTTCTTTGCCTCTGTATGGTACTGGTGTTAGATAAGGTGCATCAGTTTCAAGTAAAAGCTTATCAAGTGGTATTTGAATTGCTACTTCTTTCATTTTTTTTGCATTCTTGAATGTGACAACACCTCCAATGGCGATATACCAACCTTCTTTTATACATTCATTTGCAAATTCTGGGCTTCCTGAAAAACAATGCATAATTACTTTTGACGATTTGTTGTATTCTTTTAGAATGTCAAAAGTATCTTTATGCGCTTCTCTATCGTGAATATTTATTGGCAGGTTAAGCTCGTTTGCCAGTTGAATTTGTTTTATAAAAATTTCTTTTTGCAATTCAATATTGCTTTTATCCCAATAATAATCAAGCCCTATTTCACCAATCCCTACAACTTTATTGGATTTTGCATATTCTTTTATTTTATCAATTATCTGATCATCCCAATTTTTTGCATCTTCAGGGTGAATGCCCAGATAGCAATATACGTTCTCGTATTTTTGTGAGATTTCATATACTATATCAATATCCAAAGGCGAAGAGGACGGAACTACAATTTTTTTGACATTATTTTCAAAGGCGTTTTTTAAAACTTCATCAATTGAAATATTTTCAATCATATTTATATGAGAATGTGTATCAATTAAATAATTATTATCCATATAAAAATTATACTACGAATTGAATTTATGTTATAATCAGAGCCATGGAGAGATCAAATTTAAAAATTTCAATAGGACATCTTTACCCCAAACAGCTCAATCTATATGGGGATATGGGAAATATTATTACTCTAAAAAAACGTTGTGAATGGCGTGGTATAGATGTTGATTATCACGAAATCAATTTAGATGATAATATTTTGGAAAGTGATTTATATTTTATTGGTGGTGGACAAGATAAAGAGCAGATTGAAGTATCAAAAGCTATGTATTCTCAAAAAGACTTTTTGACTGCTCAACGAGATAAGGGGGCTGTATTTTTAGGTATTTGCGGGGGATATCAGCTTTTAGGACATTATTATCAGCCGTTTGAAGGGGAAAGATTATTTGGCGTAAGTCTTTTAGATGCATATACAGTGGCTGGTAAAAAAAGATTCATCGGAAATGTAACAGCAGAATCAGATTTTTTAGCACCGAATACTCTTGTCGGATTTGAAAACCATTCAGGACTTACTTATTTACAAAATGATACCAAACCGTTAGCTTTTGTGACAGTCGGGAATGGTAATAATGGAAAAGATAAAACTGAAGGAGCAAGGTATAAAAATGTTTTTGGAACATATCTTCACGGTTCTTTACTGCCTAAAAATCCTCATTTAGCTGATTATTTGATATCTTTGGCTTTGGATAAAAGATATAATGATAAAATTCAGTTGAAAAAGTTGGATGATAAGATTGAATATTCTGCCCATAATTCAGTTATAGGTAAGGCATATTAGTATGGAAAGTATTTTCAAGTTGTATCATAATTGGTGTAAAATTCCAGATAAAATTCGATTTTTGATAATTGGAGCTGTAAATGCGGGTATTTCCTATTTAATATTTGTGCTCGCTGTATTTTTAATTGGTGATAAATATTATCAAATTTGTGCCGCTTTGCAGTGGATAATTTCTTCATTTTTTTCTTTTACAAATCAAAAACTGTTTGTGTTTTGTACAAAGGGTAATTGGATAAAAGAATATCTAAAATGCTGTACTACCTGGCTTGTAAGTTACCTTTTGAATGTACTTATATTAGAAGTTTTTGTGAAATATATAAGTTTGAATGTCTATATAGCACAATTTTTATCAATATTTGCTGTATCTGTCGTAACTTACGTATTATTTAAATATTTCGCGTTTAAAGTGCATAAAACTGCATAAAAAAAACGAAGCTAAAAAGCTCCGTTTTTTGCGTTGTTTATTTATTTGATTTTTTATTGAAGAGATAATACAGCATCAATAATATGTTGTTTAGCTTCATCAGGAGTCAGTTTTACTAACTCTCCAGTTTCTCTGATTTTGCATTCTACAAGTCCTTCAGATATAGTTTTACCGACTGTAATTCTGAATGGGAAACCAATTAAATCAGCATCTTTGAATTTCACACCAGCTCTTTCATCTCTGTCATCCAATACGACTTCTACACCTGCGTTTTTAAGAACTTCATACAGCGCATTAGCTATATTCATTTGAGCTTCGTCTTGAATATTTACAGGTACAATTACGGCATGATAAGGTGCTATAGCAAGCGGCCATTTTATGCCATACTCATCATGATGAGCCTCAACTGCTGCAGCTGCTGTCCTTGAAATTCCTATACCATAGCATCCCATTACATAAGGATGAGTTTTACCGTTAACATCAGTATATACAGCATTCATTGGTTTTGAATATTTTGTACCGAGTTTAAAAATGTTTCCTACTTCAATACCTTTTGTAACATAAAGCGGTCTGCCGCATACTGGACATAATTCGCCCTGTTCTACAAGTCTTATATCTGCTTTTATGACATTTTGAGGAAGAACATCTTCGAGATTTGCGCCAACTAAGTGTTTATCAGTCTCATTTATACCGACTACAAAGTTTTTCATTTCATATACAGTTTCATCTGCAATTATTTTGATACCTTCCATACCGTTTGGGCCGATAAAACCTGGTTCTGCAGTGAAACCTTTTTCTTGCATTAATTCTTCAATTTCTGCAGCTGAAGCTATTCTTATATCAATCCCTCCTGCTGCATTCATTAATTTTGTTTCTTCAACAGCTTTATCTGCTCTGATAAGTGCAATTACAGGAGTTTTGTCGATAATATAAACAAGTGATTTTAAAATTAAAGTTGACGGAATTTTTAAAAATGCACTTAATTCTTCTATCGAATGTGTTGATGGTGTATCAAGAATTTCTTTTTTACTGAAATAATCTTTACCATCTATCACAGCTGTAGGAAGTTTTGAAATTGCGTGGTTTGAATTTGCGGAATAACCACATTCATTGCAGTAGAAAACATCATTTTCACCGGCATCAGTGTCTGTAATTACCATAAATTCATGCGATACGCTTCCGCCGATTGCTCCTGAGTCTGATTGTACCATTTTCGTCTCAAGTCCGCATCTTTCAAATATTTTTTTATAAGCTTGCGCCATATTTTCATATTCTTTGTCTAGTCCTGCTTCATCTGTATCAAAGCTGTATGCATCTTTCATAATGAATTCGCGACCTCTCAAAAGTCCGTATCTGGGTCTTATTTCATCTCTGAATTTTGATTGAATTTGGTATAGATTAACAGGTAATTGTTTGTATGATTTTAAATTATCTCTTGCAACGGAGGTGATAATTTCTTCATGAGTAGGTCCAAGACACATATCGCGGTCGTGACGGTCTTTTAATCTCATCAATTCACGTCCGTAGACTTCCCATCTGCCTGATTCTTCCCATAGTTCTTTGGGTTGGACAAACGGCATTAAAAGCTCTTGTGCGCCAGCTTTATCCATTTCTTCTCTTACTATATTCTCAACTTTTTTCAATACTCTCCACATTAAAGGCATATATGTATAGACGCCTGGAGCAAGTTTTTTTATATATCCGGCACGTCCAAGCATTTTATGAGAAATGACTTCAGCATCTGAAGGGAATTCTCTTAGGGTTTGTACAAACAATTTTGACATTTTCATAATATATAAATCCTCATTTCTTATTTTCCAATATGATTATTTTATCACGAAAAAAATGAGGTTATCCGAGTGATTTTATTTCTTTATTTACAAATTTAATATTAGTATTTAGTGTTGTACTGTTATCGAGTGCAAGATTAAAGTATTTTAGGCTTTCATCACGATTATTTAATTGTTTTTGAATTTGCGCCATTATGTAATATAAATTTCCGTTTTTCCCACAGTTTTCAATCGCATCATTAATTTTTAATTCTGCTTTTTCATATTCTTTTTCTGAAGCCAGGATTTTTGCTGAAACAATGTAAGCATCAGTATCTTTAGGATTAAGTTCTATAGTTTTTTCAAGCTTTTCAAGAGCCTCCTCAGTATTGCCGCATTCCCAGTCAATTACCGCAAGATTATAATAAGCCCAGCTGTATGCTGGAGAAAGCTCTAATACTTTTACAAATTTTTCATAGGCTGTTTGTAAGTCGCCTTTTTCTTTAAAAATGTTACCTATATAAAAATGGGCATAGATATCTTCATCATTTAATGCAACTGTATTTTGGAAGTTAATCATTGCATTTTCTAAATCCCCCTTTTTTAAATAGCAAATTCCAAGATTAAAATAGGAATTTGAATCTTCCTTATCGCTGTTTATTACATAACTAAAGCATTCAATAGCATTGTCATAATCTTTTAATTCCGTAAGAACAAGTCCAAGATTATATATAGCATCAATTTCTGAAGGGGAAATTTCTACAGCTTTTAGGTATGACTCTTTTGCTTTTTCGTATTTTTTTTGTTTTTCATATGCAATACCAAGGTTGTAAAAAACCTCGCTGTCATCAGGACAATTTTGAGTCAAATAAAGAAGATGCATAAGAGCTTCTTCTGTGTAGCCTGTGTCCAAAAGCAAAACCGCAAGCTGGCGTCTAGCTTTAAAGTTATTTGAATCATTCTGTAAAAGTGTCTGTAATTCTTCTATTTTTTCAGTTTTTGACATAATTGGATTTTAGCAATTTTGTATAAGTTTATCAACTTTTTTACATTAATTAAATTGCTTATGCTATTGCATTTTTTGGATAAAAAGTTTAAAATACAATTTAAGCAAGAAGGAGAGTTATAATGAAACTTAAATTTTTATCAGTTATATTAGCAATGTTTTTATTTTCAAGTACGGTATTTGCAGGGCCATTTAGCGCTAATGCTAAGACTAAAAGAATTCCAGCAGGGACTAAATTTTCATTAGAACTTTTGTCTCCTGTCACAACAGTTTCAGGCAGAGCAGGAAGACAGTTTTCCGCTATTTTAGTCAACGACCAGTCTGTCGGTAATGATGTAATCTTACCTTCTGGATCTTTGGTAAGAGGCTCAATAAGTAAAATAGAAGAGCCTAAAAGAATGTCAAAAGGAGCTATTTTATACTTAGATTTCGATCATGTAGTTACTCCAAATGGCAGACAGTTGCCTTTAACATTATCTTTGACCGGTAGAGAAGACTTGACGGTTGATGGTGGAATTGTAAATGGCAGAGGTTTTGGAGAAGCTTTCCGTAAAACTATGAAAAAAAGCGGAGATATTACAAAAACTGCTGTTAATTGGGGAAATGAAACTTTTGAAGATCCCGCAGGTGGTTATTTAAGAATAATTACTGTACCTGTATGTGCAGTAGGTGGTGCAATTGGTAGTACAGGGTATTTTGTATATGATACTATTGCTGATATGATAAGAAAAGGCGAGCATGTTGATTTAAATACAGGTGAAGTTTTAAATGTAATTTTAGTTGAACCGATAGATGTTCCCGTTATCTAAATAAAATATTTATTTAAAAAAAAGAGACTTTGATAGAAGTCTCTTTTTTAGTTTAAGTTCTATATATTTTTACCGACTTGGTTTCTTCCGTTATTTTTTGCATTGTATAATCTTTTGTCCGCGCAATCAATAATTTCAGAGGAAGTTTCCCCATCATAAGGAAATGTTGCAACCCCTAGGCTTATAGTTACGTGTCCTTCTTTGTCACTATTTAGTTTTATTTTATTTCCAGCAACTCTATCGCATATTTTTTGTGCTGTAGTCAAAGCTTCATCTTTACCAGTATTTGGAAGGATGATACTCATTTCTTCTCCTCCGTACCTGCATACAATATCAGTAGCTCTGACATTTTTCTTTAGTATATGTGCAACTTGTCTTAATACAGCATCCCCAGCTTGGTGTCCGAAGGTGTCATTGAATTTTTTGAAGAAATCTATGTCTAAAATAATCAAAGAGAATTCAGTCTCATATCTTTTACAGTTTTCAACAGCCATTTTCATTTGCTCTTGGAAATATCTGTGATTATATAAGTCTGTTAATCCATCTGTTGTTGCCAGTTTGTATTGCTGTTCAAAATCTCTTGATTTGATAATGTATTTGACAATAAATGCAGAGATGAATGCCAATAACGATAATATAAGAGGATAAATAACTTCAAGCCAAATATTGAAATATTTCATTAAGTAGTAAGATGTCAAAATATATAACAGATAAATTGATACAGAGGCAAAAGATGCTGTAAATGCTGAATTTATTCGCATTACACATAATCCTATGAGTAATGCGAGAAAAATTCCAGAAAAAATGGTAACTGCTTTATCAGCTTTTACTATAAAATTGTTGTCAAGAATGTTATTTACAAAATTTGCCTGTACTTCAACTCCAGGAACTGTGCGTCCTGTTGGAGTTGTTTTTATATCAAACAGTGCAGAAGCGGTTGTACCAAAGTATATTATTTTATTTTTGAAATCGAATCCGCTATCTTTTGCTTCACCATTAATAACTTTGATTAGTTTATACATAGGTATGTGTTCATATGCTGTATTATTGCCATACCAGTTTAAAATTGCACTTCCGTCTTTATCTATAAAAATTTTTCTGTCACCTAATAAAAGATTTGAATTGCTGTCTATTACAAAGTTATGCTTATCTACTTTGTTAGTTTCTTCTGAATTTATTGCATCAATTGCTACTTTAAGTCCCAATTGCGAGTAGTATTTATCTTGATATTTTACAAATAGGGGCATCTTCCTTAAAATACCATCATCAGCTCTTGAAACGTTAATCATACCGACATTTTCTGTAGAATTTAATATGCCTTCTAAAATTGCTCTGCAATTTGTAAAAGTTAGTTCATCAAATGTAATATCAGAATAATTTTTTATGTTTACAGCTAATTTTTCGGGAAGTTTTGGCGGTTTTCTTAAATCAATATCTTGATTATCCAAATTCATTGCTGTGTATACGTTTTTATATTTTTGCATTGCACTTATTAAAGCTGCATCGGCATTGTTTGAGCTTTTTATTGATTTCACAAACATTAAATCAAATGCTATAATTTTTGGATTTTGAGTTTGTAGATATTCAATAATTTTGACATATACATCCCTTGGCAGAGGCCATTCACCATAGTGATCAAGTATGTATTCATAAGTAGCTTCATCAATCGCAACTATTACAATATCTTTATCAGCTTTTTTGCTTTCTGCATTTATCATGATGTTCTGTCGTAAGTCAAATGTACGGTTTTCTATCATATCGATAAATGCATTAAAATTTGTACTTTTTAAGCTTAAAAATACAGCAATACAAAAAAGTACAAACCATATTGTATATAATATCTTTTTTAACATGCTCTGTTTCCCTAATTAAACTGAAAATTAATACTATTTAACATTTTCAGTATAATTGATGTGTGCAGATTTGGCAACAAAATTTTTTACTAAAAACTGTTTTTCCAATATAAAATTATTTAATTTCAATATTTCGGTAGAGTAAGCCAATTCGTCAGGATTTTGTAAATATCTTAATAAACATTGCTCGTGCAGATTCATAAATGTGATTTACCTATTATATGTGTACCAACCTTTTGCGTGTATTTTTATTATTTCAAATATGTATAAAAATAACATCAACCTTTTATATTGTAGTTAATGTTTTTTCTCATATATATGCATGAAATTTATGATTTTAGCTCTTATGGGTAAATATTTATTAAAAAAGGCTTGCTTATTTTTATTTTGCATTATAATATTGTATGTAGTCGAAATTAAATTATCAAGTTTGGAATCTTGAAAATTAGAAAGAGGTTAGAAAATGAAACAAGGAATTCATCCGGATTATAAGAAAACAACTATCAAGTGTGTTTGCGGTAATGAAATTGAAACAGGTTCAGTTGTGGATAATATTACAGTTGAAATTTGTAATCATTGCCACCCGTTCTATACAGGTCAACAAAAAATTCTTGACTCAGAAGGTCGTGTAGAAAGATTCAACAAACGTTACGGTAAAAAATCTTAAGTTTTTAGATTATGTAACAAAAATTTCAAATAATACCGCACTTAATATTGAGTGTGGTATTATTTTTTCTAAAGAGTTATGGGGAGGGATTTTATGCAAGAAAATAATCAACCGGTTGTAAATTTGATATCAAAACCTGAAAATATGTTAAAGACAGTCTATACAGCTTGTAGAACTTGTTATAGTGCTGATTATCCCATTAATATCTATAGCAGTACTGATGATAAAGAAAAGATGCTCAAGCTAATTGAACGAGTTATTTCATCAGGTCACTATTCAACGATTGAGCATATTCAGGTAAGTTTTGCAATTTCAAATGTATCGAGAGCTTGCACACACCAGCTTGTAAGACATAGACATATGTCTTTTTCTCAAAAATCCCAAAGGTATGTTAAAGAAAAAGGACAATTTGACTATATTATTCCTCCGACAATAGAAAAAAATCAAGAATTAAAAGAAAAGTTTATAACTTTTATGGGTAAAATTTCTGAGCAGTACCAAGAATTTGTAGATGCCGGTATTCCAGCAGAAGATGCAAGGTTTGTGTTGCCTAATGCCGCTGCAAGTTCTATGGTTGCAAGTCTTAACCTTAGAGAAATGATTCATCTTGCAAATTTGAGACTTTGTACAAGAGCACAATATGAGATCCGTACTCTTGTTAAAAAAATGTGCGAAGAACTCTTGAAAGAAGAACCTTGGCTTAGACCTTATCTTGTTCCAAAATGTGAGCGGTTAGGTTTTTGTGATGAAGATAAATCTTGCGGAAGAAAACCAACTAAAGAATTAATCGGAATAAAATAGTATTTATAAAAGAAAGTGCCGATATGGAATTACTCATAAATCCGATAATAATAGCTGTTATTTTGCTCTGTATTTTGTGCTTAAAAAGGGTTAATGTACTATTAGCACTTTTAGTCTCAGCACTTGTTGCAGGAAAAGTCTCAGGTATGCATGCTGGGCAAATTATGAATGTATTTATATCAGGTATGGGACAAAATAGTGAAACGGCACTAAGTTATATACTTTTAGGTACTTTTGCTGCTGCTATGGCTCATACCGGGCTTGCTGATGTACTAGCTAAAAGAATTTCTTTATTAATTAAAAACAACAAATTTATTTTACTCCTTATTCTTACATTGCTTGCTTGTGCATCGCAAAATTTGATTCCTGTCCATATAGCATTTATTCCAGTAATTATTCCGCCTTTGATCTATGTGATGAATAAATTGAAACTGGACAGACGTGCTGTTGCTTGTGCTCTTGCTTTTGGGCTTGTAACTCCTTATATTGTATTTCCAGCAGGGTTTGGACTAATTTTTCAAAGACTGTTGGCTGATAATATGACTTTGAACGGATTTAAAGTCTCAGTAAATGATGTTTGGCAATCAGTATGGATTTTAGGAGTGGGGCTTTTAGTAGGATTATTATTCGCAATATTTATCACCTATCGTAAGCCTAGAAGTTATGAAAATATCCCGTTTAGAGAGGATAGAAGGAGGTCATTAAGATTTACCGGGAGTCATTATATTACTTTATTTGCAGCAATTGCAACTCTGGCAGTGCAGTTATTGACCAAGTCCTTGCCTTTAGGAGCTTTAATTGGACTTACAATTATTTTTGGGACAAAAGCAATTGATCCTGAAAAAATGGATGTATTAATTAATGAAGGTATAGGACTTATGGGATATGTTGCATTTGTAATGCTTGTTGCTGCTGGATTTGCAGGTGTGCTTAAAGAAACAGGTGGTATTGAAACATTAGTTAACGGATTTATTCCTTTAATGATGGGGTCAAAACTTTTAGCTGCTTTTCTTATGCTTATTATAGGTCTTTTTATTACAATTGGAATAGGTACATCATTTGGTACAATACCAATTTTAGCTGTTTTATTTGTGCCTGTCTTTTTAAAATTAGGTTTTAATCCAATGGAGGCAATTGCTGTATTTGCTTCAGCTGCTGCATTAGGTGATGCGGGATCTCCTGCTTCCAGTACAACTCTAGGTCCTACAGCAGGGTTAAATGTAGATGGACAGCATAATCATATTAAAGATACATGTATTCCGACTTTTTTGCATTTTAATATTCCGCTTATTTTATTTGCTTTATTAGCGGTTATTATTTTTTGAGCATATATTATTTGTGAATTGATGTTTGGAGGCAGATTTTGTCTGCATAATCATATTTATGAAATTTTTGTTTAAATTTGCTCCAACTTCCATTTCATGTCTTATTGTATTAATTTTAGTTCTTATTTTAATAATTTTATCCATCTCAAAATCTCGGTAAATGTAATACTTATTAAAACGGCCCCGGCGCGATTCGAACGCGCGATCTTTGGTTTAGGAAACCACTGCTCTATCCTGCTGAGCTACGAGGCCTTGTGCCTAATCATATCAGGGGCAAAATGCTATCCCTGACATGATTGTTTACCCGGCTGTCAACCTAGTATATTTTATCACAAAAACGTGCCTGATGCGATTTGAACGCACGACCTTTTCCTTCGGAGGGAAACGCTCTATCCAACTGAGCTACAAGCACTTATTTTATATTTTTATCATAATAAAAGAGCCGCTTTTTATCAAGCGGCTCTTTTATATAAGTAATTTATTTGAAAAATTCTTGAGCGTTTACTGCTTGACGTTCTTTTTCATCTTCAACTTTGAAAAACGGCATTTGTTTAAAGTTGAAAATTGATGCAACAATTGAGCTTGGGAATAGCTCTGTTGCATTATTAAGGTCAAGAACTGCTGCATTATAAAATCTTCTTGCTGCAGCTATATGTTCCTCAACTTCATTATAGGTCTGCATAGATTGAATCATTGTCTGATCGGATTTTAATTGCGGATAATTTTCCATATTTACCATCAATTGACCCATTTGACGTTGAATTTCCCCGTCTAATTTTAATTTATTTTCTATATTACCAAGATTTGAATCAAGTTTTAAAGCTTGAGCCCTTAAAGCGGTAATATTTTCGAAAATACTTCTTTCATGTTCCATAAATTTATTTGCAATAGTCAAAATGTTTGGAATTAAATCGTAGCGTTTTTTTAATTGCACATCAATACTTGCAAAAGCTTCTTTTACTTTATTTCTTTTTGAGACCAGTGAGTTATACATGATAATAATTAGTAGTAGTATTACACCTATTACGATAAGTGTGATAGTTGATGTTGACATACCTGCACCTCCTAATGTGTCAGCAAATTGTTTTCCGCTTACAATATTATTCATTGTTTTATACCTCTCTTCTTTTTATTGAGTAATAATATATCATATTTTAGGGCAGATGTCTATTTCTATTTACCTGCAATAACAACAGTAAAATCAGCTCCGTTACAGTAATTGTTTACTGGTTCATATACAAATTGGTATCCAATTATTGAAGGTGTTTTTTTCTTTAGCCAGTTAAAGTATTCATTTGTAATTTTATTTGAGTGAGCCACAAACTGAGTGTGAGTTTTATTTACATGTCCTGTGCAGATAACATTTATACCTAATGTGGTTAATTGCTCTTTTACAAGGTTTGCTTCTTCTTCATTGCTTGTTGAATACATAATGCCTGCATTTATTTGAGACATATCCTCAGGATTTACTTTTTCTCTATAAATTAAGCGGTTTACAACTTCTTGGGTCTTTTCAGGATCTAAAATCCAATAGCTTATATAACCTTTTTTATTTGGAGCTCCTGGAAGCATTGCAATTTCAATTTTGTCCATATCAAGATGCTTTGCAAGTCCTGCGTATTGAGATAATTCGTAAAAAGACATATTGGTTTTTATATATTTATTTGCGACATTTATTATTTCTGGGAGCTTAGTAATAGTTTCAGGCTTTTTAAGAGCTTCCATCATTCCTCTCAAAAACCATTGCTGACGTTGAGTTCTTCCAATATCTCCCATCGGGTCATGTCTAAATCTTAGATATCCAACAACCTCTTTTCCGTTAAGGTGGTTTGTTCCTTTAGTCAAATTGATAAATAACTTTCCGGAGTAATCGTTGTAGTGCATATTTTTTTCTACATAAATATCTACTCCGCCCAAAGTATCGACAATTTCCTGTACAGCCCTGTCATGAACCATTATATATCTGTCTATTTTAACGCCAAGAGTATCTTCGATAGTTTTTATAGTCATTCCGATACCACCGATTGCATGAGCTGCATTAATTTTTTGTATACCGTGATCATCTGGCAAGTATACTTTGCTGTCTCTTGGAATTGAAAGCGCATTCAATGATTTTGTTCTTGGATCAATATTCATAAGAATAATAGTATCAGTTCTTGTCCCTTCCCAAGGATCAGTTCCTTCTCCGTTTGAATCAACACCTAAGAGTAAGATATTTCTCCTTTTGGCTCCAAATGGGAATGAAAAATCAGCTTTGTGTTTTGTATCATTGTCCTTTGATAAATTTACAAATAACTTTGTTATTACATTATCTTTGCCAAGGTGTTCCTCTAGAAATTCCTGATTATCGGCTAAAACAAAAAAACTTAAAGCTCCACCTATAATTATTATGGTTAAAATCATAACTACTCTTAAAAATTTAGAACTCTCTTGTCTTCTTAGCCTTGCTTGTCTTATATAACTATCATTTTGACTACATTGACTTCTTCTGGGTCCTTTGGGTGTATCTGTTTTCATAATATATCCTTGTTCTTTTTATTATATTTACATCATATTATATATTTATTATTTGCATATACAATAATTTAATGATTTTATTAAATTACATTTAGTAAAAAAGTTGATACCAGTGAAAAATAAACAACAAGTCCGACAACATCTATTGTTGTAGCGATAACAGGACCTGATGCTACAGCAGGGTCAATGTTTATTGATTTAAGAGCAAATGGAGTGAATGTTCCGATAATTGTTGCCATTGTCATATTTATAGTCATTGCTATTCCAACAACTATTCCTAATTCAATATTATGCTGCCAGCCCCAGGTTACCATAGTTACTAGCATGCCAAATATACTGCCTATTACTAGCCCTATCAGCATTTCTCTTAAAATATGGTGGAAAGCTGCGCTTAAAGTGACTTGACCTGTTGAAAGTCCTCTTACCATGAGGGTAATACTTTGTGTACCTATATTACCGCCCAATCCGGCTAAAAGTGGCATAAATATTGCAATTATAGGTAATGTTGCAATAGTATGGTCAAAGTGATGAGCCACATTTACAGCTATAAATTCACCTAAAAGCGTTATAAAAAGCCAAGGTGTTCTTGCACGTATTGCATTTAAGATATTTCCCGATAAAATTTCATCTTCATCAACTATTTCTGTTGAAATACCTGATGATTGGTAAATTTCTTCGGTTGTTTCTTCTTCAAACAAATCATGCACGTCATCCCAAGTAATCATTCCCTTTAACCTGTTATATAGATCAACAACAGGCAGGGCATTGTATTGGTATTTCATAAATTCATCAGTTATATAATCACTGTAGTCATCTACGTGTAGTTTAACTATATCTGAAATCATGATATCCTCAACCTTTTTGTTTACAGGAGAGGTTAAGAGCTTTCTTAATGAAACAACACCTAGCAGATGATTTTGTTTGTCAACTACATAAATATAATAAAGTTCTAAGTTATCTCTTTCGGCTTTAATTCTTATGTAATTCAAGACATCCTGTACACTCATATCAGAATTTACTGTCAATACAACCGGATTCATAATACCGCCTGCTGTATCTTCGTTGTATGTTAGAAGTTCTCTTACTTCTTCTGAAAATTTGTGAGGAAGTTTATCAAGATAAGTCTCACTCTCATCTTCTTCCATATCTCCTAATACGTCAGCAGCAGCATCATGAGGTAGTTTTGTTAAAATTTTAGAGGCAACTTCTTGATCGATATCTCCAAGTAATTCTACTTGCATTTGCGGAGAAATATATTCCATTAGCTCTGCGGCTTTTTCAATATCGAGTAATTTAAAACATTGAAGTCTTTCTTCGGGTTTTAATTCTTGAAATACATCAGCTAAATCAGCACTATGAAACCCTGCCAATTCTTCTTTTAATTGGTCTGTGGTTTCATCTTCCATTATTTCTCTTAATCTTTCAATTACGTTTGAGACATTCATCATAATATAATTATATTACGAATATGAAATTTGGATATTATTTATTCCCATTTAATTTTATAATCTAAAACTTCTGCTATATTTTTAGCATCTATATATCTTAATGAGCCTCGGGCGAGTTTGTTATTCAGGCTCTGTGCTGTTATATTTTCTCCGAATTTGTTTTTAAGTAAAAGTGCAACAGATTTGTATGTGTGCCCTCTTGCTACCATATAGGAGCGTATTTCATTTCTTATATCTTCTATTTTTTTGTATTTATCTTTTCCCATATGTAAATTCTATCGGTGGTAAATTTATTTGTAAATTAAAATCTATTCAATGTAAACGAAAAATATTGCTATATACATAAAAACATGTATAATATACATGTTTAAGCAATATAATATTTAGAAAGGTATTGTATGGGGAGATTTAAAGCGTTTACATTAGCAGAGGTATTAATAACATTAGGTATAGTAGGAATTATTGCGGCATTGACCTTTCCAATGTTAATGAGAAGATATAATGAAATTGTTACAATTAATCAGTTAAGAAAAGTGTATGCAGAATTGCAACAAGCTATTCAATTATCAGAGGTTAATAATGGAAGTTTTAGAGATTGGGATTATTCATTAAGTAGTAAAGAGTTTGCTGAAATTTATATTATGCCTTATTTGGCAAAATCATATACTAAATGCAATTCACGATGTTTTAAGGGTGAACATTATTGGCGGAAACCAAACAAAACTTTAGATACTACTGGTGAATACCAAGTAGCGCCACACTTTTTTTATAGAGACAAAATTATAGTTATTAATGTAAGGAATATTGAGCGTACTGATATGAATAATATAAAGTATGTAAATTTTATTATTGATATAAACGGTAATAGAGGAGAATCCATTATGGGTAAAGATGTTTTTATGTTTACTTTATTTAATTATACTTATAATACAGGTGGTTGGGTCTTAACTCAATTGTGTCCGAAAGGTGAGCATTACGGGTTGTATTTAGGTGGTATTGGCGGATATTGGGGGGCATATTGCGGAACTTTAGATCAAATGTTTGGTAGTAGTGCAAGGGGAGGTTGTACTATCACTGGTGATGGCACTTCATGCGGGTTAGCCATTGAGAAAAACGGGTGGAAAATTTCTGATAAATATCCTATAAAATTTTAAAAATATTTTCTTTGTATTATAATATATTTGAATATAATACGGAGAGAAAAAGATGATTAAAGACTATTTTATAAACAAAATCGAAGAAGCGCTGTCTGAAGCCGTTAAAAAAGGACAAGTAGGGCAAATGAGCGAATATCTCAAAGGCTCATTAATTGTTGAAAAACCTAAAAATCCTGATTTTGGTGATTTTGCAGTTAACGTTTCATCTTTAGCTCGATGTGCTAAAATTGCTCCACCTATGATTGCAAATGCAATTGTCGAAAATATTGAAAAAGAGGACAATGAATATTCTGTAATTGGTGGGTTTATTAATTTTAAAGCAGGCAAAAATCTTTTAATGGACGCGATAGAAGAGATTTTCAAAAAACGTGAAAAATTTGGATGTCCTGAAAATATTGAAAAAGAAAAAATAATTTTAGAATATGTATCTGCAAATCCGACAGGACCTTTTCATATCGGACATGGCAGATGGGCAGCTATGGGATCTGTCTTAGCTAATCTTTTAAAATTTTACGGGTATGATGTCTATCAAGAGTTTTATATTAATGATGCCGGTTCTCAAATTCAAAAACTTGGTAATTCTCTTGCAATAAGAATAAGACAAGAGTTAGGTGAAGATATAGATTTTCCGACTGATGAAATAGAAAGAAAAAATTACTATCCGGGAGAATACCTTATTCCTGTTGCTAAAAAATACCTTGAAACTCACAAAGGATTGCCTGATGATGTTAAAGAATTATCTGATTTTGCTAAGTTTGAGATGGAAAATCTTCAAAAAGCACTGCTAGAAAATTTCAGAGTGTATTTTGATAATTTTTATTCAGAATTATCATTACATAAATCAGGTAAAGTAGAAGAATGTGTAAATAAATTGAAATCAAGCGGAAAAATCTATCAAAAAGACGGTGCCGATTGGTTCAAGTCATCAGACTATGGAGACGACCAAGACAGAGTTATTAAAAAAGCTGATGGGTCTAATACTTATTTGACTGCGGATATTGCCTATCACATTGATAAATTGGAACGCGGGTTTGATAGAATGATTAATATATGGGGTGCAGACCATCATGGATATGTCGCTCGTGTCAAGGCTTCAATTGAAGCTTTGGGGTATGATCCGAATAAGCTTGAGGTTTTGCTTGGTCAATTGGTAAACCTTGTGATCAACGGCAATGAAGTTCGTATGGGCAAGCGCAAAAATATGGTAACTTTAGAAGACCTAATTGATGAAGTAGGAGTTGATGCTACCCGTTTTTGGATGTCTATGAGGAATATTGATACAACATTAGATTTTGACATTGAACTTGCAAAGACTAACAGTGACGAAAACCCTGTATTTTATGTGCAATATGCTCATGCTAGAGCTTGTTCTATTTTAAGAAATGCAACTGAAGAAAAAATTGATACAGAAACAGGTAAAAATATTCCTTCACCTTTGTCAAAACTTGAATTGGAAGATTTAAAAGATAATTACAAGAAAGAAAATTTAATTCCAACAATAGATACAGCAAGAAAACTTATATTAAAGTTAGAAGAGTTTAAGTCTATGATAAAAATGTCAGCTGAGACAAGACAAGTGTATACTATTTGCAGATATGTACAAGAATTAGCTTCAGAATTTCATTCATTCTATAATGCAAACAGAGTTCTTTCTGATGATAAAGCTCTTATGAAATCACGTTTGGCTCTTATATTGGCGGTTAAGCAAGTATTGTCCAATGCTTTCGAAATTCTTGGTGTATCAGCACCGGAAAGAATGTAAATTAACCTAGAAAATTCCTTATTTTTGCATTTACAGCATCTTTTGCGAGTTCGTAGGTATGAGCCGGGTTATTATTGTTATTGCTTATAGAGCTTTTGAAATTTATTATTTCTCCAAATCTATTTTTTAGAACTTTAATAATTTCGTCATTTAGTCTATATACTTCAAATATATTGCCGTTAGAAAATTTTTTACTTGAAAATTCAACCACTGTATCTCTGCCCTTCTGAATTTTAATAGATTCAATATCAGGGGTTAATAATGTGTTAGTTTTATTGAAATATCTTGTATTTAACATTGTAAGATCTTTAATGCGAGGAGATTTAAATATAGTGTTTTTTTGAGTTAATCTTTCTACTGCTTTTATACCTACTGACATTTTTGCCTCCTTTGGTGATTTTACACTGATAAAAGCTACTGATAATGAAAAATTGCGTGAAATTTATATAAATCTTAACAAATTTTAACTATTTTTAATTCATCAAGAGTTTTTATTATATTTTCATAATTTTCTTCAATTACGAGTTTACTTCTTAAAACTTTGGCGTTTTTAAATCCAGCAAGATAATACGGATAAAATTTTCTCATAAACTTAATCCCAATATTCATTCCCCGCAGGCTAATTTCTTCATCAAGGTGTTTTTTTAGAATTTTTATACGTTCTTCAAGCTCAGGAACAAGTGTTTTTTCTCCAGTCTGTAAAAATTTAGAAATCCTTCCAGATAGAGTAGGATCGCCTAATGTCCCTCTACCGATTGCAACTCCGTCAGCTTTTGATTCCTCAAGACATTTAATGGCATCTTCGATTGATTTGATATCCCCGTTTGCAAAATATGGGATATCAATTTCACCTTTTAGTCTGCTTATTATTTTCCAGTCAGCATTGCCTGCATACATTTGAGACCGTGTTCTTCCATGTATTGTAATAAAATCTGCTCCAGCTTCTTGCATTTTTTGTGCATATTCTACAAAATTAAGTTCATCAAATGTATAACCAAGTCGGAATTTTACACTTACTGGTTTATCGGTACCTTCTTTGACCGCTTTAACAAGTTCTGAAGCAAGAGCTGGATTTCTCATCAAAGCACATCCGTCTTGACCTTTTACAACTTTATTGACCGGGCAACCCATATTTATATCAATCATATCAGCATAATTGTTAAGAAATTCTGCTGCTTTTTTCATCATTTCAGGTTTATGCCCGCTTATTTGATAAGATATAGGACTATGATTTTCATCTCTTTTAAAAATTTCGGTACCTGAGCGTCCGTTTAGCGTTTGTGCAAGGTATTCAGAGCTTATCATTTCTGTTGTTAGAAGTACATCAGGTGAATATTTTCTTATCAGACTTCTTAATACATAATCGGTAATCCCTGCCATTGGGGCCAGGGATACTTTACTTTTTATTAAATTACTTACACTATTGTGCATATTGTTTTAATTCTTCCAGCCGCGCAGTTGCATATTGTTTGTATTCATCATCAGGGGCATTTGATGTTGAATATTTTTTATAATACCCATATGCCTCTTTATATTTTCCTAAAGTGTCTAAATCTGATGCAATAAGGTAATTTACTATATTCATGTCTTCGCTGTTGTTATATTTTAGGACATTTTTATAACTATTTACAGCTTCAGTTTGGTTGTTTTTTGCATCAAAAATCATGCCTTTGTAATAGTATGCGTAAGAATTCATAGGATCAGATATAAGTAGTTTATTTAATAGTTTTAAGCTTTCATCATATTTTTCGTTCTCATAGAGTGCTATTGCTTCATTCAAGTTGTTTGCATTGTTTTGTTGAATTATTGAAGTTAGATATTCTGAAGCTTTTTGGTTATTTTTATTCAGGGTAACTGATTTTTTTAAAAATTCTTCAGCAGCACCTAGATTGTCTTCTTCTGCGTATAATACGCCTATATAATACGCTATATCAGAGTCTTTTGGGTTTAATTGAAAAGCTTTTTGATAATATTCAATAGCTTTAGCATTATCATTTAAATTTTGATATGCTGAAGCTATACCAATCATTGAATCAGCTGTTGGAGGATTTACTTTTTCATACTCTTTTATTGCGTTTTGGTAATCTTTATTGTTAAAATATTCTGCAGCTTTATCAAAAGTAGCAGCTACAGTTTCATTTTTTATGTTTTTAATAGCTTCATCAACTTGACTGTTATTTGGAAATTTGTTTTTTGCAAGGCTTAGAGTATTTAAAGCCGCATCGTAGTTTTTCATTTGCCCTTGGGCAATTGCAAGGTTTACAAAAATCTCAGGGTTGTCTGAATTTTTGGTAATTTCTGTATATACTGATATTGCATCTTCAAGTTTATTCTGTTTATGCAAATCAAGTGCGTAGTTATATAGCATATCAGAAATATTTGCCCCGTTTGAATTCTTTTTGACATAATCAACGAATTGCGCTGTTGTCATTGTTTTTCTGGCTGTATTAAATAATTCATTTTGAGCAATTTCATTGTCTGGTTCTATACTTAGTACTTTTTTGAAAAATGTCTGAGCTGCTTTAGTTTCGCCTAATGCAGAAAGTGATTGAGCTTTGTATAAATTAGCCTGAATATTGTCTGGGTATAAAATTAATATGCTGTCATAGGCTACAATTGCTGTTTTATAATCACCTTTTTGTTGATATAAAGTGCCGACATTCAGCCGTGTATTTACATTTGAAGGGTCAATTGATTCTGCCTTTTGATAATATGTGAGCGCATCATCAAATTTCCCTTGTTTTTGCAAAATAGCACCCAAATTAGCTATTGTGTCTGCATCATTAGGATTTGCATCAAGTTTCTTTTTATAAATTCGTTCTAATGCATATAAAACTTCTTTGTTATCAGTACTTTGGGTTAATATATAGTTATATTCTTCTACAGCGAGCGTTTCACTGCCTAAATTGTCAAGGACTTTTGCATAAGAAAGCCTCAATGGAATGTCATTTGGGGCAACTGCAACTGCCTTGCGGTAGTATTCAGCACTTTTTGGGTCGTTTCCGAAAAGTTTCATTATATCGCCTATTTGTTTAAAGCTTTCTTTTATATAGTTTTTATCTCCCAAAGATTGGCTGAATTCATAGGCTGCTGCTGCAAATTCTCCTGAGGCTCTCAGTTGTTTGGCCTTCTCAAATCTCGATTTAGGTGTTGTATCGAATTTAGTGAGTTCTATACATTTATCTAAATTCCCGTTAACTTGTGTAATGGCATGAGATGAATTTTTTATGTTATTTGTATTAGGATACATTGCAAGATAGAAAAGTGCGCTTCTGTAGTCATCAGCTGCTTTTTCGTAGTTCTTTTCAGTATTTGCATAATATGTACCTCTTGCAAGATAAGAGTTTACAAGTCCGATTCTTGCGGAGTTATCCAAATAGTTTATTTTTAATGCGTTTTTAAATTCTGTAATTGCACTTGAATATTGATAATTTGCTAAATATTGCTGTGCTAAATCATAATGTTCTTTGAAATCAGCAAAGGCAGGCAAGCTTAATGTGCAAATACTCAATAAAGTGATTAAAGTTTTTTTCATAAGATACATCCCTCATCTTATGAAAAAATTTTAATACAATAATGATTATATGTATACCTGCTTTTATCTATCCGGCAATACAATTTAATATTTTGTAACTTTTACATTAAAAAACCTCCTTTTAGGAGGCTTTTTTTAAGCAATGTCTTTGAAATCTGTTTTCGAGATAAATGTAGTAAATTGATCAAATAAAATTTGTAGTGGAATTTCCATCGAAAATGTTAAAGATTCATCAATTTTTACCCCATCCACCGGTGCAAGTGACATATTCTTTTTCAGGGTCATCATACTTGCTTTAGATTTTTTTCTCATAATCAATACTCCTCTAATTGCTAGAAATCTTAACAATATATATATCGGCATATCCTTTTTAAACTTTAATTTATTAGTTGGTCATTTTTCGAAATTTATACTTCGAAAGGTAGTTATAATAAGAAATTTCAGATATTTAATTATTTTTTACAATTCGTAATATATAGAATCTTCTTTATATAGCGTGCAAAATTTCTATTGTTGTGGTATTATAACCTTGTAGAAATTAACATAAGGAGATACAACAATAGCAAACGACACAAGACACAAGGACAAAGATCAAGTAATTATGAATGAGTGTATTCGTTCTCGTGAAGTCAGATTAATAGATGAGAACGGTGTAAATCATGGTGTTATCGAGACATCTAAAGCCTTACAAATGGCATATGATGCTGATTTGGATTTAGTTTTGATAAGTCCGAACCAAGTTCCTCCGGTAGCTAAGATTTTAAATTACGGTAAATATAAATATGAATTAGAGAAAAAAGCTAAAGAAGCTAAGAAAAAACAGCATACGGTAGATGTTAAAGAAGTAAAAATTAGATATAAAATTGATACACATGACTATCAGGTGCGTATAAAAAATATTCAAAAGTTTATATCCCAGGGTAATAAAGTAAAAGTTGTTATTATGATGCGCGGTCGTGAGATGCAGCATTCAAATTTAGCTTTTGATTTAGCAAACAGATTTATAGAAGATTTAAAAAATGAGCCTTTAGTTGTAGAGAAAAAACCTATGCTTGAAGGACGAAATGTTTCATTATACTTAGCGCCGCAATAATCTATTCGCTAATACCTCCCAAATCAACTATAAAACCGTTTTTTACATTATCACATGTTATATCCATGTGATATAGATGTTTTTCATTAAGCCAAGATTGTAGGGAAATCCCTCCTTTTCTTGGTAGTGACTTATCATTGATATATTCTACAATTGTCCATCCACCTTTGTATCCGTCATAATCTTTAAAAGAATCAATGTCTATAGGGGTATTTGAGATACAAAGTCTTGCATCTTCTACTTTTTCGCTAACTGGATTTGCCAAGTATAGAGATGGTATATTGTTTATTTGTTTATTTTTAACATCATGATATAATGCAAGTTCGCCCCAAATACTAAAATTATTTACATTATCAGGTTCTATATAAGTTTTCATTGCTATATCATTTTTACCGTCATTTAGTTTAAATACTATACTGTTTCCGCCTTTACCAATATATTTTATATTTATATTTTTGTTTTCTATTGATATAGAATTTTCATCCTTTATATACTTTAGGTAATTTTTTCTTATTTCATAAGAAAGAGTATCCAGACTTTCAAAGATTTTTTTTATGTTTATTCCCTTGAATAGTTTTGGAATTTTTTCGATAATATTCGTACTTTCATTTGAATAAATTTTCTTTTTAATCAGTGCCGCCATCTTGTAAGGTGCATCTTGAGGTGTTTTATCAAAAAAATCGGTGTTATTGTCAATTTTTTCATTAAAATATTGATTAATTTTATTTCTTTTGAATTTATTTTTTTCTATGTTGAGAATATCATTTTCATAAATATCAGAAATAAAGTCATTCTTTCTTAAATTAGAAAGATTTTTGGCTATGTTTTCAAGATTGATATTTTGTTTAAATGATATATTAATAGGGGAATCTTTTGCATGGGGGCTATTGATTTGTGATGCGGTTTGTATTTTCATATAGACATTAATAACATGAAAAAGATTTTTTTTGCTATCGAATATTTTGGTTTGTAAGTAATAAATAATTACTTGACTTAAAAAGTTCAGTACATATAATAAAAAATGTGACTGAAAAGTCCATGATAATTAAAAAATATGCCGCAATAGCTCAGTTGGTAGAGCAAGGGACTGAAAATCCCTGTGTCCTTGGTTCAATTCCGAGTTGCGGCATATTTTTTGTAATATATAGAATACTTTGGGGTTGTATTTTTATAAGTTATTTTTTAAGAGGAAAAATGAAACGTTTTGTATTTGCAAATAAAAAAATAGTATTTAAAAAAAAATCTGTTCAAAAGTATGAGATAGGCATAATTAATAAAATTAAAGGAAACTTAGTACAAGTTTCATTCGTTTATAGTAATTGTACTGTAGAAATTTCTAAAGAAGATATTACACCTTTTGATCCTTTAAAAACCGGGGATCAATTCCCTAAAAAAGTATGTAATGTTTGTCATAGATTGCTTGATGTTAATATGTTTCAAAAAAATCAAAATGGAAAAAATAATAGAACTGTAAGAAGGCCATCCTGTAATGAATGCAGAGATATTATTGATGGAAAAGATATCTCCGCTGCAGATAAAAAAATAATGGAAAAGCAAAAGCCAAATATGGAGATATGGACGTGTCCGGTTTGTAAAAAGACGACTATTCCGGGCTTAACAAGTAAAGTCGTCTGTGACCATGATCATATTACTGGACGTCCAAGAGCTTGGATATGTGACAGCTGTAATACAGGTTTAGGTAGATTTAAAGATGATCAAAATTTACTTAAAAATGCTATAGAATACTTAAATAAAAATAATATAAAACATCCTAAAATATAGACAATTGCATATCTTTATTTAAATAGTGATTAACCCGCTCTATTGCTATATCAACGTATTCTTGAGCAATATCGCATCCCAGATAGTTTCTGTTATTAATTAACGCCATTTTACAAGTGGTTCCGCTTCCGCACATAGGGTCAAACACCAAGTCTCCTTCATTACTCCAACTGAGAATATGATCTTGTGCGAGTTTTTCTGGAAAAACTGCAGGATGGTTAAATGCAATTTTATCATTAGTTGTTCCCCCTAAACCAACTGCATATTCCCATATGTTTGTTTTTGTTTTTTCTTCGTTTAATCTTCCTAATATTTTTTTGTTAATACCATCAGATTTTTTATTATGTACCAACATCTCCATGCCTGAACGCGCAGTTTTTTCTTTTAGCGGATTGAATGTCTTAGGTGAACCTTTTGAAAATACAAACATAAACTCAAAACAATTAGTATATGCATTAGAGCGCATAAAAGGTGTATTTTTCTTTCTATATATCATTGTGTCGTGAACATTAAACCCTACTTCTTGAAAGGCAAGAGCGTGTCTAAAGCTAGTAAGTGATTTATTACCCTTTTTTATTTTATCGCCGACAACCCATACAACAACACCACCAGGTTTTATTATCCGGTATAACTCTTTTGCTATTTGTTGGTAATTAAATAGATATCCTTTGTAATCTCGTAAATCGTCATAAGGTGGAGAGGTTACAACCAAATCAACAAAATCATCCTCTATTGTCTGCATGAAATCAAGACAATCACAACAGTATATATTATTAATTTTTATTTTGTTATCAATAATATTTAGTTTGTTATTTACCATAAATAAATTCGCTGTTCTTGTATTTATTATAGTATAAAAAACATATAGTATCAATAAAATCTTATCATTGTATAGCTAATTATATTAGTGTCTGTTTTGCACAAATGCTATTATAGTGTAATTCTTTGATAATTCCCAAAATTCTGTTTATAAAATGTTTGTATGAAGCGCGATCGGCTTCTCCTGAAAGAATAATATCTGCAAGTTTTGCTGTAGGATGAATATATATTTTAGCTTTGTCTGATGCGTTTTTATAAACTTCATCGACTGAAGCACCTAGTCCTCTTTCTTCTGCACGTCTATAAAAGCGTTCTTTTTGAACTTTTCCGGTGACATCTACGTATATTTTGAAATCAAATGCATCAATAACTTTATTTGTCAAAGTGAACAGTCCTTCTGAAATTATAATTTTTGATGGAGCTGCTTTTGTTACATTATCTTTCCTAATTGCAGTTCCAGACATATCATATTTGGGTAAGTATACAACTTCTCCAGCTAATAACTGTTTAATATGTTTTTTCATTAACTCTAATTCAAGAGCTTCGGGTATGTCAAGATCATAATTTTTTGCAAATTCGGCAAAACTGCCGGCTTTTTTAACCATTTCAGAACGATCATAGTAATAATCATCTGTGTTAATTCTTGTTATGATATTATCCAAGTAATATTCTTGAGCAAAAGCTTCAATAGTATTGATAATATCATAAGTAATTGTTGATTTACCGCTTGCGGTCTCACCAGCAATGCCTATTGAACAAGATTTTTTCGTATAACCTGATATAAATAAAGCTAATTTATGTATAACTCTGTCAGAAATGCTGATTAAAATAGAATTTTTTGAAGATAATTCTTCTTTGAAAATTTCGTTTAGTTTCCTTTCTGCCAGTTGGAGCAAAATAAGATTATTTTGACTATAGTTTATATAATTTCTATGTTCTTGAGTAGTGGTGTTTTTTGTTATAGTGTTTTGCAAATTTATAAATCCTTTTTTGTACTACTACTTTATTCTTATAAACCACAAACATAAAGAAAATTGTCTTGATTGTAAATAAATGTATATTAAGATTTTATTTAAAATTTTTAAATTTTTCATTTTTAAAATTTCAAAAATAATATATTGAATAAAAAGTAGACATATGACTATTTTTTTTATGTTTCAAATAGAGTTATATATAGATATTTAATAATTTCAAGAAATTTATTTACATATTTAGCTTTTTTAAATTATTTATGTTTGTGTTAGTATTCAGTCAATAGTTTTTTATAAAGTATAAGGTTGAATTTTGAAGTTTATATCAAAATACTTTTAGAAAACTTATATCAAGAAGGAATTTTATATGAAAATTATTATACAGGCAGGTGGAAAGGGAACAAGATTAGAAGGGCTTACAAGAAATAAGCCGAAATGTTTGGTGCCAGTAAATAATTTACCAATAATTTTTTATGCATTCAAAAAGTTTAGGGATGCTGATTTCACTATAATTGCGGATTATAAAACGGATGTTTTAGAAAAATATCTTAGTGCTTTTGGCACTGAATACAAATATAGAATAGTTAAAGCTAACAAAAAAGGTACTATTTCAGGTATTAAGGAGGCTATAGCTCCTTTTAAAGATGATGAGCCTTTTATGATTATATGGTGTGATTTGATTCTATCCGATAATTTTAAAATACCTGCTGAAAATGCTAATTACATAGGTATTTCAAAAGATTTTGAATGCCGTTGGTCTTATATAGACAGGAAATTTGTAAAAACTCCATCTAAAGAAAACGGCGTTGCTGGACTTTTTATTTTTGAAAATAAAAAGTTTTTAGAAAAAATTCCAGAAGAGGGTGCTTTGGTAGGGTGGTTGGAAAAACAGAATTTAGAGTTTAAAAGGTTAGATTTATACGGTTCTAAAGAAATAGGTACGTTACTTTCATATTCTGACAACAATGACTCTTCGCCTCGTTGCAGACCGTTTAATTCAATGGAATTTAAAGGTGATGTGATAATTAAAAGAGGAATCAATGAGCAAGGTAGAAAAATTGCAGTAGATGAAATTGCTTGGTATAAGCATGTAAAAGAGTTGGGGTATAAAAATATCCCTGAAATATATGAATATGAGCCTTTGAAAATGAAAAGGGTACAGGGTAAGAATATATATGAATATGATTGTCTGACCAAATCTCAAAAACGTGAAATACTAAGAAAATTAATATCAGCATTAAAAGAACTACATGAATTGGAACCTAAACAGCCTGTTAATATAGAGGATGTTGACAATAATTACATTGTAAAGACTTTTGATAGATTATCAAAAGTTAAGAATTTAGTCCCTTTTGCAGATAAAGAATTCATAAAAATTAACGGACAGTATTATAAGAATGTATTTTTTAATAAAGATGAATTAGAGGAAGAAATTAAAAAATACTATCCGACAAGTTTTTCACTAATTCATGGTGATTGTACTTTTTCAAATTTAATGTTTGATACATTTGATATGAAAGCAATTTTAATAGATCCGCGCGGATATTTTGGAAAAACTAAATTTTATGGTGATGTCGATTACGATTGGGCAAAGTTGTATTATTCATTAAAAGGAGAATATGACCAATTCAACCGTAAAAAATTTACCCTTGATATAAGAGATAAAGATGTAGAATTTGCAATAAAACCAAATAATTGGGCTGATATGGAGGACTTTTTCTTTGAGTGTCTGCCTAACGTTAATCGTACCAAGCTTAAATTGTTGCATGCAATTATCTGGCTTTCATTGACCACATATGCTTGGGAAGACTATGATTCTATTTGCGGCGCTTTCTACAACGGAATTGTTAAATTAGGTGAGGTTTTATAAATTGTTTGAATTTTCGACTTTAGCTAAAACGTGGATACTGGATGTGGATGGAACCTTAGTAAAACATAACGGGTATAAAATCGATGGTTATGACACCTTATTGGAAGGAGTTTTAGAGTTTTTTGAGAATGTTCCGCCTGAAGATAAAATTATATTGCTTACAGCAAGAAAAGAAGAATATCTTCCTGCATTAAAATTATTTCTTAAAGAAAATAATATCAGATATGATTATTTACTGACAGAAATGCCAATGGGGGAAAGAATTTTAGTAAATGACAGAAAACCGAGCGGGTTGGATATGGCATTTTCTGTAAATAAAAATCGTGATGATATTTTTAGTATTCCATATAAGATTAACGAGGATTTATAATTAAGATTTTTCAGTAGGGATTAAAATCTTTTTCAAAAACGAGGGATTCTATGAGATTGATTGAAGCCGTTAAAGTAAATAATTTAAAAAAGATAAAGTTATTAGGAATAGATGTATACAAACGCTCTATCAATAATAGCTATAAGGAATACTATTTATTTGGAATTAAGTTATTTAAAAAAAGTTTAATTAAAGTATTCTATAATAAATACAAACATCTTTTTGATCCGTATGATAGCATATATGTTTTGAATTCAAATATAGGAGAGTGTTATTTAATATTTAAATATTTTGCAAATAATTGGATAGGAGATAATACTTTATTTGTGGCAACTAAAAAATATCATATTGATATAATAAAAACTTTTTTACCTGATTGTAATTTTATATTAAATTCAAATATAAATTTAGACCGATTCCCTGGTAAATTTGAAATCAATGGTAAAAGATTTCAAGTATTGTTTAATCATGATTATTATGTAAGTTTAGAAAAAGATATCAGAGAGAAGGATAATGTTCACTATTTTGCCAGAATGTCTGAATATCTTGGGGAATTTAATTATCAAAAATCAAATTCTGCTCTTATAACCTCGGAAATAGAAAAATCTTTGGAAGATAAAGTAAGAAATATTTCTTTGAATTTAAATAATTTTATTTTTATATCACCTGAAGCAAATTCATGTTTAGATATAGATGATGAGGTTATGCAGAAGTTGGAGACAAAACTCAAAGAAAAAGGTTATGATACTTTTTGGAACATAATGAATGAGCATCCAGGACTTGGAAACGTCAAAACGTGTTTTTTAACATTGCAAGAATCTTTTTTATTATGCTCAAAAGCAAAATATTTTATATCATTAAGAAGTGGGCTTGCTGAATTTTTGGTGGATTCAAAAACTCCTTCATATATCATATATTCTGAATTTAAAAACAGATCAGAGGATGAATATATGCCGGCAGATAGAGTTTTGAGGGGTTTTACGCTTAAAGGATTACCGCAGTGCAACTCAAATATAAAAGAGCTTGTAGCCATAGGTAAAAATGATTATGAAAGTATTATAGACGAAATAGTGAGGGACATATGTCAAAAATCGATTTGTCAATAATAATTCCTGTATATAATGCTGAAAAATATTTAAAAGATTGCCTTGATAGTATCTTAAAGCAAACATACAAAAATATTGAAATAATATGTATTAACGATTGTTCTAAAGATAATTCTCTTGATATTTTAAATGAATATGGATCATGTTATCCTTTTATCAAAATAATAAATAATATCTCAAATCTTGGTCCTGGTGCTAGTAGAAATATTGGGATAAAATGTGCACAAGGTAAATATTTAACATTTATTGATGCAGATGATTTTTATCTTAGTGAAAATTGTTTTTCAGAGTTGATGCAAAAAGTTGAAACTTATAATTTAGATTTGTTGATTTTTAATAATAAAGAATTTGACGAAAATACACAAGAATTTATTCATGAAAAACAAAAACGTTTTAAATTCCCTTATAGTAAGAAGTTTTATAATCATGTCTGGTCAAAATCTGAAATTGAAAAGCATTATTTCAATATAATTCCTTTTCCTTGTTCTAAAATTTATTTAAAAGAAATGTTGACAAAAAACCGTATATATTTTCCTGAAGGAATATATTATGAAGATGCTGCTTTTTCAAACTATGTATCTTTATTCAGTACAAGAGTAATGGTCTTGGATGAGGCTTATTATGCTTATAGAGTTAATGTATCAACTTCTACAACTCAAAATATTATGAGTAAATTTGATAGTATAATTCAAATGCATATTGAAATGTTGAATTTTTTACGCGAAAGAAATATATATGAAAAATTTTATGTTTCATTTGTAAATTTGTGTATTTCAAGTCTTTGTTTCTATTTTCTTCCACAGATTAATAATATCGAAAAATCTGAAGAGTTAAATTTGCAAATTGCTGACTTTATTAATAGATTGGCTCTTTCTGATGAAAAATTGAAGGAAATCAGAAAAGAAAATCCCTATACAGTATATATTATAAATTTGTATAAAAAACGTCAGATAAAGAAATTTCAAAATGCATCTGAGTTGAGAATTTTAGGACTTCTACTTCTAAAGTGTATTGATTATATTAAATATAAACAGTTTTTCTTGTTTAATTTTATTCCGGTCTATAAAATTTATTATAAAAAAGCGAATTGTGCTGTTCATTATTTATTTAATGTTTTTCCATATATAAAAGTAAAAAATGATATAGTTTACTTATTAATGTTTATACCTGTAGTGTCTTTGAGAAAATTCAGTTTTTTCAAAGAGAACTATGAGTATGAATTATATAAAACTAAAGAGAGAAATAAATGAATTCGAAAGATATTGGTATTCTTACATATGATTATTCTATAAATTACGGTGCTGTATTGCAAGCTTTTGCTTTGTGTGAAAAATTAAAATCATTAGATTATGTTCCACATATTATCCGCTGGGCAGAACATTATTATAAAACAGCAGGTGTAGAGGAAGATAATTTAAAGTACTTTAGAAACAAATATCTGCCCCGTACAAAAATTTGCTATACAAGTGAAGAGTTGGATAAAATATTAAAGAGATTTTCAAAAATAATTATAGGTGGGGATCAAGTTTTCAGAAATTGGGCAAATTTGCAAGAAATGCCGATATTGAGGTATTATGGTGATTTTGTATATGGAAACCATACATTAGCAAGCTATGGTGCTAGTTTTGGCACCGAGACATTTAATGGAGATAAGGATCTTGTTGAACAGGTTAAATTTTTGTTAAAAAGATTTGACAAAATAGGGGTGAGAGAAAAATCTGGTGTCAGATTGCTTAATAATCTTTTTGAAGTTGAAGGAACAGAAGTTTTAGATCCTGTTTTTTTACTTTCAAAAAACAGGTATCTTGAGCTTGGAAATAAAGCAAAGAAAATCTCAGATGACTATATCGGCTATATGTATCTGGCGGATGAATTCGGACTTGGTGAAGTCAGTGATATTTTGAAAAAAAATCTTTCACAAGAAAATATTATAAATATCAATAAAAATTCTACAGGTGAATATAATACCGTAGAGCAGTGGCTGTGTAATATTATTAATTCAAAATTTATAATTACAGATTCTTTTCATTGTGTTGCATTTGCAATAATTTTTCAAAAACCATTTATAGTAGTGGATCGTGATTTTGGAGGAAATTCTCGTATCGATAATATTTTAGAAAAGCTCAATTTAACAAAATGCCGAAGACAATCATTAAAGGATATTAAACTTAATGATCTAAATCTCGATATAAATTGGGATGATGTAAATTCTATTTTGCATACGGAAATTAAACGCTCAGAACTCTTTTTAGAAGATTTGCTTAACTTAATACCAAAATATAAAGAAAAAATTATAAATGAAGATTTGAATAATATAAGAAAAAATTATGAAAAAATTTATAAAAAGAATATGAATATTTTTAAATCTTTAAATAGGATATTACCTAAGATTTTATCGGTAAAAAATGAGTATAAAAATGGGAAAAAACGGAAAGTTTTAAATATATTTGGTGTAAAATTAAAAATAGGTGTCAATCGAGGTGCTAAAATGCAAAATAAAAAATCATTTACAACAATTCATTATTTAATTTCAATGTTAAAGGCTTATGGAATAAAAGAAATAGTAGCATCTCCTGGTACTCAAAATGCTTGTTTTAATTTGATTACGCAAAAAGATAATTTTTTCAGAATTCATTCTGTAGTTGATGAGCGCAGTGCCGGATATGTTGCTTCTGGTATATCAAGTGAAATTTCAAAACCAGTTGTGATAACTTGTACTGGCGCGACAGCAAGTAGAAATTATTTATCTGCTTTAACAGAAGCTTATTATAGAAAACTTCCACTGATTGCAATAACTTTTTTTAACTATACAAATAATCCTTATAATCTAGGTGCTCAATTTGTAGATAGAAGTGTATCTCAAAATGATATAAAAGAGTTGTCAATTGAGCTGCCGGTTTTGAATACAGAAAAAGATAAAGAAAAATTAATGGTTATATTAAATACTGCTTTGTCAACGGCTATTTATAAGAATGTACCAGTGCATATTAACTGCCCTTCTCCGTTTACATTTGAAGAAATTGCTCAGAATATGGATTTACCTGATGATATATGGATTACAAAAATATATGACGAGAATAATTTATCTGATGTAAAAGAAGAATTAAAAAACAAAGATGTAGCAATTTTCATAGGTTCTCATAATAATTTTACGAAAGATGAAGAAAACGCAATCTCAAATTTTGCAACAGCGCTTGATATACCGGTTTTATGTGATCATACTTCGGGATATTACGGTAAAAATAAAGTTTTAATTTCACAAGTCGCTTATATGCTTGAGCTTGATAGAAAACCTGATATTGTTATCGATATCGGAGAAGTTAC
This sequence comes from Candidatus Gastranaerophilales bacterium, assembly GCA_944326565.1. Lineage (GTDB taxonomy): Bacteria > Cyanobacteriota > Vampirovibrionia > Gastranaerophilales > Gastranaerophilaceae > Scatenecus. The sequence continues at coordinate 128,367 of CALVEL010000004.1, forward strand.
TGGTGAGTATTCAACACCGCTTTTTATAAATAAAGCTGATATATGGAGAATTTCGAAATTTGACGGCTTGAAATGTCGATATAATCTGCCTGTGAAAAAAATATTTAATTGCTCAGAAAAAGAGTTTTTCACAGTCTTAAATCTTGAAAATCAAAAGCAATATTATTCATATCTAAGACCAATTGTTGAAAATATAAAAATTCCGGATTTACCTCTTTCAATGCCTTTTGTGTGCCAAGAATTATCTAAAAATATTCCTCAAAATTCGACTTTGCATTTAGCAATTTTAAATTCACTCAGATCAATGAATTATTTTAATTTACCAAAAGAGATTAGCACAACAGCAAATGTTGGAGGTTTTGGAATAGATGGAGCTTTATCAACTACAGTGGGGCATGCAATTGCAGAGCCGAATAAGACACATTTTTGTTTGATTGGTGATTTGGCGTTTTTCTATGATATGAATATTTTAGGTAACAAACATATTGCTAACAATTTAAAAATTCTCTTGGTAAATAATAATCGAGGAGAAGAATTCCGATTAAATTGGCTTTTGGAAAAATCTTTCGGAGAACAAACTGATGAAATAGTTGCAGCTGCCGGACATTATAAAAATGGTGCAAGACTATGGGCAGAATCCTGTGATTTTAATTATCTTTGTGCTACTGATAAATCTGAATTTATGGCGCAAATTGGTGATTTTTGTAACAAAAGCTATGACAGACCTGTTCTATTTGAAATTTTTACTACTAATGACGATGAAAAAAATGCACAATGGTTAATGATGTCACATAATAGGAAACAAAAATGACGAAAAAAATAGATAAAAATAAGATTAAAACTTGGTTTGTAACAGGAGCATCCAGTGGTATTGGACGTGAATTATGTATACAGCTGCTAAATAAAGATTATAATGTAATAGCTGTTGCAAGACGCATTCCAAATATTAGTCATCCAAATGCTTTTTGTCTTTCTGTAGATGTGACACAGCCGGATAGTGTAAATTCAGCAATAAAAAAGGGTATTGAAAGATTCGGTAAAATTGATGTTTTATCTAATAATGCAGGTGTCAGTGCAAGTATTACCTGCGAAGAGGAAACTTTAGAGCATATGAAAGAAATTATGGAGGTTAATTTCTTTGGTACTTTTAATACTATACATGCATTGTTGCCTCATTTTAGACAAAATAAAAACGGTACGATTATAAATAATTCATCAATGAATGGTCTATGCAGCCGAAATTACGGTAGTGCTTACAGTTCATCCAAGTATGCCGTAGAAGGACTTACCGGTGTAATAAAACAGGAAACAAAGCGATTTGTTCGCTGTATGGTTATTGAACCTGGATGGATTGGCGGTACTGAGTTATGGGCTGGGAAATCAATTCTTAAAGAAAGTGATTTTGAAGAATATAAAGATTTACAAGATTTTTATAATTATAGAGTCCTTTGTGAAAATAATTTATCAAAAGCTATGATAGCAGTGATTTCGACTGTGGAAAATGAAAAACTTCCAATGAGATATATGCTAGGGCTGGATTGCCAAGAAAAGGCTGTTGCTAAAATTTATCAATTAAAAAAAGACTTAGCTTATTCTAAAAAGCTTGTAAGAAATTATTCTTTTAACTTAAATAATACCAATTGGTTGTTTTCAATAAAAAATGAATATAAGAATAATCAAAAGCGAAAAGTAGTTACAGTATTAGGAATAAAAATAAAATTTAAGAGGTAAAATTGCATAAAAATACTAAAAATCTTATAGTGTCATTAACTTCATATCCTGCAAGGATTAGATTTATTTCACAAACAATAGAGAGTCTTTTAAATCAGTCATTCAAAGCGGATAAGATTATTTTATGGTTGGCGATTGAGGAATTCCCTAATAAAGAAGAGGATTTGCCAAAAGAGCTTTTAGAATTATGTGATAGAGGACTAACTATTGATTGGTGCCATAATATTAAAAGTTTTAAAAAATTGTTGCCTGTTTATAAAAAATATTCAGATTCGATAATAGTTACAGTAGATGATGATGTTATTTATGAACGAGATATGTTGAAAAAATTGTATTATTCGTACTTAAAAAATCCAAAATGTATTCATTGCCATGTAATTACAAGACTGTATTTTGATGAAACTGGTGGACTTAATTATTTATCTCATCATTTATTGTCTAAACAAGGTTGGGGAAAAGATTATAGAAAGGAAATAAAAAAAGTTTCCAGTTTTAACAAATTATGCGGCAACGGAGGGGTTTTATATCCTCCAAAGTCTTTGCATAATGATGTATTTAATATTAATATTCTAAATATTTGTTGTCCAAATAATGATGATGTGTGGTTCCATATTCAGGCTTTAAGAGCAGGCTATAAAGTAAAAGTTGTCGAAAATCATAATGCAGCTTTGCAAATTATACCCCAAAGTCAAGAAACTGCATTATGGAAAATTAATACGTCTAATAATAGATTTATAACGGAGTTAAATTTAACTTACAGACAATATCCGGAGTTAAAAAAAATATTTGAATCTGATAATCTGATTAATGCTAAAATTATTAAAAGAATAATGCAGGAAGATATATCTCCAAAAATGTCTTTGCCGCAGATGATATTTTCAGTAAAAAATGAATATAAGAATAATCAAAAGCGAAAAGTAGTTACAGTATTAGGAATAAAAATAAAATTTAATAAAAAAATGTTATAATTGTATTAATATATAGTAATAAAGGGAAATAATATGAAATTAAACATGACGACAGCTCAAAATTCATTTAAATACGGATGGTTATTATCAAGAATTTGGCCATATATAAAACCTTATATGTTCAGAATAATATGTGGTTTTTTAGTTGCGATACCATTAGGGCTTTTAGACGGTGTGACAGCTTTTGCTCTAAAACCTTTTATGGATTATGTTGTAGGAAAACAAGATTGGGTTTTTCATATTTTTACGCATGAATTTACATTGACCTGGCAGGTATTTGCATATATTATACCGTTCGGAGTTGTGGCTTTTGCCGCTTTTCAAGGAATTCTCAGGTATTTAAATGATTATATTTCTGCTTGGACTTCTCAACGAATTACTAATGATGTAAAGTTTGATTTATTTCACAAATTGATATATATGGATCCTCGTTTTTTTGACGAGAATCCTTCTGGTATAATTATTTCAAGGTATATGACAGATCCACAGACTGCTTCAGCTGGAATTGTTGATCAGCTCAAGACAATTACAACAAGTCTTTTTGGAGCATTAGGACTTATCGGTGTAATGCTTTACAGTTCTTGGAAATTAGCTTTTATAGGTGTGCTTGTATTATGTATAGCATTTATTCCTGTAGCTATTATCAGAAAAAGAATTAAATCAGCTTCAAATAAGAATATGGTAATTGGCGGAAATATTACTACAAATATAAACGAAACATACAGCGGTAATAAGGTTATGGCTGCCTATGAGCTACAAAAAAGACAGGAAGAATATTTTAAAAATCAGATATGGGATTCGTTTAAAGTTAATATGTCTTTAACAAAAAGATCGGCTTGGATGTCTCCTCTTATGTATTTAATTGCCTCTTGTGGTATTGCAATTGTATTAGCATATGGTACGCATCTTATTACATCTGGGGATATGACAGCCGGAAGTTTTGCTTCCTTTGTTACATCACTGCTGCTTTTATATAAGCCTGTGAAAACACTAGGTGGTACTTTAACGAATATTCAAAATATTTTCGTTGCTATGGGAAGAGTATTTGAATTATTTGATTTAGAACCTGAAATAAAAAATAGACCTGATGCTGTTGAATTACTTTCACTTAATGACAAGATTGAGATACAAAATATTTGTTTTGGATATTTGCCAAATCAACCTGTGCTAAAAAATCTTTCATTGACTGTTAATAAAAATGAAACTTTAGCAATAGTTGGTAATTCAGGAGGTGGAAAATCTACTTTTGTAAATTTACTGCCAAGATTTTATGATATACAATCTGGCTCAATTAAAATTGATGGTATAGATATCAGAGAATATACTCTTACTTCATTAAGACATAATATTGCTATGGTATTTCAAGATAATTTCTTGTTCTCAGGTACTATAAGAGAAAATATTCTTATGGGAAATCCTGATGCTACTGAAGAAGAATTGAATTGTGCGATTGAATCTGCTCATTTGCAGGAAATGATTGCTGATTTACCTCAGGGATTAGATACATTGCTTGGTGAAAGAGGGATGACACTTTCTGGCGGTCAAAGACAGCGTGTTGCTATAGCAAGAGCTATGATTAAAAATACTCCGATTGTTATTCTCGATGAAGCGACTTCAGCTCTGGATAACAAGTCAGAGGCAATTGTGCAAAAAGCACTTGATAATTTAATCCAAAATAAAACTGTATTTGTAATAGCCCATAGGCTCTCTACAATAAAAAATGCTGACAGAATTGCAGTTATAAACGAAGGAGAGCTTGTTGAACTTGGAAATCATGAGCAACTTATGCAAATAGAAAATGGTCAATATAGAGCTCTTTATGATATGCAGTTTAAAAAACAGGAAGTCTGATAGAAAGTTAGGTTAATAAACTTGCATAAATGGTCCTGAAATCAGGACCGTTTGTGTTTGAAAATTCTATATTATAATGCTTTACTCCAGGTTTGAAAGGCATTATAAAATTTGCATGACCTAAATCTATTATTTTTTCATTTCCCTCCGGTTCAGTGAAAAAGTTTTTTAAAGCAGTATCATTTAAGAAGATACCATATTTTCTCAACTCTTTTATGACACTGTTATTTAAATTAAGGTCACTGTATTCTTCATCAAGCAGTCCTTTTTGGAATAGATCGCCTTTTACATCTTCGATATATTCATATAATGCAGCATCTGTTTTGTAATCATAATATAGTAACTTTGGAATTTTGTCACATCCGTTAAGTTCGAGATATTTGCTTATGCATGCATTTGTAAAATTGGAATCGGCTGTAAGCACTTTGTTTTTCTTTATTACTTTTTTATCATACAGCGATAAATTGTCGTTATCTTCAGGGTATGAGCGATCTGTTTTTAGAATAAATTTTTTACCTTGATTTGTGACAAGATAAATATTTTTATCATTTAAATCTCCGCCTTTAAGTCTTTTAACCTGGTAAATGCCTTTATCTGAATATATTATGCCGTTTTTTTGATTGTCTTCTTTAACTTGAGCGACTAATTCATTGAAGCTTTTTTTATTGAAATGTAATGTGGGAAGTTTTCCGATAGTAAAAGGTTGTTCGGTTGTTTTTTGAATGTCTTTTTGGAACATCGCTGCTGAATACTCAGGGGATACACAGGCATAGTAATAATATTTTTCCTGCCAGTATTTTTCTTCCAATTTCCAAGGTGACCAGTTGGGCATAAATTTAAGTAGTTCTTCAATTGATTTGGCATTTTTATATATTTTTTCAACATATTTTTCATATGCACCATAGTACCCGTCTTTTGAAAGATACCAGTTTAAAAAATTTTTCTTACCATATGTATTAATTAATTCTGTTGATATCTCTTTTAAATCTTCAGGATTTTTCATTATAATTTCAATAAATTTTTCAGGATTTTCTTTTGCTATTTGTGCAATTTTAGAGGAAGTTTCTATTTTCACAGGTTCATATTTTTCCCCAGAAAGACTTAAAACGGTTATATTTCCTTCAAGTTTACTGATATTATATTTATTTGCAAATTGTTTATACTTACTTTCTGCTTTTTCATCTTTGAATATAATATTTTTTAAAGCAGAGTTTTTTTGTATATCTTGTTTATTTAGTTCTTCGTATGAAATTTTTAATTCAGGACTATTTAGCTTTGCTCCCCTTTTGAGCAAAATTTTAATTCCTATATTTTCATCAATAAGTTCAATAATCGGTTGATGGGCTCCGGATATTATATTAATTGTTGGACCTTTTAAATTAGGATTATGTATAATCTTGCCTATAATATGGTCAAATCTTGATTTTATATATATTGTATCGTTTGATTTTCTTATAAGATTAATACCTATAAAATCTTTATTGGGAGATATTGGGTTGGTGAAGTAGGATTTATCTTGTTTAAGAGTTGCGAGATCTTCTTCAATTACCTGATTTTCGTAGTATGCGGTTCTGTTTTTAAAATTTATTTGAGAATATGTGCTTAGGGGTAAAATTTTCATTTATTTTCTCCAAGTAGTTCAGATAGTGTTTTTTCATCGAGATATTTGTGTTTTAAAAATATTGATTTTTTATGTGCATCAATCCCGCCTGTATATTTTAGGTTGAGGTTTTTATTATCTGCAATTTTACTTTTCATAAAAGATATCCATTCAGGATTTGAATTTGAAGGGTATGATTGATAGTTTATCTCACTAGCATAGAACTTTTCTTTACCGGCATTTTTTAGTGACATAAAAATTTCGTATACAAGATTTTCATGTGGTGCAAGACCTTTTTCAATACAAATTTTCTGTCGTTCTGGTGATATGTTATCACTTGCAAAATCTATAATTGCTGGGTGTGCAAAACCGTAAAAACCTTCATTTGTTCCTTCAAATATTTTTTCAGGAGAAATTGTGTAATTCTTCCTGTCATAAAGTGTTGGTAATTTCTTTTTTACTATTTCATCAATGAAATTTTCTTTTGCTGTCAAATCTGTGTTAAATATATTTTCAATTATATTTTCATTTTCTTTTGAGAAAATATTGTTTTTTTCAAGGAATTCTTTGAATCCATGATTTTTGAAGTAATCTTTAATATTTTTTTCGCCAAAGGCATCCATCCTATAGTAATAGTTTTCACCGAATTGCGTGAATAATTTTTCAGCAGACAGCTTTTCTTTATCTTTAGGCAGAATTTTATTTATTTGTTTAATATATTCATTTAGTGCAAGTTTGAATTTAGCATAGTCACCTGCAAGATATAAAACTCCGTTTGTGCGCATTGTGCGAAGATTTGAATGAAAAGTTTTTGCTTCATTAATATCAAATTTACAATCTGGGTAATGCTTTTGAATTTCATCCAGCATTATTTGGACATTTTGCTGTCTATTTTTTTGAATGTCATCAAGTATTTTTACCAAGTTTTTCTCATAAGGATTTTGACAATATCCGATAAGTTCAAAATTTAAAGGTCTTGATAAAAGTTTTGGATTATTATTAGATACACTTATTTCAGAGCCTAGAACTATTTTTAAATTCTTATATTTTTCCGGTGCTTTACTAATAATTTTTAAGGCTTCTTTGCAGCCATCCATTGTATCGTGATCTGTAATTGCTATTATAAAGGGTGGTTTGCTATCTTTTGGTATATTTTCAGCTATTCTGTCAGCATATTTTCTAGCTTGGTCAAGGAATTCTTCTACAGTCATTTTACCATCAGAAAAATTAGTATGGTTGTGTAAATTTACTCGAAATGTCATATTTTTAGCGCCTTCAAGATTTTTGCCTATATTAAAATCTTCAGGTGTAAGCTCATTAAGTAATTTTTTAAGCTCTGATGCTCCGATTATTGAATTTAATCTGAATTCATCTCCGGGTTTTATATTTAGATTTGCAGCAAGGTTTTTTATATATGTAAAATCTTGTGGAAATTCTTTCATCCTATTTTTAAAATCTGATTTTATAATATTTATGGTATCTTTGGCTAAAGAACTTACTTTTTGAGATGATTTTCCTTTCAATGATTTAACAAGCAGTGCGCTAGCTAGCATAATTCCGCATGCAACTATACCTATAGTAACTTTTTGATTATTGGACAATGCTAAATTTTCGTTATTTGTGGGTGAATTTATCTGGTTTTTGAATGTTAAATTTTTATGCATATACGTTTTTTGAGATGCCTTTAACATTTGGGATGCTTTTATACATTCAACTTTCATAGAGACCTCTTGAGTATAATATAGCATGTAAATCTAAAAATATGCTATTTTATTAATAATTAGTAATATTTATTTTATAAATCATAGTTATGTTATTTACAATTATTATTCTATATGATATTTTATAGCTTGCTAAGTTTGTGAGGAGTATTTTAATGATTTGGAAAATATTTTTCGTGTGTTTTTCTTTATTTTTTATACTTTTGCAATTGGGAGGCATTACAAATACGCTCCAGTTATCAGAATTTTCTATAACTGCAGGCTATATTTTAAATATTGCTTTTGTTTTTATTGCAGGGTATTTTTATTCTCTCGGATGGGAAAAAAAATTATATTCATCTAAAGCAAATAATATGATTTTTGCTTATTTGTCTTTATTTGTAATTTTAATGATAGTTTTAGCTTTTATTTCAGGTTTTTCGACATTGTCAATTCAGGTGAAATTTACAGGACAATCTGATATGATTTTGTCTTTAGCAAGACTTTTATTTCTTGTTGTTTCTGTATATTCTTTACTTTTTATACCAATTATCGTTGCTTATTTTAAATATAGGCATCACAGTAATGAATTTTCAAATATTTTGAGACCTTATTGGAAAATTTTTCTGACTTATTTGTTTGTTACTTTAATTGCAAATAATATATATTGCGTATTTGCAGGAAATTATTTGCAGTATAATCTATGGGATTTAGCTGCAATTATTTTGTCTTTAGTTGGCACTATATTTGCAATTGGGTATTCTTACAACCTCAAATTAGGTAAACAAATATTATGGAAAATTTTGTATATTCCATATATTATTATGTCTATTGCAAGTATTTTTATGTGCAGCGAAGAATATATGGATATATCAGGATTTTATACCGTTAAAGTAAGTTATTCGGGGTTAATTTTTGATATTATAATTCTTGTTGCAGTATTTTATGCTTTTTATAGATACGCTTTCACTCAGGATGTGTATGTAAAAGCTGAATAAAATTAAACTTCAATAAATAATCTTTGACCTACAATATTTTGTTTGCCATTATAATACCCAGCAAAATATCCACCGCGAACTGGATTATTTTTGGCATAAGTAACACTGTTATATCGATTGCCGTTATAGTTTACAAAAGGATTGTTGCTGAATGGGTTGCTGTTTGATGAAACGGTACTTATTGCAGGTGTACTGACTGATAAAGACTGTTGCGGTCCAAAAACATTTGATAATATACTTACTAAACTAGCCATCTTACTAAACCCTCACTTACTAGGTATTATTAATGATTATTTTCCTACAGTCACTATTATATCATAAATTTTATAAAAAAATTTATATATCTTAATAAAATACTTCTTTTGCAGTATAAAAAAATCAGCTTGAAATTAATAATCTGATTACATATAATATTCGTATGGAATCAGAAAAAAAGAAAATTTTAATTGTCGGATCTTCAGCTAAAGAGCATGCTTTGTGCAGAAAGTTTGCTGAGTATGATTTCATTGACAAAATATATGTAGCTCCAGGAAATTCTGCGACAGGTGAATTCTTTGAAAATATAGATATAAGACCAGATTCTGTCTCTGAGCTTCTTGATTTTGTTATGGAAAATGCTATTGATTTGACTATTGCTTGTGATGAGCGAGCTATAAAATCAGATATTGCATCTGTATTTCAACAAAACGGGCAGTTGATTTTTGCTCCGTCTGCTCAAAGTGCTCAGTTTGCAATTTCAAAATCTGCCGGAAAAAAACTATTTTATAAATTGCATATTCCGACTCCAAGATTTGGTATTTTTGAAAAACAACAGCTTGCTATTGATTATGTAAAAAAATCATCCTATCCTCTTGTGATAAGAACTGATGAAAGCTCTGAATATCTTGACAGACAAGTATGTAACAATATTCAGACTGCTTCAGTGTTTGTTGAAGATTTATTTTTATCAGGTGCAAAAAAAATCTTACTTGAAGATTTTGTCTTTGGTCATGAGTTTATTTATTATGTGATAACTGATGGGTATCATTTTTTGCCTTTAACATCTTGTGCTAATTATAAATTTATGTCGGATGGAAACGGTGGTATTTTAACCCCCGGTATGGGAGCATATTGCCCAGATTACAAGCTTTCTTATGAAATTCAGGATAGTATAATAAAAGATGTTGTATCTCCTATAATAGAAGGACTTGCAAGAAGAGGTACTCCTTATTTAGGTATTTTAGGGGTTGAAGGTGTCTTATCTCAAGATGGTAGTTATTCTGTTCTTGAGTTGAAACCTTTTTTAAGCAATCACGATTGTCAAGCTGTTTTAAATTTAGTTAATGAAAATTTATATACATTATTTGAAGCCTGTTCTATAGGCTCATTTGCTGATGATTATGAAACTCTTAATATATCGGATTATTCATCAGTATCTTGTGTACTCTCTAGCGGTAAACTAAAAGATTCTGTAATAGAGGGACTTGATTTGATAGATGAGGGTGTTGATGTTAATCATTTTGCGACAAAAAGAAATGAATATTTTGAGTATTTAACAACCGGTGGCAGGACTTTAGTGTTAACAAAAACATCTGCTACTCTTAGCCGAGCAAGAGAATTGCTGTATGAGAATGTTGATGTTATAAACTTTAGCGGTAAAAAATACAGAAAAGATATTTGCCAATTTTTTGATTAGGTTGATATTTTACTTTGTATCATTAAAAGATATAATATGTTAAAGAGTCATAAAAATTATTATGAAATTTTAGGAGTTACCCCTGATATAGAGTTATTTCAGCTAAAGTCCATATATCGCAGACTTGTGCGTAAATACCACCCTGATGTAAATCCTGATGGGGAAACATTTTTTAAGGATATAACTGAAGCATATGAGGTTCTTTCTGATGAAAAATTGAAAAAGCAGTATGATACCATTAATGGTTTTTTCAAAAGTTCTAAAAAATCTGATACCTCTGATGATGTCTATAGAAAGACTTTTCGAAAAGCAACAGAGCCTTCATTTGAAAAGAATGAGTCTGCGCAGAAATCTAAAACAGAAAATATAAATGAAAGTAAAAAAATACATAACGAAAAACAGTTTACTGATGTGATAAATGATATAATTGACGGGTTTTCACAGAAAAATAAAAAAACTGCTAAAAATAAAAAGCTCGAACCTAAAAAAGGTGCAGATATATATGCAGATGTGATAATATCTTTGAAAGAGTCAATTACTGGTACACATAAGCTAGTAAATATAATTACAACATCTATATGTCCAAAATGCGGCGGAAGAAAGTTTATAAATGGATCTAAATGTCCTGAATGTTCAGGTAAAGGTGAAATTACACAGCATCAAAAGATAAATGTGACTATTCCAGCTAATATAAAAAACTCTTCAAAATTGCGGTTGCCGGGTGAGGGGAAAAAAGGGATGCATGGCGGTAAAAATGGTGATTTATATTTAAAAATCACTATAGAGCCGGATTCCTTTTTCAAGGTTGACGGAATTGATTTGTTATGCGAAGTGCCGATATCTCCGTATGAAGCAGTGCTTGGCGGAGATATCAAAATTCCGTCATTTAACAGTGAGGTTACATTAACTTTGCCAAAATTTACAAAGGCAGGTCAGGTTTTTAGAATTTCAGGTGCTGGATTGAAAAAAAATAATCTTGTTGGTGATATAATTGTGACTGTAAAGATACAAATTCCCGACAGCATCTCTGAAAAAGAAATAGTTTTATATAAAGCATTAAAAGATATCTCGGGAGCAAGTTTAAGAAAGAATTTGATATGATAAATGAAGAAACTCTACATACAGGCGATACAGCTAGAATTAAAGAAGTATTTGCATCAATTCAAGGTGAAGGGTTATATGTCGGTGCAAAGCAATTATTCATAAGATTTTGTGATTGTAATTTAAGATGTCATTATTGTGATACTGATTTTGAAGGCGATAGTGAAGAATATACCCCTGAAAAGCTTATGGAAATTATCAAACAGTTTGATTTGAGTACAATATATTCCGTGTCTCTTACAGGTGGTGAACCGTTGCTTTCAGTGGATTTTTTGGAAAAATTTTTGCCATTATTAAAGCAACATAATCAAAAAGTTTATTTAGAGACAAATGCTACGTTGCCTGATGAATTAAAAAGGATAATTAATTATGTAGATGTAATTGCAGCTGATATAAAACTTGAGAGTGCAACAGGCATGATTAATTCATTTGATGCACATGATCGTTTTTTTGAAATTTCAAAAGGACACAATTGCTTTGCCAAAATCGTGTTTGATGAAAATATAACTGATGCTGAAATTGAAAAGTGTATAGAGTTAGCAAAAAAATATCAAATACTTTTAATTTTACAGCCGAAAATGTTTGAAGATAATATGACAATTACTTCTGTTTTTGCAGTGAAAATTCTCGATAAATTTTTAAAACAGTACCCAAATGTGCGTTTAATACCTCAAGTACATAAATTTTTATCTGTAAGGTAGAAATTCATATTGTTTACAAGATTTTAATACCTTGATATAATATATGAATGAGATTGTGCATATTTCCTGGTACTTTTAATCCTATACATAAAGGTCATATTTATATGGCGGAATATGTGTTGAAAAATTTCTCTATAGAAAAAGTTCTTTTTATACCATCATTTATCCCGCCTCAAAAAACAGATTATCCAGAGCTTACACAGCACAGATATAAAATGGTGCAAAAAGCAATTTCGCATAATTCAAGATTTGAGTTGTCTGATATAGAGTATAAACTAAAAGGTAAGTCCTATACATATCTTACCTTGCTTGAATTATATCGAATATTTGATATTGAGGGTAAAGTTAACTTTATTATAGGTACAGATGCTTTTGAAAATTTAGATAGTTGGTATGAGAGTGAAAAATTAAGAAAACTTGCACATTTTATTGTATTTGTCCGAAAAAATGATTTTAATCCCAAATATTATGATAATATGAAATCTGAAGGATATAGTTTTTCATTTGCAGAAATGCAGTTCAATGACATATCATCTACAGATATTCGTAAAAAAGTTTTAAAAGGTGAATCAATATCATCATTTGTGCCTGAAGAGGTTGAGAGGTATATAATAGAAAATGAATTATACAAAAATAAGTGAAGAAAATATTTTAAAGTGGCTTAGTGAAAATTTATCAGAAGAAAGATACAGTCATTCTTTAGGAACAGCAGAATGCGCAAAGGAATTGGCTGAAAAATTTGGTGAAAATGCTGATAAAGCATATTTAGCAGGACTTTTGCATGATTGTGCAAAATGCTTTTCAAATGAAAAACTAAAAGAAATAATCGATAGCAATTTACATGTCGAAGAATGTGAAATGCTTAATTATAAGACCTTACATGCCCCAGTAAGTGCATATATTGCAGAAAAAGATTTTGGTGTAACAGATAAAGAAATATTGTCAGCAATTCGATGGCATACACTTGGACGAATTGGGATGACTACTTTTGAAAAAATAATATTTTTAGCTGACAAAATCGAGCCAAATACAAGAGATTCAGAATATAGGAGTGAAATTTTGCAGATTTTATCTCAAGAAAATGGACTGAATTTAGCACTTTTAAGATGTTATAAAGAGACAATAAAAAGTTTAGCAAAAAGGGAGCTCAAAATTTGTTTTACAACAATAGATATTTATAACCATTTATTAGATGTAAAAAATGTATCAGATATTTAACGAAATATTATTTTATTGTCATGTTCATGTTAAAATCTGTCCAAAGAGGGTCTATTGATGAAAGTATTGGAAATTAAGAATAATTTAGTAAAAATATCAAACGATTCAAATGATAAACTTATACTTGCAGGATTTGTTGTAATTGAGGATGAAATATCACCTTACGTAGCGCAAATTGTAAGTTTAAAAGCTGACAACGGACAAAGTTATGCTATTGCAAAATTAATGTTTACTTTTGATAATGATGGAATTGTTAAAAATTATGATGGTTCAATACCATCGTTAAATGCTAATGTGTCAAAACTTTCTCCAGCGGAACTCCTTGATATTTTACCAATTGATACTCCTCTAAAATTAGGTAATCTGGCACAGCAGGATTTTTTATTAAATGTAGATGTTTCAATATTGGAAGGAAAGCTTTTAATATGTTCTGATAGCGCCAAAAATACAGCTGTAATTTTGAATAACTTTTCAAAACAGCTGGAAAACCGAGCAGAAAGCTCAGTTATTTTTGACATTGACGGTAAAGTAGAGACCTCAAAGAAACTTTTATTTGGTCGAGATTTCAAACTCCCTTTAAATTTTGAGACAATAAATTTTATTTATGCAAATGATTTAAATGATATAGATCCTACAAGTAAAGCTGTAATACAGGATATATTTTTAGAAGTACAAGAATATACAAGGACTGTTCCTGATAAATATATTCCCTTTGATACATTTATAGATGTTGTCTCCCAACAGTATAGAGAGTCAAATATTCCTGAATTAGCTTTGTTAAAAAATAAATTGTTAAAATATAAAGAAGAAAATGTATTTGCTCAATCAAAATATGAAATTACAGGATTGAGTGAATACATTAAAGATAACTACTCTGTAGTGCTTGATATTTCAAATGTAGATTCAAATTTACAACGAGAGATTATTTCTTACGTCTATGCAGTATTAGAAGATATGAATGCTTATATAAGTGTTTTTGTAAAAGTTAATGACGAGAATAGTGATAAAAAACTTTTGAAATTACTTTTTAGCGAAAATAAAATATATACTAATATAATTTGTAATCATAATTACAAATATGTATATGAACTTAAAGAAAAAGCAAATAATTTGATTCTATTTACGCCAGAGACAACTCAGCATGATTTTGCGTCATATAATACTTTTTTGAATAAATTAAATCATGATGAATTCGTAGTATATGGTAAGTCAACACAAATGATTCCCTTGATTGTTGAATTATCACCTATTGAAATAGTGAATACTGATGAAGTGAATGTAACATCTCAAGAACTAGTTGATGAAAATCCTCATTCTGAAGAAAGTTTACAGGAAGAAACAGTTTCAGAAGAAGAAACTGAAGAGCAAGAAATCGAAAATAGTAATAATGTTCCTGATTTTACAGATAATGAGGATACCTATACGGATTTGTCTGATGATATAGAACGAAAACCTCAAGAAGAAGATTACACAATGTTGTCAGAAGAACCTCAAATGGATTTGCAGGAAGATGATGAAGACGATTTTGATGCAGAACTTGCAAAATCAAATGATGTCGGTATAAATGATATAGAACAAGATAAGGTATTAGATTCTTATATAGATGAAACACAACATGTTGAAGATATAGATGATGCATCTGAATCTATCTCAGAAATGGACGAAGAAATAATAATGCCTAATGGACAGGTATTTCAAGAGGAAGATATAGAAAACATTGAAAATCCACAAGCTGATAAAATAGAATTGCCTGATCCTCAAATTGATGAGCGAATTTCAGAGGATATTGACTCAATAAATTCAGAAGAGCATATAATAGTTGAAGATTCAATAGAGCAGACTCCATATGAAAATGATATTAGACCAGAACATGCAAAATTGATACCTGATGATGAAGATTTGAATGATGAGCTAATTGAAAAAGTTGCACGTGATGTAGATAAAAATTTCATTTATTCCAAAATTGAACAGGATAATCTTGAAGACGAAGATAATGCGGATACCTTGACTGAGGATGATTTAAATTTTATTGATGATATCAACCATGGTGAAACTGAATTGCTGGAGCCTGTAGTGGATGCCCCAGAAAATTTTGATGATGACCAAGCCGTTTCTATTGAAGAAGATGATGAGCAAACTCCTGTAGTTCCTGTATATCCTGCTGATACTCCAAATGCTTCTCAAAGTTTTGAACAGGGAGATCATGTCTCTCATCCAAAATATGGCGAAGGTGTAATAGAAAAAATGATAAGATACGGTAACAAGACACTTTGTTCAATAAATTTCGTTAATGTCGGCAGAAGACTTTTAGACCCCGCAATTTCTGAAATTTCAAAACTGTAGCCTTGCTAATCCGTATTATTTTGGCTATACTTTTATCTAAGGAGTGTTAAATATGGCAGTAAAAAAAGTTTTAAAGTATGGCGAGAAAACATTGCGTGAAAAGTCTAAAGAAGTGCATAAAGTATCTCGCAAAATAACAGATTTGGTACAGGATTTATTAGATACAATGTATGCTAAAAACGGTGTAGGGCTTGCAGCTCCGCAAATCGGTATAAATTTACGTGTATTTGTAATAGACGTATCTGCAAATGATGAGCCTTTAAAACCGCTTGTATTTATTAATCCTAAAATAATAAAAAAATCAGGGGCAATAGTATGCGAAGAGGGGTGCCTAAGCTTTCCTGAAGCATATACTAAAGTAAAAAGATATAAAAATGTAATGGTGAAAGCTCTTGACATTCATGGTAAATCTTTTGTAATGGAAGCTAAAGATGGCTCTCTTTTAGCGCGTGCAATTCAACATGAAAACGATCATTTGGATGGAATTCTTTTTATAGACCATTGTGCAAGCAGATTTGAAACAGAAGCAGCGCTCAAAAAATTTAATTTGCCACCATTAGAACTTGATAAAATTATAGAAGAGCCTGAATTGGAGAAAGAATTGAATGACAATTAGAATTGTATATTTTGCTACTCCTGCAATAGCACTTAAATCACTTGAATATCTGTATAACTCAGATGATATTGAAGTATTAGCTGTAGTGACTCAGCCTGATAAACCTGCAGGCAGAGGTAAAAAACTTACTCCTTCCCCTATAAAAGTATTTGCTGAAAATCATAATATTCAAGTTTTCCAGCCAAAATCAATCCGCAAAGAATTTGAAATTCAATCAGAATTAAAAAAATTGCAACCGGATTTTTTTGTGACATTTGCTTTCGGTCAAATTCTTTCACAAGAAGTGCTTGATATTCCTAAATACCATACTATAAATCTTCATGCTTCATTATTACCTAAATATAGAGGTGCAAACCCTATACAAAGAGCTATTATAAATGGGGATAAAGAAACCGGTATATGTACAATGATTACCGAACTTGGACTAGATTGCGGGGATGTTTGTTTGAAAAAAGTTATTCCTATTCCTGATAATATGAACTGTGAAGAACTTTTTGAACAAATTGGTGATCTGTCACCAGAGCTTTTGGAAAACACATTGAAAGGTATTGTAAATAATTCAATAACACCAACTCCTCAGTGCTCAGATGGTGTCTGTATGGCAAATAAACTTACAAAAGAAGAAGCTCATATAGATTGGAATAATTCAGCAGAATGTATTCATAACCTTGTAAGAGGAATCTATAAATATCCTAGTGCTTATTTTGTACATGATGGTAAAATAATAAAAGTTTTAGAAACTCGTGTAATTCAAGAAGATGTACATTCTGTAGGAGAAATAGTTAAATCTTCAAAAGATGGAGTGCAGATTTCATGCGGCAAAGGTTGCTTGCTTTTGGTAAAAGTAAAACCAGAAGGTAAATCCGAAATGTCCGCACGTGACTGGTATAATGGATTAAAAAACAGGTAATGAAAATGATAACTAAAGGTATAAGAGGTGCAATTACAGTAAATAGTAATACGGAAAAAGATTTACGTGATGCGACAATAGAGTTGTTGCAAGAAATAATTAAAGCAAATTCAATTGATATAAAAAATATTTCGCATGTGATATTTACTACAACTCCTGATTTGAATGCTGCTTTTCCGGCTAAATTTGCAAGATTAGAACTGAATTTTACAGATATTGCAATGATGTGTTTTAATGAAATTGATGTACCTAATGCTCTTTCAATGTGTCTAAGAGTACTAATTGTTCTTAACTGTGATAAAAGTTTTAAACCAAAGTTTGTTTATTTAAAAGGTGCCAGTAGTCTAAGAAAATAAATATATATATAATTATTACAAAATGTAACAATAACTAAAGAAAATCCCATAAACATCCGTAATAGATATTGTAAAGCTATAAGCCTTATGAAAGGAACAGAAATACAATGGGAATGGCGGCATCACAAGCACGATTATTGACGATAACTTCGCGATTGAATCATGTAGAGCTTGAAGCACAGAATGTATCAAACGCGAAGATACGTTTGTCAGATAAAACACAAGCAGCAAGTGATGAGTATATAGCAGCATTAAATAAGACAGAATATTTGTATAATTATTATGATGGAAGTGGTGAAAAGATAAGCATGTCATTGACCGGCTCTGCATTGACGACCTATGGAGAATTAAAAAATCAGTATGGTCTAATAAATTCAGCAGGTCAGATTCTAGTAAGCGAGACAGATGCAAAGAATTATGAGACATCAAATACATTGGAAGAATTTTTGGAGAAATACGGTGTATTAGGTGACTTGGGAACCGGTGATAAAATAGAAGTAGCAAATCCAGAATATGATATAGCAATGGATGATTATAACAAAGAGTATGATGAATGGCTTACTAAAAAGCCAGATCCAAATGATGAAATATACATAATTCCTGGACAAGCTACCGGAAGTTCAATGTATGAAAAATTCCTTGATACAACTGGAATATGTTTTGAATATGCAGCCAAAAGCAAGCTTTCATGCTATATGCATGTTTTAGTTGAT
This sequence comes from Candidatus Gastranaerophilales bacterium, assembly GCA_944326565.1. GTDB lineage: Bacteria > Cyanobacteriota > Vampirovibrionia > Gastranaerophilales > Gastranaerophilaceae > Scatenecus. The sequence goes on from CALVEL010000004.1 coordinate 146,848, forward strand.
TTAATAGGCTCAGGAGAACATGAAACCAGTTCAGGTGAAAAATTTACAGTATATTCAGATTGCGGATCATGGGATTGGAATAAAACAAGTCATACAAGAACCCAAGAAATGGATGAATTAACAGAAGAAATCCACAATGTATATTGTTCAGGTGATGTAATACCTGGTGGAAGCGAGACAGTAGAAACATCATATGGTACAGTAACAGTGGGCGGACCAGTTTCAGATACTAATATGACAGTTTACCAACGTGCAGTAGATTTATTATGGGAAGTTCATAATGAATACGATAGTGAGAATAACCCTTCAACAGGAGGTCCTGCAACTGAAGAAAGTTTACAGAAATTTTTCTACTTTATAGAGCATGATTTAGCACAATTTAAAGAGCCTGAAGATGAATTTGACAAAGAAGCCTACAATGATGATTTGGCAGCATGGGAAGCCGCAGAGCCCGAAAAGCCAGATGTACCTCAATTTATCGAAAAAGAAGTAAGAAAGATAACAGATTTAGATAAAGCGCAATGGTATGTAAATTTGTGGCATAGAATGAACGGAACAAGTGATTATCGAGCAGGCGTAGGCGGCGATGAGAACTTTATAGCCGGGGATGGCTGGGCAAGCAAATCAACAACCGAGCAGAGTTATGCAGTATTAAAAGATGGCGAAATGAATAGTTCAGAATATTTAAAATTTGCAATAGAAAACGGTATAATAACATTAGAACAAGTCCAGTTTGTAAATCCATCAAAAAGCGAAGAAGGCATAGAGAATATAGAATGGACGTCAATAGTATTCGGCTCAGCGCAGGATATAACCGAGCAGAAAGACCAAGAAGCGATAACCAAAGCGGAAGTAAAATACGAGCAGGCTCAACGCGAAATCCAAGCAAAAGACAAAGAATATGAGACACAATTAAAGAAATTGGATACAGAACATAACGCATTACAGACAGAATACGATAGTATAAAAAGTGTAATAGAAAAGAATGTAGAGCGAGGTTTCAAGGCCTTTTCTTAAATAAGAAGAAGAGATAAATTATAAAACTCCCGGCTTGTATAAGTCGGGAGTTTTGTATAAGTGCGATTTTGTTACCTGCTGGTCTCGCAGGTGGGTGAGCGCCTTGACAAATCCGTTTCCCGCTGGCGATTTTTAATCGGCGGGTATACTGCAATGTCATTGAGAGTCAACTCTCCCTTTTATAGTAAATGTAGGAACAAAATTGAACACTCATACATTATTTATATTATATCATATTTTTTATTTAATTCAATATACTACCAGCGCATAGCAAGAGTGTCTTTTACTTGTTTTTCAGCTGCATCACAATTTTTTAGAGCAGTTTCTGCTTTTGAATAATCTTCAGTCGGGTTCCCTGCTATTTTGCACTCAGGTGATGGAATATATCTTGGTTTTTCAGGTTTTTGTGGCAATGTTTCTGAGATTTGTGCTGTGGTATTATTTTGTAAATTCCCAATATTTTTATTATTGTCTGCTTGTTGTGGGGTATTTGATTTTATTGCAGTTGATGCAACTTGATGTGACTGACTATTTGTATAAGTATTTTGTTTGTTTATATTGTTTTGTTTTTGTATATATTGATTAATGAGATTAGTCTGAGATTGTGGAATTGTAGCTTTTGCATTGTTCTGAGCCTGAGCAGCTTTTAATAAGGCTTCTTGAAGGGCTTTTTGCTCCTCAATAGTCGGTGTTTGAGAGTTTTTCTCTTCTTTATCTTCATCGAGCACTGATTTTGTTGGTCTGCCAAATATAGCATGCGCACCTTTTGTTGTAAGTTTTGCTAAAAATGGCGAGATTATTGCTAGGGGTATAGCTATTCTTAACGGTACACCAGCTAAGTTACGGAAGAAGTTGCCTGATTTTCTGAATATATTCATATTCCATTTAGCGTTTGATCTTCTTGCTAAAATTGTTTCATTACCTATATTGATTAGCTTACCGATTTTTTTGAACAGTTTTGTAATAGGATTTTTAACATTAGCTTTGAGCATATTTTTCAATTTGAGCTTTTCTTGTTTATATAATGCTTTGTCAGCTAAGTTTCCATTTCTAACTTTATCATTAAACTCTTTTAACGCTTTTCTGTAATCATCAACTTGATCAGTTGTCATACCTGCATATTTTAAACCGCCTACTTTATGCATTGCAACAATACCTAGAGGCATAGCCATAAAGTATGTAAAGTCGTTTACAAATCTTTCAATTAAAGTTTTTCCTTTTTCTCCTTTTGGTGCCTTGAAAGTATTTATTAACATATCAGCAAAAATTCCGGCCTGCATTGCAACGGCAATTTTACCTCCCGCAAATCTGTTTGTGCATCCTTCCATAAACCATGAAAGTGCTTTAGGTAAAGCACGACCAAGTGCTGTTGAATTACCTTTACCTAGTGCAGCTTTGTATTTATTTAAGTATTCTTTGAATGATATTTGTCTTCCAAATAAATGTGAGCTTATTTTACCAAGAGTTCCGCCTTTTCTCCATATTGAAACCTTTATATCGCCGTTTCTCGTTGCATTCTCTAATGCTTGCATTACTTTTTCTGGGTGTGCGGTGATATCTGATTTTACAAGGTTATATTCTGCTAAGTTTTTAAAGCCCATTTTTCTTATTTTTTTAGCGTGTGCAATTTTTTCAAGACCAGAAATACCTCTAGTTTTTGATACATGTTCTATAAAATCATTCTTATAGCCCAAAAGTTCCAGTTCTTTTTTCTGTAAGAGAAGAGCTTTTTCATTAAATGATTTTCCTTTAAGACTATTTCTGAATTTATCAATTTCACTTTGAGCTAGTCCGTATTGTTCAAGTTTTTGAGGATTTACATCTTTTCCTCTTAGCCAAGAAAATCTGTTTGAATTACTAGATATCGGTTTTAAATACTCATCAAATACCTGTTGCATATCCATAGCAAGGAAGCCATGTACACCTTTGCCTGGAGTCTTTGCAAACCCCCATTCCGGTTGTGTCGAGTGATTGGCAAGTGCGTATGCAATATCATTTTTTTCACTCATCCAATGCCCAATGTCTTTACCTTTTCCGAGTATTTTATTAAAAAATTTCCCAACAGCAGTATTATTCCAGCTGTTAGTTATTCTATCTCCAAAAGCTCCCAATTTGCCAAAGATACTTTTTTCATAGTCTGTTGCACATTTTTTGTTAAAAACATCCATACCTTGTGATATTCCATACCAAATAGCAGCACCAGTTCCTGCATATAAAAGAGGATTGGTTTCTTCCCCTGAGGATGCCTTTACACGGTTTGCAAGATATGAATTGTCAACATTTTCTTTTAGTTTCTCTCTGTCAATATTGACAGGCAATACTTGTCCTGCCTGCATTGGAATATTATTATATTGTTGATTTAAGCTATTAACCATTTTCCTACTATTTCCCCTATATTTTAATAAAAACATTTTTTATAGAATAATTGCTTTTTACACCACTTTAATAATGTTTTTGTAAAGTTATGTAACAACTTTTGAAAAAAGTGAAATATATAAATTGTTATATACTTTATATATACATAAGAAGAAATTAAAAAGAGAGGCTTGAAAATATGGCAGTTGCAAATTTGAAAAAAATTGATGACAAATTGAAAGATATGTATCAAGACAAAATAACAGCAGTTGCGCCTTCTGCACCTTATGAAGATAGATCAGAAGTATTGCTTGCTCAAATGAATTTCATAGCGATTGCAAATAAAAGAGCTCTTAATTTAAAATAAAAAGTTTTTCACATAAATATTTAACTCCAATTAATTTTTCCCCTACAAATTTTGTACCTGATTTTTTCAAAAAATCAGGTTTTTTTTATTTTATAAATTGTAAATTTTTGTAAAAATAGTTAAAGAAGCTTTATTAAAAATCCGATAACTAAATAGAAAAGGATAAATCTAACGAAAGGAATACCATAACAATGGGAATGGCGGCATCACAAGCACGATTATTGACAATAACCTCGCGATTGAATCATGTAGAGCTTGAAGCACAAAATGTATCAAACGCGAAGATACGATTGTCCGATAAAACCCAAGCAGCAAGTGATGAGTATATAGCAGCGTTAAATAAGACAGAATATTTGTATAATTATTATGACGGAAGCGGCGAAAAGATAAGCATGTCATTGACAGGATCTGCATTGACGACCTATGGAGAATTAAAAAATCAGTATGGTCTAATAAATTCAGCAGGACAGATCTTAGTAAGTGAGACAGATGCCAATAATTATGAGACATCAAATACACTAGAAGAATTTTTGGAAAAATACGGTGTATTAGGTGAAATAGGTACTGGTGAATATAAACTTGTTGAAAATCCTGCGTATCAGGCAGATGTTGATAGATATAAAAATGAAATGGCTGATTATGAAGAAGCATATAAGATTTATGAAGAAGAAATCTTAAATTGGGAGGCTCAAGAACCAGATTCGTCTAATCCTATATATATGATTCCTGATCCAAATTGGGTTCCACCGACTTCTGGTGAAGGTGGAGAAGAAGAAGTTGAAACTTGGTCTTTATATGAAGCATTTACAGAGGGAACCTCTGGGGGTTGTTTTTCCTGTTCTTCTAATCCCAGTTCAAGTGAATATAATGTTGTAAGACATTTTCAACATACTCTTGCCCATTTGCTTACAACAAGTACATCATATTGGGAAGGTGCACTTTGGTGGAGTGAACCAGATGGAGGTATTAATGGTACATCTGGTGATGGAAAGATAATGATGCAAATAGCAAATGCTATTAAAGGAAAGTATTGTTGTGGTGAAACTGGTTGTTCCGAAGGTTCACATGAACATAATTTTTATGGTACAGATGTGAATTTCGACTGCGGAAATGAAAGTTGTGATGGTTCACAATTAATTACCGATAAGATTATGAATTTAATGCAAGATATTGAAGTATATGCTAATAATGATTATTCAAAAGTTGGTGATGATAATGATCCAGTATGGATAAATATAAAACAGCGTTATTACCATTTAATAGAACATGATTTAAAGAGTGTTATCGGAGAAATAGAAATTCCAAAAGAGCCTGTCGAAGAACCTGAAGCTCCTTTGATATTTGACCAGACTGGATATGATAGAGATATGGAAGAATGGAGGCTAGAGGGTGAAAAAATAGTACCTCCGACTCTTCCTGATCCTGTGACTGAATCTCAATACATTGAAGAAGAAATTCGTGCTATTGATAATTTAGATAAAGCGCAATGGTATGTAAACTTGTGGCACAGAATGAATGGTACAAGCAATTTTAAAGCTGGATTTGGGGACAGTAATGAATATATTGCAGGTAATGGCTGGGCAAGCAAATCAACAACGGACCAAAGTTATGCAGTATTAAAAGATGGCGAAATGAATAGTTCAGAATATTTAAAATTTGCAATAGAAAACGGTATAATAACATTAGAACAAGTCCAGTTTGTAAATCCATCAAAAAGCGAAGAAGGCATAGAGAATATAGAATGGACGTCAATAGTATTCGGCTCAGCGCAGGATATAACCGAGCAGAAAGACCAAGAAGCGATAACCAAAGCGGAAGTAAAATACGAGCAGGCTCAACGCGAAATCCAAGCAAAAGACAAAGAATATGAGACACAATTAAAGAAATTGGATACAGAACATAACGCATTACAGACAGAATACGATAGTATAAAAAGTGTAATAGAAAAGAATGTAGAGCGAGGTTTCAAGGCCTTTTCATAATTGAAATTAAGGATAGTTGTTTTAGCACTCATTTAATTTGAGTGCTTTTTGTATTAACTTGTTGCCCGAATATTTAGTGTATGATATTATTTTCAGTAGAGGATGACTATGAGTGAAAAAATTTCTACTATCATTTTGTCTAATTCTGAGCGGACTTATAAGATAATTGAAAATTATTTGAATGAGTTTGATCAGTTTGAAAATGTTTCAAATATAAATGATTTATCTGAAATTTTTAATTTTTTATCAAGTCTTTCAAAATCACTTTTAATTATTGATGTATCTGATAATTTTGGTAAATATATAAATTTTATTTCAAGTTTAGCAAAGGCAGCACCAAATTGTAAAATTGTTGCACTATCTGATGCGCCTTCTGTTGATGTAATAGTAAAGCTTATGCGGGCTGGGGCTAAAGATTTTTTGGCATTGCCAGTTATTAAAACTGAGTTTATGGAAATATTAGAAAAAATTTCAAACCAGTTTTTGGGTTGTCATATTGAAAATAAATGTCGTGTGATCACAGTTTTTTCGAACAAAGGCGGTATCGGTAAAACTTCTGTTGCTTCTAATTTGGCATTAGAGCTTGCAAAAATTACAAAAGAAAATGTTGCATTGGTTGATTTGAATTTTCAGTTAGGGGATATCACTTCTTTTCTTGATTTGCAGCCTTCTTTTAATATTTCTTATATGCTTCAAAATTTAGATAAGATAAATTCTGATTTTATATTAAATACTGTAGAAAAATATAAAGATACAAGTTTGTATGTAATAGCTGATCCACCTTATTTCAAACAAGCTGAAAATATTCCAAAAGCTCAAATTGCTCTATTATTTGAAAAATTAAAAGAAACTTTTTCATATGTAGTCGTAGATACTGATTCAACTTTTGATAGTAAAACAGTTACCGCTTTAGATAATTCTGATTTGATTTTTCTAATTACGATTGTTAATTTACCAGCATTAAGAAATTGTCAAAGAATATTGGATTTATTCGATAAATTAGGCTATGACAAAGAAAAAACTCAGATACTAATTAATCGTTATATGGAAAATGATGAGATAAAAGTTGAAGATGTGGAAAATGTTTTAGGTAAAAGTGTATACTGGAAAATTCCGAATAATTATTTTACTATGATGTCTGCGATTAATAAAGGTGTATCAGTAAGTGAGATAAATCCTGATTCAAATGTAGCTCTAAGTTATAAAGAATTGGCAATGTCAGTATCTGATATGGTATATAGAAATAAATTGATAAAAAAATATTCGGAATTTCAGACGGATATGGTAGATAATTTTTTCAGAGGATAAATGGCTTTAAAAGACAGATTGAAAAATGTGAATATTTCAGCTAAACCAAGAATTGTTGAAGAAACCTCTTTTACAGAGTTTATAGCGGATGCTTTGTCTCAAAAAGTTGCAGCTATTCCTGTTTGGTATGATTATGATTATTCTAAACAGTTTGAGTTGATTTTAAATTTTTTAGATAATAAATTGAATAGTGAATTTGAGGTTTTGTCTCTTTCTGAGTTAGAAAAAAAGGCAATAGCTGAGGCTTTTTTGAAAAATAATAAAGGTTTTGGCATACTAGATAGAATTTTAGCTAATGATAAAGTGCTTTCAGTAACTGTAAATCCACTCGGTTCTGTCTATATTGAAACTTTAAATGGATATGAAAAAACAGATATTGTACTAACTAATAAGCAATTTAGTGATATTTCAAAAAGATTTAGCCAATCAAGTGCTGTTGTAAAGACAAGACAGGATAATCTTTTAGTTACTATAATAAAACCTCCAGTTGCTGATAATGTTTTGATAATTAAAAAAATTAATGATGTATTGGATGATTTGTCTGATTTAACTGAATGTGGAATTTTAACTTCAGAGTTAGAAGCATTTATAAGGTATTTAATAAATTCGAAAAAAAACATTATTCTCTCAGGCAAAGATTCAGATTGTATAAACTATTTTATACAAGTTTTATTAAATTCAATTTCACCGCTAAATCGAGTTTCTGTAATTGAAGATAATTATTTGTATAATACAAATCTTGATAATGTTTCTGTATTTTCTGCCGATACTTTAAATAATTGTGAGTATGAAAGTTTATTAAAAACTATATTTAGTATTTCACCGGATTATATTATTGCTCAAATCGAAGATTATAATAAATTTCTTTCTTACTATATGCATACTGATAATTTAAATAACGGTTTGATTACTCAGTTGAGGGCGCTATCAATTAGTGATGCCTCAAATAAATTAGTTAATATGGCCACCATTGCAATGAAGTCAACCGAAAAGTTAGCAAAGCTTAAATTATCCCAAAGTTATGATTACATAATTTATGTTGATAGACAGCATGATAATTCATATATTTTATCGTCAATAATGGAAGTTACTTCTTCAAAGACGTCTTCTCTTGTTTTGAATGAAGTTGTGAAATTTGTTGAAGGAATGTATGTTCTGGATCTTCCTGAGGATATTCAAAATATAAATCTTTTGAATAATCTCGAGAATGATTGTTCTTCTTTTCGCTCACGTTTAAAATAGATTTTGATTGAATTATTTTTTTACGCGTTTTATCAACTTTTTCTACATGTTGTCTTAATAAGTTACTTTCGTTGAATTTTGAAATAATAATATCCATACCTGGTGTGATGTATTTGGGCATTAAAATTTTATTTACAAGGTAGCTTATCGGTTGTGTAAATAAAAGACATGATATAACCCCTCCAATTGTTTTTATAATTTTATTTTTTACAATAAGATAGTTCTGATATTCTTTTAATGCAGTTTTAAGAGCATTTTCTGTATAATCTTTTCCGTAAATTTTTTGCATTATCGGTAAAACTTCGTGGTATTTTTTAAATATTCGTTTAGGAATGGATTTATCAATATTATTGTTTTGTAGCTTTTCTTTTAATTCAATTATTTTATCAGCATTTTTTTCAGCAAAAGAATAAAGTTTTTTATCATCTGCATCCACCATTGAAAAATAGCCTGTGAAATATCTGTAAAATTTTCTAAATATATTATCCGTTTCTTTTGTATTAGCAAGTGATTTTACACGATTCTCCAGTGAAGTTTTCATAAATTCTTTAAAATTTTCTTTATTGCTAAGATGTTCATGCAGACTTTGTTCTATAACACTTTTTGAATGTCTGTAAATGCCGTCTTTTGCGTTAATTGATAATTTATCGCTTATCAATTTACCTATTGGTGATGTGAGTTTTTGTCCAAAGATAGTAGCTGCTGATGGTAAAATAAAGAATGTTAAAGCTTGTCTTATTACTTCTTTCATTCCTCTTTTACCACTAGGTGAAAATTTATTTTTGTCATTTTTGTATTTATCGTAAATATCAGCACCTAAATACATAAAAGCAGGAACCCAAAGTGCAAAAGTTAAATTAGGTGCAATTTCATTAACTGTCGCTCCAACTTCACTTGAATACATAAGAACTCTAACCCCCCAACTGTTTAATGGATCTTTATACTTCTTTTCTTCTCGTTTGGGTGTACTCTCCGTTGCTTTTGTATTTTTTATTTTGGTTTCTACTTTAATAGACATTGATTTCTCTTTTATTCTAGCTCAGTATATTATATAATGCGCATAAATATTATTTTTTGCTATGTAAATATATTATATTTGATATAAAATTTTTTGTATGGAAAACAGAAAGTTTAAAATAAATTCAAAATATTCACCTGCAGGAGATCAGCCAAAGGCAATAGAGGCTTTAACAGAAGGTATTCTCAAAGGGGATGATTCTCAAACTCTTCTTGGTATTACAGGTTCAGGCAAAACGTTTACTATAGCAAACGTAATCGAAAGGGTGCAAAAACCTACTTTAATAATTGCTCATAATAAGACTCTGGCTGCTCAATTATATAATGAATTTAAAGAACTTTTTCCAGAAAATGCTGTTGAATATTTTATTAGTTATTATGACTACTATCAACCAGAGGCTTATATACCAAGGACTGATACTTATATCGAAAAATCAGCTTCCATAAATGATGAGATAGACAGATTACGGCACAATTCTACAAGAAGTCTTTATGAGCGTAATGATGTAATAATTGTTGCCTCAGTTAGTTGTATTTATGGTCTAGGACTCCCTGAAAATTATTTTAGAGGTTCTGTCGAACTAAAAGTGGGAGATGCAGTTGAAAGAGATGATCTACTAAGACATTTGGTATCTGTTCAATACAAGCGAAATGATCTGGTGCTTGAGCGTTCGACATTTAGAGCCAGGGGTGATATCGTTGAAATTATGCCTTCTTATGAAAAGATTGTCACGCGGATATACTTTTTCGGGGATGAAATTGAAAAAATAGTAAGAATTGATAATGTTTCAGGAGAAATATTGGAAGTGCCAGAAAGTGTTGTGATTTATCCTGCGGTACATTATCTTTCTTATGATGAAAACACAGAAGAAACATTAGATTTGATTAGACAAGAATTATCCGTCAGACTAAAGGAGCTAGAAGCAGAAAATAAGCTTGTCGAAGCACAAAGACTCTCTCAAAGAGTTAAATATGATATAGAAATGATAAAAGAAATGGGGTATTGCTCAGGTATTGAAAATTATTCAAGAATTATAGAGCGCCGCCCTCCAGGTAGTCCGCCGGCTACTTTGCTTGATTATTTTCAGGGAGATTTTTTGACAGTAATTGACGAATCTCATGTTACATTACCACAATTAAAAGGAATGTCTCATGGGGATGCAGCCAGAAAAGATACTTTGATAGAATATGGTTTTAGACTCCCTTGCGCAAAAGATAATAGACCGTTGACAAATGAAGAATTCTTTTCAAGGGTACATCAAAAAATATATATTTCAGCAACTCCGGGTGAATTTGAAAGAAATACCTCTCAGAACTTAGTAGAGCAAATTATTAGACCTACAGGGCTTGTTGATCCTAAAATTTCAGTAAGACCTATTGATACTCAGATTAATGATTTAAAAAATGAGATTAAAAAACGCACTGAAAAAGATGAGCGAGTCCTTATTACAACGCTTACAAAGCGTATGGCTGAGGATTTGACAGATTTCTTTATACAAGAAGGTATAAGAGTCAGATACTTGCATTCAGAAATTCAATCTTTAGAACGAGTTGAGATATTAAGGGATTTAAGATTAGGTGAATTTGATGTATTAATCGGTGTAAACTTATTAAGAGAAGGATTAGATATCCCGGAAGTCTCTCTTGTTGCAATAATGGATGCTGATAAAGAGGGGTTTTTGAGAAGTGAGACAAGTTTAATACAGACAATTGGGAGAGCTGCAAGGAATGCATGCGGAGAAGTTATTATGTATGCTGATAAAATTACTGACAGCATGAAAAAGGCTATAGATGAGACAAATCGCAGACGAGAAATTCAAATTGCTCACAATAAAAAATATGGTATTATTCCTCAAACTATTAAAAAGCCTATTGAAAACAATCTTCTTTCCTTAGTTGCGAGTTATCGTGATTTAGAAGATATAGTTGCTGAGGAAATGGTTGATCTCGGTATAGATAAAAAAGACTTGCCGAAATTAATCGACAAGCTTGAAAAAGATATGCATAAAGCTGCTAAAATACTTGATTTTGAAAGAGCAGCCGAAATTCGAGATAAGCTTAAAAAGTTGAGGGAGATGGCGGATTCCCGTTAGATTTTTTAAGAGCATCTATTTCTTCTTTTTCTTTTTTCTTTTCCGCTTTTACTTCTGCCTGATGAAGTGCTTCATAATTTAATTGTCCCAGATAATTACCTATTAATGCAATATTAAATACTGCTGTCATACACCAGACAAAATAAGTTACAATATTATCGATACCTATAAATAACCAGCAAAGATAAGTGACACTTCCTGCAAGGACTGCATCAATGAATATAAGCTGGATTGTAAGCCAAATAACTTGTATCAATACATCAATACAAGAATCTGAAATAGCTTTAAAATCGAAAGCATCTTTAAGGCTGAATTTTTTTGCATAAAGCATGAATACAGTAAGTATAATAGATCCGCAAACTGCATAAGTAATGTATGTAGCAGCTTGAGAAATCCAAGTTACTGAAATCATAGGATAAATTTTAGTTATTAAATAATATGCTATACCACCGTTCAGTGCTGCAGCCGGTAATAGAGCTATGATTGTTCTTATTGAATCAAAAAGTAATATAAAAGGGTTCATACTCGGCATTATTTTATCTCTAAAATTCATAACATTATTGGCACATCTTACCATAGTACCAAGCATTATTATAAAACTTATAAATGCTAAAGTATAAAATAAAAAAGAATTTTGTTGACCCTTCATGTAAAAATATACTGCCCCAAATAACGGTAATGAAAAAAGAATATATTGTATCAGGGCTTGAGGTTCATTGGTTGATTCTTCAATTGCGTCTTTTATAGATGCCATATAATAACTCCTCTCTCTTCTTAATTACTTTTTCAATATAACATATTTACATAATGCTAGCAACACATTAAATGGTGGATATCGGTAAAGTTATAATGAATTCAGTCCCTTTCCCTAATTCACTTTTGAGGTTGATTTTACCTTTATGCAACAGAATTAATTCTTTCGTTATTGTAAGTCCAAGTCCTGTTGAATTTTTCATCTCGTTTATTTGCTCAAATTTTTTGAATATTTTTTTATGGTATTTTTTCTCAATTCCGCATCCGTAATCTTTTATTATGATTTCTAAATATTTACGTTTAAATTTTGTATGTATATCTATTTTACTGTTAACGTTAGAAAATTTTATTGCATTGTTTATTAAGTTGAATAATATTTGTTGAATTTTTTGATAATCAGCAGTAATATTTCCATTAGTTCTGTGGAAATTTATTTTAATATGTTTTTTTTCAAAAAGCGGTTTTAAAATATTTAAAGTTTCATCTATACAACGGTTTATATCAAATGTTTGAAAATTAAGTCTGACAGTTCCTGACTCGATTTTGGATATATCAAGAATTTCATTTATCATACCAAGAAGGTTAATACCTGCCGTTTGAATATCTTTTAAATATTCAATTTGTTGTTCATTTAATTTGCCGATTCGCTGATTTTGAAGTAATTCGGCAAAACCTATTATTGAATTAAGGGGTGTTCTTAGCTCATGTGATACATTTGATATAAATTTAGTTTTAATTTTATCTGCTTCTTGTATTGCTTTATTTTGTTTTTTTATATACTTGCATTTCCTGTCACTTTTAATGATTCCTTTTTGTAGAGTCACTGTCTGAATTTTTGTTATTTCTTTTAATTCAATATCTTTTATAATATTTGATATAATAAGTGCACAAAAATTGAATAAGATTTTTTCTTCTTTAGAAAACTTTTTATCAGATGAAATAGCTAAAATTCCGTATACTGTGTTATGAATTTTTAAATGTGATATAAGAACAAAGTCTCCATTTAAATTAAGTTTTTTATTATCAAGAAAATCTTTAGAAGAGTATAGGGCATTCTTTTCTTCTTTGGATAGGGGTATTTCTTTTGGTGCAATTTTAGTGTTATTTGTATACCTAAGAGTTAGTTTTTCCGGATTTAAAAAGTATACAACACCCGAGGCATAAGTAAATACATTACTTAAAGCTTTGAATATGTCATTTGGTGTTTCGATATTTTGGTTAAAAAAGATTTCAAGCTTTGAAATTTTATTTTCAAAAAAACTATCCACATTTACTCCAGTAAAGATTTATCTGCATAGCCTATATATCTAAGATTTCTGAAATATCCGTCAAAATCCAGACCATATCCTATTAAAAATTTATCATCCACGTCAAACCCATAGTAATCCGGTTCAATATCAACCGTTCTTGTACATTTTTTGTCCAAAAGCGAACAAAATTTTGTGGATTTTGTTCTGAAATTGCATTCCATAAAATCCATTAAAAATTTTGCTGTTAAGCCTTTATCAACTATATCTTCTATAATTAAGACATTTTTATCGTTTAAATCAGGTAATTTTATGTCAACGGCATTAACTTTTCCGCTTGATGTTGTACCTGAACCATAGCTAGAAAGACGTATAAACTCCATTTTCAAAGGCATATCCAAATGCTTCACAAGGTCAGTTGCGAACATAACAGCCCCTTTTAGTACACATACAGCATATACTTCTTCTCCATTGTAAAATTTATTCATCGTGTCTGCCAATTCTTTTATGCGTGTCTGAATTTGACTTTCGCTGAATAGAATTTTTAAATCGCTCTCTTTTATTTGCATTTCATTTCTCCATAATTTTTAATTCTAGCACATGTGTAGGTCTTGTGACAACTTTAATTTTTTCACTTATTCCAAGAGAAGGAGCCCATAGAATTTCATTTTTGTGTGCAAGAAAAAGCAGACTGTCTTTTTCATGTTGCGGAATTTTTTTTTCATTGAGGTATTTTTTTAATTTTTGGGATCCGCAACATCCAAGTGGTGAAATTATATCTCCGCTCATTCTATGTCTTAATGTAAGTTCTTTATAATTGCTTAAATCAACAAAAGCGCATAGTTGAGAATCTTTTGGATATATTGTGGGATTTTCGCAAGTTTTATTGATTGAAAATATTTTATTTTCAAAATTGTAATTTCCACATTTTTTTATTTCTAAAATCTTTTGTGAATAGTCCTGTTTTTCGATAAGAGCTATCTTTTTATTATTTACGAATATCCAGATATTTTTCCCTACAGAAAGTCTTTTACCGCTTTTTGAATCTTGATTTTCGATTATAAATTCAAGTGCTTTTGTAATTTTTGTTTTATCATACTCAATGTTATTTTTAGCGATTAAGTTGTATAAAAGTTTTTGCTGTACAGCTTTTGAAAATATTATAAAATTCTTTGTTGAATAAGGCTCTTTTAATGTTGAAAGATATTCCTCAATTATATCTTGTTCATTTTTTGCAATTTCAGATAGAGAATTTATTGCATTTATAGAATGTTTGTTTATTTTTTCAAATTCTGGGAGTATATTTTTTCTTATTAAATTTCTTTTATATTTAATATTTGAGTTTGAGCTATCGTTGTTGGGTGATAAATTATTCTTTAAGCAGTACAATTCAATTTCATCGCGTTTTATACTCAAAAGCGGTCTGTAAAAGATATCTCTTTTTTCTGCAATTCCATTTAATCCTTTAGTTCCTGTGCCCTTTGCTATTCTATATATAATTGTCTCAGCGTTATCATTAGCATTGTGTGCTGTCAAGACAATGTCAGAACTAAATTGATTAGCACATTTTTTAAAAAAATTATATCTCGCTTCTCGTGCTGCAGTCTCTGTTTTTTGAATATCCAGTGATAATTTTTCACTATAAAATTTTATATTATTTTTTTTACAGAATTCTTTGCAGTTTATCTCTTCTTGATCACTTTCTTCTGCACGCCAATTGTGATTTAGGTGGATAGCTATTATGTTATTGTTAAGTTGTGAGACTACATCTAAAAGGCACATTGAATCATATCCGCCCGAAAAAGCTATAAGAATAGGCGTTTTGTTGTTTTGAATGTTATATTTTTCAAGAAAATATTTAACTGTTTTGGTTATTTTATCCATTGCTAATTATTCGAATGTGCAAGCCGTTGCTGAATTTTTATGCCTTCTTTAATTTCTACTGCATCAACACCGAGTTGTTCAAGAGCTTTCATTGCAAGACAGCTTGGCTCATATGTTAGGGCAAGAAGCATATGTTCTGAACCTATTCTTGTTTTGTTATCGGATTTTGCAAGTTCCCAAGCTTTTTCAAGAACTCTTTTAGCACGTTTTGTGAATACAATTTCAGTATCAAAATATTCATTGCCAAAACCAATAAGTTGTTCAACTTCTTTTCTTGCATCTTTTATGTTTATTTCAAGCTCATTAAGCACCAATGCTCCAAGTCCTGAGGCTTCACCGATAATTCCAAGCAAAAACATTTCAGTTCCGACTATGTTTCTACCCAGTCTGCGTGCTTCTTCTTTTGCAAGTCTCAGAATTGTAAGTGTTTCAGGCATTTGTTTTTCTATCGGTTTGATTATAGAGTGAGCTACATCGTCATCATTAATTTTTAGCTCTTTTAAAATATCATAAGCTATTCCTTGTTTAGCTTTTAATACTCCAAGTACAATATGTTCGGGAAGAACAACAGAAGAACCTAATTCTTTTGCGGTTTGCAGAGCCAGATTCATAGTTTTGAAAGCGTTTGGAGTAAATATTATTTGTCTGTTTTCATATTCTGATTGTCTTGATTGAATTTTTGATAGTTTTTCTTCAAACTTTTCGGCAGTAATGCCGTAGTTTGAAAGAATTTTGGTAAGCTCAGAATCTTTATCTTCTAAAATTGAGGATATAATTTGTTCTGTCCCTAAGATTTCATAATTTGATGCAGACAGTTTTGCTACAGCACGTTCAAAAATTTTTGAAGACTCTTCACTTTCAAATATGGCATCTGTTTTATTTGAAGTATTAGACTCGACTTCTCTGTTATCGTCAAATTCTGGATGGTATAATCTTTTTGTTTTTCTTTGTACAAGTTTTTCCAATAGAATTTTTGATTTGACGACATCAAAACCTAAAATTTCTAAAATTCTTACATTATTTGATTTTCTGTCATTTATTACGGCAAGAAATAAATGTTCGTATAATATTGATGGGTTCCCTGATTTATTTGCAAGATCCAGTGCGTTTTTTAATAATTCTTTCAGGTGATTACTGAATATGGGTGTTTTGCCCGTACTTATGTTGTGTTCTATATTTAGACTCTCTTTTATTTCTCGAAGCAGATTTTCATATGTGATATTGTATGTTTTGAAAATTTTTAAAGGTATTCCCTTTGCTTCAAGAAATAATGCCAACAAAAGATGTTCTGAGACTATGTTAGCTGAATGCATCTCATTTGCACATTTTTGCGCGGTGCTTACTACATTTATTGCTTTTTCCGTAAATTTTTCTAACAAATTATTCTTCCTCGTCTTCGTCTTCTAATGTTTTTATATATTCTTCAACTTTATTAAATTCATCATCATCTTCGATTGTCTCAAAAAGATAATCATCTCCGTCTTTTGTCAAACGCATAAGAAGGATTTCTCCGTCTTCGCTTTCTTCTTCGGCATCAGGCGGCAAAAGCAAGGCATATTCCTGACCATCTACTTCTATTATGTCAAATAATTCAAAGTTGATTACGTTTCCTTCTTCATCAACTGTCTCAATTAATTGTTTTTCTTCATTTTCCATTATATTTTCTCCTTTATGTTTTATTTTTATATTCTGCTTAGATATTGTTCTAGTATAATACAAGCACTTTCAATATCAACAAGTCCTTTATTTTTTTTGAAGTCGATTTTTTTATTTCTTAAATTTTCTTCAGCTGTATCTGATGTAAGTCTTTCATCTTCAAAAATAATATCATAACTTGATAATTTTGTTGCAAAATTTTTGCAATCATCAGCCTGTTTACCTTGCGTACCATCCATGTTTATAGGAAGTCCTATTATTATTTTTTCTACATGGTTTTCTTTTGCTATTTTCAAGATGTTTTCAACAGCTTTATTTTCAGGTTCTCTGTCAATACAGGAATGACCGTTTGCAAGAACGTGCAAAAAATCACTTAGAGCAATTCCAATTCTTTTTGTGCCGACATCAAGTGCCATAATTTTATACATTTTGCACCCACCTGCTTTCAATAAGCTTAATTATATAATCCAGCTCATTTAGGCTGAATTTCCCGTTATTAAGTTCAGTATTGTATTTCAATGAAAAATAGTATTCATAAATGCTTTTTCTTAATATATTTTTTAAAAATTCCTCTTTTAAATCTGTATTTAGGTATAGTCCGTAAATTTTCTCAGCTGTATTAATTTGATTTGTTAAAAGTTTTAAATACGCTGTTATTAAAAGTCGTTCACTCCAAATTTTATTTTCTTCAGGATAAAATATTGTATTTAAATACAGATTAATTATCTTATCAAAATCAATTTTGTAGTCATTGTTTAAAAGTCTAGTATTTAGAACATCTATCATTTCATCAAATTCATCACTATATGAGTATTCCAAAAACCAGTGTTGTGTGAATTCATCTGTACATAGACTTTTTAAATCTTCTGCGGATATTTCACTTGCTTTTAAATTTGTTTCCAAAATTTCTTGAATATTAGTATTATTGATTTCGATATCTGCAAGAAGATTTTTCCAGCAGATATATTCATAAGGAAATTTACTGTTAAGTTTTTCTGCATTTAAAAGGATAGTTTTGAGTGCTTCTGGAGAGATGTTTAGCACAGCTTCATCTTGACAGAACCTTTCTATAATTTTTTCGCACTCAAATTTTGAAATATCATTGAAACCGAAACAGTCTTTTATTCCGTTATAATCATCCAATACAACTGCTACAAATTGTATGCGTTCATCTGTTTTTTCTCTTGTAAATATTACTGCTTGATTTCCATGTCCGTCAGGGTATGTAAGACAAAAAATATACGGTTTTGTGTCTGCGAGCAGATTTTTATAGAAAGTGCTTGTATTATCTTCTCTTATGCCTGCTAATTTAAGTTTTGAAATATTCTTTTTTATTTGAGGTATCAATTCATCTTTTGCGTATTTTAACGTTTCATTCAGCGCGTGATATGCAAGCTGTGATTTTGAATCACCAAGTAATTCCAGTGCGGATTTACCTTCTTCAGAAAAAGGATTTGATAAAAATACCGGAATAAGTATGTTAGCAAGAGCATCTTCATTGTAGTCTTTTCCTAATGACTCTATTAATGTCAATTTATCTTTTGTATTTAACGAATTTATGAAATCTAAAAAGTCTATTTGAACTTCTGGGTTAATGATTGCGTTTTTAAGAAGCATTTGTGTATCACTGTCTACAAGCGCATCTTCATTTTCTAAATATTTCCCGCACTGATCATATGACCAGTTTGAATCTATTTCCCGCAAAAAATTCAATACGACAATCTTGGTCTCATTTGATACCATGTTGTTTTTTAACATTGCCCAAAGGTGTGCAGTTAATTCATCCTTTGGCGTATATCTTTCTAATAAAATCCTTAATATATATTCATTCTCGCTTTTTGCGTTGTTTAGTTCTTTATATAGTATTTTAATGATGATTTTTTTATCATTCTGTGCGTCAAGAACATCAACATTAAGATTTTTTAAACTAGCTAAATCTTTTATGTTGCTGAATTTGTTAATAATGTCTGAGATAATTGTTTTGATTTCAAACGGATTCAATTGTTTGATAAAATCTGTCATCTTTTGGCTTTCCCCCAAAATGCATCAAGTATTTTTTGAGCATCAGCTGAAGGCATTCTATCATTTAAAATCAGGTATTGAACAGCAATCATTGCGCATTCTGAGCATATATTTACTCCTGGACCTTTTACCATTTTCAGCACCTGCGTATTTGGTCGCCCGCAAAAGCTACAATATATTGGCTCGAAAGTTTTTTCTTCTTCTTTGGTATCTACGTCACTTTTGTGCGGATGTTCCCTTTTCTCTCCTAATCTTATTACTTTTTCTTCAGACATCAGGTTTCTCCTTGTTTTGGGTATATACCCATTTGTATTTTGGTATAAACCATTTTTTATAAAAATAGTTTACATGGACGGTTTATATTTTCCATGTTAATTGTAACTTAAATTTATAAAATTTGCCAAATTTTAATGCTTATTTTATAATTACATTTACAACAGTTAATATAAGAGGATGATGAGTTTATGAAAAAAGCGCTGCTACTCGTAAGTGTTTTGTTTATATCGGTTGTTTCAACAGCTTGTATTAATAAATTTGCAGTTCAAGAGCTAAATAACAAAGCTAAGGTATATATTGAACAAGGCGATTATCAAAATGCTATTGAACGTTTGAAATCGAGTGTTGATTTAGATGATACTGTGTTTGAAACTCATTATAATTTAGCTGTTGCTTATACTCAGGCTGAAGATTATATAAATGCTATAAATTCCTTCAAAAAAGCCATTGAGTTAAATCCTGATTTCGCAGATGCTTATTATTCTCTTGCTGTAGCTGAGGAAGATTTTTCTGTCGATTTAGCAAAAGGGATTTTGAATCTTGATGAATCGGGTAGCCCTGTTAAAGTTGATGAAGAGGATCTTGCAAAGCAAGAAAAAATTACATTATCTCCTCAAGTTCAGGCAAAAATTGATGAGTTATTGACTGATGCTGTAAATAACTATACTATTTATCTTGAAAAAGCTTCAAATCTCCAAGATGGTGATGAGGTTAAAGAAAAAATCGAGCAGCTTAATGAAGAAAAGGTAAATAATATGCAAAATGTAAATCCAGTAGGATAGTTGATATGATATTGCAGTCTCCTGGGGATGTTGCTTTCCAAATTTTAGGATTTCCAGTATATTTCTATGGAATTATTTTGGCTTTTGCATGTCTTTTAGCTGTTTATACAGCAAAAATTATTTATCAAAAGATTTATAATGATGGTAAGGCTGAACTTATTTGGGATACGGCTCCTTTTGTTGTTATTTGCGGAATTATAGGTGCAAGACTATATTATTGTCTGCTTAATTTTTCTTATTTTTTTCATAATCCTATTGATATTTTTAATATCCGAGGCGGAGGGTTATCTATTCATGGGGGGATTATTGCAGGAATTATTGCACTTTGGTTCGCCGCTAAAAAATATAAATTGTCTTTTTTAAGACTTTTAGATGTATATTCAATCGGTACAGTTTTTGCACAAAGTTTTGGCAGATGGGGAAACTTTTTTAACAATGAAGCTTTTGGACTCCCTACTGACGGTTTTTTAAAATTATTTATTCCGTTACAAAACAGACCTGATAAATTTATTGAATATGATTATTTCCATCCTACTTTTTTGTATGAAAGTATTTTAGATTTTTTTATTTTTGTAATTTTAATTTTTGTGATAAGAAAATATGGGATAAAAATAGAAGGGGTTACTCTTTGTACATATCTTTTTCTTTATTCGCTGGTCAGATATTTTATAGAAGCTGTAAGAGTTGACAGCGCTCTTAATATCGGAAGTTTCCATGTTGCTCAGGTAATTTCTTTGGGAATTTTTATTTTTTCAATTTGTTTTTTTATTTTTCTTTTTATTAGTAGTCTGAAAAAGAATTGATTTTTTGACCTTTTAGTGTTTTTATTAAGAAATGGATAAGTCTAAATTTAAAAAACACCCCATTTTATGGCTTGATGAAGCTCATTTGGTAAATGATATTTATACAGGTATGCTTAATCCGATTATGCCATTTATTGCAGCAAAATTAACAATTTCTATGGCTTTTGCTACTGTAATTTTATCTTTATCTCATATATTCTCTTCATTGTTGCAGCCTTTATTCGGTTTTTTTGCTGATAGCATTGTAAAAAGAGTTTTCATATTTTGGGGTCTGATTTTTACATCAGTTTTTATATCTTTTGCACCTGCTTCAAATAGTGTATTTGTCCTTATTTTTTGTATTATACTCGGCAGTCTTGGCTCAAGTTTTTTTCATCCTCAGGCTCTTGGGTTTGTAGTTAGATTTGCTGATTCTGATTTAGCTAAAACTATGGGACTTTTTATTGCAATGGGCTCAATCGGATTTTCATTCGGACCATTAGTTTCAGCTTTTGTAACTCAATTTTGGGGTCTTTCTCATATGCCGATTTTATGTCTGCCAGGGCTTATAATTGCTCTTTTAATGTTTAAGTTAGTTCCACGTATATCCTCTGATAAAGTAGAAAAATCTAAAATAACTTTTCAAAAGGCTTTTAAAGATATTTTGTCCAATAAAAAATTAATTATTCTTATTGTAATTGCAATGTTAAAGACATTAATTACAACTTCATGCTCTATTCTTTTACCGTTTTTATGGAAGAGTTTAGGATATCGACCTTTTTATATTGGTTGTGTGTTGTTTGGATTTATTTTTGCAGGCGGTATCGGATCAATTTTGAGTAGAGAATTCGAGAAAAAAGTTGGAACTGAAAATGTATTTTATATATCAATGATTTCAACATTTCCTCTAATGATTATTTTTGCCTTGACTTATAATAATTTTTCATTTATTTCGAATACTATATTTATTTTAATTGGTTTTATAACTATGCTTGCACAGCCTGTAACTATGATTATGGCTCAATCGGTTTTACCTCAGTATAAAAGTATAATTGGAGGGTTTATAAACGGATTTTCTTGGGGGATTGTTGCCGTGTTTATGTCTGTAATTGGATTTATAGCACAAGCTAAAGGTATTATACCGGTTTTAATTGTTGTATCAATAATACCCGCAATATCTTCTGTGATTGTAAAACAATTGTTTGCGCAAAAAAAATAATTAATAAAGCAAAAATAAATATTATGCTAATACAGAAAATGACTTTTTAATATTTTCATTTTGGTGTTTTTTAGTAAGTTTTTCTTGCAAACTTGCTAATTTATATAACAAGCTGTTTGATGCTAAATCTAGACTTAGCTTTTTATCCATTTCATGCAGCATAGTAAGATTATTTTCACCGCCAAAAGTGTTGTTAGAAAGAGTATTATTCATTTGCGAATAATTTTGCATAATCCCAAAAGCTGCATTATTCATGCTTCTTGTCGCATTAAACCTTGCAATTGATGAAACTAACATTTACCCTCACTAACCTGGGCATATCAATATGACCACCCAAAAACCATGTTCTTTACTTTTTCATTTTAGAACATTTTTTTTTATTTTGCAAGTAATAAAGTTGACTAATTTATATTAACTTTTGTAACGATTTTAGTAAACATTGAAATTGAATAATTTATATATACTTTATATATATGAGAGCGTTAAATAAAACGAGAGATATTAAAAGAGAGATTATCCGTTAAATAAAGAGAGATACTTTAAATTCCTTCCTTCCTAAAAAAAGTTCAGCCCCTTAAAAAGGGGCTTTTTTTTATGCTTTAATTGGAGGTAGATCCTATTTTATGAATTTTAATAAAATTAGTTCCGCCAAGCAGTAATTCTGGTACTGAGCCTGTAAATATTATAGTGTCTCCTAAATTTAGATTTAGCTTGCTTGTAAGAAATTTATCTATTTCCTGTAATGATGGTTTATCGAATTTGCCTTCAAAATATATCTCAATAGGGAAAACACCTCTATACAATTTAATATTTCTGCAAATAGTTTTTTCTGGACAGCAGGCATATATAGGGACACTTAGTCGGCCTTCTGAAAGAAATTTTGCTGTAAATCCGCTTGCTGTCAGTGCAACAACGGCTTTAATATCCATTTTCTTAGCCATATCAGCTATCGACATACCTATAGCCATAGCTTGATTGTCTTTTTCTCCCTCAATCATTTTCCATGGAAATTTGTTTTTTCGCATGAAAGGTGAAGTCTCTACTGTATCAGCAATTTTTTTCATCATTGCAACTGATTCTATAGGATATGCACCAGCTGCAGTTTCACCTGATAGCATTATAGCATCAGTTCCATCTAATATTGCATTTGCAACATCACTTGTTTCAGCACGGGTAGGAATTGGATTTTCTATCATGCTTTCAAGCATTTGTGTTGCGACAATTACAACTTTACGTTTAATATTTGCTTTTCTTATTATTGTTTTTTGTACAATTGGTACTTTTTCTGTAGATATTTCAATACCCAAGTCTCCTCTTGCGACCATAATGCCATCGGATACATCTATAATTTCATCAATGTTTTCAACAGCTTGAGGTTTTTCTATTTTAGAGATTATTTGTATGTGGTCACAGTTGTTTGATTTTAGAATATTACGCAATAAAACGACATCTTGTGCTTCTCTTACAAATGAGAGACCGAGATAGTCAATATCATTTTCGCAGGCAAATTTTACAAATTTTAAATCTCGTTCTGTTAATACATCAATACTTCCTGTAGAGCCTGGAATATTAATACCTTTTCTTTGTTTTAATAGTCCATCAGTAAGTGATTTAGCTGAAATTATGCCGTCTTGAATATCTATTACTTCAAATTGAATTTTACCATCATCTATTAAGATAAGTTCTCCTTTGTGAACATCAGATGCTATTCCTTTGTAATCTACTGGGATAATTCCGTCAACCATTTTTGATTGATGTTTGAATTTTAAAATTTGACCTTTTGTTAATTCTATCGGCTCATCAAGACAGCCTATTCTTATTTTTGGACCTTGAAGGTCAAGTAGTACAGGAATTATTGTATTGTTTTCTTTTTCAATTTCTCTTATATAAGAAAGGGTTTTACTATGAATATCTACGTCTCCATGGGATGAATTTATTCTGAACATTGTAACGCCGTTTTCATAAAGTTTCTTAACCATTTCTTTACTGCTTGTGACAGGGCCTAAAGTGGCAACTATTTTAGTCATGTTAAAGTTTATCATTTTGTTCTCCGTTTTTTTTTTTTTCTATGTTAATATATAGCTTTTTAAATAATTAATAAAATTTATCATATAGCTTTACAAAAAATTATATGTTCCTTATAATATATACAATAAACAAAAACTGTTTACTAGTTAAAAGATGAGGAATTGAGATTTATGAAAAAACTTTTAGGCGGTTTAGTGGTCTTTTTATTTGCAGCATGTTTTTCTATGCCTGCTTTAGCATCTGTTACAATTAACGATGTTGGAAATGACTACTGGGCAAACAAAGAAATTGTAGATGTCGTATCTAATGACATTATGTTGCTGGATTCTCAGAAAAATTTTAATCCTGAGAAAAAAGTATCAAGAATCTGTTTTGTAAAAGCTTTACTAAAATTGTTATCTAATGATAACTTAAATGTTGCAATACAGAATTCATTTACGGATGTATCATCAAGTGATGAAAATTATGATGACATCTTACGTTCTCAACAGTTGGGATTGGTTTATGGTTATCCAGACAAGACGTTTAAAGCTTCAAAGTTAATGACAAGAGCAGAAACTCAGTCTGTAATTAGCCACATTACTAAAGACAAAGTATCTGATACATCTGCATTATCATCATTTGTTGATTACAAAGCTATTCCATGTTGGGCAAAAGCTGTTTATGCTAAGACTTTAGAGTATGGAATTTATGTAAATTATCCTAACGAAAATGAACTCCGTCCAAATGATATTTTGACAAGAGCTGAGGCTGCTGTACTTTTATCAAGACTTAAAGCAAAATTAGATCTTGTAAAAGGTGAGTACAAAGGTGAAGCTGTAGAACATTTAAAAGTTAAAAGGAACGCTCCTAATAACGAAGTATACGTTATGAAAAAAGCTAATATTATCAAAGAAGGTAATGTTTTATCAATAGCTTTTACAGACAAATTTAAATCTGAAGAAAGAGTTGCAGGAGAAGCTGTATACTTTGTAAATGAAGAGCCTATCTATACTGAAGAAGGTACTTTGGTTATTCCTGCAAACTCTAAGTTTAACGGAACTATTTTATGTATAGAAAAAGAGAAAAAATTCAATAAAAATGCAAGAGTATACGTTCAGATTACAGAAATAGTAACTCCTGATGGTAACAAAGCTGCAATTAATGCTAAGCCATTCTATAAAAATTATGAATTAAAAGAAGGTCCTTGGATGACAGCAGGTAAGTTGTTGTTATATACAGCTGGTGGTGCTGCAATTGGTACCGGTGCTGGTGTAGGATTCGCTTTTATTCCAAATCCTGCTAATATCGGTGCTGGTGTTGCTATCGGTACTCCTGTAGGTGCTGGTGTAGGACTGATTACTGGTCTTGTTACTCCTGGACTTAAATACCATGCAAAAGCTGGAGAAGAAATTTATGTTATTTTGCTTGAGGATGCATCTGTCGCTAAACAAGCTTTATAATATAAATAAGATTAATATTTATTTTTTAGCAACCTGATATTTTTATATCAGGTTGCTTTTTTTGAGTAATTTTGCTTAGTTCTTTTTATTAATTATCTAGTTAATTTAGATATAGTAAATTTTTTTATATAAATTAGAATGAATATGTGGAGTTTAATCCATATAATTTATAGGAGTGTAAGTATGAAAAAATTATTTATTTCATTAGGTCTATTAGGGCTTCTGTTTGTCTCTGCTCAAAGTGCTAATGCTTGGTGTGTAAGTGAATTAAATCCTCTGCCTTATGTTGGAATCGGGCATAATACAAGTACGTTTAGTTTGAATCCTTTTACAGGTTTTAAAAATTGTAACCCTTGCAAAGTAAAAAAAGCTGAATGTGATCCTTGTAAGGTTGAAATACAGCCTTGCAACAAATGTGCAAAAGCATTTCCTTCTATGCCATGTAATGGTTGCAGAGTTATGTCTGATTACTAAAACTAGTATTGAGGGGTGCGTTATTTAATTATTAACGCAGTAAAAAAGGGACTAGATATGGTCCCTTTTTTATATTTGTATTTTTAATATACGATATCTTCAAGAGTTTTGAATATTTTATCAGTAATTTGTTGTATATATTCTTGACTCACCATACCGTTTATGACCGCATCTGAGATTTGATATGCTGGTCTAATATATTCCTGTGCAGTTCTGTTTACATCAGCAAATTGCATGTCTGCAGCAGTCCCTGTTTTTCCTCTGAGTGCTGCTCTTTTGTACCAACGTTCCTTTATGACATCAAGTGGTGTAAATACGTAGACTTTTACATCCATTATTTCACGTAGACCTTCATTAAGAACATACAAACCTTCAGTTAAAATAACTTTAGCAGGTTTTTTAAGTTCTCCGTCAGGATTACTCTCGCAAGTTACAAAATTGTATAGTGGAGATTTGATTTCTTTTCCTTTTTTTAATGCCATAAGATGCTTTTTCATAAGGTCAAGATCTATTGCATCTGGAGTGTCAAAACTGAAACCTGTTTTAAATAATTCTTCATAGCTTCCTGCTTCTTGAAGT
Source organism: Candidatus Gastranaerophilales bacterium (assembly GCA_944326565.1). Classification (GTDB taxonomy): domain Bacteria; phylum Cyanobacteriota; class Vampirovibrionia; order Gastranaerophilales; family Gastranaerophilaceae; genus Scatenecus. Next base: position 173,373 of record CALVEL010000004.1, read on the forward strand.
TCTTTTGATGTATCTTTATAGTAGTCATCACATCTTATTACTGTGTAAATTCCCTCTTTTTTTTCTTTAACGCAGGCTTTTATTGTATTATCTACAAAAACAGTCTTTCCTGAAGCACTTTCACCTGTAATACCGATAAGAAAAGTTTTTTTCTTTTCTTGTACTACCATTCTTGCAATGTTTAAAATAAGATTGTCTGATGTCTTCAAGAATAAAGGCTGGGGTTGTTGTTTGTCTTCTTCAAGAATTTTTTTTAGGGCATCAACTATTGTTGATATTACTTCCATATCACGTCTGCTTGAATAATAGTCATAACTCGTCAGTTGAAAATCTGTTTTCATAGTCCTGTTTTTTCCTTCAATAAAAAATAATTTTTCTTACATTGTACTTTAAAATTTTTTTAATTTCTCATTATTTATAAATTTTGTAACAATCTGATTTAAATAGTTAAAGTTTTGGGCATTATAACCGTAAGAGTATTATGTAAAGTTAATTGGAGTATGTAAATATGTATCGTGACGAAATTTTTGAAAACGCACTGCGCGAAAGAAGAGAAACAAGTTATTCAAACTTGAAAACAGAAATTTCTTCAATGGAGGCTGCTATTGAAAAATTCTTAAACAATGTATTGGAATGCACAGCTTCTATTTCTGAACGTGATTTTAATGTAACGACACTATAGTATATAGCTATAGTGTCGTTTTTAGATTATGCATAATACATTGATAAATTATTGCTAAAGTTTTGCATAAAAGGCATATTAAAAGTAAACGGATTATATGCCATATTAAATGTGTTATTGTAATCAAAGTTATTATAAGACGCTAAATTATTTTCTGAATTATCAAATAAATTAATTATGTAATCTAATTTATTAATAGTTTCAATTAAAGAATTATCTTGATTTCCGTCTTTAATTTGATTTGTAGTTTCTTCTACTTTTGCAGGTTTATATACTTGTGTATTAGGATTAGTTTCTTCTACAGTAGTAGAAGGTATTGTTTCAAATTCAATTTTGCCTGATTGTAGGTCTTCAACTACATTATTATAGGCTTGTGCTACCTGTTCAGGTTGTAGAGGGTCATTTTGGAACCTTTCACTTGCTATAGTCATTACTTCAGTTAATGTATTTGGATCTTGGCTTGCTTCTGTTGCTACTTCTTGTGCTACTTTATCCTGTGCTTGGTCAAGTTCTGATTTACCTAATATTTTTTGAGCACCTTTTCCTGCAAAGTAACTTGCAGTAAGTCCAATTGCTGTACCAAGAATAGCACCGACAAGAGTACCAGCTCCAGGGATTATAGAACCGATTGCAGCCCCTAGTGCTGCCCCTGATTTTGCACCTATTGCATATGCTGCAACTTGAGTTCCTGCTATTGCAACTACACGTCCTGTCTGTTTGATTGCTTTTTTAGTACCAAGTTCTTTTTGTGTCTCAACAATTTCGGGGATTCCTAGTAATAAATCAATTCCGACTGCTGTTACTGCGTTCATTCTGCCAAATTTTGCAACTTTTTGGAGTTTTGATGATTTAGCAACTACTTCTGCTACCTTTTTATTTGCACTATAGTATCCTGAGTATTTTTTTATGCCATGACCTATTTTCCCCATTTTAGATGTTGGAACTTTTGTCATTTTTTTGCTTGCACTTTTAAGATTTAAGTCTGCAATTTTTTGCTCTATATCTTTTATTTTTTGAGCATATGCCTTAGGATCCAGGCTTTTTGCTGTTTCAATTTCACGTTTTAAATCGTTATAGTGTGTGGCTTTTTTACAATCAATTAAAGCTTTTTTTTGAGAATCAAGTATATTTGATTTTTTGATTTCCTTAATTTCAGCTTCCATCAATCTGCGTTGAGAATTTTGGATTTCCATAGCACGTTTATAATTTTTTACTGTTTCTTTTTTTGTTGTACCTTTCAGTGCTTCTTCAAGCTGTTTTTGTTCAGTCCAAACTTTTTTAGCATTTTTGGCATATGGTGCTAACGTATTTACTCCTCTAAAACCTTTTTCTAAACCTATTGTCCAAACTAAACTACTAGGGTCAACGGAATATTCTTTTTCTTCAGGAGTATACCCAAGAGCATATCTGCTTAAAGTCTTAATATCCTTATTTACATTGATACTATCAGTCATATTTTTCCCTTTTAATTCCCCTTATGTATATATAAAGTTTTTATTTAATTAATAATTGCTTTAAATATTTGAAAAGTACTAAGTTTTGTAAACTTAGTACTTTACCCCAGGGTTAAAGGGGATTTGGAGTTGAAATCTTATATTAACCGAGTGTGCTGAAATTTTGTTGAGGCATATATGGTGACATCTGCATAAATGGGTTTTGCTGATAAGTATAGTTTGGATTTGCGGCTTGATTGTACATTTGTTGCAGTTTCATAAATTCTGCATCACTCATTATATTACTGTTTCCTCCATAAGGGATGTACATTTTTGTATAGTCAAATTGTGGAATATTTGAGCCATTAGGGTTTGTTTGTTCATTTTTAGCCATTTGTTTTTCTGTGTAAGATTTGCCGAAAATGAATCTGCCTAGTATATCGCCGGCTACAAAACCTATCATACCACCTAAGAATGGCACCGGTATAAGTGCTTGTGTTATTGCACCGCATACTGTACTTAATCCAAGTCTTGCAGCTGCTTTAGCTGTTTCTCCTGCTCCTATCAATAGACCTTCATTTTTAGTTGCCTTAAATATATTTGGCAATTCAACTGCAACAGTTAGTAGTGCACCAATTAAAGGCATTCTTTTGCCTAAAACTTTTCCAATGCTTTTGAATTTTGCCCAGCCTACGGATTTGCCAGCCTCTGAAGCTGCTTCACCTGCAGCTTTCCAAGAATCTTTTAAATCAGGCCAGATACTTGTAAGACTTTTCTTAGTCGATTTCCAAAAAGATCCGCTTTGTCGGATTAATTCATCATTATGTGTTTTACTTGCTTCAAATGAATCTTTAAGAGCTTGACCTATTCTTTTTCTTGAAAATCCCTGACCTTTTGTAGCTTGCCAGGTCTCTTTAAATTTATCTGAAAATTTTTCATAACCTGTTCCGAATACAAATTCAGGATACATTTTTGCATAATCAAGTACACCGTTTAGTGTAACCATAATTTACCTACCTTAAATTTACCTAACCTTATATTTATAAAAAAAAATCTTTGTGTGAAATTGCATAGGATTTACATAATATTAAAAAATGTTAACATAAACTATTTTTTTTGTTTATTTACAAACTGTTGCTATAGAGTTATAATAGATATATGTATTGTGTGGAATCCAAAGTATTTATAGAGGATGATGATTTGTGCATAAATTGTGAAAATTATGTACATGAGCTTGATTGTCCTCTATTGGCTGCTCTGGCTCTTGGAGATGTTTATTTGGAAGGTTCTATGCAAGTTACAAGTTGTGGATTTTACAAAGAATTTAAGAGAAATTTGCATATAGTAAAAGGTGAATAATAATGCATAATATTACATTGATTAACGGGGATGGTATCGGACCAGAAATTAGTGAGGCTGTTGTAGAAATTTTAAAAGCTTCCGGTGTGAAAATTAATTGGGATATACAAACAGCTGGAGATGATGTTATTGCACAAGAAGGTGTTCCTTTACCTCAAAGAGTTTTGGATTCTATAAAAAAGAATAAAGTAGCACTCAAAGCTCCTGTTACAACACCAATAGGTAGAGGTTTCAGATCTGTCAATGTACAGTTGAGAAAAGAACTGGATTTATATGCAAATCTTCGACCATGCAAGAATTTACCAAATATAAAGACACGTTTTGATAATGTTGATATTATAGTTGTCAGAGAAAATACTGAAGATTTATATGCTGGAATTGAGCGTCAAGTTGATGAAAATACAGCCGAGAGTATTAAAATAATAACCAAAAAAGCGACTGAAAGAATTTGCAGATTTGCCTTTGATTATGCAGTAAAAAACGCCAGAAAAGAAGTTTGTGTTGTTACTAAAGCAAATATTATGAAGCTTTCTGACGGATTATTCTTAAACACCTATCGAGAGATCGCTAAAGATTATCCTCAAATTATTCAGCGTGAAATTCTAGTTGATAATCTTTGCATGCAGCTAGTCCAAAAGCCTGAACAATTTGATGTTTTGGTCTTACCGAATCTGTATGGCGATATTGTATCAGACCTTTGCGCTGGACTAATTGGCGGGCTTGGTGTTGCTCAAGGAGCAAATATTGGGCTTGATTGTGCTGTGTTTGAACCTGTGCATGGCTCGGCTCCTGATATAAAAGGACAAAATAAAGCAAATCCGACAGCACTTTTATTATCAGCTATTGAAATGCTTAAACACATTAATGAAGTTGATTGTGCTAAAAAAATTGAGAATGCTTTATTTAAAACTCTAAATAGCGGAAAAAGCACTGCTGATCTTGGCGGAGTTCTCGGTACAAAAGAGTTTGCTGATGAAATTATTAAAAATCTCTGATTTTTGTTTTCTTATAAAAAAAATATTTATTTAGAATTTAAACAGGTAATCATCAGGAATTTTCCAGGCATTAAGTCTAAATGAGGACAATACAATATGCATTAAAAACTGATGCAGAATTAATGAATTTAATTCAAAACAAATTAGCCTGCTTAAAAACAGAGCAGTTGAAAATAGTCTACAGGTTAGTAGAAATTCTATAAAAGTCCTAAATCTCTTAAAAATTTTTCGTTATCAGCAAGATGAGCAAGTTTTTCATCTTCAAACGGGTCAATCACCCCAGATTTAAACTTTTCTTGCATCATATCAACATGAGAAGTATTTTCAGGGTCAGATGTTACAAGTTTAGAAAAGTTTTTAATATCGCATTGCTTTTGATACATATCAAGAGCACGTTTCGATAGTTCGTCCATAAATTTATTTTTCTCAGGCTTATCCACTGCTAATATGGGATTAGCCATTCCTTGTACTGCTTTTTGTTTATTTTGATTACTTAATTTTGAAACCAATTTTCTAAACATCTGCATACACACAATTCCCCCTATACATATTATGCACTATTTTTCAAATATTGCAACTAATCTTATGATTTGTCATTGTGTAATCTTGTCTTGATTATAATATTTCTTTAAACTATAATATTCGTGCAAAACAGAATAAGATGAAAGAGGTTTAAAATGCTTGATATTAAACTAATTCGAGAAAATCCCGAAAAAATAAATGAACTTTTAAAAAGACGTAACCCCGAACTTTCTATAGACGAGGTTATTAAGATTGATGAAGAAAGAAGAAAAATTCAAACACAAGCAGATGAATTAAGAGCAAAACGTAAAAAAGATTCACAAATGATAGGTGAGTTAAAGAAAAAGGGTGAAAATACAGATGCAGTACAGGAAGAAGTTCGTAAAATCGGTGATGATATCAAAGCATTAGAAGAAAAACAGACCGAACTTGACGAAAAACAACGTGATATTCTGCTTCATATTCCAAATATCCCTGATGAAACAACACCAATCGGTACTTCAGAAGATGACAATGTAGAAGTTTATAAATGGGGTGAGCCTAGAAAATTTGATTTTGAATTTAAAGCTCACTGGGATTTATGTGAGGAAAAAGGACTTGTCGATTTTGAAAGAGGTGTAAAACTTTCACAAAGTCGTTTTACTCTTTATAGAGGCAAAGGTGCAAAATTGGAAAGAGCAATTATAAATTTCTTCCTAGATTACCACTGTGGAGAACAAGGGTATGAAGAAATATTGCCGCCGTTTATGGCAAATGCTGCAACCATGACAGGAACTGGACAGTTGCCGAAGTTTGCTGAAGATATGTATAAATGCGTTGATGAAGATTTATACCTAATCCCAACAGCAGAAGTTCCTGTTACAAACATTTATGCAAATGAAATTCTATCTGAAGATGATCTTCCTAAATATATGACTGCTTATACCCCTTGTTTCAGACGTGAAGCAGGTTCAGCCGGTAAAGACACAAGAGGTTTAATCCGCGTTCACCAATTTAATAAAGTCGAATTAGTAAAGCTTACTACACCTGAAACAAGTAAAGATGAGCATGAAAAATTAACTGAAGATGCTGAAAAAATGCTTCAGTTACTAGAACTTCCATATCGAAGAGAGGCACTTTGTACTGCTGATATCGGATTTTCAGCAAACAAATGTTGGGATTTGGAAGTTTGGATGCCTTCATATGCTACTTATAAAGAAATTTCAAGCTGTTCAAATTATGGTGATTATCAAGCAAGACGTGCGAACATTCGCTACAGAGAAAAAGCAACCGGAAAAACAAGACTGGTTCATACAATTAACGGCTCAGGGCTTGCAGTAGGCAGAACTTTTGCAGCGATTGTTGAAAATTACCAGCAGGCTGACGGAACAATTATTATCCCAGAAGTTCTTAGAAAATACACAGGATTTGATAAAATATAATTATTAAAATCTTAAAAATAAAAAAGGCTCTTTTATTCAAAGGGTCTTTTTTATTTTAATACGGTTTTTCATTATAAATTATGATATAATAATAATGGAATAGTTTTTAAGGGTAAAAGATGTACGAATTTCCATTTGAACTGGACGAATTTCAAAAAGAAGCGTGTAACTACATTGATAATGGTAAAAGTGTAGTTGTTTGTGCACCGACAGGAGCTGGTAAGACTGTAATTGCTGAGCATGCAATTCATAGAGCTTTAGAAAACGGCACAAGAGTCTTTTATACAACACCTTTGAAAGCTCTTTCAAATCAGAAGTTTTACGATTTCGTATCAAAATTCGGTCAAGACAAAGTCGGGCTTTTAACTGGTGATACTTCAATTAATAGAAATGCTCAAATTGTTGTTATGACAACTGAAGTTTTCAGAAACATGCTTTACGGAACAAATTTTGGTGCTGTTGCTGATAATATGAAAGATGTCAGATATGTTGTTCTTGATGAAGTGCACTATATGAATGATGAGCAAAGAGGGACTGTTTGGGAGGAAAGTATAATTTACTGTCCTACAAATGTTCAAATTATTGCACTTTCAGCAACTGTTGCAAATGCAGATGAATTAACGGATTGGATAAATACAGTTCACTCAAAAACAGAGCTCGTAAACACAGATTTCCGTCCTGTACCATTAAAGTTTTATTATTTTGACAGCTCTCAGCCGTATAAACTTCTTCCCCTTCTTACCCCTTCAGGTGCTTTGAATAACAAAATTAAGCCGGAGAAAAAGAAGTTTGCTCATGGCAAAATGAAGCAAAAAACTTATGTCAAAGAAGTTGTCAGAAATTTACAGCAGAATGATATGCTTCCTGCAATATATTTTACTTTTTCTCGTAGAAAGTGTGATGAGCAAATGGAAAAATGTGCTGGATTAGAGCTTGTAACAAACTCAGAAAGGGCTCAAATAAGACAATTTATTGATGAATATATCGCAGAAAATCCTTACCTTTATAATAACAAACATATAGAATATCTTCTTTGCGGTGTAGCATCTCATCATGCCGGGCTTTTGCCGTCTTGGAAATTATTAGTTGAAAAGTTATTTCAAAAAGGGCTTATTAAGGTAGTTTTTGCGACAGAAACCCTTGCTGCTGGTATAAATATGCCTGCCCGCTCAACTGTTATTAGTTCTACAAGTAAACGTACAGATAGCGGACACAGAATGCTGACAGCAAGTGAGTTTTTGCAAATGTCAGGCAGAGCTGGCAGACGTGGAATGGATGAAGTTGGCTATGTGACAATAGTTGGAACTCCATTTCAGACACCAGAAGAAGTTGCAGAACTTGTCCTAAGTGATGCGAATCCCCTTGAAAGCAGGTTTTCTCCGAGCTATTCAATGGTATTGAATCTTTTACAACGTTTTAGTCTTGACGAAGCCAAAGAATTAATTTTAAAAAGTTTTGGATATTTTTCGACCGGAACACGACTTCATCCTATTCTAAAGCAGATAGAAATGAATAAAAAAGAAATAAAAGAAAGAACTTTTCTCTGCCCATATAAATATTCAGATCGCGACTTGATAGAATATGACAAAATTAGGCATATCTATGTTCAAAACCGTCAGACTTACAAAAAAATCTGTAAGCAGGAAAAGGCTAAAAACCGACCGCTTTCATTGGAAGCTGTGCAATTTGGTCGTGATACAAAAGCAATGCTTGCTAAAATGCACGAATTTCATTGCGATATCTGCAAAATGTATAAAAAACATTCTAAAAATATTGAAGTTATTAAACGCTTAAATATAAAACAAAAGAAACTTGAAAAAGAAGTTGAAAAGCAACGTGATATATTCTGGAATAAGTTTTTATCACATAGAAGCGTTTTAGCTGATTTCGGATATATTGAAAATGATTACCCGACACCAAAAGGGATTACTACTTCTCAAATTAGATCTGAAAATGAGCTTTATATCGCAGAAATTATTTTCTCTGGAATCTTAGAAAATCTTACCCCGTCACAGTTATCAGCAGTGATTTGTGCTGTCGTAACAGAAGATTTGAGAATAGAAATTCCATACATTCCGTTTTCTGAACCCGTCAGAAAAACTTTGAATCTTATACGCAATATAAAAAGAAAAATTGAAAAAGTTCAAAATAATTATGATGTAGATGCACCATTATATATAAATCCTTATTTTTCATCTTTGATTGAACTTTGGGTAGAAGGTGCAGATTGGGAATCAATAAGTGGGCAAATAGATATCGGAGAAGGTGATATCGTAAGAGCTTTTAAGCGTGTAGTTGATATTTTAAGACAGTTTACAACAATTGAAAATGTTCCGGAAGCTCTTGTTTTTACAGCGCGCGAGGCTATTGATAAAATTCAAAGAGAACCTGTTGATCTGGATTAATTAGCTTTCTACGTATTCCAAAATATCGGAAACTTTGCACTTAAAATGTTTGCATAACAAATCAAGAGTATTGATGCTGACATTTTTATTTTTGCCTGTGCGCAAGTTTGAGAGTGTGGAATTGCTTATGCCAGTAGCCTTATGCACTTCTTCGGCAGTTGTTCTGTGCATCCATATTAAGTCATCAAGTTTAAATTCAATCATACTAAAAATTATATTATTTTTATTTCTTGATTGACATAATTTAAATCATGTAATAAAATTATTAGTACATGATTTAAAAATAATTAAAGGATATTTATGAATAAAAATTCATTTACTATGGCAGAAGTGCTTATAACTCTGAGCATAATCGGAATTGTTGCGGCAATGACATTGCCCGGTATTATGGGAATTTACAAAAAGAAGCAAACTGTTATGCAATTAAAAAAAGTGTATTCAATTCTTAGTCAGGCTTTAGAGCAATCTCAAATTAAGAATAGCGAGTACAAATACTGGTCTTCTGGAATGGAATTGGGGGCTAAAAAATACTTTGAATTATATTGGAGTCCCTATTTAAACTATTTAACATATTGTGATAAGCCTTTAAAATGCGGATATAGCGGAACTGCTCCATGGCAGAGAAATGATTTAAACGGAAATTTAAATTATAGTCTTATATCTGGAGATTTAAGAGCCCCATGTGTATTAACTGATGGAACATTAGTTTCTTTTTCTATCGGAGAAGGGGGAGAGTCTGCGTTGACTGAAAATAGTTTTATTTTTGTTGATTTGAATGCTGGTAGCGCTCCTAATGTAGCAGGTATTGATTTATTTGTATTTGAAATATCTAAACAAGATACAATACAGGCTTACGGGTATAATAGAGATAAATCATATATAGAAAACAATTGTAAGACGCAAGGAATGACATGTGCTGCTCTGATAATTAATTCTGGTTGGGAAATTGATGAAAATTATCCATGGCATTAGCTAATAAGTGTAAAATTGCCTCTATTTAGTTTTGTAAAAACTTTGTTGTTTTTGCAACAAAGTCAATTGAGATTTATGTAAAAATATGTTACAATAGTAGTAGAGGGGCGTTAAATGCCCTCAAAGTGGTTTTATTTACACCCCTTGATGAGTGTTATTCCCCACACCACTCTTTAATAAAAAAGGTATCCGATACTTCAACCTGTGAGGTCGACCTATGGATACTATTTTGTCTTGCAAAAATTTTGAAATGTACAACTTAATTGAAAAAGCACTTTGCTTTTCGGTTATTCTAGGGGTGGTATGTATTCAGGCGATGGTATTGCCTCAAAAAATTATGGCGGATGACATAATTGTAGCTCATAATGCTGTACAAAGTGTTGATATTAAAAGTATCAAAGAAAAAATTCTAATGGAAATTTCACCAGAACTTAGAAAGAAAAAATTTGATGAGTATATTAAAGAAAAATATCCGAAAGCTATTATCAGCGAAGTGCAAGATGGAGTTAAGCATATTAAACTTACAAATTACTACAATGGCAGACCAGTAAGAATTAATGTAGTAGAAGCTGATTTAAAAGTCGCATCAAATATTCAAATACAACCAGTACTATCAAATTCTGCAAATCTTCAAAGTCGCAGAAGCATTTCCTCAATGGCTAAAAATAACAATATAATTGCCGCTGTAAACGGTACATATTTTAAACCTCAAACAGGTGTGCCTCTTGGAACTTTAATGATTGACGGAAAAGTCTACACAGGCCCTGTATATGACAGAGTTGCTTTAGGAATTTTTGAAGATGGGTTTGATGTTGCAAGGGTTCAATTAAATGCATCAATTGAAGGAAGCGGAGTCAAAGTTAAAGTTGATAATATAAATCAACCGAGAATGCTTTCTACTTATGTTCTTGTATATACTCCGGAGTGGGGTAAATATTCTCCTTACGCGCCGAAGTATGGAATGAGTTTGAGGGTGGCGGATGGCAAAATTACAAAAGCCTCCGCTAACCCGCTCGTTATTCCTGAAAATGGTTACGTTATTTCAGGTCCTAAGAAACTTCTTCAACCGCTTTTAAAAGATAAAGAGGTAAAATTGGATATAAAAACTATTCCAGAGTGGAAAAATATTAAACACATAATCAGCGGAGGTCCTTATCTTGTCAAAGACGGTGATGTATTTGTTGATATGACAGCACAAAAACTCCGTGCTATAGGTGGACGTAATCCGCGCACAGCAATCGGTTATACGTCTGATCACAATTTTATTTTAGTCACAGCCGATGGAAGAGAAGGAAGCTCCATTGGTATGACATTAATGGAACTTGCGAATTTTATGAAATCACTTGGATGTATTGGTGCAATTAACCTAGATGGCGGCGGGTCTACTGTTATGTTTGTCAACGGCTCTGTTGTTAATAAGCCTCAGGTAAAAGGGGGAATTCCGCTTTCTAATGCCCTAGTATTAACTCAGAATATGGAAGAAATTGCTTCTGAGGATACAAGTAAATAAAATTTCATACCTATGCTCATATATAAGTTATAATTCTTACTCAACCAGTACCACCCTGCTTATCACCTTAGCAGGTTTTTTTTTGTCTTGTTTAACTATTTAATATCTGGTATTTTCTTCAATGATATCAGATATCCAAGGAATTCTGCTGTATATTCCCATAAATGAGGTTATTGCTAAATAGAAAAGCAGAATATATATAGCTGTTTGTATAATTGAATATCCAAATATGAAAGGAGCATTAAAAAATAGAGCTATTTGTGCAGCTAAAATATTTATTATGGGAATAAAGCTTAATAAGTTAAGAATAAATCCCAAAATCAAACATAAAAGCACATATCCGATTGAAATAAATATGGATTGAAAAATGTGATATTTTAGGAAAGTTGTTAGATTTGTTTTTCTAATAAGAGCAATTATGAGCCATATAAACCCAACAAACCCCATTGTCAAATAACTTAGAGCGGATATTATACGTTCTATACCAAATGGTTTATGATTTTCTTGATACATTTTTATGCGCTTTCTATTTCACCATTACGCTTTTTATCAATATATTCATCCAACACCTGAATATAGACAAGTTTATGCTCGTCATTGTCTGGCTCAATTTTTATAGCAGCACGATAAGAAGCGATAGATTTTTCTATTTCATTTCTTAAATAATGAGCATTTCCCATTAGCATATAAGTCTTGGCATCATTAGGAGAAATTTTGAGAGCTTGTTTATACAATTCCATAGCCTCTTCAAGTCTGTTAAGGTTTGCATAAAGATTCGCAAGTAATAAATATGCAGTTATTTCTTTTGGATTTGTATTTATTGCTCTTTTATACATTTCTATTGCGATGTCATTTTCTTTGAATTCTGAAAGAGCTATTGAATAGCAAATGTATGCTTTATAATTGTCTCCCTCCATTTTGAGTGCTTTCTCAAAATAGTTGTATGCTTTTTCTCTCTCTTTCATTAGTGTAAGCGTATTACCTATACATATAGCGACAATTTTATTATCAGGGTTTAGCGCAAACACTTTTTTATACAACTCTAGTGCTGTTTCATAGTCAAATAGTTTGAAACAAACATTTCCCATGTCAACAAGAGCTGTAATATTTTCAGGATCGAGAGATAATGCTTTTTCATAATAAGCTCTTGATTCTACGTATTCTTCAAAGTCTTGATATAATAATGCTATTGCGTTGTATATTTCAGGATTTGAAGAACATAAATCAATAGCTCTGTTGTAGTAGAATAAAGCTTTTGAAAAATTCTTCCATTCTGCAAATACATTACCGATATTGTAGTAAATTATGTAATTCTTAGGGTTAATTTCTAATGCCCTATTATAGTAAGAAAGTGATTTTCTAAAATCTCTTTCATAAAACCACATCGTACCCATGCCTATTAAGGCTTCAACATCATTAGGAGCTATTGCCAGGAGACTCTCTAATACTGACATGACCTTATCGTAATCCTGTAACTCCAAATACAGTTTAGAAAGCCTGTGATACAGCTCTATATTCTGTGGTTCTTTGGCCATTGCCAAAATTGCATCTTCAATTTGTCTGTCTAATTCTTTTTTCTTTATATCGTCCATAGTTTCTATTCTAACCTATAACTGTAATATTGCAAAAATATTGAGAAATGTAACGGGCATGAATTATCATACCCGTTTTAATTTTAGTGATTATATTTAGAAAATTCTTTAGAATTGGCTCTCCATTCTTCTTCAGGGATGCTAAAAGCGTTATTCCAAAATTTTTCTATAGCATAAGTCTCTCGTTCATCTTTATGAAGAATATGCACTACTACATCTCCATAGTCAAGTAAATTCCATCGATTTTTTATATCATTTTCAAATCTTAATGGTGGTCTGTTAAGTTCTTTTTTTGTTCTGTCTTTTACAGTCTCCATTAAAGCTTTTACATGAGGCGTTGAATCACCTGTAACAATTACAAAATAATCAGCTAGAGATGATACATGGCTTATGTTGAGTATAGAAATGTTTTTACCTAATTTGTCATCAAGCATACCAGCTATTATACAGGCAAACTTGTGTGAATCTATTTGTTCCATTATATTTCCTATTCTATTAAGTCTACTCTTCTTTTGTGTCTTCCGCCTTCAAAGCCTGTTTTAAGCCAAATATCTACAATATCTAATGCAAGATGTTCTCCGATTACACGCTCTCCTATACATAGAATATTTGCATTGTTATGAGCTCTTGATACTCTTGCTGAATATGTATCCCCGCATAATGCAGCTCTTATACCTCTTACTTTGTTTGCAGCAATAGACATTCCTATGCCGGTTCCACAAACTAAAATTCCGCGGTTTGATTTGCCAGAAATTACTCTTTCACATACAGCACGTGCAATTTCAGGGTAATCACAAGCTTCTTTAGTATGTGTCCCTAAATCTACATAGGGTATATTTCTGGCTTTTAAATATTCAATAATTTTTTCTTTATATTCAAATCCGCCGTGGTCTGAACCTATTGCAACTTTTAGATCTTCCATATAAACACCTCTTTTCACTAAAAATAAGAACACTTGTTCTTATCAAACTTATGTTCTTATTATAAAGGTTTTTTATATATCTTGCAAATCTTTGAATAATTAATGTTACAAATATTTTACGCATTCAATAAGATTTACTTATTATTTTTTAGGCCATATAATTTTGATCATTTATTGCTGTTGTATCGCCTGTGTTTTTATTTGTTTCTTCAAATATTTTCAAGGCATCATTTGCATTTGTTTGAGCTTCTTCTGGAGTTTTACCGACAAAAGTTTCTTCTGTTCCATCCGGTAATTTTACTGTTTTGCTGAAAGTACCATCTGATGTTACAGTAATGTCATTTTCTTTACAGTATTCTTTTTGTTCATTAATTTTTGTTTCTTCAGCTTTTTTGGTCTCTCTGACTTCTTCTACAGTATTAGCAGTAATTTTCTGAGCATTTCCAAAAACATCTTTTATAGTTGTAGTATATGTGCCATCATCATTTTTTTCTATACCTTCTTGATGAAGTTTTGATAATTCTTTTAATTCTTGATTTTCTGTAATTGCTTTTTGAAGTAATGCTTTGGATTTTTCTTGTTGTTGTTTTAACTCATTAATCTGAGCTTGTTGATCTTCAGAAAGATTTGTTGTTTCAGGTTGTTCATTAGCATTTCCTGTTTCATCTTTCTTTTCTGCTTTTGCACCTTTTATTGCAGCTGCAATTTCTAATCCTGCATTTGCTGCATTAACAACTGTTGCTCCTATACCTGTTACCAAATCAAGAGACGAAGGCCCATTGTCACAATATCTGTAGTTGTTGAGATATTGATCGTAAATGCCATAATTATAGTTTGTTTTCTCAACATTTATTCTTAAATTAGGTTTATATCCAAGATCTAAGCGACCTTGTGGAAATGTACATTTATTTTTACCTATCATCCAAGACATTTTACTGTTCCTTTACTCTTTTTATTCTTCTTGTTTAGAATTTTTTTCCTTTGCAACAGCTTCAGCTGCAGCTCTTGCTTCTTCTTCTGTAGCAAATGTACCTAAATCCTCAAGATCTATACCGTCTAGTGTTGGTATCCATTCTGAATTAACTTCTTTAGCTCCGCTTTCGTATATGTTATGCTTACCTAGCTTATAGGTTGAAGTTTGTACATCTTCTTTGCCTTCTGGATTTATTTTATATGTTTTTCCGTTAACTGATATTTCATTTGGTAATTCTATATTTCCTACCTTTAAAGCTTTACCTTTAAATATTTCATTTGCCAAAGCTTTGATTTCTGTATCAGTAAGAGGGGTTCCATCTTCAGATTGATACATGCCGGCTATAATATTGTATCCAGTGTGACCAGTGACAGATCCGTCTGAATTTTTCTTAGCTTCAACTTTAAATGGTGTTGTTGCTACTGTTTCTTCTTTTCTTGCAGACGCGACATGCGTTAGTTCAGCTTTTTCTTTTTCATGTTGTTGAGATGCTGCTTTAAGCGCATTGATCTCATCCATTTGCTTTTTCATATTTTTATTTTCAGCTTGTAGATCTTTAATCTGTTTATTAAGTTTTTCATTTTCAGCTTTAATTTCGTTTAAAGTGTCATTAAATGCTTGATTGTCATTGTTATTTGTATTATTTGTTTTCTCTGGAGTTTCAGTTTCTTTTTCGTTTTCTGCTTCTTTTAAGTTTTTAACACCACCTAAAACAGCTCCAGCCCCAGCAAATATACTACTTAAAGCTATTGACCATTTTTCACCTTTTGTTAATCCATTATCATAATATGGAGCATAATTTGAATAAAGACCGTATTGGGCGCCCATAGGAAATCCCCCACCGTAGTTGTAATTTGTTTCTTTATAATTAATAACTACGCTGTTGTTGCGGTAGCGGCCCCACTGGCCAGCCATAAATGGTTGTCTTCCTATTGGATGTCCACCCATAGTACTCTCCTTTATTATGCTTCTTATATATATAAAGTATATAAAATATTATATATTGCTTGTTTTTACATAAAATTTTACAATACTTAATATTTATAAGAGCTATATTTTATATATACCCAAAAAATATCTAATTATTTCAATAAGAGCTCTTTTATATGTCAAGACTTGAAAATAATTGTAAACTTGAAGCATTATTCAAGTGTGGATATTGATCAATATTGTGATTATTGATAAAATTTATGGCTTCATAGCGAGCTTTTTCTAGGATCTCGGCATCACGTACTATATCAGAAATTATCAAATCAGGAAGTCCAGATTGTCTTGTCCCTAAAAATTCCCCAGGACCTCTAAGTTGTAAGTCTTTTTCAGCAATAACAAAGCCGTCATTAGTTTGAGTCATAATTCCTAAGCGTTCGCGAGTTTCCTGTGAACGAGAGGAGGAAACCAGCACACAATATGATTGGAGACTACTTCTGCCGACTCTTCCTCTCAATTGATGAAGCTGGCTTAGTCCAAATCTTTCGGCATTTTCAATTACCATAACAGTTGCATTTGGAACATCTACACCAACTTCTACTACTGTTGTGGAAACTAATATATTATATTTACCTTCTTTAAAATCTGACATGACTTGTTCTTTTTCATCGTTTTTAAGCTTTCCATGCAGAAGTCCTATTTTCATATCGGGAAAAACTTCTGTTTGAAGTCTTTCTGCTTCTTTTGTAGCTGCTTTTGCAGACAAAGTTTCGCTTTCATCTATAAGCGGATATACAACATATGCTTGGCGTCCTGCTTTTACTTCTTTTTTAATAAGTTCATAGACACTTTTATGAGATGATGTAAGAGTTGTTATAATCGGTAGTCTGCCTTTGGGTAATTCGTCTATTATTGTCAAATCCAAATCACCATGAACTGTCAAAGCTAGAGTCCTAGGAATTGGAGTTGCGGTCATTGTAAGCATTTGCGGATTTAGAGATTTTTTCTTTAATACATTGCGCTGTTTTACGCCAAATCTGTGTTGTTCATCAACAACTATTGCACCAAGGTTATTAAAATCCGTTGAATCTTGTATTAAAGCATGAGTTCCTACAGCAATATTTGTCTGACCATTTCTTAAATCAGTTTGAAATTTTTCTCTGACCTTTTTGCCTTGACTTCCTAAGAAAAGCCCTACACTGAGCCCGAGCGGGGTAAGCCAATTTACAAGATTGTTATAGTGCTGCTGAGCAAGAATTTCTGTAGGTGCCATAATTGCTCCCTGATATCCGTTTTCAACTCCTGCAAGAAGCATAATACAAGCTACAACGGTTTTTCCGCTGCCAACATCTCCTTGTAGCAATCTTGCCATTGGTTTTTCCGAGTGTAAATCGTTCAAAATTTCATTTACGGCACGTTTCTGTCCCCTTGTAAGTTCAAAAGGCAGGCTATCTATGAATTTTTGGACTAGTCCATCTCTTTTTATTTCAAGAGAAACTGCCGAATGTTTATTATTTTCGTTTCTTAGACGAACCATTTTTAATTGGATAATAAACAATTCTTCAAAAATTAAACTAAATCGGGCTTTTTCTAAAATTTCTTGATTTTCAGGAAAATGTATTTGCTCAATTGCTGTTTTTTTATCTAACAAACTATATTTTTCTCTTAAAAATTCAGGCAAAATATCATCTATAGAATCTTTATAAAGTTGGATTGCATTATAAATTGCTTTTCGTAAAGTTTTAACATTTAGATTTTCACAGACTGTATAAATTGGAACAATTCTTGCCATATTGAGATTTGAGGCACTGTTTTCAAGGAATTCTCCTGTCATAATTGAATATGAGGGTTTATCAAAGGTCAAGCGATGGTCATAATTGTTCATTTTGACCGTTCCTGAGACCATTATTCCAGCATTTACAGGGAATTGTGCTTTGGTACGCTCTAAAGTAAATCTGTTGCCTTTTGCCTGAAAAAATCCAAGCTCAATTGTTCCTGATTCATCTGCAATTTTTACTTTTACAACAGAAAGATTGTTTTTTGAATTAAAAGCAGATACTGATTTAATGTAGCCAAATACAGTTGTGGATTGACCTTCTTTAAGATCACGTATCAGAGTTCTACTTGAATAGTCAATGTGTTTTCGAGGAAGATAAAAAATTAAATCCTGAGCGGTGTAAATTCCCAATTTGTTAAGAGTATATGCAACTTTGGGCCCTACCCCTTTTATATAGGTCACGTCAGTTTCTGCAGGCCTTTTAAGTGGGGCTCCTGTCGTATTTTTCGACTTGTTTTCAGGTTTAGATTGATTTATCTCAGAGCGTATAACTTTTACAAGATGTTCTATAGAACGTCTTCTTTCGGGGACAGAGGCTATTGGATAATGTGCAAAAGTCTCAGCTATAACCGCCCATTTGGGGTTCTTTTTTGAAAGCTTATAATATTTATTTGCCTCAGAGACTATGAATTTTGAAAAACACTTAGTCTTGCCATGAATATCAATGTAGCGGTGTTTTATTTCAACGTCTATAGCAATTTTAAGTTTATCCAAGTCCTCAATCATATTTCAATTTTAGCATAATTATTTTTACTGTTCAGTTTGGCTTAGGCGTAAGACTTCGTAAATATCCATTTTTTTAGCTTTGCCACGGATTGTAACTTCACTTATTTTTATTACATCTGCAATATTACTTACATAGGAGTATGTTGAGCTGCTTATCAAAAAGTTTGTGCGATATACCTTGTTATAACTTTCGATTCTGCTTGCAAGGTTTACTGTATCACCGATTACAGTGTATTCTAAACGCTTTTCAGAGCCTATATTTCCTACAAAAGCATCTCCTGTATTAATTCCGATACCGATTTCTATTTTGGGTTTCCCTTCAAACAGCCATTTATCACGAAGTTCGTCCACTTTTTTGAGCATTTCATAGGCACATTTTACTGCATTAATCGGGTGATTCAAATCTTGAATTGGTTCTCCAAATATCGCCATTACGGCATCGCCTATAAATTTATTTATAACCCCGTTGTATTTTGTAATTATCGGCTCAATTTCTGTAAAATATTCATTTAATATTTTAGAAACTTCTTCTGCTGTCATTTTTTCGCTCATGCTTGTAAAGCCTCGAATATCAGCAAAAAGTACGGTAACATTCGCTCTTTTCCCGCCTAGTTTTATATCATCAATATTTTTTACAACATTTTTCATAATATCTTGCGATAGATATTTTCCCATTGCTTGTTTGATTTTTTCTTTATTTTTGCCTTCAAGTATAAATCGGTATGAATAAGCAAAAATCATTGTAATCAACTGTATACCAAGAGGTGTTACAACATTTATTGCAAAATCATTTCTGTAACATAGTGCTGCAATTATAAAATATAAAATTGCTACCATTACAAGTAAGAAAATAGATTTAAAGAATGATAGTCTGCTTATAATGATAAAAGTAATAGCGCTGATAAATAGGATTACAAGCAGGTCAAATCCAAAAGATGACATGCCCATAATATGGTTATTCAATAAATTATTTAAATTTGTTGCTTGAATATCGACCCCTGGATGTTCTGGAAGCATGGGTGTAGGAAGTGCATCAATTACTTTTATTGCGGCAGCTTTAGCGTTTGCGCCTACAAATACTATTTTATTTTCAAATTCTGCTGGATCTATTATTGGAGCCTTACCAGATTCAAGGTTTTCAAATGAATCTATAAGGTCGATTGCGGAATATTTTTTGTGAGAATATGAAGTGTTTTTTCTGATTTTGTAAAATTTAATATAGTTTTGAATTCCGTTATATGTGGTAAAACTTGGAATAGTTAGACCAGTTTTATCTATTACAATTGAATTATCATTTAGAGTTAATTTATTTGTTTTGTTTAGTAACAGATACATTCTTAAAGCAAGGGAAGGGTAATATTTCCCGTCTAGTGAGATTACCTGATCTGAAATAACAAGGTATCCGTTAGAGGAAGCTCTTGATGAATTTACAGAGCCGACATATTTTACAGCGTTAAAATATTCATCAGGATACATTGAAAAACTTTGATATTTTGATGGATAAATTATTTTTCTATTATCTTTGATATCTATTTTAAATTTATTATAAAATTTTTGAGAATATATATCACCGGTGTTTATGTCAGGAAATTTATCATCAATCATGCTGAAACCGACAACAAGATTATTTATTTTCTTTACGGTATTAAAAAAAGTTTGATCAGCTTGAGGATTTTCACTATCAAGGCTTGCAACTATAGCATCAAAGCCTATAAGTTTAGTATTACAGTATTTGTCAAGGTATTCGAATATTTTGGCATATAGATTTCTTTTCCAAGGCCATCTGTGTTTGGCTACGGATTTGTCATCTATTACAACCACTACAACATTATCAGGTGCATATTCTCTTGCTGAGAATGTCTTTACCATGAAATTGTATGCATTTGGCTCAAATATTTGCCAGGAAACTAGAATTAATACGCATGCCAGTATTAAGTAAAAAATCAGTGAATATATAAAAAACGCTTTAGATTTAAACTTTTTCATACCCCTCCTGATTTTATGATATAATAAATTTTGAAAAAAGGATAGTTTATGAACGAAAATTTAGTAAAATTATTATCAGAGCAGAAATTATTTCCGATTATAAGAAGTGATGATGTGCAAGTCGTGCGTGATACTGCTTATGCTTTAATTGATGGCGGAGTAAAGTTAATAGAAATTAATGTTATTAATCCTGAGATATACTATGTAATAGAAGAAATTTCAAAATATATAACTATATGTGCCGGAGGAATTATAACAGAATTGCAGGCACAGACAGCTGTAAGAGCAGGTGCTGAAGTTTTTTCTTCACCCATAAATCAGATGCATTTGGTTAAATTTTCAAAAGATAAAAGAATCCCTTTTATAGCAGGAGCTTCCACTGCAAATGAAGCTTATGAAGCTTGGAAAGCAAGAGTCCCGTTAATAAAAATATTTCCAATTAATGCTTTGGGTGGTGTATCATATCTTGAAAATTTATTGCGTCCAATGCCATTTTTAAATGTTTTACCGACAGGTGCTGCAAAATTATCAGAAATAAATGATTATATTAAAGCTGGTGCTGTTGCGGTTGGTGTTGGTCGTGATTTATTAGAGGGAAATTCATATAGTGAAGTCTCAAAATGTGTTAAAAATATTCTTGATGAACTAAAGGGCTAAAAATGGATAAACAATTAGATATTATTGCAATAGGCGAAAGCTTAATTGAATTATCAAGTGATGAGCATTTAAAAGATGCTGAAGTTTTAAAAAAATATTATGGCGGGGACGCTTTAGCTGTAGCAGTTTCTGCATCAAGAATGGGATCTGATGTCGGTTTTATAACAAGAGTTGGAGAGGATGTTTTTAAAGATTATCTTTTAACAAGTTGGAAAGATGAAGGGCTTGATATCTCACAAGTTAAAACTGCACAGGAACAGAATGGCATATATTTCATTTCAAGACCTTACGGTTGCGGAAAAGAATTTTCTTATTACAGAAAAAGGATTGCTCCGTCTAAGTTGTCGTTAGAAGATATATCTGAAGAGTATATTGCAAATTCCAAAATTGTATATGCATCAGGTGTTACCCAATCACTTTCTTTGTCAGCTAAAGAAGCCGTTGCTGAAGCTTTCAAAATTGCGAAAAAAAATGGTGTCATGACTGCTTATGACCCTAACTATTCTTCGTTAATTACAACTCAAGAAACAGCCAAAGATGATTTTCATAAAGTTGTACCGGATGTAGATATTCTTTTTATGAGTGCGAAGTACGATACTGTAAATATTTTTGAAATAACATCTGTTGAAAATATTATGAAGTATCTCTGGGATATGGGTGTAAGTATAATTGTAATCAAGGCTTCTCCAAAAGGTGGTTATTATACTGGATATAACGGAAATATAATTTTTACTGAATTTTATACTCATGATGTTGTAGATACAACCTGTTCAGGTGACGCATTTAATGGCGGTTTTATGCATGCATTGACTCATGGGCTTACACCATTTGAAGCATCAAGATTTGCCTCAATTGTGGCAGGGCTTCAGGCAAAAGGTATTGGTGCAATAAAGTCTATTCCTTACAAAGATGAAGTGTATAATATTTTTGAAAGAGGAAATATAAATGAGTAAGAAAGTTGTTGTTTCTGGATATTATGGATTTGACAACTTTGGTGATGATGCTATACTTTTTGTGCTTTGTCAAAAGTTAAAAAATATTGGTGCTGAAATATCGGTTCTTTCAGCTAATCCAGAAAAAACATCAAAAGAATTCGGTGTAGAGTCTATAAAAAACTTTGATATAAAAAAAGTTGTTAAAAAAATCATTGACTCTGATATGTTGATTTCTGGTGGTGGAAGTCTTTTGCAAGATATTACAAGCTTTAAAAGTCTTTTATATTATTCTTTTGTAATATTTACAGCGCTTTTACTTAAAAAAGATGTAATTATTTTTGCTCAAGGCATTGGTCCTTTGAATAAAAAGTTTTCTCAAATTTTAGTTAGATTCTTGCTAAAGCATGCCAGATTTGTATCAGTGCGTGATGAAAGAAGTTTAAGTCTTATGAAACAGTGGTCAATTGATGCTAAATTAGTGTATGATCCTGTGTTTTCTCTAAAAATTCCAAGTGTACCCAAAAATTTTGCTCTTGGCATTCAGCTCAGAGATTTTATTACTATGAATGATGCTTTTTTAGATTCGCTTGCTGAAAATGTTTTGAAATATTTCCCAAATAGGAAAATCGAACTTTTTATATTCCAAAAAAAACTTGATGAGCAGGTAAGTAAAAGATTTATGGAATTTTTGAAGTCGAAAAATCCAAATGTTGATGTTGAATTAATATATTATACTAATAAAGATAAGATATTTAAAAGAATAGCACAATTAGATTATATGATAGCAATGCGTTTTCATGCCGTAATAGCATCTTTAATGGCTGGAATAAAGACTTCAGCTATAAACTATGATATAAAGGTTGAAAAACTGGCTCAGGAAGCCTCAATACCACTTATATCAATGAAATCTCATAGAAATGATTATAAGAAAATATTTACATTGCAAAAGTCGCTTAACTCTGCCAAGTTAAGCGACTTGTCCATATCAAAACAGTTTGATTGGTCTGATATAGAAAAATTATTCACTGAATAAGTTTTCATGACTCTCTTTTATTCTGTTTCCAAAACTTGTATTTAATTCACCATTGTCTTGCATAATATAAGTGGCAAAATTAAAGTCTTCTGGACTGATTTTTCCATCTGCTTTTTTATTCTCGCCAAATTCATCTATATATGCCATTAGAGCAGTCATTTCATCGCCTGTAATATTTTCATCTTTATTTATATCAAGTGTTTTTAATAAATTTTTTGCATATTGCTCTATTGTAGAATCATCTTCATCAGGGTTTTTTGCTTTAATATAATTTTTTAACTCGTCAAGTGTTATTTTATTGTCATCATTTCCATACTCCTGGTCAATATATTTTGTGTGGCTGTACCCTAGTTGTGATACGGATTTTTTATAACTATCCTTTAGTGCTTTTTGTTCTTCTGTAGATAAATTATCTTTGTTTGATTTTTTGCTCCATGCTGAAGTTACAAAAGTTACATCCTCTCCTGTGGTCATTTTGTTTTCAAATTCAGAGCTTGCTTCTATGTCAGAAAAATCATTTTCAGATTCTTCTACGTTTTCAGCGGGTTGTATGAGCTGATTTTGTTGTGCTAGTGCTTGATCCATCATTTCAGCACCAGCTTGAGCTGCAACTTGCAGACCTGCTTGTGTTAAATATGGATTATAATTCATTGAAGAATACATTGGATGGAAGATACTCAAAGGAGGTGTGCATCCAATAAATCCTCCACTACAACCCCATATACTTGGACCGTAAAATCCTCCACGGTTCATTTGTTGCGTTGCAGCCAAAAGTAATCCGTTACCAAGCATGGAATTACCAAGTGTTTGTAAGTTTTTGGCGATTTTTCCTAAACCAAATTGAATAGTCATGTTATACTCTCATTTTGCTACTTATATATATTAAGTATATCGTTTTTATTTATTTGCTATTTATTTAATGCATATTTACAAATTTTAATAATTTCTATATTCCCAAATAATTAAAAGTTCAATCAAAAAAAAAGACTTTCAAATGAAAGTCTTTTTAAAATGCCCTGGGCCAGACTTGAACTGGCACTGAGTTATTCACCCAATTGGATTTTAAGTCCAACGCGTCTACCGATTCCGCCACCAGGGCTCAGCGTTATTTATTTGTCACTCAGTTATCATATTTTAAACATACACGATTGTCAATATAATCAACTAAAATTTTAAGGTTCTAAAAATTCTTTAATTTCTTTAATTTTATCATTCATACTATCAATAATATTAGTTAAAAAGCTAATTATAATATCAGCTTTATTTAAGGATGTTTTACCAAAAAGTGCCGGATATTGAATGTTTTTAAAGAATATTTCTTTAAATTCAAGAATATAATCATAAAATTTTGTCTCAATAAAATCTTTATCTTCGCATAAATCAATAAATAATTCAGCTGTAAGAGATTTTGCTTTGTTTATATTTAATTTTTTCAGATATTTTAAGATTTTAGTTAATTTATCATATAGTTTTGAATACATACCCAAAAGCATTTGTTTTTTAGCAGGCAGTGTTTCATTAAAATAATCCATAGTCTGTGAATAACCTAGTTCCATAAGATGTCTTCTTTTTTCTTCAGCCATGTTAAAGTCTACAATATTTATATCTCCTGTGTTAATTACAATGTAATCAAACATATCTTTTTTGCCGTAAATATCAATTATAAATGTTGTAGCCATTGATGTTGTAAAAGCATATAAAGAATTTACAAATTCAATGGTATTCATATCATTCCCCTCAAAATCACCTTCTAGCCTAAATTCAAGGACTCTTTCATTTGAAGGCATAAGGTGTTTTGACAGCTTCCACATTGGCCAACTTTTTTGTAAATCACCGTCTACGAGAATTCTATTATTGTATTCAATTGGGCGCATAAGACCAGGCATACCGCAAGATATTCTTATTGCTGAGGCAATCTCGTAGTCAGGAGTTTCATATCGTGAGAATTCTTTGGTTTCAAAACTTGATAAATCAGTTGTAATGACTATTAAATCTTTTTCGATATCTTTAAACGTTACAGCTTTATGTGAGCCTTTTTTATATTTTTCACCGTAAAATTTCTGTTCTATAAGATCTCTAATCCACTCAAGAAAAAGTTCCCCTTTGCTTAGTGCAAATTTCGGTCCTAATGAAAGTTGGACATCTCTAAACATTTCAAAATTAAATTTAATAAAAACTTCGTCTAATTCATCAGCGGTATAGCCTACAGCAATTAAACCAGCAATTACAGACCCTACAGAAGATCCAGCAAGCGTTTTAGGATTTATTCCTAGTTCTTCTAAAGCTCTAAGCGTTCCAACATAGGCAGCCCCCCTTATTGCTCCGCCACCAAATAAGCATGTATATTGCATTGATTTATTAATTACCATTTTTTAATTATATCATTATATATTTTTTCTTAATGTATCAAATAGAGTATTTTTTCATAAAAAAAGATTGTATAATTATACAATCTTTTCTTTACTAGCAATAATATAAAAAACTATGCTGCGATATCACCTTTAATTTCACGAATCAAGTATTCTGCAACCCATTCAAAATCTTTATTATTTTTAGCAGCATTTTCAAGATATTTTATTGAAACATCACCAAGTCTTATAAGAGTCATTGCTACAACACCTCTTTTGATGCCTCTTACAACTTGAAGCTGATCTACTAATTGTGGTAATGCTGATGTTCCACATTCTACAAGCATATTTTCTACTTCGTTTTTAACTGTATTATCTGCATTTTCCAATTTTGTAAGAATATCTTTTACTGATTCCATGATTTTCTCCAATTTCTTTATTAACTTATATTATTATTATAATTGAAATTTTACATAACTAGAATTTCCTTACATAATCTTTATATCTATTAAAATCATGTAAAGAAATTCTAGTTGAAATTTATATATTGATTTTTTAGCTGAAAATCTTAAAACTTCTTTCAACGTTTTTGTCTATAACTGATTTTATTGAATCATATTCTGTTTGTAGTGATTCATGTTCAGTATCAATATTTTTAAGTTCTAAATCATATCTTTGGTCTTTAGCTTGAATTTTTTGTGTTTCTCTTTTGTATTCAGCTTCCGCTCTTGTAATTTCAAGATCAATAGTATCTTCTGTAATATCACTGCAATTTGAGTACATGGTAGATACCCATTGATTTTCATCATCAACTTGTACCATTGATAAGAGTCCGCTTTCAAAAGCATATTGTATCCACTCAGCACTTTCAGTTAATGCTTTTTCTATTTTTTGGTATCCATCTTCTTGCATTTTGTTGAATATATTTGTGTACCACTTAGCTTTAGCATCAGCGTTCTCATTAGGATTGTTTTTATCAATCCAAGTGTACTTTGGTGCACCATATTGATCTATCATTTGTTCGATTAAGTAAATGTCCTTTATTGCTTCAAAGTTTGCTAAATAATCCATATTTTGGACTGTTCCGTCAATATTTTGCTCAAGTGTGATTATAGTATCACCATCAAGATTAGTGGTTTGTCTACCTGAGTTTAAAATCCACTCCATATCATCCAGCTTATCATAATCTGTAGAGCCGATATCTTCACCAAATATGAAAATTGATAATTCTTTTGCGGCTGCTTCATAAGCTTGTTTTTCAGCAGGTGCAGCATCAGCAAATTCATCTCTATCCATTTGTGATAAAATATTAGTTTGGAAATATCTATATATTGTTTTAAGAATTTCAGCAGCACCTGCTGAATCGACAGTCTCTTCCATAATGGCTTCAAGAGGATTTAAGCTGAAATATAATGTTCCTGTATTTGTAGATTGAGTTCCATCTTCTTCAGTTTCTGTTTTTGTATAAGTAAGATTATATATACCATTATTATTACTTAATCCAGAAACAGTATATCCATTTGCTCCTGTAACAGTCAAATTACCAGAACCATCATCTGTTACAACAAAATCTCCGCCATTAATAATATAACCGCCTTCTGTTGCACTTATGTCTACAGGAGTAGATGATATTATATTTCCATTGCTACTGAATTCCATATAATCATTTAAGAAATAATCCATTGCATCAGTAAATACAGTATTTACTAAAGCTCCGGTTTCATCGGTTGTTTGGTCTTTTATAGAACCGTTAGCAACCATTTCTTCAAACATCTTTTTTAGATATTCTAAAGAATCTTTTACTTCTGCAGTTGTAGGCGGATTTTTTCCGTTTTCTGTATTATATTTTAAGACTTCATCATATTTATTTTCATATTTTTCAGTTTCACCCTTTGGAACATATCCGTATAAGTATTCCTTCATTTTTGAAATTACTGCATCTGTATAATTTTGGTCAGCTTTAAGATAATCATTTAAAAGTCTTTCATAGACCATGACTTCTGTGGATGATTTTGATGCTTCATATCCATAATGTAGTCCTGATAAACGATTACCATTTTCATCATATACTAAATCGCCTTCATATCGCGTTTTCAAGTCATCACTAAGATTGTTGCTTTCCCAATATGAAGAAGTATCTTTTTCTAGTCCATATTGTTTTAAAAATTCAGTTAAAGCATCAGTTTCTGGATTTCTGCCAGCTTCAACTAATGCTTGTTCATATTTTGCAGCATCAAGTTCACTTACAACTAATTCTCCTGATTTGTTGATTAGCCCATATTGGTTATTGTAAGAGCTGTATGCTGTCAAATTATTGAATGTCAATTGTTGATACATTGAATTACCAAGAGTATCTTTATTTGACATCATTAGCTGAACTTGATTTAAGGCATTAACATATTTTTCACTTGCTTTTGATGTATCATCTGTCAGGCGCATTTTAGCATTGTTGATAAGCTGAGCTCTTAGCTCATTATCAGCCAAACGAGACGTTATTGATAATAACCTGGCTTGTGATGCTGCCATTCCCATAGTTTGCGCCTTTTCCTTTCGTTAGTACATATCTTATCTATGGTTACGGCTTATTTCTACTGTTTCTTTAATAAATATAGAATATTTATTACAAATTGTTACATTTTTTTTAATACTTTTTGTAGTCGAATTAGTTTTTTTGAATTTGTACCTACTCCACATAGTAACAAAACTGATTCATTATTGTTTCTTTCATCTTCTATACCGTATTTATATAGGGTTTCTGATAAGAGATTACCAGCCATTTTATTTGATTTTATTAGCAGTTTAGTTGGATCATTTCCACCAAATTCTAAATATGGAGAAGTTTTTTTTAATTTATTTAGTTTTTCTATAAGATTGTTTATTTTATATTTTCCTTTTTTTGAATTTAGAAAATTAATATTTGCTTCAATTGTTGCAAGCAATGGATAAGAAGGCGAAGTAGTGCTTATCATATTAATTGCATCAATAGGATCTATTTTGCAACTAGAGTGTAATAAAGCTGTAGGGTTTAGACCACCTGCGGTTTTGTGGAGTGATTGGATTGTAAAGTCAGAAATTTTTACTGCACTTTCAGGAAGCAATTCTGAGAAAGGATAAAGAGCTCCATGAGCCTCATCTGTAATCAAGTAAGCATTATATCTTTCACATAAAGTTTTAATTTCTTTGATATTACTTACAAATCCCTCATATGTCGGGGATGTAATTATTACAACTTTAATTTTTTCTTTTTTTAAATATGGTTCGATATTTTCAACTGAATTTTCTCTATATACACCAAAATTTTTATCCACAGGTAATTTGTATAATACCGGAATACATCCGGCTAATTTTACAGCATTAAAATGAGAAATGTGAGCATCTTCATGGATAAGAACTTTATCTCCTGGTGTTGTGCATGACAAAACAGAGGCAATTATACCGCTTGAAGAGCCATTTGTGAGAAAATAGGTATGATTTGTACCATAAATAAGAGAAGCACGTTTCTCAGCTCTTTTAAGGGCCTCTTCTGGAGCATGAGTATCAGTTTCGGAAATATCATATTTATAAAACTGTTGAAATTTTTTAAATATAAAAAAACGACCACTGTGTGAAGGTGTTGTAAATAAAGTATTATTCGTTTTTTTTCTTAATACTTCAATAAGACTCAATTTAAGCCTCTATTTATTTTCAATTTCAAGGCTGCGTTTTGTACAATATTGAATTAAAGTCATCTTTTTCAGGTTATCTGAATATTTGAATTCACCAGAAAGTGTATAACCGTCTTTGTTCTTTTCAATTCTAATTGGTACAAAAACACAATCAACACTGATTTCATCAGAAAGTGGCAATGTAATAGTATATTCTAACTCAATATCAAAATTCTCTTTGGTTTTGAATTTCATACCACCTGCAGAAATATCAAGCGTAGAAATTTTATGAGAAATATCACCTGAATTCATCACAAGCTCATGCATATATTTTACACGCGTAAACCTTCTACGTTGTAAAAATTTATGTTTTGCAGGGCTTGCTATTTTTAGTTTTCTTCCGTTAATTTCTTTTGCGTAGGAGTCAAAATATAACAAACCGTTTGATGTTGTAGTATAAAACTCACAATAATTACTTCTTAATACACCTACAGGATCATAATCGAGTTCAATTTCAAAACTGTCAGGAGCAACTTCCGTTATTACACCTTTATTTGCGTTTTTGAAGTCAAATGGTACCATTGTTATACGTTGATCTTTTTCTACTAATTCTCTCATTTGAAACCCTTTCTAATGTATGTATAATAATCAATAATACAATATAATCCATTTATTTGCAAAAGTATTAACAATTTGTAAAAGAAAAGCCCCTTTTAAGGGGCATAAACTGAGCAATCAGAAGAGTTGAGGATTTACTTTTTTATGATACTAATTTTTATTTGACTATTCATTGTCTAAAATCGCTATATTTTGAATAAAAAAATAGTCCCCTTTACTAGGAGACTATTTTTTTTAGGTTAAAAGAAAATTATTCTTTTAAGAATGTCTCATAATTTCTTGCAAGCAAATGAGTTCTTACCTGGTTAATCAAGTCAAGAGCAACACCTACCATGATTATTAATGAAGTAGCTCCGATACCTTGTAAAGTTTTGATGTTTGTCACATAACTTGCAAAAGACGGAACTAAAGCAATAATGCCTAATCCCATAGCTCCGATAAAGGTTGTTTTTGAAAGAATTTTATCAAGAGCTTCAGCCGTAGGCTTACCGGGTTTTATACCGGGAATTGAAGATCCGTATTTTTTCAAATTAGTTGCAATATCTTTAGGCTGCATATTTGGCATAATTGAAGCATAGAAAAATGTCAATGCAACAATTAATGCAAAATACAGAGCATAATATACAAGTCCGTCAGGACTCATTATTGTCGTAAGTTTAACAACAAAATTCTTTACTGCAACAGAGTTAAAATCAGCTTGACTTACAATACTTAATACTGTTGAAGGGAAAAGTAGTATTGCAATAGCAAAGATAATAGGCATTACACCGCCCGGGTTAAGTTTGAACGGAATAAATGAATTCATTCCTCCATATACTTTATTTCCTACTTGACGTTTAGGATTTACAATAATTACTTTTCTTACTGCTTCTTGCATTATTACAATAAATATCATTGTTACGAAGAATATAGCAAGTAAAGCAATTAATCCTAATTGCATTGCAGTGCTTTTTGATACCATTTCGAAAGTTCTTGATGCATATACAGGTATTCCTGATAAAATACCTACAAAGATTATCAAAGAACCTCCATTACCTATACCTTTTTCTGTTATAAGTTCAGATATCCACATTACAAGTACTGAACCTGCTGTCAATACAGCAATTGAGCTTATATAGAACATGAAGTGATTTACATCAGGTGCTATAGCTCCAGGTAAGTGGCGCATGAACATCATAAAAATCAATGATTGAAATACAGCAAGTACAACTGTAAATACTCTGGTGTATTGTGATAATTTTCTTCTGCCTGCTTCACCTTCCTCTTTTTGAAGTTTTTCTAGTGATGGAATTACAACAGAGACAAGCTGCATTATAATTGATGCCGTTATATAAGGTCCTATACCTAACGCAAATATTGATACCTTACCTAAAGCACCACCTGAAAATAAGTCCAAAAATCCAATAATATTGTTTCCTTGTGCAATATTGCTGAATACTTGGTTATTAATACCATACAGAGGCATTTGAACTCCAAAACGGAATGCAGCAATCATTATGAATGTGAAAATGATTTTTTGTTTCAATCCTGATGCTTGCCACATTGACATCAAATCATCTGTTGTAGGCATTTTTATTCCTTGTGCCATTATACTAACTCAACCTTTCCGCCTGCTTTTTCAATTTTTTCTTTTGCTGATGGTGTGAAATAATTTGCTTTTACTGTAATTGCTTCTTTTATTTCGCCATTGCCTAATATTCTTAAAAGTTCAGCAGATGGATGTATTCTTCTTGCTTCTTTTAAAGCTGATAAAGTTATTTCTTTCATACCTAATTGAGCAAGTCTGCCTACATTGATTTCTGCTGATACAGGTTTTTTGTACACTTGGAAACCTTTTAATTTAGGTAATCTTCTATATGCAGGCATTTGTCCACCTTCAAATCCTCTTTTTGAAGAGCTTCCAGAGCGTTGTCCTTCACCGTTATGTCCGCGGCAAGAAGTCTTACCATGACCTGATGAGCGTCCTCTGCCTACTCTTTTACTTTTGTGTGTTGAACCTTCTGCAGGTTTTAAGTTTTCTAATTTAATTGTATCTGTCATTTTTATTTTCCTTTATTTTTTGTGTACCGCTCGCGTTAACTTACGCAGTAATTATTATTCTGCAACTTCTAAAAGGTGTGATACTTTATTTACCATACCCATTATTGTCGCACTGTTTAAATGTTCTACTACTTGGTCTTTTTTAGTCAAACCGAGACCTCTTACAACTCTTCTTTGAGCTTCAGAAGCACCGATAAGGCTTTTTACCAATTTAATTTTTATTTTTTTTGTATCTGCCATTTGTTAATTCCTTTTTATCATTTATCATTCTGAGGCTTTTTTGAGATTCTTCGCCAATACAGGCTCAGAATGATTTTCGAAGAATCTCTTTATTCTATTCTGTTTATATAAAATATTTAGGCAATTGGCTGCTTGACTAATTTAATAATTCAGCCATTGTCAAGCCGCGTTTTTTAGCAACTTCATTAAATGGTGTTAAAGCTTTTAATGCTTCAATTGTTGCGTTCGCAGCATTTAAAGGTGATTTTGAGCCTAAAGATTTTGATAATATATTTTCAATACCTGCAAGTTCCAATACTGAACGTACGGCACCACCTGCAATAATACCTGTACCTTGTGATGCAGGTCTTAACATAACAGCGCCTGCGCCTGAGCGTCCTGTGATTGGATGTGGAATTGTTGTTTTGAAAATAGGCACTGTGATAAGATTTTTTCTGCCATCGGCAATAGCTTTTTGAATAGCGATAATTACTTCAGAAGCTTTTGCACAGCCTACACCAACTTGTCCTTTTTGGTTACCAACGATAACGATAGCTCTAAAGCTTAATTTTTTGCCGCCTTTAACAACCTTTGTAACACGGCTTATTTGGACTACTCTTTCAGTCCATTCGCTTTGAGGTTTTTCTTCTACTGTTTCGATTTTTTGTTTTCTGCCACGGCCTTTTTTGCCTTTTGCAGGTTTTTCTTCAACATTTTCAACTGTTTCTGTTGTTTCTTCAACTGCTGATTCAATTGAAATTTCTTCTTTGTTTTCTAAATCCATTGATTTTACCTTTCATGTTAATTGAATTTAATACTTTTTATTTTTTTCGAATACGCCAAAGTAATGCTAATCAAAGCTTTTGGAATTCATATTCGCGAGTAACTTTTCTGACATACTAAAAATATCATAAATATTTTTGTTATGTCAAGTCAATTAATTAATTTTGTATAAAAAATTTATAGAAAACGATTATTGATTGAGATAAACGCATCTTACGCCTAATAGTTTTATGTTATCGGCATAAGCATTTGTAACTCCGTTTATAAAATTAGCTGTATAGTGACCGTTGCGATCATATCTGTCTTTCAGCCAATAATTACCATATCTAAAAGATTTTTCATCCCAAAAGAGCAAATTATCGTTTGGATTGCAAAAATAATTTACTTTGTTTGCTGATTCAGTACATTTTAAATTGTCATTATGGCAAGATTTCATAAAGGTTTCTTTATCTTTAATAATTTGTTTATTTGTCACCATTGATATTTTGCAGGTTGCAGATGCTCTCCATAATTCCCAAGCTTGTTCTCGTGTTGGCAGTTCCATTCCTTTTGAATGACAATAGCTCTCTGCTGAATCAAAATCCATAGGACCAGCATTTATACTATCTACTATAATATTAGTTCCAGTAAGGCTTGTAGAATCGGCAGGGTCAATCTGCGGGTATAGATTTTGGTATTCGCTGATTTCACCTGTATGCAGGAGTATAAGAAAAATAATACCAATACTTAATAAACCGATTATTGTTACATTTTTATTGCTTTCATTCATAGTTTTATTTTAATATATCTTCCAAAGTTTTAATCATACAATTTTTGTATCTTTCGCACTCTTCTTTGTTTTTTCCTTCAAATCTTAGTGTAAATACAGGTTCTGTATTACTTTGTCTTATTAGTGCAAAGCCACCGTCAAATACAATCCTCATTCCGTCAAGAGTTATTATATCTTTGATTTCACTATTAAAAAGATTTTTGTTATTTATGATACATGATTTTACTTTTTCTAACGTTTCTTTTTTCTTTTCATTCGGACAAGGAAAACGTACTTCATCTGATGAGCATACTTTTTCGAATGGTGTAAGCATATCTTGTAATTTGAATTGAGAGTTAGCTTTTTTATGTTTTGCTATAATTTCTATAATTCTGCATCCTGCATATATAGCATCATCAAATCCGTAGTATTTATCTTTAAAGAAAGTATGCCCGCTCATTTCACCTGCAAGAAGAGCATTTGTTTCTTTCATTTTATCTTTTATGTACCCATGACCAGTTTTACACATAACAGCATGTCCACCTGCATTATTAATGCTGTCGAAAAGGACTTGTGAACATTTTACTTCACTTACAACTGTTAATTCATTTTTATTATCCATTGTATCTAAAAGGTCAGTTGCATAAATAAGTAATAACTTATCACCTGTTAGAGGAATACCTTCTGGGGTAATCACTCCGATTCTATCACTGTCACCGTCATATGCAATACCGACATCAGCTTTATTTTCTATGACAGTTTCTTCTATTATTTTTAAAGTTTTTAAATCACTTGGATTGGGATGATGGTTTGGGAAGGTGCCATCAGGTGTCGAAAACAATTCAATAACATCACATCCAAGTTCTTTATATAGTTGGGGGCCAACAATACCGCCTGTAGCGTTTGCGCTGTCTACAACTACTTTTATACCTTCGCCTATTTTACCAAATCTTTTTTTCATATCTGCAATATAGTCAGGAATTATATTATATTCTTTTATTGTACCTATACAATCAGTATTTCTATTTTTTTTCTCAAATTCTTTGAATGTTAATTCTTTTACTTCTTTAATTTGGGATTCATTTAATGTTCTACCGGCATAGGTCATTTTCATTCCGTTATATTCTTTAGGATTATGACTTGCAGTTATTATCATGGCTCCTGCAACTTTTTCACCATTAGTTATTTCTGCTGGAATTCCAACAACTTCACTATAGTATCCTATCGGGGTTGGCGCCAGTCCTAAATCTACAACGTTTGCTCCAGTTGAAATGATTCCTTCTGTCAGAGCATTTGAAAGTGCGGGAGAATGTGTTCTTGCATCTCGTGTAACTGTTATCCATATGGTGTTACAAGTTTTGTTCGTTTGTTTCTTTAAATATTCTACAAAGGCTCTGCCAGTATAAAAAAATAGCTCTTCAGTTATGTCATCACCATAAATGCCTCTTATATCATTTTTGCCAAATGCATGTTCATATTTTTTCATAAATTTTTCTCCCTAGATATTTCAACTATAATTAATATAGCATGGATATAAAGATTTTATTTAATAATTTATTAAATAGACAGCAATCTGCAGGTATTCTTTTCATTCTTCCTGCTATTATCGGCACTTTGATTTTTATTATAATACCTGTTATATGTTCTTTTGGATTAAGTTTTTGCAAGTGGGATTTAATTAATCCCATACAGTTTGTTGGATTTCAAAATTACAACGAAATTTTTTCGGAACCTTTATTTTTCAAAATTCTCATGAATACCGTTGTTTTTGCACTTACAACCTCCATTTTAGGTGTATTAATTCCGCTAGTATTAGCATGTATATTGAATACTAAAATAAAAGGAGCTGAATTTTTTAAGACTGCTTATTTTATCCCTTTCATTACTCCAATGATAGTTGTAGGAATTATTTGGGAATGGATATTCGATCCCAATATAGGTTTTTTAGCCAATTTTTTAAATATACACATTAACTGGCTCTATGACACAAATTTTGCAATGCCTGCTTTGATTATTGTATCGGTATGGAAACTTATCGGCTATAATATGATAATTTTTCTTGCCTCATTAAGCGGTATCTCAAATAGTCTGTTTGAAGCTGCTAAAATTGATGGGGCTAGTTCAGTTGAAACTTTTTTTAACATCACCATTCCGATGTTGTCGCCATCTATATTTTTTGTGGTGATAATTACGGCTATAAGCTCTTTTCAAGTTTTTGATCTTATTTATTTAATGACACAAGGCGGACCTTTAGACAGTACAAATGTTCTCGTATATGCCATATATAAAAATGCGTTTGAGTATTTTAATATTGGTAAAGCAAGTGCTATTGCTTATGTTCTGTTTTTAATTATTCTTATACTTACTCTATTTCAGTGGGGAATAAGAAAAAAGATAGTTTATAACGAGATTGACTAATTTTTTATTATTTTCTTATAAAGTTTATTTTCTGGTGCACTGTTGCTCATTTTTATTATAATTTCATATAATTCTTTTAGATAGTTTTGTTTTTTCGAATCAATTTCTGTTTTTTTAATTTTAAAATCCTTTATTATCTCATTGCCTGATTTAGCATATTGTGGTGTATATGTGCTAAATTCAAATTTGTTTTTAGCATTATAATCTACTGCAATTTTTACAAAGTAATCATGAGCTTCAATTTTTTTTCTTGCATCATTTAATTTTTGAAATTTATTATTACTAACTGCATAATCAGCTAATTCTTCCAAAGTCTTGGTCTTTAGAAATTTTGCCTGGAATGATTGTTTTGAAGTTGTACTATTTATATTCACTTTAGTCTCCAATTTTATTTAAAATATAGAAAATACTTTTTTATGCAGATCACTTTTTGGATTGAAAAGCTCTTTTAGAGTATTATAAGTAATTTCACCTATATCTGATATTTTACTTATAGTATAGTCAAGTTTATTTTTTTGTGTACCGTGGATGTTAGTAGAATTTATTACTATTCTTATGCAATCGCAAGGTTTGATATTGTGTCTTGCATTTACGGAAACTTCAACTTGTTTGTATATTTTTTTGAAATTTTTTCTCATTTCTTTGTATAATTCTGATTCTCCGATTGAATGAGCATATTTTTCTGCTTTTTCTACAGATGGGGTTTTGTTTAATCTTGCTCTAAAGGGTGTATTTTGATTTTTTTTAATTTCCATATGATTTACCTTTTTTATTTTTAAGTTTGTGAAGAAATTTTTTTGCTAAATTTTGTTATATTTTTGTAACGATTTAACTTTTTTTATTTAAGTTTTTTCAAAATTATGCCGATTGAAAATACATACATTTAAAAAGGAGTGTGTATCATGGATTTTGAAAACTTAGAAAATGAAAAAATTATTATTGAAATAAGAGCTTTGATAGATGAAAGTGATGATCTTGATGATATTGACGGGTATTGTCAATTTATGCGAGAAATGATTTTGAATACCTCCGGTTTGAATTAGCCGTTTGTGTAATGCTTGAATTTTCTCAGAACAGTAAAATTAATACTGTTATGAAAATTGTTATATTAGGCGGTGTAGCAGCAGGTGCAAAAGCCGCTGCTAAAGCGAGAAGACTCTTGCCTGATGCCAAAATTGATTTATATACAGATGATACGCATATATCATATTCAGCTTGTGGACTTCCTTATTATATAGAAGGAAATTTTGAAGATTACAAACTTCTTTTGGTTCGCTCTCCTGAAGAATTTGAAAAAAGTAACATACATATACACTTGCAAAATCGTGCCGTTAAAATATTACCTTCTTCAAAGCAAGTCTTAATACAATCTTTGACGGCCCATGAGGCTTTTTTAGTAGAATACGATAAATTGATTATTGCAATCGGTGCAACTCCTGTAATTCCGCCAATTAAAAATGTTAACCTGAATAACGTTTTTACTGTCCGTAAAATTGAAGATGGAATTGCCATAAGAAATATTGCAGAAAAATCTAAAAATGCTGTAATTATTGGTGGTGGATATATCGGTATTGAAATGCTTGAGGCATTAGTAAAACAAAATTTAAATGTTACGCTTATTGAGTATTCTAAAACAATAATGCAGACATTTGATGATGATATGTCACAGCTTATTTTAAACCAATTAAATTACATAAATGAAGGAAGATTTAAGATATTAACTTCAGAGATAGCAACAGAATTTTCAGGAGACAATGAAGGTGTAAAGTTTGTAAAGACTGGATCTGGCAAAGAAATAGCCGCTGATTTTGTTGTAATATGTGCAGGGGTAAGACCAAATACTGAAATTGCAATTGAAGCAGGTATTGAAATAGGAGTGACAGGAGCAATTAAAGTTAATGAAAAAATGGAAACAAATATAAAAGATATTTATGCTTGCGGAGACTGCGTAGAAGAAAATTTAATTATTACTAATTCAAAAATATGGCTTCCTCTTGGAACTAATGCTAATAAAGAAGGCAGAACTGCTGCAATTAATGCTTGCGGTGGGGATGATAAATTTATCGGAGTCTTGGGCTCAGCAGTTACACGTTGTCTCTCTTTAACTATGTCAATGACGGGTCTTAGTGTAAAAGCAGCAGAACAGCTAGGGATTGAAACTATTTTTGCAAAAGTTACGAAAGACGATAAAGTCGGGTATATGCCTGATGTTAATAATATTACTCTAAAGCTTATTGCTGATAAAAAAACAGGTAAACTTTTAGGATGTCAAGGAGTTGGGGCTGGTGATGCAGACAAAAGAGTAAACACAGTAACAACAGCTCTTTTAGCAGGGCTTACTGTAGAAGAATTTCATCGTAATGATCTTACTTATGCACCACCGTTTTCTCCTACAATTGATCCATTACTAAATGCTGCTCAAATACTTATTTCGAAGCTTTCTCAAAGTTAATATTTTTATGCTCTAGCTCTGCAAAATATTTTCCTAAGCCTACACCCATTGAAAAACAGCTTGCTTGCACTCTTAGAGCTCCTTGTGCCATAAAATCAGCTGAAATACACCTTCCTGCAACAAATAAATTATCTATATCTGCAGACATTAAACTTTCAATAGGTAATTGGTAATCTGATACCATATCAAGTGTTGATTTATCTTTTTCATTACTGTGGACATCGACTGGATAATTTGAAACTAATACAGGATGACAAAATTTTTTTGCTGATTTTACATCATCAAGAGTATAAATATATTTCCCTTTTATTCGTCTTGAAACACGTATTCCTAGCATATCGGCAATATTTGATATATAAGCATTTTCAAATCCCGGCAGGTATTTTCTGCAAAAGTCTGCAAGTCGATATATGTTCTGTCTTGCCAATTGCAAGGCTTTTGACATATTTTTAACCTTTAGAGTATCAGTATAATCTATAATCCTTGGACAGTTAAAAGCAATATTGGTAGGCATTCCAGCCACTGTAAATATCTGAAAATAGTTTCTGTCGTGGTTTTTGAGAATTCCTTTTGCTACAGCATCCTCAAATAAAGGTGATAGTGCCCATTTTTTGTCCTTATCCCAAGTATAGGCTGTAGAAAGATGTATAAAGTCATTTATATCCTCTACCGTTGTTACATTTCGGTCTTTATCAAAGTTTTTTAACCACTCTGCAAATCTGGGAACATCAACACCACCCATCATAAATCTCAAACTTACAGGCTGTTGTTCACTTTTTTCTTCCAAAAAATTACAACCGCAAAGTTTTCCAATTTCACAATTTCCAGTTGCATCCACATAATACTTCGCCTCGATATATACTGATAAATCTTTGTCAATATTTTCTAACGTATCGTTATATACTGATAATAATTCTTTAGAAATTTTTATGTATTTAAGCTTTTTATTCTCTATTACGACATCTTGAATATGCGTATCAAAAAAAACTTCTACAGAGGCATTTTTCATGAGGTTATCTAATGCTATTTTGGTCAATTCCGGATTAAACCAGCCCTGATTATCCAAATATGTCGCTTGACCACCCATTTTCTTTAATTCTGAGACTAATGCATCATAAAATTCGGTATTAATTTGATGTTCACCGCATTTCATAGCAGGAACAACAAGAGCAGAGGTGATTGTACCTCCAAGATGAATCCCCTTTTCAATTAGTAAAACTTTTAGTCCTGCGAGCCCTGCGGTATAAGCAACAGCGCATCCTGCTGTGCCGCCGCCTATTACTACTACATCATAATTATTCATTTCTACATTATAGAATTTTTTGTATTTAATTGTAAAATATTTAATAATATTTAACTATTTGTAAAAGATTGATGTTCGAACCTTTTTATTATAAAATTTCAAAATATAAAATAAAACATTATATGAATATATCTAAACGTTACATACTGATAAATTTTCTAGTTTTCTGTTGTCAACTTAAATTGTTTTATATATTTTGAACTTGAAATTTTGTCGCTTTCATAAACTTCTTTTTGATGTGTAGCTATAATTTGCTCATTAAGCTGGTTTAAATTTTCATCCCGATAAAATATGCCTGCTTTTGAATTTATCAAGCCTAAATCGAATTCTGAAAGCTCATGTTTTATAAGAGTTTTATTTTTAGTTGCAATTGTGCCAGTAAATTTGTTTAATTCCTTATTAAAAATTTTACCGACAAAAAATCCAGCGTTAATCATCGCATTTCTTACAGCTGCAGAATTAGAATAAGTTAAAATCATACCATTATTGACATCAAGATGCTCAAACAGGAGTTTAAAAAATTCCAAAGACCAAAGTGCAGGACATTTAGCAGGGGTAAAAGCATCTAAAAAGATGAAATTGTAGATATTATTGTCTGATAAAATTGATTGTCTTGCATCAGCTATTATATGTTCAAAAATAAAATTGTTTATTTTAAGGCCATTCAGTGCCTTTTTGTAACTGGTTGATACATGGCTATAATATATATTATGTAAGAATACATATAAACTGCCAGGGAGGGTGTATTTACTTCTCTTGTTTCTTAAAAGTTTAAAATAAGCGCATAATTTTTGGTCGAAAAATGGTTTATATTTTTTCGAATTTAATATTCTTAAAATCTCACTGTCTTCAAAAATATCAGGACAGTTGTTGATTATATATTTAAAAATTAGTAAATTAATATTTTGATCTAACTGGTATTTTTGATTAAATTCATTATTCAAAAGTTTTGTAATTTTTTCATAATTAAAATTTAATTTATTATATTTTTTATCATTTTTGTTTCCTTGTCTAAAAAAAGGAGATAAGTAAAATAAATTTTTATCAGTGTCTAATACTTTTAAGTAAATTTTATATTTTTTATTATTAATAGACAATTTATCTTGCAAAATATTATTGGAATATATCGTATCGTTATTATTAATTATTCCTCTAATTTCAGAAATATTATTTTGTATATCCTTATTATTAAAAATCTTATCAGTATATCTCTTGTAGATACAAAATAATTTATTTATTCTGTTAAAAATTTTATTGGTATATATCGTGGCGATATTATATTTTAATATATGATTTTTTTTTATATTTTTTTCAAATTTTAAAATATTTTTTTCTAAAATAAAATTTAAAAAACTTTTAGAATTATATCCAATTCCATAGCAAATATCTAAAACTTTTATTTGAGAATTATTTTCAAAATAAGTATCAAGCTCCGCAGGTATAATAAATTTTTCATAGGCTTCAGTAAGAGCGCCATATGTAGAATGGTAGATATCATCAGCTTCTGGGCTGAACAGGCCTATGGAACCGTCATTAGTAAAATAAGGGTATAATTCGTACATAATCTAATTATATATTCTTAGTCCTTTATACTCAAAATTCTTTATATATCTCAATATTAAGGGGAATTTGTTTAAAAAATACCTTTGTGATAGTATAGTAGCAGGTGATTAATATAAGTATTACACAGCTAAAACAGAAATAGAGGAAATATGAAAGTAAGCGTAAAAGTACCGGCAACTACAGCCAATTTAGGTCCAGGATTTGATTGTATGGGCATGGCACTTCCGATATATAATACAGTTACAATAGAAGAAACTGTTCTTCCCGGTACAGGTATTGAAATTAACGTAATTGCAGAAGACGAAACAGCTGATGAGCTTTCTTTAGAGCATATACCAATGGATGAAAACAGTATTATTTATAAGGCTGTAGAACTTTTATACAACTCTATAGGACAGACCCCAAGTGAGCTTAAAATAACCATACATTCTCAAATTCCGATAGCAAGAGGATTAGGCAGCAGTGCTTCTGTTATTGTAGGGGGATTGCTAGCTGCAAATGAATTACTAGGTCATCCAGCAGATGAGGCCGCACTTCTATCAATTGCAACAGAAGTTGAAGGTCATCCAGATAACGTCACACCTGCAATTGTCGGCGGTCTTGTAATTACATCAAGCGAAGATGATGGCAGTATTGTATATAGAAAACTTGATTGGCCTCAAGATTGGCATTTAACAGTGTGTGTACCTGAATATGAATTAGCAACAGATATTTCACGTTCTGTATTACCCAAAGAGGTGCCTATGGAGGATGCCGTATTTAATGCTAAAAGGTTAGGAATGTTTATTCATGCTATTCATACTAAAGATGCTAAACTTATGAAATTAGCTCTAAAAGATCGATTACATCAGCCTTATAGAATGAAGTTGGTGCCAGGGTTAGAGAAAATTATTGAGAATTTAAAACATGAAGAAAATGTGTTAGGTTGTGTATTAAGCGGAGCTGGTCCCTCAATTTTAATTATTAGTGAGAAAAATAATCTCGATAGAATTAAAGATATAGTAAGAGAAACTTGGGCTAATTTGAATGTAAAAGCAGACATTTATACTCTGCCTGTTGAAAATAATGGAGCTCAAATCATAAACCTTGATTAATTATTTCAGATAATGTACTTGATGCCAAATTATTTATAATATTAATATGCATATAAGTATTTCAAATAATTGTATTGGCTGTGGAGCTTGTTCTACAATAAGCCCAGAAGTTTTTGAAATATACAAAGATACAGCTATAGCAGATGCCGAAAAAGTTTACGGTAATGAAGAAAGTTGTATTGATGCAGCGATCAATTGTCCTGTCAATGCTATAAATATTGAAGAATACTAAAATCCCCCAGCATATGCTGAGGGATTAAACTTTTATTATCCTTGGCCTGTGTATTCAGGTACAAAGTCCTTAGAACTTGATTTTTCCATTTGTTTAGCGGCCTCTTCTTGACCTTCGATAAGTTTGAGTCGAGATTCGATATTTGCTTTTCTTTGACCTAATTCAATTTCTAAATCTTTTAACGGTTCTAATTGAGCTTCACGCATCATATCAAAGTAGTCAGCCCAAGTAGACTGAGCTTGAGCTCCCATATATTGAATTTGTTGCTGTACACCACTGTATTGCTGCATAGCTGCCATTTGTTTTTGAGCTTCAGGAGAGTTTGGTGTAAAAATACTGTTCATATTATTAAAATTAATACCAGCTCTATTAGCAGCTCCCATAGCAGCTGTTTGCATTTGTGCTTGTATTGCCATGTTACAATTTCTTTGTTGAGCAGTCATCATGCGTTCCACCTGACCAATTTGTTTGGTCACACGGTTCATCTGCGATACGATTCTCGTCAACTCGTTTTGGAGTTGGAGCCGCATGCGCGTAGAATGCATTTTTAAATATGCGCCGGTTAGGAAACCCATGTTGTACC
Source organism: Candidatus Gastranaerophilales bacterium (assembly GCA_944326565.1). Classification (GTDB taxonomy): domain Bacteria; phylum Cyanobacteriota; class Vampirovibrionia; order Gastranaerophilales; family Gastranaerophilaceae; genus Scatenecus. Next base: position 216,305 of record CALVEL010000004.1, read on the forward strand.
TCTGTTCTTTTTGTCCTCGTAAATATATAAAGTATATATTGTTTAAATTATTTACTTTTTTTAATTATATATTTACAAAACTTTACAATTATTTTAATTATCGGGCTAAAACAATATTCTAATTGCCAAAAATCTATTTTACTGATAAACTTTTATAGTGAATTTTAGAAAGGTAAACTTATGATATCAAGATTTTTTTCAGTGAAAAATATAGCTTTTTTAGCAGGTGTGATAGTATTATTATTTATAATTCCCAAAATTGCTGGAATTGTAATGCTTTTTTATGCAGCATATGTAATTGCTTGTGCATTAGATCCTTTTGTCGAGAAATTTCAAAATAAATTAAAAAATAACAGAACATTAGCCTCAATTATTGTTGTATTTGGCGGAATTTTAGCAATATTCGCTTTATTTGCTCCGATTATTGCCATTGCATATAATGAAATTCGTACTTTTATAAGAGTATTTCCTGATAAAATTGCAGATGTCGCAAGTTATATAATAAATCTGAGAATATACGGACACAACCTTTCTGATATAGTAAATTTTAACTCGATTTTTGATACAAATCCAGATTTTGCCCAAAGTGTATTTAGCCAATCTTGGAATATAACAATGGGTATTTTTCAATTCTTTGTTGTTTGTGTAGCAATCGGTATGATAATATTTTATATTCTTGTAGATAAAGAATATCTTGTTGATAAATATTGTCAATTATTTCCTGCAAATCTCAAAGAACGTGCTGTAAATATTTTATCGTCTATAAGTAATAAAGTCGGTGGATATGTAAGAGCTCAGGTATTGTCAATGTTATCTATCGGCATAATGCAGATGATTGTATTAATAATACTTGGTGTAGATTATCCTCTTTTACTGGCACTTATCACTGGTATTATGGATATTGTACCTGTCCTTGGTCCTACAATTGCATTGGTAGTAATTTTACTTGTTGCATATCCTGTTGGAATACTTAAATTAGCTTTAATTATTCTTACCTTCTTTATAGTACAGCAAGCTTCAAATATAATAGTAAGACCTTTATTGTTTGGCAAATTTATGAAATTACATCCGCTTACTATATTTCTAGCATTATTTGTATGCGAACAATTCTTAGGCTTTTTGGGAGTAATTCTATCACCTGCAATTGCATCTACAGTTTGTGTTCTGATTGATGAATTATATATTAAACCAATCAATGAAAAAAATGATCAACTAAAGGCTGAAAATGAATAACTCTGATATTTATTTATATGAAAGAAAATTGCATAAATATGCAGATTATACTGTATGGTTGGCATTTCCCGGAGTTAACTCTTTTGCAATGTCTTCTTTAGGTTTTTTATGGATCTATAAATCGATTGATGAAATTGAAGATGTAAATGTAGAAATTCTGTCTTCAGACAAAAAAACTACAAAATTTATGTATGAAGATGTTAATTTAATTGGTTTTTCTTTTACTTTTGATACAGATTTTTTAACTATTTTTTCTATGCTTGAAAAATATTCAATACCATTTAAATCAAATGAGCGTGATGAAAAATTTCCATTGATATTTGCAGGTGGTCCGGTTGTCAGTGCTAATCCGATGCCTTATAAAGATTTTTTTGATTTTTTTGTAATCGGGGATGGTGAAGATATTAATTTAAACTTAGTCAATTTATGTAAGGAAAATAAAAATAAATCCAAAAATGAAATTTTAGAAATGCTTTCTAAAATTGATGGAATATACGTTCCATCAATTAACAATCGCCCTGTAAAAAAACTTACCCAAAAGCTTGATAAATGTGTATATACACCAATAATAAGTGAGAATGCTTTTTTCAAAAATACGTTTATCATAGAATTGGCAAGAGGATGCTCCAATCGATGTGGTTTTTGTCTTGCATCATATTTGAATTTACCCTTTCGATATGTACCATTTGATGAGATTATTTCAAAAATTGAGCTTGGTTTAAAATATACAAATAAAATAGCTCTATTAGGAGCTCAGATAAGTGCTCATCCTAAATTTGAAGATATTTTTAACTATATAAATAAAAAAATTGAATCAGGAATGAATATTGAAATGAGTGTATCTTCATTACGTGTCGATGCAATAAAACCTGAAATTGTTAAAACTCTAGTGGCTTGCGGACAAAAAAATGTTACTCTTGCAATTGAAGCTGGAAGTGAAAGACTAAGAAAAGTAATTAATAAAAATCTATCAGAAGAACAGATATTTTCTGCTGTAAAAATTGCTTTCGAAAATGGACTTAAAGGACTAAAATTTTATGGTATGATTGGTATTCCAACAGAAACCAAGGAAGATATAGATGAATTAATAAAGCTTGTAGGTGAAATAAAAAAATTATATAAAGGATTTGATATATCTTTTGGTTTTTCAAGTTTTGTTCCAAAACCTAATACACCGTTTCAGTGGTGTGGAAGAGAGAATTCAAAATCAATTGAACAAAAAGCAGAATATTTAAAAAAGGAAATGCATAAACTAGGTATTCAAATTAGTGTATCCAGTATAAAATGGGATTATTGGCAAGCTGTTTTATCAAGAGGAGATGATTCTTTTACTCAATTTTTGATTGATGTTTATAATTTAGGCGGTAAATTAGGTGCTTTTAAAAAATCAGCTATTAAAAACAACATAAATTCTGATTTTTATGCTTATGATAATTTTCCTATAAATACTGATTTACCTTGGGATTTTATAGAAGTATCACCAGGTAAAGATTTTTTAATTAAAGAACATTCCAGACTTTTAAATTGAACTATATAGGTGTATAGTCGGAGTATATTAAACTTTGCCAGCTTTCAAAATAGCTAATTTGAGTCGCACTTCCTGTTTTAATATATATTTTAGGAAGAGATGATGCTGGAATATTCAAAGCGTTACATATTGCAGCTTTTATTATATCAGGTGTCGTAACTATAATTATTCTATTTGAAATATTTTCATTTACAATTCTGTTGATAATATTGCCGATTCTTATAACAAAGTCATTTAAAGACTCAGCATCTGAAGGTATTGGAGCAGATGGATCGTTAATAAGCTTGTCAAATTCATCAGGATATTTTTCTTCAATCTGCTCGTAAGTAAGCCCGTTAAAAGCTCCGCATTTTCTTGGCGTTAGATCGTTGACAACTTCATAATCCTTTTTATAAAGTTTAGCTATAACCTGAGCAGTTTGAAGGGTTCTTGTTGCTGGCGAAGTGTATATTCTATCATTTTTAATACCTCTCAATCGTAAAAATTCAGTAATTTTTTCAACTTCTTCTTGTCCTGCATCATTAAGCTGGGGATAGTTCAATACATCAGAAAATCTTGCTTCTTCTGAGTATATTGTCGCACCATGGCTTATATAAGTTATTTTACATTTTCTGCTAAAATACATATTTTACCTCGTAATCTTTTTTAATTATAACATATTTTATTGCTTTTTTGTAGTATTATATATAAATAAAAAAGGAGATTGATATGCAAGGAAAAGCTTTTAAATTTGGTGATAATATTTCAACAGACCACATTGCACCAGGAAGGTTGTTCCATTTACGTTCAAATTTGGAAGAATTTTCTAAGCATGTACTTGAGGATGCAGATGAGACTTTTGCAAGTCGGATGAAAAAAGGTGATTTTGTAGTTGCTGGGAGTAATTTCGGACTTGGCTCATCAAGAGAACATGCACCTCAAATTATCAAAATAGCAGGAGTAGGAGCTGTAATTGCAAAATCTTTTGCAAGAATTTTCTACAGAAACGCAATTAATATAGGTCTATTGGCTATAGAATGTGATACAGATGCAATAGATGCTGGTGATATTCTTGATGTTGACATTGAAAAAGGTATAATATCAAATAAAACTAACGGTGCGTTAATTCAAATTGAGCCAATTCCGCCTGTTATGCGTATGCTGCTTAAAGATGGAGGTTTGGTTGAGCATATTAAAAAACATGGTAACTTTAAACTAAATTAAATAAATATTACCATTTTTTATAGTCTTCAAGTGCTTTTTTAGCCTGTTTAATATCTCTTTTTTCAATTACAACATATTCATTTGTTTTTGGATTGATTATACACATAGTTTTGGAGCATTCATTATAAAAATCTTTTACAGCTTCTATTTTGGCTTTCTGTGCTATAAGTTTTTTATCATGGATAAAGAATTTATCATTTTTAGGATCATATTTAAATGCTTTGTTATCTTTTAGCATATTTTTAATATAAGTTGAAGCTCCTGAATCTGTGACATAAGAATTTTTATAGTTCCCAAAAATAACATTTTTCCTAATATAAGAGTTAATCTGTCTGTGAAATTCTTCGCTGTCAGCAGGAGATTTTGAGCCGGGTTTGTACTGATAGAAAATTACTTTCTTATTTGGATTATAGAAAAGATAATAGAAGAATTCATTTTCTTTTGAACCTTCAAGTACATCTTCTGGTATAGGTTTTGGCAAAAAATCAGGTTTATAAGTTATTATATTAGTGTCACCTACTTTTACTTTTTCACCTGCTATGGTTGATGGTAAAGGATTTGATTCAATATAATCACTTTTCATAAAAAATACTGCATAAATAAGAAATCCAGTTAACAACGCAATAATTGTAAGATATATTTTATATTTTAATTTCATACACCTCTCCTGAGTAATATAAATAATTATAACTTATGTAATTATATTTTTCAATAATATTAACGAAAATAGACTTATAACTTGACATTAAAAACTGTTTGGAGTTATATAAGAATATATCTTAGCCGAAATTTTCGTGCTGGATTTGACGGTTAAGATAACAGCAAGTCACTGCCGGAATGCGTAAGGGTTTCAGGATAGCTATAAGCCAGTGATTTAGCGATAATGTAACAACAAAAAAGGAGAAAAAAATGCCTACAATTAACCAGCTTGTACGTAGTGAACGTAAAAAGCTTATTGACAAAACTAAATCTCCTGCTTTGATGGATTGTCCTCAAAGACGTGGAGTATGTACAAGGGTTTATACTACAACCCCTAAAAAACCAAACTCAGCACTTAGAAAAGTTGCCAGAGTACGTTTAACAAACGGATTTGAAGTTACTTCATATATTCCGGGTATTGGACACAACTTACAAGAACACAGTGTTGTTTTAATAAGAGGCGGAAGGGTTAAAGATCTTCCGGGTGTTCGTTATCACATTGTAAGAGGAACCTTGGATACTGCTGGTGTTGCAAACAGAACACAAAGCAGATCTAAATATGGTGCTAAGAAAAATGCTAAAGGAGGTAAGAAGTAATGTCAAGACGTTCTAAACCAGCAAGACGCGTTCCATTAGCAGATCCTGTTTATAATAGTGTTGATATATCTAAATTTATCAATAGAATTATGAGACGTGGTAAAAAGTCATTAGCTGAAAAAATATTCTATATGACAATGGAAAGAATTAAAGAAAGAACTAATTCTGATCCAATGGAAGTTTTCCAAAAAGCATTGACTAATGCTACTCCTTTATTGGAAGTCAAAGCAAGACGTATAGGTGGTTCTACTTACCAAGTACCTATAGAAGTTAAAGCTGACAGAGGTTTTGCTCTTTCTTCTTCTTGGATTATAGAATCAGCTAAAAAACGCGGTGGTAAATCTTTTATAGACAAGTTGACTAATGAGCTTATTGATGCTTCAAACGGCTCAGGTGCTGCTTGTAAAAAACGTGAAGACACCCACAAAATGGCTGAAGCTAACAAAGCGTTTGCTCATTATAGATATTAATATATATTTTTGAATAACCTGAAAAAGCTCTCATTTATTTGAGAGCTTTTTTATTTATTGTATCAATAGATAAGTTTCAAATCATCTTTTGGTGTCGATATTGTATTTACATTATAAATATTTTTTAAAGTAGAAAGTAAATTAGGATTTAGTGTATTAGGTGGACACTGTGACAAAAATATTTTTTTTGCACCTAGGTTAGATAAATTTATTATATTTGAAATTGAATTTGCATCACATTTGCTAAAAAAGAATGCTATATATTCTGAATCAATCGGTATTTGATTAAAAATTACAAGTAAAACTTTATATATGGCGGGAAGATTGTTCGAAAGGTTTATATAAAGTTCATTTGAAACATTATAATGATATGAAAATGTTATTATAAATGAATTATCATCAATTAAATCATACATTTTTTTATAATATTCATCATTTGAATATGAATAGTCTGACATTCCAATAATGAAAAGATGTTTTATTTTCCCAGAATTAATTTTATCATTAATTGATTTTATTCTATCAATTAAATCATTATAATTGTAGCCAACATCTATAGATTCAACTTGTCTACCTTTTGAAAAACCTTTTGAGCCTAGTGCAGACTTAAACATTTCATTATAGTCGTTATCACTTAGTTGTAATATACCTTGAGGTGCAATCTTTTCAGAAGAATAGAGTTTTCCTCTATATAAATAGTCTATATTAGGATAGTCACTTTTAGTAAGTAATATTGGTCCAGGAAATGTAGCAAAATCAAGGACACAGTTATTTGAACATGAACCGTAATGACCTTTCAAATGTTTAAATTGCGCAAATTTTTCATATGCATGTGCGATTAGCAAATCTGAGTGCGTATATACAGAAAAATCCAAATCATCAGATTGTACAAGTACTTCATATAATATTTGAAGGTTTTCACCTGATACTAAAAGAGCTTTACCTGGGATTGTAGATTTGGAGACTTCCTTTTTTTGTATCTCACCAAATCTTTCTTCTTGTGATAGCGCTAATTGATTTATTAATCCAAGATCAGTTTTGGCTAGAATATCAATATTTTCTTTTATTTTTTCGGCTGACGTCCTTGTATAGTTTAATAGATTAAGTCCAACTAAAATTTCTTTATATGCTTTGTCATCAAATTTATTGTATATATTCAGCTTTTCAAGGTTTAGGGCAACACTTTTTATTGTGAGAAGAAGTATTTCGTACAAATTTTTGTGCTGTTGTGATATTTTTTTGTATTTAGCTAAAAGAATTTTTTCTCCAGTTTTTATAATCTCATTTATTGTCATTTGAGGAGTAAGTTTAAAAGTAAGCTTAAATTCATCTGTTTTTATTTTTTTCTCTTCACAAAAATTTGCATATTCTTTTTTGGCATATAAAAGTTTAGAATAAATTTTACTAATTATTTCAAGTAGTTGCTCATTAGTGTACTTATTCGTAGCGACTAATGATAAAATACCATCTAAAATAGTTTCTTTATTTTCATAGTATGAAATATTTAATTCACACTGCTTTAATTCAAAATAGGCAAGTTGTCTCAAAAAAATAATCATAACTTCTTGGAATGCTCTTACTTCAGGGGAGATAGAACAATTTCCCCTTGAGACACATTCGTTATAATCATTACCTTCATCCTTATATCTGTTGAAAAACATAGTTACTCCTGCATTTCGTTCTTTAAATATTCAATAATATCGTCTGATTCATACATTTTAAGTCCTTTTTCTTCATCATATAAAAACGGAACTTGTGATTTACCGCCTAATTTTTGTAATAAATCATAATTTTCAGGTTCAGATACAACTCTTTTGTTATATTTTATATTGTTTTCTTTCATAAAATTCATTACTTTTATAGAGTAAGGACAGCTGTCAAGGACAAATAACTCAAACATTTTATATACCTCCTGTCTTACATACATTATAAGATATACTTCATTTTATAAATTCCCCTCTTATATAATCCTCTATGGTATTTTAGTGCGCAAGTTTGCATATATATACTTTTGTTATAAAATCTAATTATGAATAAGAAGAATATACTTGTAGTTTTTGGCACAAGGCCTGAGGTAATAAAATTAGCGCCGGTAATACTCGAATTAAAAAAATATCCGGACAAATATAATGTCATAATCTGTAATACAGAGCAACAAAAAGAACTTTCAAATCAAACTCTTGCCTATTTTAATTTAAAAGCAGACTTAAATCTTGATTGCATGAGACCTAATCAATCATTACTAGAAGTGCAGACAAGAATTTTAACAGCTTTAAATAATGTATTCAGTAATTACAAAATAGATGCAACGATAGTACAAGGTGATACTATGACCGTCTTATGCGGTGCTTTAGCAAGCTTTTACAATAAATGCCCTGTATTTCACGTTGAGGCAGGACTTCGCTCTTATGACATTTATGAGCCATTTCCTGAGGAAGTTATGCGTCAAATGACTTCTCGAGTTGCAGAAATTCACTTTGCCCCAACAGAAAAAAACAGACAAGCTTTACTAAAAGAAGATATTTCAGAAAATAAAATTCACGTAGTTGGGAATACGGTAATTGATGCTCTTTTCTGTCTATCTGAAAATACTTTGAAACAAAGCAAAGAATTTTTCAGGCTAAATGATATTAAAATTAATGATAAATTAGTTTTGATAACAGCCCACAGAAGAGAAAATCATGGGGAAAGAATTGACAGAATAATTGAAGCCATCACATATTTAGCTGGTAAATACGCTGATCATACTTTTGTAATCCCAGTCCATCCTAATCCTAATGTTAAGGATAAAATTCATTCAAGGCTTCAAAAGTATAATAATATAAAGCTTTTGACTCCACTTGATTATCCAAATTTGGTATATTTGATGAAAAATGCAAAACTAATTTTAACGGATTCTGGTGGAATTCAAGAAGAAGCACCCTCATTTGGATGTCCTACTCTTGTCATGCGTTACGAAACAGAAAGACAAGAAGGTATTGATGCAGGGGTATCCGTTTTAGTCGGTGCTGATTATGACAAAATTTTAAAATACAGCGAGGAGATACTATCAAATCCTTTTGAAAAAACTAGATTAAAGGCTGTTAATCCATATGGTGATGGAACTTCTGCAAAAAAAATTACCAATATAATCGATAATTATTTTGCGAAAAAAGAAAGCCTTTAAAAATATAAAGGCTTAGTATTAGATTTAATTACATTGGGTAATTTGAGTTATTTATTATTTTAAAGCCATTTTTTGCATTGCACGAATTGTATCTGCTCGTTTTACAGAATTATTCATTCTTTCTGTTATGCGTTGCTTTATCATATTGTCGATTTTAGCAGATGTGATGATATCAGATTTTAACTCTTTATAAAGTTTTATTTCTCTTTCTGTTAAATCATTTTTCATAGAAATTCTTTCATCTTTTTCTACAGAATGTTTGAAGCTACCGGCTAGTATACAAGTTAGAATAAATACAGCTGCAATCCATCCGATGTGTTTCTTGCTCAGCCCGTCACTTACTACAATTGGAGCAGATGCGGGGGTATCAAATATTATACTTGTTTTATCAGCATTCTCACCTTGTACAAAAATCTTTACTTCATTATTTCCGATGTTCTCTATGGTTACATTATTTATGCCGTTAGTGTCTATATATTTTGTATCCATATTTATTGATGCTGCTATATTTTTAATATCAACCTCCAATGTTCCATCAGATAGAATATACTTTTTTATAACCGCAGCGGTATCAGTTCTTAAAATTAGATTATTTCCATTTGGAGTACCTTCGACTACTACTGCATTCAAAATATTTTCAAATGCAAATGCCGATGTTGACAGTATTGTGAGTAAGAGTATTAAACTAATAAATATTTTTTTCATGTTCTTTTATATTTCCCCAATCTTTTTTCACATGATAAGCTTAAAACTTTATCTATAAAAGCACATCAATCAATAGAACAACTTTTATAGATCCATAGATTTATTTATTTTAAATATATTATGTAAACAAATGTTACAAAAAATATGCATGCTGAAATCGAACAAATTTATTTTTTTTTATATAAGTACCACGAGGCTAAAAGGAGTTATAAAATGACTAATAACATTTTTGCACGTACTTCACAACAACAAAGACCTAACAGTATTTCAAAAAGTAAAAAGTCTGAGACAGCGGAAACAGCAGGTTCTCTAGCTTTGAAATCAGAAAAAAGTTATTTAGCAATGAATTCATATGATATAGTTTCAATAAACAGTCCATATTCATTGAATATAGATTTTACCAATTATGCAAATCCAGAAGCAGGATCAGTTGTTAATTCAGGATTTTTAAGCAGTTTTGCAAATGCTGTAGCAGTAATAGGCACTGATTGTTCAGGCTTTACCGGCGGTGCATCTTGCGGAGCATCAGTAAGTTCTGGCTCATGCGGCGGGGGCGGAGGCTTTACCTCATTTGTATAGAAATAAAGAAAATATGGTTTTATAGAAAATAAAGAAAGAAAATAATTTAAGACGATGATTTAAAATCGTCTTTTTTATTATATTTTAGTTATATGGAAAAGAAATATTATGTCTACATTATACAGACAATAGATGATAAACTTTATTGCGGATACACTGATAATCTTGAAAAACGATTTACTGCACATTTAAACGGAGTCGGGGCAAAATATACAAAATCGCATAAACCTTTAAAAATTGTTTATAACGAATGCTATTCAACCAAATCAGAAGCAATGAAAGAAGAATATCGAATTAAGCATCTTACAAGAGTCCAAAAACTTGAGCTGATTGCTAATAAAAATACTAAGTTATAAATCGCTGTTTTCGTCTGCATTGTTTAGAGAATTATTTTTCTTTTGCTCTTTTTCTAAACGTTTTTTCTCTTTTGCAGCTTGTTTTGCTTTTTCTTTAGATTCTTCCTGTAAACGTTTTTGTTTTGCTTGTTCAAGTAACTCTTCAGTTTTTTCTAAAGAATCATTAGTGGAAGTTGAGCCCTCTACTTTGTCTCTGATTTTATAATCTTCCATTTTGTACTTATGACTTTTTTCAAGCTCTTTCAATTTATTCTTATATTCTGTTTCTAGTTCTTTTACTTTTTTTTCATATTCTTCTTTTTTCTTTTTATTATCAAGTTTATCTTCATATATAGCTTGTTTTTCTTCAATTTCTAGTATAGAAGGAGGAACTACTCCTGACTGAACCATTTTTAGACCATTCATACTTATTTGGACTTCTTTTGGTTTCAAAGATACTAGCATTGTTCTTTTTCCTTGAATATCTATACTCCAATTTCCTAAAAAAATAGGGGCCTTTCCTGTATAAGCATATGCTGATACAATAACTCTATCAGGATTATTAAGATCAAAACCAAGTGGATAAATATCCCATCTAACGTCACGTAAATTAAGATTTTTATACTCTTTCCAATAATATATTATTGCATCTCTTATTTCATTTAATTTATATGATTTGTTCGTATCAAAATCATATACAATTGCATCTGTCTGCCAGATACCGTCACTACGAGAGCCTATTTTCTCTTTAACAAGAAGTTTGGTACCGTCAGTTGAAAAATCAATCGGAGTAAGAGTATAAAAAGCACCATAATTTTCAATTGATTTTTCAGTTGACAAAATTGGATCAGGATATCTATGCATTACATTGGCTTTTTTTATTCTTGAAAGAGGATTCCCTTTTTGCTCTAAGGGTATTACAAAAAGCTCACAGGTCACAACCGCATTTTTAGGATAATAATATACAGACGGATAAACCAAAACTTTATAATCAGGTGATACAATACCTTGTATATTTGCTTGCCGCCTTTTTTTAAAGGCATTACCGAGTGAAATCTCTGGACTGCCAGGAGGGTTATTATATCTCACAATTTCGTAATCTGGCTGAGGAATATATTTCATATCTGAAGCTTTTTGCGGTTTTGGAATCGGGATCTCTTGAATAGATTTATCTTTTGGCGCTGAAAGCATTTCATACTCTTCTACAGTCATATATGCTTGCGGATTTAGCTTTTTAATTTTTCTTTCATATTCTTCTTTTAAATCTTCTTTTTGTACATTATAAAGATACTCAGCTTCTTCTTCTCTAGCACCTTTGGTAAATGAAAAAGCATATACAGACAAATTATAAAATAGGATTGTAAAAACTAAAATCCAAATACGAAACATTATTATACAAGTCCTTCTTTCATAGCAGTCGCAATAGCTTTTGCTCTTGAGCCCACATATAGTTTTTGTAAAATACTATGTACATGCGTCTTGGTAGTAGAAATTGTAATAACTAGTTTTTCTGCTATTTGAGGATTTGTAAGACCATCCACGATAAGAGCTAATACTTCCATTTCTCTTTCTGTAAGACCATATAAGTTTTTACCTAATTGATAATTAATTTCCCCTCTTCTTTGAGGAGACGAAGTATTTCTTCTTATATTAGTAAGCACAACTTTTGCAATGGCAGGATCTAGCCAACCAGCACCTTCACTTACGGCAATTACAGCAGATACAGTTTGTTCTGAAGTCGCACCTTTTGTTATATAACCGTCAGCGCCGGCTTGAAAAGAATCAAAAATATCATCTTCATCTTCTCTTGATGTATACATTAAAACTTTTATTCTCGGATTAGCGTGCTTAATTTTCTTAGTAGCTTCAATACCATCAATAGTCGGAAGTCCTATATCCATAATCACGACATCAGGTACAAGGTCAAGTGCTTTATCAACACCATCTTGTCCATCTGCAGACATATCAGCGATTTCTATATTTGGATTTTTGCTTAGAATAACAGATAATCCCATCCTTGCCATATCGTGATCTTCTACAATTAATACCCTAACCATTTACTACCTGTCTTTCTTCATTTGACTTCACTACATCAGTCAATAAAAATGTAAATTCACTTCCTTTATTCAATTTACTTTCAACCCAAATTTTGCCGCCATGAGCTTCTATTATTTGTCTTGAAAGATAAAGCCCAAGGCCTGTACCGGTTGAACGTTTTCTGCTAGTACCTTGTGAGAATCTCATAAACAAATTAGGAATATCTGCCTGTGGAATACCGTTACCATTGTCTTCTACAGAAAAAATTAAATCCCCGGATTGTGCTTTCAATATAACTTTTATATGACCATCTTTATTTGTATAATTTACAGCATTACCGCAAAGGTTTGTGATAACTCTTTTTAATTCAGCTTTATCAGCATAAATTTCGAGTTTTTCACTCAAATCACATTCAAAATCAAGGTTTATACCTTTATTTTTTGCAAGAGGAAAAAGCTCTTCTATACATTGCTCGACAAGAGCTTTGGGGGCAAAAAACGTTTTGCATAATTCGAGTTTTCCACTATCGAATCTATATACTTCCAAAAGCGCATTAACAAGCCCCAGCAAATCCTCATTACTTTGAAGCATTGTAGATAATAGAACTTTTTGTTTATCCTGCAATTCGCCTAATGAACCGTCTAAGAAAAATTTTAAAGTTTGAATTGCAGCTAAAAGAGGTGTTCTAAGATCATGAGTTAATGTTGCAATAAAATCATCCCTTAATCTTTCCGTTTCCTTTTGAGAGGTAATATCACGGATAACACCTATATATTTTTCTGGTAATTCAGTATTTTCGGAAATTATTGCAGCAAGATTAATTTCCACAGGAGTCCTTGACCCGCTTAATGAATTTGCTATATAGCAGTCTTTTAAAAGTATATCAGAATTGTCGGAATTTAATCCGTATAATCCGCCATCATCTGAGATCATATCTATTTTACAGCCTTTTACTATTTGTGTAAAAGGTCTTTCGACTATAGCGTTTACATCAACACCAATAAGGTTTTCGCAGGCTGGATTTATCTGCTCGATTTTTCCTTCACTATCTAAAATAACAATTCCATCAGCGCAATGACTTATAATTCCGCTTAACTTTTGGTTTGCTTCAGACAAATCATGAGTTCTTTCGGCAACAAGTTCCTCTAAATTCGAAGAATATACTTCAAGTTGTTTTTTAGCTTCTTCAAGCTCTTTGATTTTTTCTCTTAGTTTTACTAAAAGATTACTTCTCTCAACCCCGTTTCTTATATTCATAATTAAATCGTCATTGTCCCAGGGCTTTTCAATGTATTTGTATAAACCTACCTCATTTATCGCCCTTATTGCATTTTCTTTATCTGCATATCCGGTTAATAAAATCATACTTACTTCTGGATAGAGCTTCTTTGCTTCCTGCAAAAATTCTAATCCTTTCATCTCAGGCATTAAATAATCAGAAATAATAAGATCAGGAGTATTAGTTTTTATATATTCAAGTGCGTCTATCGGTGAATTAAAAAATTCACCACCTGTTATTCCTTCTACCTTAAATAGGGTTTTAAAAGCAGAAGTAACCATTTTTTCATCATCAACAACTACTATTTTTCCTTCTATCATAATATTTATATGATAGGGTATTTTTCTCTTTTATTCAAATTGTTTACAAATTCGCAATATATTACAAAAAGCGGAATTTAAAACTTAAATTCCGCTTTTTAATTTAAGAATTGTATGTATGTTGTTTATATTCTCTTTTAGCGAGTTCTTTATCAAGATGATATAATATTGACTTTTCCTGACCAAACATTTCAAGTTTTTTAATTATATCATCAACATTAGCTTCTTCTTCTACCTGTTCTGATATATACCAGTTTATAAAATGTCTTGTAGCAAGATCACATTCTTCATCTGTCATATTTGCCACGCAATTTATACTGTCTGTTACATATTTTTCATGGTCAAAGATTTTTTTATAAACTTCTAAAGGGGTTCCAAAGTCATTTTCTGGCATTTGTATCTGTTTTAAATTAACTTTTCCTTGTCGTTCTATTATATAATCAAATAAAATCATTCCATGATCTACCTCTTCACGAGCTTGAACTCGTGTCCAGTGAGAAAAACCTTTAAGACCCATTTCATCAAAATATGCAGAAATAGCAAGGTACAAATAAGCTGAATAAAATTCTTTGTTAATCTGCTCATTAAGTATGTTTTCAATTTTTTCACTAATCACTTTCGCCCTCCCATAGTCCATGTAAATTACAAAATTCATATGCTAATGTTTTACCAAGTTTATTTTCTAAAATTATTCTTGCTTCTTCTCCTGGATGCAAGTATTGCAGTTGCAAATGATTTTTATCCTCAGAAATTGTTTCAATAAACATTATGTAATGATCATCATTCATCGGATGCATCACAGTACCTACTTGTACGGTGTCTTTTCCTGCATCATTTTTGGTAAATATAGGAATGTGTTTTTCATTTACCATTTCTTCTTTATTTTGACCCTTAATTAATTGCATAGGTTCACCGCAGCAAACAAGCTCCCCACCACCTGCAAGAATTACCTGAACTAAATTTCCGCATATTTCACATCGGTATAGCTCTAATCGTTCTGTCATATAGACTTCTCCTTTCTGTGCTAATAAGATAGCTTTAAATAAAATTTAAAACATTACACAGTTGGAGAGTAATTTTAAAACTCAAAATTTTTAATATTCTCAGGAATGTTATCTTCGATTTTTTGTAATAGCTCCGGCAGGGAACAATTGAGTTCTACAGCTATTTTTTTTAAGGTTATAACATTTGGAATTCTTGTGCCGTTTTCAAGTCGACTTAAAGTAGCGCATGGTATATCAGCCTCATAAGAAAATAAGCGTAGACTCTTTTTGGCAATATCAGTTCTGATTTTTTTCAAACTTTTGCCAAATGCTATCAAGTATTTTTCTTTATATACACTTTCAGTCATCAATGCTCCATATTGACTTTTTTGCATTATATCAGTACAATTTAGCCATACGTTTCCATATAGAAACATATAGACGGGAGGAGAGAATATGTGCTATAAGAATTTAAAAGGATTTACAATGGCAGAAGTGCTTATCACAATTGGTGTTATTGGTATTGTTATTGCAATGACCTTGCCTGGTGTTATTAAAAACTACCAAAGAAAGGTACTAGAAACTCAATTTAAAAAATCAGTATCAATAATTTCACAAGTGATTTTGAATACAAAATCAGATTTATCTATTGATAAACTTGCTGAATTTTGTACAACACTGGAAGATAACTTAACATATCCCTATCAAGACATTTGTTATGATTCATTTTATAAAAATTTTGTTAAAATAGCAGGCGAAAATAAGTATAGTCATAATAATTTTAGATATAATATCAGAAGAGCGTCCGCCGAAAAAATATATACCTACAATGGCAAACAAATTGTTACCTGGGCTGATGGCTTAGCTGGAATGGGCAGTCCTATATTTAATACAAACCTGATGCCCGATGGAAGTTTTATTAATATGTATATAATAGAACACATGTTTTATATTGCTGTGGATACCAACGGGCAAAAAGGACCGAATAAACTGGGACATGATATATTTATTTTCTCAATCGACAAAAAAAATGATACTTTATCATTTTTTACAAAACCTCAAAATTTGACGGAAGATGAAATTAACAGTGGTAATTATGCTGATGGATTTCAAAAAGAAAGAGCCGGTAATCCATGTAATTTCACTTCAAGTCAAAAAGCAAACGGTATCGGCTGTGCTTGGTATGCACTAAGAGATATCTGTCCTGATGGAAGTAATAAAGGTTATTTTGAGTGCTTGCCGTAGAAAATTTTTAGTATATAATAATTTTAAGCCGTGCTCCACGGGGAATTGCAATCCCTCGACCGGAAGTTTATGCCGGGTGCAGAGCCTGTTGTGAGGATTTGCAAGATTAAGGTAAAAGCTAATATTTTTTATGATATTTATAGCTGTGATGGCGTAAAACTCCGAACCGTGTCAGGATGGAGACATAGCAGCACTAAGGTGACCTTTACGGGTGTTACCGTTATAAATGGAGAAAATATTGATTAATATTTTAGTCAGGTAAATTCGATAGACAGAGGCACGGCTTTTTATTATTTTAGTTCTCTATCTACTATATATCTAGGACGGCCTTTAACTTCCAGAAATATCTGACCTATGTATTCGCCGATTGTACCTAAACAAAAAAGTTCAATTCCACCGAAGAAACAGCTTGTGATAAGATCAATTACCCAATCGTGCTGAAAATTAGCAAAAAATATTTTATTGCACACTGCTATAGTCCCTAAGACAATACTTACAATTGTCATAATAAGTCCAAAAACTGACACCAATCTTAAAGGAACAACACTATATGATGTTATACCACTAAGTGCAAGAGTTGAAAGATTAAAGATATTAAATTTTGATTTTCCAGCTCTTCTTGGTTTTACATCAAAGTTTACATAAGCCGTTTTAAATCCGACATCATTAAAAAAGCCTCTTAAAAATAAAATTCTTTCATTAAACTGTGCCATTACATCAAGCGCATGTGCACTTACAAGCCTGTAATCAGAATGGTTTGGTGGAATATTTGCACCCAATAAGTTCATTATTTTATAAAATAAAATCGCAGTGACTTTTTTGAAAATGGAATCAGTTTTTCTGTTATTTCTTATACCCGATACTACATCATATCCTTGCATAAATTTATCTATAAATTTTTCAATTACCCATTCATCTTGCTGTAAATCTGCATCAATAGATACGGCACAGTCACAACCTAATTTTTTAACAGCTTCAAGACCTGCTATTATTGCTTTTTGGTTTCCAAAATTCTTTACAAATTTTTGACCTTTAATGAGGCGATTTTGGCTATGAAGTCTTTCGATAATATCCCAAGTTCTATCTTTTGAGCCGTCATCAACCAAATATATAAAACTATCACGTCTAATTTTATTTAAACTAATTAACCTGTCAAGTACCAAAAGAAGTTGTCTGACAGTTGGCTCGATACAAAGTTCTTCATTATAGCAAGGTACTACTATTGCTAGTTTTGGGATATTCATAAATAACTCTTCCTCAATTATGTTTTTATATTATAATAGATAAATAAATAGTGCAAGGATATTATAATGGCTGATAAAAAATTTATACTTAATGCTGACGATTTTGGAATGTCTGTAGATTATAACAGAGCAGTGTTGCAAGGATATGGAGTAGGCATTTTAAAAAGTGCAAGTATATGTGCAAATGGTAAGGCTTTTGACAGTGCTGTAAATGAAATTCTGCCTGAATGTCCAAATCTTGGCATTGGAGTACATCTCAATATTATTGAAGGTGAGGCCATTACTAAATGTAATTTACTAACTGATGATAATGGTAAATTTAATCAGGGATATTTAGCATTAATTTTGAAATCAAAAAACAAAAGTTTCAGACAACAAATAGAAAATGAGTTTAGAGCCCAGATCGAAAAAGTTATAAAATATGTACAACCTGATCATATCGATTCACATGTACATACTCATGCAATACCTGAAATTTTCAAAATTGTCATAAGACTTGCAAAGGAATATAATATACCTTACATTAGAACTCAATATGAAAAATTTTATATGATACCCAATTTTAGCAAACATTTGTGTTTTGGATACCCTATAAATATAATTAAAGTTATTTTGCTAAATTATTTTACTTGTAAAAATAAAAAAATACTTAAAGATTTTCCTATTAAAACAAACGATTACCTAATAGGAGTTGGTTATACAGGAATGATGGATAACTCATCTATAGAATATGGTCTTGAGGCGCTTCCTGAAGAAGATATGATTGTTGAAGCTCTTATACATCCTTGTAAATATTTATCAAATACTCAAAATCAACATTTCAAAGAATTTTTAATTACTCAAAGTAAAGAAATTGAAAATAAAATTTTCAGACTTGGATTTGAAGTCACTAATTACAAAGTACTTAGATAATGAAAAAGATTTTAAAAATTTTATTTCTCGTTTTTTGTTTTTTATTATTTTGTATTTTTCTATTTTACAGAAAAAATACAGAATATAAAGTTTTACGCATTATAAGCCCTACTGAAATTATAGTTGACTTTAATAATAATCAAAAACCTGACATAGGTGAAAAAATCTGCATAAAAAATTTATCTACTTTTACATCAAATCTTTCAGTATCACAAGATTCAAAAGCAAGGAATCTGAGAATATCTATGTCTGATGCTATCAGTATCGGCTACTTATCAGACGAATTTGTAAGAAATATTCTACAAGATAAAAAAGTCAATATTCATATTAAAAATCAGCATTCTGTAGATTGTAATTATGCAGATATTTTCATTGATAATCAAAATTATGCTGATCTTCTGAAAAATTCAGGTTTTGCAATTTGTAATAATAGAATTTGTAATCAGGAATTATTTAACAAAAAACTAGAACAAGCCCGCAAACTTCATCTTGTTATCTTAAACAAAAACAGCGGTAAATATCATAAATTGGATTGTAAATATGGCCTTAATACCGAAAATTACACAATTTTACCAATGAAAATTGTTACTCAAAACTTTAAAAAGTGTAAATATTGTTTTAAAACTGGAACTCCATACAAAAAGAAAAATAAACAAAACAAAATTGATAAAACAACTTTTCCTGAAATATATAATGAAAATAACATTACTTTTTTAGTATCAGATTATACGAATCATCTTAGACCTGATAATAGTTGTGAACATGTATTTTGCAAGACATTAATTGAGATAATAAATAATACACAAAAAACTCTTGATATTGCTCTTTACGGATGGAATACAAGCCCTAAAATCCTTGAAGCACTTACTTCAGCACAAAACAGAAATGTCGATATTAGAATTGTATATGACAAAAATCCAAACCCAAATTATTACCCTAATATCGATGAATTCATAAAATTATTCAAAAATACATGTTCTGATGAAATTTTAGAAGAAAAATCCCTAACCTCAATGCTTATGCATAATAAATTTATAATTTCGGATAACAAATTGGTGCTTACAGGCTCTATGAATTTTACAAATACTGATTTATCAGGATTCAATGCAAATAATGTTTTGATAATTAATTCAGAACAAATAGCAAAATATTACAAAAAAGAATTTGAGCAAATGTACAAAGGAAAATTTCACTTACTTAAAAAGAAATTTTCTGAAAAGAATTCTTTTTCAATTGATGATACAAATTTCAGGATATATTTTTCACCTCAAGATAAAACCATAGAGAGTGCCATCATACCACTAATTGATAATGCAGAAAAGTACATCTATATACCCATATTTGTAATCACACATAAGAATATGTGTAAAAGTCTAATTGAAGCACAAAAAAGAGGAGTAGATGTAAGAATAATTCTTGATGCGACAAGTATAAGAGCAAGAAATTCAACTCACAACTATCTGCGAAATAACGGAATTAAACTTAAAACAGAAAATTATGCAGGAAAAATGCACAGTAAATCAATTATTATTGATGATAAATATGTAGTCACAGGCTCTATGAATTTTTCAAACAGCGGTGAGAATAAAAATGATGAAAATACTATTATAATTGAAAATCCAAAACTAGCAGAATTTTATAAAGGCTACTTTGAATTTTTATGGAATAAAATTCCTGAGTATTACCTAAACCACTCAGTCTCTGCAGAAAGCAAATACTCAATAGGCTCCTGTCATGATGGTATTGATAACGACTATGACGAAAAAATTGACTCTCAAGATGAGGGATGCAGGTGAATTAATCTACCAACTGATGTAATTTGCTTTTGGCTGAGTAGATTTATGAGCAATAATTCCTTTTTCTTCAGGATGTCCTTTAAAAAGCTTCAGAAGAATATTAAAAGGTTTTAATTCCATAGCGCTTTTTAACTCAGTATTATTTCTTATTTTAAGTGACACTTCACCAAGTTTTTGTACTTCAGAAATATTAATATCAGACTCATAAATATATTCAATTGGAATTTTTCTTCTTGCGTAAACAGACTGGTAAATTGCACTATCTGGGTCACAAAACAAGATAGTATCCAGTCTTCTTTTAATTTTTTTATTAGCAACCTTAAACCAAGTATTGACCAGCGTTTTTCAAAATTCTTTAAATCAAACATAAAAATACCATCTAATTCGTCAATTACATAATCAGGGTAAGTCTTTATAAAACCATCACTTAACATTTTTTCATAGTTTTGCTTGAGTGTCATATGGTATAAGTAACGAGGTATATCAGGTTTACCAGTCTTTTTAACAATACCAGAATTTTTAACTATTATTCATCCTAATTTGAACAAATCACCGCTGAGCATAATTCCCCTTTATTCTTACCTTTAATTATATAAAAATTTTTAACCTAAAAAAAATGCTTAATTAATTTTAGGGAATAATTCTTGCTTCGACATCTTTTTTAACATTTATTGTATTATTTAAACTTTTTGACAATTCAGCTGCAGTATTTGCACTGTAGAATTTTCCGCCTGTTACAAGGGATGTACATTCTAATTGAGCAAGATCATCTTCTTCTGTAATATTAAATGCAATTACATCAATAATAACATCTTTTCTGACTCTTATAAGTTCCATAACCCATTTACAAGGACTTTCATCACAATTTTCACCTCCATCTGTCAAAAGAATTATGTGCTTGCGTCCGCTAAATCCCATAAAATCATTTTTAACAGCTTCTTTTAGGGAATATGTAATAGGTGTCATACCTTTTGGCTCTACTAGGAAAAGTGAATTTTGCAAATTTATAGAATTATTAGTTGCTACAGGTACAAGCAGACTTGAGGCTCTGCAGGCTTCATAAGGTGTAAAACCAACTTTGTGTCCATATACCCTTAGACCAACAGAAGAATTTTTGCTCATTTTAGGAATGATTTCGCGCATTGTATCAAGCATTAAATCTACTTTTCTCTTACCGTCTAAATACTCATTCATGCTGTTAGAAAAGTCCAAAATAAATAATGTACGCTCATTTTCTTGAGGTCTATATATGTAATTATCCGGTGTATTTACCGAATATTGTTCCGCAAAAGCAGGAATAGATATTATTAAAGCAAAAAACAATATAATTTTTTTCATAATTCTAATTATTTTAAATAAGAATATAAAAAAAAATTAGACAATATGGTAAATTTTTATGTTAGAATTCAAGTATATAAAGGGATATTTAATATGAATAGTCACGAATTAATAAAAAATGCTGAGAAAAGTCTAGCTGAACAATTTGAAATAATAAACGAAATTAGAGATTTTAATCAAAAAAAAGTATTGGAAGCTTTTATTAATAACCGAGTTGCTCCTGAACATTTTTATACGGTTTCAGGCTACGGACATGATGACATTGGACGGGAAGTATTAGATAAAGTTTTTGCAGAAGTATTCAAAGCAGAAAAAGCTATTGCAAGAATTCATTTTGCATCTGGTACTCATACTCTAGCATGCTGTCTTTTCGGCTGTCTAAGACCCGGTGATAAGCTCATTTCAGTTGCAGGTGCTCCTTATGATACTATGCAAGAGGTAATTGGCACAGCAGGTGATAATACAACAAAAGAAGATTCCTTGCTCGCTTATGGAATTTTGTATGATGAAGTTCCGCTAAAAAATAATGATGTCGATTTTGAATTACTAGAAAAAATGATAGATAAATCAACAACAATGGTATTAATTCAAAGATCAAAGGGATATTCTACAAGGAAATCACTTTCTATTGAAGTAATTGAAAAAATATGTAAAATTGTAAAAAAGAAAAATCCTGATTGTATATGTTTTGTAGACAACTGCTACGGTGAGTTTGTTGAAGAAAAAGAGCCTTTAGAAGTCGGAGCTGATTTAATAGCAGGCTCTTTAATTAAAAATCCCGGGGGAGGAATCGTAGAAGCCGGAGGTTATATCGCAGGTAAAGCAAAGTATGTCGATAAAGCCTCAAACCGTCTTACAGCTCCAGGTATAGGCTCAGAAGGCGGCGCTATGTTTAACCAGCACAGACTTATTTTTCAAGGATTTTTCATGGCCCCGTCAGTTGTATCAGATGCCGTAAAAGGTGCTGTACTTGCAGCTAAAATTTTTGACGAAATTGGGTATAATTCAACACCTAAATATAATGAAAAACGCACTGATATTATACAGAACATAACTTTCAATGCGCCAGAACCATTAGAAAAATTTTGTAGAACAATTCAATCACTCTCTCCAGTAAACGGATATGTGACTCCAATACCAGAATATATACCGGGCTATGAGGATCAAGTCATTATGGCTGGAGGAACTTTTATTGAAGGTTCAACTATAGAACTTTCAGCAGACGGGCCTATGAGAGAGCCTTATGTAGCCTATTTGCAGGGCGGGCTCAACTATGCTCACGTAAAAATTGCACTGGAAAAATTTCTTGATAATTTAAAAACTAGTAAGTAGTTAAATCATTTGAAATTTCATTCCCTAATTTGTCGAATTCTTGAGTTTGGCAGCTGTATTCACTCATAGTTAATACTTTTTTACTGCCGTCTGTCCTTAATGTTTCAAAACGCTGTATTTTATGCAGTAAATCATAATCTACATTTGTAACGTCACCGTTTTTATACTTGATTTCTTCATGAATTAGTTTTCCGGCTACATTAAAATCCTTTCTGCGAATTGAAATTGGTTCTTTAGGATTATTGAATTTAACATAATATTGGCTTAGTTTCAAACCGTTTGAATCATAGACAGTTGTATAGACCAACTTCTTAGCAGAATCAAAATAATCTGCAAATATTCTATCATCATGGACTACTGGATCAAACTTACGATAAAAAATTTCTATTGATGAGTTATCTTTATTTTTTATTTGAACTTTTTTAGAAAAACTTTTATCTCTTAAAAAAGTATCTAACGCTGCTCGCTGATTTTTAACCTCAATCACAGAAGTATCAGATAGAATTTTTTTTAAATTAGTGTTTGATGGAGATATTTGAATTTCGTTGCTCACTGCTTTTTTATTAGTTATCAAACGAAACATTTTTTTTAATAAGCTTGATTTTTTCGCTTTAAAAAAGTTTCCCGTCATAGATGGTGCTGAAAATGCTAAAGATACATAGTTACAATTTTTATTTTCATAATTTGAATGATGTTGAAAAGAATAAATTGGTTGAATTTTCATAGTACTCCTTTTTTGTGTTTTATAACGATTAAAAACATTTTTTTTTGCTAGTAAAATAGAAAATGTTAAGTTTTTTAAATTACGAAATAGCACTATCTGACTAATTCTTTAGGATTAGATAGTTTAAAATTAAACATAAGAATTGACAGTACAATTTTTGTGGTAAACTGTTATGGTACCCCACAAAATGTGGTATTAGACAAAGTACATAGTATTAAGAAGAGGAAAGGTGAAGATATGTCATTACCAAACGTAGCATATTTTTCAATGGAAATCGCAATTGATCAGTCATTAAAGACATATTCTGGCGGTTTAGGATTCTTGGCAGGTTCTCATATGTTATCTGCCGGATATCTGCAAATGCCAATGGTCGGTGTGACTATGTTATGGTCTTATGGTTATTATGATCAAAGAATTGCACATGATGGTCAAGTAGAAGTAGCATACATCCGAAAATATTACGACTTCTTAAAAGATACAAATGTATCAACAGAAGTTGAAATTTTTGGTGAAAAAGTAAAAGTAAAAGCATACTTAGTAGAGCCGGAATTATTTGGTACTTGTCCTGTATACCTTTTAACAACTGATATTGAAGGTAACAGTGAATGGGCAAAAAGTATTTCTCACAAATTATATGACGGCAACGAAAAAATAAGAATCGCTCAAGAAACTGTATTAGGTGTAGCAGGTGTAAGAATTCTTCAAGCAATCGGATACAAATTTGATGTAATCCATATGAATGAAGGACACGCTCTTCCAGCTGCATTTGAATTATTGAGACAATATAACGGTAATTTAGATGAAGTTAAAAAGAAAACAGTATTTACAACACACACACCTGTAGCAGCAGGTAATGAAGTTCACTATGTAGATACACTTTTAGAAGGCGGATTTTTCGCTGGTGCATCTAAAGAGACAGCAATACAATTAGGTGGAGAAAACTTCTCACTTACAGTTGCAGCTCTTAGAATGTCAAGACTTGCTAATGCTGTATCACAATTACATGGTTTGGTTTCAAATAAAATGTGGGAATGGGTTGAAGGCAGATGCCCTATAAGAGCTATCACAAATGCTGTAAATCTTCACTATTGGCAAGATCCAAGAATTTTAGAAGCAAATACTCCTGAAAAGCTTCTTGCCGTTAAAAGAGAAATGAAAGCAGAGCTGTTTGAGTATGTAGCAAATGTTGCAGGTAAAAGATTCGATCCTGATGTTTTGACCATAACTTGGGCAAGAAGATTTGCTGATTATAAACGTGCTTGGCTAATCTTAATGGATAAAGACAGAATCAATAAATTACTTGATGAAAACAAAATCCAAATAATCTTTGCTGGAAAATTCCACCCTGATGATGTTATGGGCAAAGAAATGTTTAATAAATTATTAAATCGTTCTCATACCCTTAAAAATGTAGTAGTGCTGCCTGGATATGAGCTTGAATTGTCAGGCAAATTAAAAAGAGGCTCTGATATTTGGTTAAATACACCTCTAAGACCTTTTGAAGCATCAGGAACTTCAGGTATGTCAGCTAACGCTAACGGTGCTGTTCACCTTTCAATTTTTGATGGTTGGACTGTTGAAGGTACTTTTGACGGTATTAACGGATATACTGTTGAATATCCAGGTCTTGATGATGAAATGCCTTGGGAAGAACGTCATTGGAAAGATCATCAATGTGTAATGGATATAATTGAAAATAGAATTATCCCAACATATTATGAAAATAAAATGGAATGGGCACGTTTAATGAGACAAGCTATCAGAACATCTGAAGCATATTTCAATTCAGACAGAATGGTTATTGAATACTACAATAGATTATATAAACCGATTGCCCACAATGATTCAACATCTGGTGGAAAGAAAAAAGAAATGAATATTTCTGAAACTCCTACTTTTGATGCTTGGACATTCTCAAATATTAAATAATTTTCTAGTTATTAGAATGCCAAAACAAAAGACCGATTTTTTTAATCGGTCTTTTGCTGTTATAAGTAATATTTCAGTTAATTGTAACGAAATATTACGAAACAGAGATAAAAAATTAAAGATTTAAAACAAATGAGCCGTATACCATGACAAGGAAACGAAATTGAAAGGAAAAATGTCATGGGAATGGCAGCATCTCAGGCG
>CALVEL010000005.1 GCA_944326565.1 Candidatus Gastranaerophilales bacterium
ATATTTTATACTAAAATTTTTATTTTCAATTTCATTTCCTTTTTTCCCTTTATGCGACCCATTGGTCGTTTTTTTTTGAGTAAATTTTTTGTTTTTTATTCTTAATAAGAATATAAATATATTAAGATTTCTTTAATCCTTTGACATGTCAATAAGATTATTGTCTAATAGAATTAAGACTATACTTGGGTAGGATTAATGTACATAAAACAACTTGAAATAGATAATTTTAAATCATTTGCCAATAAATCAGAAATTCCTTTACTTGAAGGATTTACAACAATATCAGGACCAAACGGTTCTGGTAAAAGTAATATTATTGACAGTGTTTTGTTTGCTCTTGGACTTGCAAATGCAAGTGAATTAAGAGCTGAGAATCTTTCACATTTTATTTCTACTTATACAAAACGGAATGAAGCTTTTGTAAAAGTAACATTCGGAGGGATGGGAAACGGTCAGGATTTAAGCATCGCAAGAAAAATTCGAAAAACTAACCAAGGATATGCGAGTACATATTACATAAACGATTCTGTAACTACACTTACAAATGTTCATGCAGAGTTGGAAAAATATAATGTAACTCCAAACAGTTATAACGTCATGATGCAGGGTGATGTAATGGGCATTACAAACTGTACTCCAAAAAATCGCCGTAAAATAATTGACGAAATAGCCGGTGTTGCAGATTTTGACAGAAGAATTGAACAGGCTACAAATGAATTGACAACAGTTGAGCAGCGAGTTGAACGGTCAACGGTTATTTTGAATGAAGTCGATACAAGACTAGAGCAATTAAAAGAAGAAAGAGAAGTCGCATTAAAATATCAAAAATTACGGGAAGAAAAATCCGAACTCGAAGGTCAAATTAATAAAGTGCGTTTTTTTGACATAAAAAGAAATATAGAACAGGCACATGAAAATATTCTTGAATTTACCAAAAAGAAAAAAGAAGAAGAAATAAAAAACAAAGACCTCGATGAGCGGCTTAATCTTATAAAGGGTAAATATCAAGAAATATCCGAAGTTGTTAAAGAAAAAGGTGAAGCAAAACAAATTGAGCTGAAAAAACAACAAGAGGAACTTAAAGGTGAAATTGACAGGAAAAATAACGCCTCAATATATGCTGATAAACAAATTCAAGATGGCTTACGCAGAATAGAGAATGCAAAAAATGGTATTGAAAATTACAAACAAAAAATTGAAGATTTTAAGTTAAAAATAAAATTAAAAGATGATGAGATAAAAATTATTGAAGATAATATCACTGAAAAGAATAATGAGCTAAAAAAAATACTTGAAGATATGACAGGTCTGAATGCAACAGCAGATCAGCATATTGAGAAAAGGAATAATCTTAGAAAAACATTAGAAAGCTTACAAGATAAAGAAACAAGTCTAATAAAAGAAAAGCTTCCTCTTGAAAATGAATTAAAAAATTTACAGGCAGAACTTGCAAAAGCTAAAACTACACTAGAAGAACTTGAAAATATGAAAGCAAACTTTGCTTCAGATTATGATCTTAAAAAAACTCTAGTAGAACAGCTTCAAAAAGAGATGGCTGATTTTAAGATAATTCAGCAAAATGCTCTTCATGATTTAGATACAACAAAAAATGAAATAGATGATGTAAATCATGATATTCAAATGGCATATAGAAAAATTTCAACAATGGAAGCTAAAAAACAATTTGCTCAATCCGGTTTCAATAACGCCATTGATACTGTTATGAATGCCAAACTAAGAGGGGTTCACGCACCACTTGTAAAGCTGGGTACAGTAGATAAAGAGTATTCTACCGCGATGGAAGTTGCATTTGGCGGCAGAATGACTCACATTGTGGTAGATGATGAACATGTCGCATCAGTCGCTATTGAACTTTTAAAATCTTCAGGCGCTGGTCGGGCAACTTTTATTCCTTTAAATAAAATAGTTAAAGCTCCTACAAAATTGAGTTTACCTAAGGATAAAGGGGTAATAGATTTTGCAATAAATTTGGTTGATTTTGATGACAGATATATAAATGCATTTTATTATGCAGTTGGTGATACTCTTGTTGTAGAAGACATGGAGTGTGCTAAAAAATTAATCGGTAAATACAGAATGGTAACTCTTCAAGGTGAAATTTTTGAAAAATCAGGTTCGATGACAGGAGGCTCACAAAGAAAGACTGGTATAAGTTTCAGCCAAAATGAAGATAATGAATTAGAAGATTTCAAAAAACATTTAAAAGAGCTTGAAAATAAATCTTCTAACTTAAACAGCAAACGTCAATCACTTGAAAATAAACTTGAAGATGTACGTAAAAAATATTCAGAATCAATGAGTGAATTTTCAAAAGCAAAAATTGAACTTGAAAATATGAATACAAATTATGCTAACAGTGAAAACATTTTAGCTGAGCGTACAGAATTTATTAAAGCAACTGAGCCTAAAATCGAAGTTTTGAATAATAAACTTGATAAACTTGAAGAGCAAAATGTAAAATTATATGATGATATGACTCAAGTTCAATCTGAGATAGAAGAAGTTGAAAAACTTATTAATGAGCAGGATTTGAAAGATTTAAAAGCAAAAACAGAAGGTGTAGAACATGAAATTAAAAGACTGCAACAAAATTTAATGAATGCAAATTCTGCAAAAAATGATTTCAATCGTGATATAGCTTTTAATGAAAACCTGATTGAGACTAAAACAGAAGAGATTCAAGGTATAGAATCTAACAATGTAAAACTCGAAGCTGATAAAGTTAAATTTAAAGAAGAAATAGAAGTTTTGAATAACAAGTCAGAAGCTCTTCATGAACAAATTGCAGAAATTGAAGAAAAATTAGGAAAACTACTAAAAGAGCGTGATGAAATTAACGAAGAATTAAATGAACTAGAAAAGCAAAGACACATCAGAGAAGCTGATATTGAAAGAATTGCTGAACAAATAGAATCATTCAGAGCGCGAAGAAGAGAATTGGAGCCCCAATTGCAGACCGCAAGAGAAGAACTTGTAAATGCTGGAATTGAAATTGATAAACTTGAGCCAGTCGAAATTTCGATTGATGAAATCAATTCAAAAATACAACGTCTTGAAAAAAGAATGCAAGAGTTAGGTGACGTAAATATGCGTGCTATCGCTGCTTATGAAGAGGTGCAAAACCGTCAGCAGGAATTAAAGAGTCAAATTGAGACACTATCTAAAGAACGAAAAGAAATTTTAGATAGAATGAGCGGCTATGAGCAGTCTAAAAAAGAAGCCTTCTTAAAAACATACAACAATATTAACGAAAACTTTAAACAAGTTTTCCACCAATTGTCAGAAGGCGAAGGAGAACTAAAACTTGAAAATCCAGAAGATCCTCTATCAGGTGGTATGACAATAGAAGCTCAACCCAGAGATAAAAAACTTCAAAGGCTTGAAAGTATGTCTGGCGGAGAAAAATCTCTTACTGCACTTGCTTTTGTATTTGCAATACAACGATATATGCCCTCTCCATTCTATGCATTTGACGAAGTTGATGCGAGTTTAGATACTATGAATGTGGAACGTATCGCCCAAATGGTGCAGAACCAGTCAAAAAATACGCAATTTATAGTAGTTAGTCACCGAAAACCTATGATAGAATCAGCAAATAGGACGATAGGTGTAACTCAAAAAGAAAAAGGTATAACCCGAGTAACGGGAGTCAAGCTTAGAGATTAATTATGAGTAGTGAGACAGCAATATTAAACTATAACAATTCAGCAATCCCTGAAAATGTCAATTTAGATAATGAAGGAATAGGTATTCTTGTGTCAATGGCAAAAGCAGGGAAAATCGATCCTTGGAACATTGATATCATTGATGTTACTGACAAGTACCTTACTCATATGTGTGAAATGAAATCTCAAGATCTTCGCCTTACCGGTAGAACATTTCTTTTTGCATCAGTGCTTTTAAAGCTAAAATCAAATGTCTTAGAAGGTATTGATATCTTACAATTTGAAGACCAACCTCAAGAAAATATAGAATACGATGATGACGGTTTTATTGTAGATTACGGGGATGAAGAATATGTTCCGACAAATAATGTTGTCTCAATTGATGATGTGCTTCAACGCAGAACAAGTGTAAGATTAAACAGAAATCGAGTTGTCACTTTACGCGACTTGATAAGACAATTAGAGTTTTATGAAAAATTAGAACAAAAACAATCTTTAAAAAGTGCTCATGAAAGAGCCAAAAGACGTGTCCAATCATATTCAAGATTTACCGCTGATGATATTATAAATCTTGCGCACGAAGAATATATAGAAGATTGTGTATTGCGTCTAAAAGAAAATCTATCACAAATTTTTGAAAAAGAAGAAAAAATTGAATTAAATGAATTAACTTTGCTAGGTATGGACAAAATCAGTGCATATATTGCCTTGCTATTTTTAACAGCAGAGACTGATTATGATTTAGTTCAAGATGAGTTTTATTCAGATTTGTATGTTGTAAGAGGTGAACATGGAATCGCTTAAAGCAAGGATTGAAGCCGTATTATTTACAACAGCAAAGGCTCTTTCCACAAATGAAATATCTGAAATATTAGAAGTCGAAAATGAACAGGTAGAAGAAGCTATACTTGATTTAATAATGGACTATTCTTCACGTGATGGGGCTCTTGAAATCGATGATGAAAACGGCTATATTCTGCAAGTAAAAGAGGATTTTATGGATATTGTAGAAAAGCTTTGTCCTGTAGATCTTAGACCTGCTGTACTCAGGACTTTAGCTGTGATTGCACTAAAAGAACCGATTCGACAAACTGAATTGAAAGATTTAAGGGGCTCTACAGCTTATGAACATGTTTCTGAACTTATAGAAAAAGGGTTAATAAGCAGAACTCGTGATAAAAACGGAAGAAGTTATAATTTAAAAACAACACCAAAATTTGCGGAATATTTTAAACTTAAAGGTGATACAAGAGCCTTGGAAAAACTATTGGAACAAGGGAAGTTGGATGAATAAAACTGCTTTGAAAATTTTAATAGCTTTCTTTTCTTTATTAATTGTTATCATTTTTTTGAATATTCCTTTTTTATATTACAGTTTAGGAAAAAATAATCTTGAAAAAAATCAAGCGGTAAAAGCTTATAAACAGTTAAAAAAGGCATATATTTTACGTCCAAAAGATAAAAATATTCGTTATTATTACGTAAAATCTATGACAAATTTAAAACCTATAGCATCAATTCAAACAGAAATATATAAGTTTTCACAAAGTAAAGAAGATGATGCCGCCAAGATTCTTGCTGAACATCAAGTAGCTCAGTGGAAAAACAATATTTTAAGCAATATAGGTGATAATTACATTGAACAAGCCGCTTTTAATAATGAACTTTTGCGCTGGGACACTAGAACATTCCCGCTAAAGGTTAAGATTAATGTGCCTATATCAACTCCTGATTATTACAGAATAGAGATTGAAAAAGCTTTTACTGACTGGTCAATCAAAACCGGTTTTTTAAAATTTAAATTTGTAGATGATAACAAAGCAGATATAATAATAAATTTTAATCCTTTACCCGATGATATTTGCCAAGATGGAATCTGCAAATATGTTGTTGCATATACAACACCAAAAATAAGCGGAAAAATTTTAAAATCAATGACTATTA
Source organism: Candidatus Gastranaerophilales bacterium (assembly GCA_944326565.1). Taxonomy (GTDB): domain Bacteria; phylum Cyanobacteriota; class Vampirovibrionia; order Gastranaerophilales; family Gastranaerophilaceae; genus Scatenecus. Next base: position 5,634 of record CALVEL010000005.1, read on the forward strand.
CAATGTATGATAAAGACGCAAATGGGAATTATTTTTCTGATAAAGAATTGTATAATACTATTTTACATGAAATTGGTCATGCTTTAGGAATTATGGGACACAGTTACAGTTCTGACGATCTTATGTATATTTCTACAAAACCTGAAGCTAATTTAACCAGATACAGAAGTGATTTTCAATATATTTCAGAAGAAGATTTAAATACAATAAATCTATTATATAAGTTGATTCCTGATATATCAAATGTTTCAATATCAAAATTTGATAAAGAAGGATTAATATATGCTCCGATTGTGCTCGGTAACGAAAAACAAATAACAAATCAAAAAATTCAAGAAGCTGAGGCTTATATTGAAAGTGCTCCTGATTTACCGAACGGATATATAGACCTTGCAATTGCATATGCAGAACTTGAAAAATATTCAAAAGCACTTGAGGAATTTAGAAATGCATTAGAACGCGCTCAGACAGACAATGACAGATATTTAATTTATTATAACCTTGCGGTAATTCATCTTAATAACAACCGCATTGAAGAAGCTGAAAAATATTTAAAACTAGCAAAAAGTATAAACAACAGTGAAGATACATCAGAATTAGAAACTAACTTAAACCATGCAAAAGCTTCTAATAAAAAACCCTTTAAAACACCTTTTGATAAGTAATAACTCATTACAAAAACTTCACAAACACTTTTAAAAAGTTTTTTTTTATATTACTCTTAGAATGTATGTTCTGTTGAAGAAATGCAGAAATACAAACAGTTACCCAACAAGAATAAAGAGGAATTTAAATGAATTACAATGTTGCAATAATCGGAGCTGGTCCTGCAGGTATTTTTGCTGCACTGGAAATTACAAAACTCAAACCAGATTGGAAAGTAGTTTTAATTGAAAAAGGTCAAAAAATAGAAAACAGAGTATGTCTTTTACGTGAAGGGTATGAAAAATGTCCATCTTGTAAAAAATGCGGGCTTTTATGCGGCTGGGGCGGAGCAGGTGCGTTTTCGGACGGAAAGCTTACTCTAACACCTGATGTAGGTGGCCATCTGGTCGATTATATGTCAAGAGAAAAAGTAGAAGAATTAATCGATTATTCAGATAAGTTATATTTAAAATTCGGTGCGACAGACGAAGTGTTTGGAACAGATATGAAAGTGTTCCGCGAACTTGAACGCGAAGCAGCACTTGCAGAATTGAAACTTGTACATTCACCTGTCAGACATTTAGGTACTGAAAGAAGTCTTGATGTATTGAAAAATATGCAAGATTATTTGAATGAAAGAATTACAATTATAAATAACGTTTCTGCTAAAAATTTAATTGTAGAATGTGAACAGGTCAAAGGAATTATTCTTGATAACGGTGAAACTATCACAGCTGATTATACAATTATAGCCCCTGGTAGAGAAGGTGCTGATTGGCTTACTAAAGAATTTGCTCAAAACAAAATAGGAATGGTAAATAATGCCGTAGATGTCGGAGTAAGAGTTGAATTACCTGCTCCAGTATTTGAACCTTTGACAGATAAATTATATGAATCCAAATTAATATATCATTCACCTACATTTGGTGATGAAGTAAGAACATTCTGTATGAACCCTAACGGAGAAGTAGTTCAGGAAAATTACAACGGAATAGCAACCGTAAACGGACACAGCTATGCTGAAAAAACAACAAATAATACAAATTTTGCACTTTTGGTAAGTGAAAAATTCACAGAACCGTTTAAAGAACCAATTCAATACGGTCAGCATATAGCAAGTTTAGCAAATATGCTTGGCGGAGGCATTTTAGTTCAAAGATTTGGAGACTTGCTTGACGGCAGAAGATCAACTCCAGAAAGAATTAAATCAAGCATCATTACACCTACTCTTACCTGTGCGACTCCTGGTGATTTAAGCTTGGTGATACCATACAGACAAATGACTAGCATTATTGAAATGCTTTATGCACTAGATAAAATTTGTCCTGGAACAGCTTCAAGATATACCCTACTATATGGTATAGAAGTTAAGTTCTACTCTGCAAGAGTAAAATTAACAAACGAATTGGAAACTGAAGGTGTTAAAAACCTGTTTACAATTGGCGATGGAGCGGGAGTAACAAGAGGTCTTATTCAAGCCTCAGCTTCAGGCGTATATGTAGCAAGAACAATTTGTGCAAGATAACCACAAAAAGCACCCAGTATTCGGGTGCTTTTTTATTGCCAGATAATATTCGGAGTGATATAATCTAATTATGGATAACAGAGTGAGCTTAACGACACAAAACAGACTTATAATTTTAGGTTTGATTTTAAGTACAGTTTTAATAATATTTATTGCTATTTTTGCTATTTTTAATATCCAAAAAAAATTAAATGACGGCTATAAAAGCTTTGGACAAGTAATATCAAAAATTCTTGCAATTGAAAGCGTTGAAATTACCAAGGGACTTGATAATAGCGCTGTAAAAGAAACATTAAAAGCACATTCTGACAGCATTTTAAAAAGCCACAATGATATTGTTCTAATTGAATTTAAAGATAAATACGGAAATATAATTTATTCTGGTAAAAATGATATACATAAAAATACAAAAAGAGCTGTTATTACCGTTACATCCCCTCTTGAGAGCGTAAAAAATAAAAACACTTCAAACATAGGCTCTGTAACAGTTGCACTTTCAGGGAATGTTATAAGTCAAATTTCATCAACCACAAGAGCTTCATTACTTTTTGTATTCACAATTGCTTGGGTTGTATTTGCGTTTGTAATTTTGATTAATACTTATTTAATAACAAGAGAATTAAGAATATTACAGAACGGTGTAAAAAAAATATCTACAGGAGAATTTGGATATAAAATTGCAGACCAGGATGTATCGAGTGAAGTAAAAGAACTTTTTAACGAATTTAATGATATGTCCAACAGACTCCACATATATGAAGAACAAAATATCGAACAGCTGACTTTAGAAAAAAACAAATTAGAAGCTGTTTTAATGAGTATAGCAAATGGTGTTGTTGTATGCGATAACAACGATAAAGTAGTACTTGTCAATAACCATGCACAAAAACTATTGGAAGTAAGCGAAGAAAACCTTTTAAATACAGAAATTCAGCAGTACGTAGACACTGAAGGGAATTTTTGTTTCAAAGAAAAAATTGAACAATTTAAAGATACTCCTCTTGAAATTATTGAATCTAAACCTATTGAATTTAATATTACAATTGATAAAAGAATTATTAAATCAGTTATATCTCCGATGTTTACAAGAAACAACGACTATGTAGGATACATTATTGTATTGATAGATATAACTAAAGAAGCAGAAATGGAGCAAATGAGAACTCATTTTATATCTAATGTATCTCATGAATTAAGAACACCTGTAACAGTTCTAAGAAGCTATATTGATACATTGTATAACTATGGAAATGAATTTGATTATGAGACTCAAAAAGAATTTATAGGCACAATCAATAATGAAATTATACGACTTAATAGAATGGTAAATGATATTTTAGACTTTTCAAAACTTGAAGCAAATGTAAAATTAGAAAAAGAACCAGTAAATATAATAAAACTTATAGAAGAATCAATAAATCAAGTAGCTGTTTTGACAGAAGAACACCATATAAAAGTAGAAGTTTCGAAAAATGAAAATATTCCAGACGTAGAACTTAACTATGATAGCATTGAAAGAGCCTTCATAAATTATATGTCAAATGCAATAAAATACTCACCAGAAAACGGAACTATAAAAGTTAAAATATCCAGCTTGAATAATGAAAATGAAGTAGAAGTAACAGTCACTGATCAAGGTTGTGGGATTTCTCCTGAACATCAAAAGAAAATTTTTGACAGATTTTATCGTGTTGAAAATAATACGCACACAATTAAAGGAACAGGACTTGGTCTAAATTTAGTTCAAACAACGATAGAAAAACACCATGGGGGAAAAGTTTTTGTATACTCAGAATTAGGTAAAGGGTCAACTTTTGGATTCATACTACCTGTAAAAGCTACTTCTATTGCTGATGAAATAACCATTTGCTGATAATGTTTAAAAGAGTGTTTTAATGGATAATATTGATATTAGGGAATTAAGAATAATAAGTTATATCGCTTTAGTTATAGTCATTTTCATGCTTTTTAGCTCTTTTTTGGGTGATATAACATTTCGTCTAACTTATATTAATGCAAAAGTAAAAGCTACAACCGAAAAAATACTTAATCCACAAAAAGACTACCCGATACAAAAAAATATTCCTGATACTGAACAAGAAATAATAGAAGTAAGAACGCACAAAAGAGAAATTTATAAATTAAAAACTCAAGCTGAATATACAATTACAGGTTTAGTTGTAGCAACTAATACCAACTTTTTTTTTACGTGATGTTATGAGAACCCCTTTTGATGAAGTATGTCTAATGGATATAGGTCTAGTCTGGGGAGAAATTGCTGATAAAAGCTACATAAAAAAACACTTAAAATTTAAATCTACCAAAACTCTAGGTCAATCAAGACGACTTTCTGTCTCAACCCCTGATTATCAAAAAATGCCATATAAGTGGGAATATGTAAGCACACATATGTCTCACACTCACCTGATACCAGGAAGTGTAAATGTCATGAGTGCTCTTTTAAAAATAAAAAAGAACGATATTGTAAAACTTGACGGCTACCTAGTTGATATCTATACTAACAAAGGTGATGTTGTCGCACTTACAAGTCTTTCAAGAGGAGACAGAGATTCTACAAGCAGAGGATACGGAGCATGTGAGGACATGTATGTAACTCAAGTTCAAATCGGCGATAAAATTTACAAATAGCAATTTTACGTTATGAAAATAATCCGTTAATTTTATCAATAATATCCTGCGGATCGATTTCATTAGTAACTTTGTTTATATCTTGAGCAATCTGATACAATTTAGCAGCTTCGATCTTATCTCCTGTTATTGTTATTGCTCTTGCAAGATTAAAATGAGCCAGTGCATAATTAGGATTGCATTCTATTGATTTTTTAAATAATTCAATAGCTTTTTTTACTCTGCCTAAATCATCAAGATAAATTACCCCCAGATTGTTGTAAGCTATGTCATAATTATTATCATACTCAATAGACATTTCATATTCTTTGATTGCTTCATCCAAATCCCCTTTTCCCCAGTATAAAAAGCCTAAATTACAGTGTATTTTTGCATTTTTGGGATCCAAATCCAATGCATTACGATAGACGGCAAGAGCATTATCATAATCTTCCTTGTCATAAAAAGCACTACCAAGATTAATATAAATATCAATATCCTCAGGTGTAAGAAGATAAGCACTTTGATATGACCCGATTGCAGCATTAATATCTTTTTTAGATTCCTGATAAACAAACCCTAAAGTTTGATTTATTATACTTGTCCATTGTTTTTTGGGATTTAAAGTAACAGCAGTTTGAAAATGCGAAATAGCACCTTCTATATCACCTTTTATATAGAGTATATTTGCTAAGTTGGAGTGAACATCAGGCATATTAGGCATTATTTGAATTAATTTTTCATATACTTCTACAGCACTGTCATAATCACCAAGCTCTTCATAAGCCTGACAAAGATGTCTGTATGCCTGGATATTTAGACTATCAAGCCATATAGCCATTTTATATTCAGTAATAGCATCATCAAATCTTCCAAGACTTCTGTAAATATCTCCTAATAAACAATACAAAGGCACAAATCCGGGAGCTTTTTCTATAGCATTGATATAAATATCAATAGCATTATCAATTCCCTTAGTATGTACCATATAGAATCCTTTTGTCAGAATAGGGAAAAATCTAAAATAAGAAATAGTTCTCAAAACATTTTGAATAGCTAGACTATCAAAAGGTAAAGTCAAAATTGATAAAATAAGCTCCCACTTTGATTTCAAAAAATTTCTAAAAGATCTGAATGAAGAAATACTATATAAATTTGAAAGCAAAAAATGCGCGCAAGAATTTCTAAAAGGAGCATATTTAATTGCCTTCTTCGCATTTATAGATGCTTCCAAAAATCTTGCTTTTTTAGTATATGTCTCAGCCAAAAGATAATAAGCTTTTGAAAATTTATTATTTTTAGAAATAGCCATATCAAAGTAATTTATTGCTTTATCTAAATCACCTTTATAAAAATGAGCCTTTCCAATCTTATAATAAATTTCCTCAGAATCAATGTAGGATTCCATTGCTCTTTGGTATTCAGTAATTGCCTCATCAATATATTGAGAAGAATTATAGATATCTAAATGCCAAGCTAAATATAAATCACCCAATCTTAAATGTAAATCTGCATTGGTAGGATCATCCTGCAAACCGAGCTGACAAAGCTCAATTGCATTTTTTACATTACCGGTTTTATATTCTTTATTAATCTTTTTTTCCAAAATTTTTGTATCAGTCGTCATATTACTTTCTTAAAACCAAGCCTGCATCATATAATATTTATTTTAATTAATATTATATAAAAAAGCAAGTTGTTTAGATATATTTAGTGTATAATATTGAAAAAAAATAGGAGTATTTATGAATAAAATTTATTTTGTTGATGTAACAAACAGAGACGGTGTACAAACTTCAAGACTAGGTCTTGCAAAACTACAAAAAACAATAATCAATTTGATGCTTGATGATATGGGCATTAGTCAGTCAGAATTTGGTTTCCCGACTACAAGCCATGAAATTAATTATTTAAACGGCAATCTTGAACTTGTAGATCGTAATGTAATTACAAAGACAAAATTATCAGGATGGATGCGCGGTATTGCAGATGATGTTGAATTATCATTCAAAAATGTACCAAAATTAAAGAATCTAAATCTTTCACAATCAACTTCAGAACAAATGATTCATGGTAAGTATCTCGGCAAAAAAACTCCGCAAGATATTATAAATATGACTTGTGAAGCAGTTGAGTGTGCAGTTTCCAAAGGTGCTGAAACAATCGGTGTAAATGCAGAAGATGCATCAAGAAGTGATATTGATTTTCTTATAAAATATGCAAATGAAGCTAAAAAATGCGGAGCACACAGATTCCGATACTGTGACACTCTAGGATATGAAGACCCTCAGACAACTTATGACAGAATTTATAAAATAGCTAAAGCAACAGAAATGCCAATTGAACTACATTTTCATAATGATTTAGGAATGGCAGCAGCCTGTTCTGTTATGGGAGCCAAAGCTGCAATTGATGCTGGTGTAGATGCATATATAAACACAGCAATAAACGGAATGGGAGAACGCGCTGGAAATGCAGACCTTGCATCTTGTCTGTTAGCTGTATTAAAATCAGCAGGATTTAAAAATAAATACCAGATAGATGAAAAAATTGATTTAAGTAAAATATGGAAACTCGCAAAATATACAGCATATGCTTTTCGTGTACCTATTCCGATAAACCAGCCGGCTGTAGGGGATAATGCATTTGCACATGAATCAGGCATTCATGCTGACGGCGCTCTAAAAGACAGACGAAATTACGAATTATACGATTTTGAAGAATTAGGAAGAGGTGAACCTGAAATTATTGAAACCGGCAGAATGATTACAACCGGTGAATATGGTGGAATTAAGGGTTTTAGAAACGTATATGAAAATCTGGAACTTGAATTCAAAGATGAACATGAAGCAAGGAATATCTTAGAACTTGCAAGGTACGCAAACGTTCATACTCAACAACCTCTTACTGATAGTGAGTTGCGTTTTATATATTATTACCCCGAAATTGCAGCAAAAATAATGACAGTATCTCCTTATTATGAACCGGAAGGTGCAATAAAAGAACGTGTTGATGCACATCTTTTAACAATGCCACACAAAATTATATAAATATTTTTGTAAATTATTCTTAATATATCCGCAAAAATTTTGTTTCAAGAACTTTATAAAAGAATTGAAAAGCCAAAAAAGGAGATTAATATGAATATTCAGCCAATATCTGCAGGATACATCAATATTAAAAATAATAAAGTTACAAAAAATTCGAATAATTATAATCCTCCAATTTTTAGAGGAGAAGAAAACAATAATATTGATAAAAGAAGAATTGCAAATGCAATGAAAGCATTAGCGCTAAGTTCTGCTGTTGCGTTCACCCCTGCAATAATTTCTTGCGGTACTGATGATCTGGATGAATATTGCGATCATCCAAACCATATAGATCCACCATATCCATCAGATTCGACTAATGTGGGGAAAGATACAATTTATACAGGTAAAACATATGAAACTCCTGAAATTAAAATGCTAAGATATAAAGTAGATGGCAATGACACTACTAAAATAGGTTCTGTAACATTCTCAAAAAGTATTATACATGTACCTTATAATGCACATAAGTCATCAGAATTACAGACTGTCGCAAAATTTATTGATATATTAGGACTAAAAACTAAAAATATAGATAAAGAATATGTAGCAACAAAAGCATTTGATTATAATATGATTCCAGCACAACTTACTTGGCTGAACGAAAGAACAGGAACTGTAAATCAGCTTAAATACAACGGGTATGACAGCGAAGATAATAAAATTAAAATGGATCTGATATCAATACCTGCAGATTCTAACCCTATAGAAAGACAACTCAATTTAATAGTCGCTGGTAATAATAAACTTCTTGTACACATCTTTGATAAAGAAGGCATACAAAAATATGATGAACAGTTGTATACTCTTGATAATGATACGATTTCACAATTTAATATAAACGAAAATAACAATTTTGAAAAAATTTGTGAATATTCAAAAGGAAAAGATTCTACAACAGTATCAGTAAAAGATAAATCCGGCAATAAATATAATCTTGCAAACTTTGATGTTCTGACTGCAATTTCAGAAGAAAAATAACTGCATTGAATTTTCTTTTTATGCTAAAATAAAGCAAAAAGGAGATGTCATATGGGACAAACTTTAGCTGAAAAGATAATATCAGAACATGCTGGACATAGCGTAAAAGCAGGTGAGCTCGTAATTGCAAATGTTGATGTTTGTGCAGTACAAGATGGTACCGGTCCTCTTACAGTACAAGAATTTAAGAAATTGGGTAAAGAAAAACTTTATAACCCTGAAAGAACAATTCTTTTCATAGATCATGCATCTCCTAGTCCCAGAAAAGAGCTATCAAATACTCACACAGTACTTCGAAATTTTTCTAAAGATTATGGTGCAATATTATCCGATGTTGGTGCTGGAGTATGTCATCAAAGATTAATTGAAAGTTTTGTAAATCCATGCGAAATATTGGTTGGCGCGGACTCTCATACATGTACATCAGGTGCTTTAGGAGCATTCGCAACGGGCATGGGGTCTACGGATATAGCTGTAGCTATGGCTCTTGGCAAAACTTGGCTTAAAGTTCCTCAAACATTTAAAATAGAGGTAACTGGAAAATTCAGAAAAGGCATCTCATCAAAAGATTTAATGCTTCACATAATTGGCTTAATCGGAGCTGATGGAGCTACATACAGAGCATTAGAATTTACAGGCGACACAATAGAAAACATGGAAATGTCAGAAAGATTTACGCTTGCCAATATGGCTGTTGAAGCAGGTGCAAAAGCTGGACTGTTTGTTGCCGATGAAAAAACAAGAGAATATTTAAAACAACACGGAAGAGAGCATAAATTCCGCTCTATTAAACCTGATAGTGATGCTTTGTATGAAAGAATTATTAAAATTAATGCTGAAGATATCACACATACAATTTCATGTCCTCATACTGTAGATAACACCAAAACTATAGATGAATTAGGCAAAGTTAATGTTGATCAGGTTTTTATCGGCACATGCACAAATGGAAGAATTGAAGATTTAAGAATTGTGGCAGATATTTTAAAAGGGAAAAAAGCAAATTCAAACGTAAGACTTCTTATATGTCCTGCATCCAAAGAAGTATATTTAAAAGCACTGGATGAAGGACTGATAAATATATTTGTAGAGGCAAATGCAGCTATTTTACCGCCAGGGTGCGGACCATGTGTAGGAGTTCATGCTGGTACTCTTGCTGATGGAGAAGTTTGTCTTGCTACTCAAAACAGAAACTTCCAAGGCAGAATGGGAAATACAAAAGGCTACATTTATTTAGCATCACCATATGTTGCGGCTTATACCGCTATTAGGGGTTATATTTCTGCAGAATAATTCTAATCGTGCAAAAAAAAAGATAATCCTCCTATTATAAGCATTAGCGCAAACATTTTCTGGCAAATATTCCTTACTATAATTGTAAGGAGAAAAGTATGTCAGATTCTAAGCTGCAATATAAAAAAATGACTTTAGAAGAACTTGTTGTTTTGTCTCAACAAAATGATTTAAAAGCTTTGGAAGAATTAATAAAACGTGAGCAAAAAAATGTTTTTGCAGCCTTTTCTTATCTCAGCGATAAACGTGAAAATGTTTCTGACTTAACTCAAGAAGCTCTAATGCGGGTTGCAAAAAACATAAACAGCTTAAAAAATCCAAAAAATTTTAAAAGCTGGCTAAATACAATTATAACAAATCTTTTTTATGATGAGCTTCGAAAAACATCAAGAAAACCAGACACTATTTCTATTGATGAAGATGATTGTGAGAATTCAACATTTAATATTTTATCTTTGATACCAGACAAAAAATGTAAACCCCATGAAAAATGCATTACCAATGAATTGGATAAAATCATAAAAGAAGCAATACAAAAATTACCAGAACAATTTAGAATTGCAATTGTATTAAGAGAATTGCAAGGTCTTAGTTATGAAGAAATAGCAAAAGCTACTAATTCTAGCGTTGGGACGGTAAAATCTCGTATTGCAAGAGCTCGCTGTAAATTACAAGAAGGTTTAAAAGCGTACATATAAAAATGAAAGGAGCCATAATGCAACAACAACTGACATGTGAGCAAGTAAGCGCTTTACTTACATATTATGTAGAAAACAAACTTAATGAACCGCTAAAAAAATATCTTGAATATCATTTAAGTATTTGTCCTGAATGTAGTGAAAAACTTAAAAAACTAAAAAAATTAGTTAACAATTACAATGAAATATCTAAACGCATAAATTCAGATGATGAAATTGAAGAAAATTCTTATTTTAACAAACAATATGAAGACTTCAAACTAAATTTATCTGCATATATTGATAATGAGTTAACTGATGAAGAAAATATAAGAATAAAAAAAATTGCCATATCAAACCCGATTGCACGAAAAGATTTAGAAGATATTTATACATTTAAAAGATTACTTCATTCATCATTTGATAAAACAAAAAATGATTCGAAAGAAGATTATTCAAAAAACATTCTTAATGATATTTATTCATTACACCAAAATAACAAACTTGATCCGTTTTATATGATAATGACAATTTTTTCAGTAATTATTGCAGCAATAATTCTTGGTGTCATTAACATATTTGTACTTTAGACTTTTAGATTATTACCAGAAAATTTCATATATGCCAACTTTTGATATGCTTCCATACTTAAAGGTTTGATTAACTGAATTTTAGAATTCTTAGAAACAATCTTCGGATTTCCATCTTTTGAAAGAATTTCTTTTTGTTTTCTTGCTGCATATTCATTACGTAAAATAGGTGTAAGTATATTACAGGATGCAATAGAGCCAATAGTGTTTGTAATCATACTAACTCCGCTTTTAAGACTTTTAAACTCATTCAAAAGTTCTCCTGACATATTTTTAGATATATCAGTCGTAATTTTACCGACATTTTGCACTTTATTTTCTTTAATAAACTTATCAATGACAGGAGTAGTTAGCTTGCCCGTTTTTACAAGTTTTACACCAAAATTTGTAAAAGCGTTGGTAACAAGATAAAAGGATAAAATATTTATTGCTGCATCAGCACATTCTTGAGGAATTAAAAATAATTTTTCTTTTTTAGAAATTTTATCGTTAAATGCAATAGCCATAACTTGAGCGGCTGCAGAAAGAGTCCAGCTCAACACACCTGTATGTACAAGCATTTTTCCTGGTTCTTCACCATAATGCTTGTATAAATAATTCTTTATTGCCATAAATTTTTTTGATGCAGTTTCTGCAAAATTACTTAGAAGTGTCATTTTTCACACCTCCAGTCTTCTCAATAAATTTATTTGTTAAAAACCTAGTTAATGGCGCATCAATTGCGAAATTAGTAATAGACATTACAAACAAAGAAAGAATAGTGCCAAGAGTCTTTCTATACTGTTTCATTGCTTCGCTGATATCACTTATAGCATTAGATGGGGAGAAAAATGTATTAAGTTTATTCAATTTTATTTTTTGACCAATTTTATCGACTGATGAAGGTAACTTAGACCACTTGTTAATCGCAGCTATACAACCATATCTAATAATTACTCCAGTTGTAGTTCCTGCAATAATTTTAGCAACTGTTCTGCATACAGAAACTTTTCTTGTATCCTCATCAACACTTTTATTATGAGCATCAATAAACGGCTGTGACATAAGTGCTGATACACCAAGTATTAAACGATTCTCTGGAGATGAAATCTCTCGACCAACCCATTTTATCCTTTTTTGCCATTTTTCACTACCGATAGAAACATTTGGAATACAGTCATAAAAAGTCTGCTGTACCTTTTGTGAGCCGTTTTTTGCAACACGATACAGATATGAATTTTTTATATATGATGATATTCCTGCTAGTGACATATTTCTACCCAAGTCAATAAAGATTATGAATACTCATAATTGCTTGCAAAATTTATATTATTACAAAAATTTTACAAAAAAAAGCACATCATAAGTAATTTTAATACAATTTTAGCAAATAATATTAAAACAAACTAGCAGGCATAAACTATGTATTTTTTTTTATAATATTGCACCCTTAGGAACAACAGTTACACCACCTGGTGAAACGTAGAATCCACGTCTTTCATCTTCTTCTCTGTTAAAACCGATACGAGTATTTGGAGGAATATCAACATTTTTGTCAATAATAGCCCTGCGAATACGAGAATATCTTCCAATATCAACGTTTTCCATTAATATACTTTCAGAAATCTGCGAATAGCTGTTGACTCTGACTCGTGGTGAAAGTACACACCTTGATAATCCACCGCCTGAGACAATACATCCTTCAGATACCATTGAATTTGTTGCCATACCCACACGATCTCCTTCTGACCAGACAAATTTAGCCGGAGGATAATTGTAATTGAATGTTCTCAAAGGCCATTCTCTTGAATACAAATTCAACTCAGGGTTACTGTCTAATAAATCCATATTAGCTTGCCAATAAGCATCAATACTACCTACATCGCGCCAATAGCCTCTTTCTGCATCCGTCATACCAGGAAAAGTGTTTGATGCAAAATTGTATATATAAATCCTTTTACCTTCGCTTAATAGCATAGGTATTACATTTTTACCAAAATCGTGACTTGATGATTCGATTTTTTCATCATCAGTTAATGCTTTTAACAAGACATCTTTATCAAAAATATAATTTCCCATTGATGCTAGACAATAATTAGGATTCCCAGGAATAGATTTTGGAGTATCTTTAGGCTTTTCAACAAAATTAGTCAAACGCCAATTGTCATCGACTTCAATAATCCCAAATTCATGAGCCTCTTCAATAGGTATAGGAATTGCCGAAATAGTCAAATCTGCACAATTGTATTTATGAAAATCTAACATTTGAGAAACATCCATTTTATAAATATGGTCTCCGCCAAATATACAAACATACTTTGGATTTTCATCAGTTATATGAAAAACATTTTGATAAATTGCATCAGCTGTACCGCGATACCAATCAGATCCTGTACGCATTTGTGCAGGTGCTAAATCAACATATTGATTTAAAAAAGGTGAAAGTGCCCATCCCCTTGTAATATGCTTATTCAAAGAATCTGACTTGTATTGTGTTAGAACTTTTATTTTGAAAAATCCTGAATTTATAAAGTTGTTAAGTACAAAATCAATAATTCTATACCTTCCACCAAAAGGCACTGCAGGCTTTGCCCTATCCTTCGTTAAAGGATAAAGTCTTTTTCCTTCACCACCTGCCAAAATCATAACCAAGGCATCATCTATCGACATATTTTACCCTCATCTATCTCTTTTAATATATAAAAATTATACATTAATTATCCCAAAAAATCACTAATACTTTTTAATTATTTTAGTATTTATTACACCCACCACAGTTTCCTCCACATCCTGATATATTAATTAGATCAGAAAAATCAAAAACTTTATCTTCTAATATTTTTTCAATTACAATAGGATAAAAAATTTGCTCTAGTTTTAAAATTTCATCTCTAAATTCATCAAAATGAGTTGAATTGGAAATCAATACTGGATATTGTGCAATAATTTTCCCTCCGTCAATCTCTCCTGTTAAAGTATGCACCGTTACACCGCTAACTTTTACACCAGAAGAAAAAGCTCGAGCAATAGCATCCTCACCTTTGAATGCAGGAAGTAATGAAGGATGTATGTTTATAAAATGACCTGTTTCAAGAACTTTCAGCTGTATTTTTTTCGAATAATTATCCAAAGCTATTAAATCAAAATCATTCGATGCAAAATATTCAAGATTTTCCTCAAAAGGTAAATATTTATATTTAATACCAAGTTGTTCAGCTTTTTTTAAAATATTATCATTTAGATTATTTGAAAGACAAACTATATCAAGTTCTAAATTTTTATTATTATGCAAATATCTAACTGCTGCTTCAAATATTTCACCTTCTCCAGAACCTAAGAATGCAAGTTTTTTCATTATCAACTCCTTTTATAATTAAATTTTATTACAAAAAAAATTTTTTATAGCAAAAAAAATATTTATACTTTTTATAACAAATAAATTAAAAGGAGTTTATATGAATATACAAAACATCCCGAATTCTACATCCTTTGGATGCAAACTTAATACAATTAGTGTCATAGAAAGCACAACCGGAAAATTTTTAAAAAACGGAAATAATGTTGAACGTATAAAACTAATCTCAAATGTTCTTGACATTAAAAAGAAAGATTTAGAGGTATTAACAAGAGATCCTCTAATAGGATTTATATGTTTTATATCTTCAGGTAAAATTTTATCAGAAAATAATCCCCATATATTACCCATAATTGAAAAATTAAAACAAATTATGAAAATTGACAAAACCGGTGAAACAACCAATGCTATGGTAGAAAAAATAATTAACAAATATGGACACGAATTAGACCTTAAAATATAAAAAAAAAAGACCGTATAAAAACGGTCTTTTTTATATAATACAAATCATTAGTTGCATAATGCGAGTAAAATACCAGCAGCAACGGCCGATCCGATAACACCTGCTACGTTAGGTCCCATAGCGTGCATCAATAAGTAATTTTGTGGATTTGCTTCTAAACCTACTTTATTAGATACACGAGCTGCCATTGGAACAGCTGATACACCTGCAGAACCGATTAGCGGGTTAATTTTTTCTTTTGAGAATAAATTCATTATCTTAGCAAATATTACACCACCTGCTGTCGCAAGTGAGAATGCAACAATACCTAAAACTAAGATAAATAATGTTTGAGTTGTCAAGAATTGATCTGAAGATAATTTAGAACCAACTGACAAGCCTAAGAAAATAGTTACAATATTGATTAAAGCATTTTGCATTGTATCAGATAATCTATCTACAACACCACATTCCTTACATAAGTTACCGAATGTCAAAGCCCCAACCAAAGGACATGCATCAGGCAATAAAATTATACACAAACCTAATACAACCAGCGGGAAAACTATTTTTTCACGTTTAGTAACTTCTCTTAGCTGTGTCATTTGAATTTCTCTTTCAGCTTTAGTAGTTAATAATTTCATAATTGGCGGCTGAATTACAGGAACCAATGCCATATAAGAATATGCTGCAACTGCAATCGCACCTAATAACTCAGGAGCAAGTTTTGTAGTTACATAAATAGATGTCGGGCCATCAGCACCACCAATAATACCAATAGCACCAGCTTGAGGAAGTGTAAATCCAAAACAGCAAAGTGCTAAAAGCAAAGCACCAAATATACCGAACTGAGCTGCACCGCCTAATAGTGCAGTTTTAGGGTTTGCAATCAACGGACCAAAATCGGTCATTGCACCTACACCCATAAAGATAATCAACGGGAATAAACCTTTATGAATACCTGCTTCATAAATAATTCCTAAAAATCCGTTAGGACCTGCAATGTCAGCAACCGGAATGTTTGATAACAAACCGCCAAAAGCTATAGGTACAAGTAATAACGGCTCAAATTGTTTTTTGATACCTAACCATAGCAAGAATAAACAAATTACAATCATTATCGGAGATCCGAATTGATGAAGGAATTGTTCAAACCCGCTTGTAATTGACGGATCTACAGGCTGCACAAAGTTTGCGATACCCGTTGACTGCCAAAGTTTATATAAACTGTCTGCAATATTCATTTTTCTATCCTTCTTTTACTATCTAATTAAACTGCCTTTGTTTTATAAACTGCAAAGGCAGTCTTAACTTACATTAATTAACCGATTGTAACAAGTTCTTGTCCAGTCTTAACTTGATTACCAACTTCAATATCTACTGATTTTACAGTACCTGATATAGGTGATTTAATTTCAGTTTCCATTTTCATAGCTTCTACTACTGCAATTACATCACCTTCTTGAATTGTATCACCTACACCTACAAGAACTTTTAAAACAGTACCTGGCAATGCAGCTTTTATCGGAGTAGCATCACCGCTTTCTGAAGCATGGTGTGCTTCAATACCAGCTTTTACATTGATATCATAAAGTTTACCGTTTACTGTAGCTTTATTTCCTTCTATAGCAACTGCATATTTTTTACCGTTTACAGTAACTGTATAACCATTTGATGATTCTTCTTTATTTTCTTTAGCTGAAGGTGCATTTTTTCTTACACCAATTGTTGCTTTGCCTTCTAGGAACAAAATTCCTTTTTCTTTACAAGCAGCAGAAATAAAGATATTTTCATCATTTACTGGCAATCCAGCATCTTCTAAGCGTTTTGTAGCAGCTTTAATACCTTTTTCAGGATCTCGGTCATTGATATCGACAACCATTTCAGTTGTTGGTTGTAAATTCAATTGCTCACTTGCAATTTTAACAATTTCAGCATCAGGTTCACAAGGGGTTTTACCAAAGTATCCAAGAACCATTTTACCGTAACCTTCAGCAATTTTTTTCCATTTACCAAACATTACATTGTTAAATGCTTGTTGGAAATAGAATTGAGAAACTGGAGTAACTGATGTACCAAATCCGCCTTTTTCAACAACTTCTTTCATTGCTGCAACAACTTCAGGATATTTATCCATTAAGTTGTTATCACGAAGCATTTGAGTATTTGCAGTCAAAGCTCCACCTGGCAATGGTGATTGTATAATCATTGGATTTACAGCTAAAGCTTCAGGAGGCAAGAAATAATCTTTCATACATTCCTTGAATACTTCTTCTGTTTCTAATATTTTTTCGATATCTACACCCAAATCGTAATCAGTACCTTTTAGAGCATGCCACATTGAAACGATATCAGGTTGAGCTGTACCGCCTGATACAGGTTTCATAGACAAATCAATACCGTCAGCGCCACCGTCAAGAGCTGCTAAATAAGCTGCAAGACCAGTTCCAGCTGTCTCGTGTGAATGGAATCTTATATGTGCATCAGCACCTAAGATTTCTCTTGTACGTTTTATTGTTTCATATACTTTTCTTGGATTTGAAGTACCAGAAGCATCTTTGAATGCTAAACTGTCAAAAGGAATACCTGCATCCAAGATATTTCTTAAAACTTTTTCATAAAAAGCAACATCATGAGCACCTTCACATCCAATAGGCAATTCCATCATCGTAATTGTTACTTCATGTTTAAGACCATTATCTCTGATACATTGACCTGAATAAATCAAGTTATTTACATCGTTCAATGCATCAAAGTTTCTAACTGTTGTCACACCATGTTTTTTAAACATTTTAGCGTGCAAGTTGATAATATCTCTAGGCTGAGAATCAAGACCAACAACATTTACCCCACGAGCTAATGATTGGAGGTTAATATCAGGACCTACAGCAGCTCTGATTTTATCCATAGTTTCAAACGCATTTTCATTACAGTAGAAAATCGGTGATTGAAATCTAGCACCACCAGCTACTTCAAAATGCTTTAGACCTGCATTAACTGCTGATTGTAAAGCAGGGATAAAATCATCTACAAACACCCTTGCTCCGTAAACAGACTGGAAACCGTCTCTAAAAGAGGTATCCATAACTTTAATAAGTTTTTTTCCCATAATCTATATCCTTTCGTAATAATTGATTAAATTCAAACTTTAACTAACCTTGAGCTTTTGCAACAGCAATTGCAACTGCTATTGCTTCCTCTTCTGAAACATTGGCTCTTTTGCCAGGTTTTTCAACAACTTTAACTTCTTCAGGGAATAATTTATTCAAAAACTGAACAGTTTTTGACATACCTCCCATTGTAAAAACAAGCACAACTAGAAATGCGAATACAAATCCCATACCTATTCCCATAAGGGTAAAACCTTGTTCTAAAAGTACTAAAAATTCTCCATTCATAATATATCTCCTATTGTAAGTACAAATTCTTCATTATTTTTTTCAAGTACTAAAGCTCCGCTATTATTAACAGATTTAGCAATTCCTTCTTTAGTTTCATTAAACGTCTGCACAGCAATTTCTTTATCTAAAAACATTGCATGGGCTAGGTAATCATGCTTAATTAAAGAAAAACCTTTTTCTAAGAATCTATTATAATCCTCAAAAAAAGTATTTAGCAAATTATTTAAAAATTCATTACAATCAATATTTTTTCCGATTTCTAGATAAAGTGAGGTAACTTCTTTATCTTTGACTTGTTTTACCTCATCAAAATCAGCTGAAATATTTACACCAAAGCCAAGTATAAGACCTCTAAAACTATTTCCTTGCATAACTGTCTCTGATAGTATTCCAGCAATTTTTTTGCCGTTAATAAGAACATCATTAGGCCATTTTATCTGAGCAACAAGTCCATACTCCTCAAATATTTTACATAATTTAACCGATAAATATTGAGTAAGGTTTGCAAACTTTTCATTAAACTCATAGCCCGGTTTAAGAATGAGAGATACAAATAAATTTTGATTTCCCAAATCAAGCCATGAGCGACACAATCTGCCTCTTCCTGCAGTTTGATGCTTAGCAACTATCACAGTCTTATCAGCTAATGAGTCCAAATTCCTTTTACCATAAAGGTTTGTAGAATCAACCTCATCGAGGTATAAAAAATTCATATATCCCTCTCTAAAATTTTCTTTATACAGTTATTCTATTACAAACAAAAAAAATTTGCGATTTTTTTTTTGTTGAGTTAGAATGAAAACGAAAAGGGAGAGAAAATGGAACATTGGATTTATACTTTTAATGTTTTAGGACATGCGGTTTCTGTAAATATGGACACATTGATTACAATGTGGTTTTCAATGTTTCTGCTTATAGTGCTTGCATTTATTACAACAAGAAAAACTTCTATATTTCCCTCCAAACTGCAAATTATTGCAGAAGGAATTATTAACTACTTTGACAATATTGCAAAGGGTAGCATGGGTGAAGACCAGGCAAAAAAGCATTTACCATTAATATTGACCCTTTTTATGTTTATATTAACCGCAAATTTAGTAGGGCAACTGCCATGGCATTTAGTACATTTAAAAACCGGTGAATTAGCATCACCAAATAACGATATTAATATGACAGCAGCGATGGCGATAGTTGTTTCATTATATTACATATACTACGGAGTAAAGAAAAAGGGATTTCACTTTTTCTTTCATGGGTTCAGTGTTGACGGGATAATTATTACACTTGTAGATACACTTGAGCTTTTTGTGAGACCTTTTTCACTTGCTCTGCGACTTTTCGCAAATATTTTTGCAGGAGAAGTATTAGTATTTACTGTTCTTGGAATTTTTGCATATTTTATTCCACTTCCATTCATGCTTTTTGAGCTTTTTGTAGCTCTTATTCAAGCACTTGTATTTACACTTCTTTCTACAACATATCTATCTATGGCAATAAATGAAGAATAAATAAAATAAGGAGAAAAAATTATGGCAATTGAACAATTAGCAAACTTAGATTTAGCAAAATTAGGCGCTGGTATTGCAATCGGCTTTGGTGCAATCGGCGGAGGTTTAGGCTTAGGTATTGCAACAAAAGGTGTACTTGATGCAATTGCCAGACAGCCTGAAATTAAAGATGAAGCTTTTAAAAACTTTATTATTGGTGCAGGTCTTGCTGAAGCAACAGCGATTTATGCACTTCTCATAGCTTTGTTATTGATATTCGTAAAATAAAAACTAGAATATAGGACAGATTTATGTTTGAATTTAATGCAACATTTTTAGTAGCAATGATAAGTTTTGTAGTATTCGTTATAATTATGAATGCTATATTATACAAACCTATACTTTCGATAATAGAAGAAAGACAAGCTTATATTGACAAAAACAATAATGATGCGATTGATTCAAAAAATAAAATTCAAAACATACTTGATGACAAAGAAAAACGCTTAAATGATGCAAATATTGAGTCAAAAAAAATTATATCTGAAAGAGTTCAAAAAGAAAATGAAAATTCGACAGTGATAACAGAAAAAACAAAAGCTGAATCTTTAGCTGATATTAGCTCTGCAAAAGATGAACTTTTGAATGAATCAATTCAGACAACTGAAGTTTTAAAAACAAATATCAAAGATTTAGCTGAAAAAATTTCTGAAAAAATTCTTGGTGAAAACTTTGCGATAGAAAATTTCGACAATGAAATCATAGATAAGGTGCTTAAATGAATACAATTGCTCACATTTGGAATACTATAGTTACAAGCAACTTTTTCAATTTTGTTGTAATGGTGCTGATTTTAGCTTGGATTATTAAAAAATTTGATCTAATAAATAAACTTGAAAATTCAAAATCAAAAATCAAAGAAGTAATTAAAAATTCAGAACGAGAAAAAATTAATGCTCAAAATGAATTTTTAAAAACACAAAAATCAGTTGAATACCTAGAAGATGAAATTAAAATAAAACTTGAGGATGCTGAAAAAAGGGCAGAGACAATTGCTAAAAGTATTGAAATTCAGACTGAGGAGAAAGTAAAAAAAATAAAAAGCAACATTTCACGAGTTATCCAAGCTGAGGAAAAAACAATCTCAGCAAAACTTTCCCAAAAAACAGCAAAAGCATCTTCAGAAATTGCAAAAGCACACATAAAATCTGTTTTGCAAGCACACCCAGAATTGCATGAAAAATATATTAACCAAAGTATTGAAGAATTAGGATAAAATATGAGTTCAATTCAAATATCAACTACAGCTAAAAATTACGCAGATGCTCTTAAAAAAACCGCACAAGATAACTTTATATCTTATGAAGAGATTTTGAAAAATCTTGAAAATATTATAACTATCTGTAAAAGCTCAAAAGATTTGCAAGATGTATTGAATAACCCTTCAATTTCTGATGAAATAAAATATTCAATAATTGATGAAGTTTTCAAACAAGATATTACTGAAAAAATAATTGATTTTATAAAAATATTAATAGAAAAAAAACGATTCAATGAGCTGGAGGGGATAACAGAAGCATACAAAAATGAATTGGACTATATTAAAAATATCCAAAGAGTAGATGTCACTTCGGCAATTCCTCTAAATGCAGAATTCAAAAGAAGAATAGAAGAAAAATTACAAAACAGACTCAACAAAAATATCATTGCTAATTGGCTTGTAGATGAAGAAATTATCGGCGGGCTTGTTGTAAAAATCAATGACGACATTATTGATTCAAGCCTCAAAAATAAACTTGAAAATTTAAGTAAAAATTTAATATAAAGGGGAAATTATGGCATTAATAAAACCTGATGAAATTAGTTCAATAATAAAAAGTAAAATTGAAAATTACGACCTTCAAACCGAAGTATCAAATACCGGGACCGTAATAGAAATCGGTGATGGGATTGCTCGTGTATATGGTCTTAGAAACGTAATGTCTAATGAATTAGTGGTATTTGAAGACGGCAAAGATACATTGGGCATAACTCTAAACTTGGAAGAAGATAATGTGGGTATAGTAATTCTTGGTGAATACACCCAAATAAAAGAAGGTATGACTGTAAAAACAACCGGCAGAATTGCATCAGTTCCTGTAGGTGAAGGTTTAATCGGTAGAATTATTGACCCTACAGGAAAGCCTATAGACGGAAAAGGAGAAATTCAATACTCCAAAACAAGACCTATTGAAAGAGTAGCTCCTGGTATTGTAGCTAGAAAATCTGTTCACCAGCCATTGCAGACAGGACTTACCGCAATTGATGCCCTAACCCCAATAGGTCGAGGTCAAAGAGAATTGATAATCGGCGACAGACAGACCGGTAAGACAGCTATTGCAATAGACACCATTTTGAATCAAAAAGGTCAAAATGTAATTTGTATATATGTAGCAATCGGTCAAAAAGCATCGACTGTAGCTCAACTAGCTAAAACTCTCGAAGAGCACGGGGCTATGGATTATTCAATAATAGTATCCGCAACAGCAAATGAAAGTGCACCATTACAATACATTGCACCTTTTGCTGGTGTCGCTATCGGTGAAGAATTCATGGAACAAGGTAAAGATGTGCTTATTGTCTATGATGATTTAAGTAAACATGCTCAAGCATATCGTGCAATGAGTTTGTTGTTAAAAAGACCACCTGGACGTGAAGCATACCCTGGAGATGTTTTCTATCTTCACTCAAGATTACTGGAACGCGCGGTAAAATTGAATGACGAACTTGGCGGTGGAAGTATTACAGCACTTCCGATTATTGAAACCCAAGCAGGTGACGTATCTGCATATATTCCGACTAACGTAATTTCTATTACAGACGGACAAATTTTCTTAGAATCAAACCTTTTCCACTCAGGTGTACGTCCTGCAATTAACGCAGGTATTTCAGTATCTCGTGTAGGAGGTGCCGCTCAGACTAAGGCTATTAAACAAGTTGCAGGTAAATTAAGACTTGATTTAGCACAATATAGAGAACTTGAAGCATTCGCTCAATTTGCATCTGATCTTGATCAGGCTACCAAAAATCAACTGCTCAGAGGTCAAAAATTGACGGAAGTTTTAAAACAACCTCAATATGCTCCACTAAGTGTAGCAGAACAGGTATCAATACTATTTGCTGCAAATGAAGGACTTTTAGATGATATTCCGAACAACCAAATAGCTAAGTTTAAAAAAGACTGGTTTATCCATCTAAATGCTAATTTGAAACCTCTTGCTGATAACTTAAATGATGGAAGCGCATTATCAGATGAAGATAAAGCCGAATTAAAAACTAGCATCAGTGAGTTTAAAAAGACATTCTAAGAAAGGAGATAAAATATGAAATGTTATTATCACCATGACAGAGATGCTTTCGGAATTTGTTCAAATTGCGGTAAAGGGTTATGTCTTGAATGTATGCAGGGAAAAAACGGTAAAATATTTTGCAAAAATTCTAAATGCAGCAAATATTTAAACATGTTACTGACTCCAAGTCAGATAGTTATTTTAATCCTTTTGATTATAGCAGTATTTTTACTAATTATGGACTAAGTAATTATGGCAAATTTAAAAGATATAAAAAGCAGAATACAAAGTGTGGAAAGCACAAAAAAAATAACTCGTGCTATGAAAATGGTCGCTGCAGCTAAAGTAAAAAAAGCAGAATCCACCGTTAAAATGTCACGACCATTCACAGCTGAATTAAATATGATGTTTAAAAAACTTCTTAATTCAGTAGGTGCATACTCTGACACTACATTAAAGATAAAATCAGCCATAGATAACTACCCTGCACTTCTTCAGGTAAGAGAAGTAAAAACTGCAGGACTTTTGGTCATTACATCAAACAAAGGACTTGCAGGAGCATACAATGCAAATATAATCAAAAAAACCATTCAAACAATTAAAGAGTATAATGATAATGGTATAAAGGCAATATTATTCATAGTAGGACAAAAAGGAATAAGCTCATTAAAAAGAAGATGCAAGAACTTCAACTGTGAAATAGCAAAAACATACAATGCTATAGCAAATAACCCGACAGGAGAAGGAGCAAATATTGTAGTTTCTGATCTTGCAGATTATTTTGTTGCTCAAAAAATTGACAAAATTGAAATTATAACAACCCGCTTCAAAAATATGATGAGTTATTTTATTGAAAATTGGGAAGTCTTGCCTCTAAAAGGCATCCATGATGATTATGAAAGATTACATGACAACATAATCGAGCCATTAATGGAATTTACACCTGATATGCATCATATATTACAAAAAGTTGTACCGATGTATATTGCAAACATAATTTATCAAGCATTACTTGAGGCACAAGCAAGCGAGCTTGCAAGCAGAATGACGGCAATGTCAGCAGCCACAAGCAACGCTGAAAAAATGCTAAAAGAGCTTTCAACTGAATATAATAAATCACGTCAGTTTGCTATCACTCAGGAAATTATCGAGGTCGTATCAGGTGCTAACGCTCAAATCGGCTAGAATATTTATCTGTAAAAAATAGTTCTGACCGTATCCCTAAAAGTACCTTATAGAATTTGCCACTACAACGGCAATAAATCATTCAAACTTACCCCTAAAGACTTTGCAATATTGGCAACTACAAGTATTGTAGGACAGACTTTTGCGTTCTCAATTCTATACAAATGCTGAGGTGTAATATCAGACATCTCAGCAAGATGTTCTTGTGATATTCGCTTACGAGCACGCTCAACTCTGATGTTTTCTGCGAGAATTTTTAATACTACTTGTTTATCAAACATATCATTATTCTAACTTTATTGACAAAAAAATATCACAATATATAATTTTATATATAAACATATATGTTATATTATTAAAATTTAAATTGATATTTTAAAATATGATAGGGGATATATGAAAAACATAGAAGAAAAAAATGCTTTTACAATGTCTGAAGTATTAATTACACTTGGGATAATAGGGATAGTCGCCTCAATGACACTACCAGCAGTAATTACGAAGCACAAAAGAAAAGTCGCAGAAACAAAGCTGGCGAAATTTTACTCAGTAATAAATCAAGCCCTAAGAATGTCAATCGCAGAACACGGAGAAATTTTAATAGATAACACAAATAAATCAGACACAAACAACTCAGAATATATAGAAAAGTGGTATAAAGAAAATATAACAAAATACATTAAAACAATCCATGAAGAAGGCTCTGATAAAACCAATGACTACTATAAAGTTGCATTCATCGACGGCTCAGGCTTTAACAGCTATATGAGCGCTTCAAATACGACAACCGGCAAAAGTTCTTTATATATATTTTACTGCCTAAACTATAAGATTTGCGACTATGGACATTTTGAGGGAGAAAACCAATTTTTATTTACCTACTCTCCTGAAAAACAACAGGTAATCCCAACATACCGAGGGCAAAGTATTAACAATTTAAAAAGAAGCTGTTATTCAGAAAATGAGGGAAGCAGACATGGCTGTACAGCATTAATTGAAGCTAACGGCTGGAAAATTCCTGATGACTATCCTTGGATTAAATAGGCTATTTTACAGCAGTGAAATCGTTAATGTTTTTAGCCTTCATGTTTACTAATGAATAATCCACTGCAACATTTTGAGCTTGAGATTTTTGAGCAGCTAATTTAGCTTTACGTTTTTCTTCTGACTTATTTGTCATATAAATATTTAGCTTTGGAATACCTACACCAAGTACTATACCTGAATATAAATATCCAGCAATTTGGGCAATATTTAAAATTCTTAATTGTTTTCTTATAGATTTACCAATCTCACCTGCTGGGATTTTCTTTGACATTTGAGAGAAAGATAAAGCCTTGCCGTCACTTGAAACTGAAGGTATATTCAAACGTTTAAGTCCTTCAATTATAACTTCATCTCTGGTTTTTAATTTTTTCTTAAAGAATGACTTTTCATCTACATTCTTAATCAATGACTTATTATTATCCATTGCCATTGCTGTAGCTTTGGCAACAAAATTACCAAGTACAAGCCAATTTAAGAAACCGAGAACATCTTTTACAACAGATTCTCTTAATTCATCTTTATCACGAGCAACAATAAATCTTGACATAATAGTCATACCGTAAATTAATTTAAATTGATTTAATGTTGGTACAATACCTTTATATTGAATATTTTTAAGAAGTCCGCCCTCTTTGCGAGCCAGATCAGCAATTATACCACCACCAAAAATTGCTGCTGCAGCGGCTTTCCACAATTTAAAATTTACACTTTTATCTTTTTCACGACCTTCAACACCAACGAAGCCGTCACTTCCTGTTTTTTTCTTAGTTAAATAGATATTTAACGGCTGAATTGACATACCAACCATTGATCCTATTGCCATACCAACAATAGTTCTTGCTGTATTAATACGTTTAAGACCGTTTATAAATTTATTTTTAGTAAAATCAGTTTCTTTAAATGCATCTATGACATTTTGCTTAGTAAATGACTTTGCTACATTATAAATATTTTCTACAAATCCAGATAATGAATTTGTCGTTTCTTTTCCGCAGGCCTTTAATTTATAATCAGATTCAAATCCTGTAGCCTCTGTTAAATAATTTACCAAATACTGCTTTGTAGAATTAGGAATTGTATCAGAGTCTATATCAGGATTATTTAATACTGACATATATCGTTTTACAATATTGTCCACATCATAATCATTCAAATATTTTTGATTATCTGATGCATTTGTAGAAAGATTTTTAAATACATCTTTCAATGTAACTTCAAGATTTTCTGAAGCTGATTTTGATTTATTATTTTGAATATTATTGTGGAAAAGATTTCCAATAATATCAAAAGTTTCATTATCTGCAAAAATCTTATCTGCTCTAATACCAAAGCTTTTATTAAAAGCTAAGGAACAAGCTAAAGCAGCCATTGAACCATACACACCAATTAAAGAATGGTTAATCGTACCTGATGCTTCTCTACGACCTGTTTCCATACCTGCAGCAGGTCCTCTGTTAATAAAATCAACAGTAGTTCTAGGTAATACCATTGATCCTACATCTACAGCATTAGCTCCCCAAGCTTGGTTTGTATCTAAAAAACGAAGTCCGACATTCAGCGCGTCACCAAAACCTGTAAAATTCTGCTGATTTTTATTGTCTTTATTATTTAATTGATATTGGGGTATGTTTTGAATTTTCATGAATTTCTCCTTACGAATTTAAAAATGAATTTAGTGTCTTAACGGCTGCATTGGATGACTCTAAAGTCTCTTTTGTCGACTCCGCAGCCGATGTACCGGCGCCTGTCTTACCATTAGCCGACTTTTGCACCGCTTTTAAGTTCGCAAGATCTTCTTTCGCTCTATTTTTATTAGTCTGCGTTCTTGTATAAAGTGGGATAAATATACCTAACGAAATTAGTGAAAACGCCAAATTACCGATTTGACAAATCGTTCTTAATTTCTTATCTGACGGAAGTGCTAACTCATCAGTTGATTTTAAAGAGGTGTGTTTAGCCCAATTCCAGAATTTTTGTAAAACATTTGCATTAGCATCCACCTTTTTTAATCTGTTAATTAATTTTACTTTTCCGCCTTTCATATGCTCAATTAAAGTTGCAATACCTTTAGCTGCATAATCACCTAGGAAATAAAAACTTGCAAATGTTGCAATATCTCTTACAGTTGATTCTCTTAATTCATTTCTGTCTTCTGATGCTGCCATTCGGCTTGCAAATGTTGCAGTTGAAATGATACGGGCCTGATCCATTGTCGGGAAAAGTCCTTTAAACTGATATAAAGAACTTAAACTAGGCTTATCCATAATCATAGATAATCCGCATACTCCAAGCATAGAACCTACTGAAATAATCTTTTGTTTTAATAAATCACCTTTTTCTTTAGATGACAATTCTTTATATTCTTTTTTCTCTTGATAATCATTATAAATTGGCGCACCTTTTCTGCCTGAAAGTTTATGCGTTATCCATCTGTTTATCGGCTGGGCTGAAATTGCAAGCGGAATAATTAAACTTAGCCCGCCTAAACTTTTCCAATTTACTAAGCGTTTAGCTTTTTGGAAGTATTTTGAAAGTTCTTCAGCTGTTTTTATTCCGTTTTCTTTTGCACCATGCAAAACTTTAGGAGTATCTTTGCAGAATGATGCTAAATTGTTACCCAAATACTGTTCTTCACCTACAAAACGTATATTTTCTGATATATGAGTAATACCAACTAAATTTTGGTAAGCTTTTTTAGTATTTTTGTATTTCCCGTCTATTGCAGCTTTAGCTAATATATCCAGTGCTTCCTCAGCTTCCTTTTTCAATTTTACTTTTGAAATAGCTTCTTCAATTGAATTTGCAGCTCTAACTTCATCTGTATTATCAGCTAATAATTCTACAAATTTTTTCCTACCTTCTTGCGTATAAGCATCTCCGTCAACACCTTCTAATGATAAAATTGACCTTTTAAAGAAATCTTTATAATTTTCAATTGTAGGTTCACCTGATTTATAAAATTTCGCTATCTTATCATAAGCTTCATTATTAGCCCAATTGTTTATCAAGTTTTTATCAAATTTACCCATTATTGGTCTATTAAATAAAGTACCTGCACCCATTACGACAAAGCTAGGCAAAATACAATTAATAAAAAGTCCTGAAAATTCTCTTCTAAAAGCTTCAAATCCGCCAAATATATTTAATTGTCTTTTTTCTTTACCATCTTTATCCAGTATAGGATTACCATTTTCATCTTTTTTCTTTGAGCCTGCATATGTCTCTACAATAGTTCTTGGAATAATTGCTGTAGATAAATCTAATACTGAAACATTAAGCATTGGATGTTCTTCACATTTTTGAACACCTTTTACCAACAAATCGACAATACCACCTTCAAAAGTTGGTTGTTTTACAATCTTATTATTTGTAATACTCTTTTCAGGGGTATTCTTTTTATTTACGCTACTTATACTAACTTTTTCTATCATAAAATTGTCTGGTTTTATTTTACACACATATTATAACAACAGCACATTCATATTAAAAGCGGTGAACATTAAAAATTGCGCATATATATGTAAATGTTAAAGAGATATTAAGAAGAATTTTTGAATGATTTTTTAATTTTACAAGTTTTTAAGCCTTTTTATAATTTTTACATATCACAAACAAGGTTTGGTTTATAAATACCCAGTGAAAATTTATAAAAATACATAAGAAGAAAATGTAAATAATTGTAACAAATACGTTTATTATTTAAAACATTTGTATACGGAGTATATACTAATTGAGGTTTTTAACAAAATTTATAGCATGCTCTTTAGTAAGAATATCCCCATTAATTTGAGCCTCATGCAATGCATTCATGATTTGTCCTAACTTTGGAGATGGAGTAATATTCAAAATTCTCATAACCTCATTGCCATCTAAAAGTTTAGGTAAAGGCTCTAAAGAATCCCTTATTTCAAGATAAAAATTCAAAAGCTTATTCAATGAATTCAAATTATTCTGCACCAATTCTTCAGAAATTTCAGGACCTCTTGCTGATAGGCGGTCTGCTTGAGCAAGAATAATTTCATCAATCGAATTTGTATCCAGCTTCCTTATATAGCGCATCATAATTTTTTCATTCACCTCAGGAGAAGACATCAGTGAAGATGGGTAAATATGATTTTTAATCATAGTAGAAATATAATCAATCTGCTTGTTTGAAAATGATAGCTTTCTTAAAATAGTTACTACCATTTTTGCCCCAAGATCATCATGTTTTATAAATCGATGACGTCCAGTATCGGGTTCAATAGTCCAAGTTTGGTATTTTCCAACATCATGCAAAAAACCTGCCAGTTTCAAATGAGCCAGCCTTGTGTATCCACCAAAATCTATTTTTTCGAGATGCACTTTAACTTCTTTTGAAGATTTTTCATAAATTAAATTTATTTGACGCAATGTCTCAACAGAGTGCTCAAAAAGTCTTAGATGATGATGTGAATTTGGCGGAACTTTTTTTAATTCTTTTACTATTGGAAATATCCTCTCAAGCAATCTAATATTATCCATACTTTTTAGGGCTATATCAGAATACATTCCGCTAAAAAGATGCATAATCTCATAATTAATCCTTTCTATTGCAGGATTTTTTATCAACTCAATATATTTTTGAGCATAGGATAAAGTATTTGAATCGATTTCAAAACCAGTTTGGGCTTGAAATCTGAATATACGAAGTAAGCGCAGCGGATCATCCAATAAATTTTTTTCATCAATAACTCTTAAAATTTTATTGTTTAAATCTGAAACCCCGCCCACTATATCAACAATTTCATTTTTACGCATATCATAAGCTATTGCATTTATTGTTAAATCACGTCTTTTCAAATCTTTCTCAAGATTGGATTCAATAGCATTTGTAATATCAATATAATTAATTTTATCTTTCAAAACTACACGATAAATTTTATTTACATCATCTAAAGTAACAAAAGTAGCATCAAAAAAATCTGCTAGTTTTAAAGAAAATTCTTTCGGATCTGAATTTAAAAGAATTAAATCACGGTCATTTGTAGACTTATCAAGTAAAAAATCTCTTACAGAACCACCCACTAAATAAATTTGCTCATCAAAGTTATTTATTATTTTTGATAATATTTCATCATTATTTATTTTTTTAACTATTTTCATATTCATAAATAATATTTCCTAATGCGACAGTAACAGCAGTTTCAGCTTTTAAAATCAAATTTCCCAACGTCAGCATAGGTATTGATTTTTCCTCAAATAATTCAAACTCTTTGTTTGAGAAACCGCCTTCTGGACCTATGATTACCAAAACATTTTCATCTTTTTTGATTGGGGACTTTTGCATAAAATATCTTAATGATAAATCAGCCTTTCTTTCACAAAAAGCAATTATTTTATCAAATCTGTCTGATGAAATTATTGATAATAAATCTGTTGCATTTTCACAATTTGGAATCACAGCTCTTTCACACTGTTTAGAAGCCTCATACATAATTCTATTCCAACGATCAATTTTCTTTTCTACAACAGCTCTATTCAAAGCACAATTATCAGTAATAACCGGTATCACAGCTCTTACACCCAGCTCTGTAGCTTTTTCTATTACAAAATTTTGTGCATCACTTCTTAAAGGACTCTGAGCCAAAAATAAATTAAACTTTAAATCTCGCTCTGAATAATATGATTTTTTTACATCTAATTCTATTTTATTAGAAGATATTTGAGATATTACAGTTTCATATTGGATTCTTTTTTCATCAATTAACAACAAAGGCTCACCTACCCTTGCCCGTAATGATTTTGCAATATGAGTATAGTTTTCACGATCATCAATAATTATTCTGTTTCTATTGACATTATTAGAGTTTATAAAAAAATGAGGCACAAATTTTTCCTTTCTTCAATATTTTACAATAAATAGAGCCTATTTGAAAATATTTATTAAATTTTTATTATATTTGTAGCTTTTTATTTCTTTTTGAAGTATTATTACGGTAGTAGAAATTTCAACTTATAACCAATTGGGAGAAAATCGTGGAAAACACTAAACAAAATGAAAAAGTTATTGGTATACCCCGAGCTATGTCGTTTTACAACAATTACCCTTTTTATTACGGATTTTTTACAGATTTGGGTATAAAAATTGTTTTATCTGATATTACAACTAAACAGACAATGTCAAAAGGTTCAGCTCTTGTAGTGACAGAGACTTGTCTTCCTATTAAAGTTTACATTGGTCACATACTAAATTTATTAGACAAAGGAATTGATAAAATTTTTGTACCTTCATTGCAATCTGTAGCACACAAGATATACAATTGCTCTAAAATAAGAGGATTACCCGATTTAGTAAGAAATGTTGTAAAAAAAGATTTTACAATGATTGAAGCAACTCTTGATAAATCAGAAAAAAATCAAGGACTTTATGAATTTTTAAAAGAGATTGCTGCATACTTTGATATAACTGATGAAAATATCATTAAAAAAGCATCTAAAGCAGGTTGGCGATGCTACAATAACTTTTTTATAATGACCAAGTCTGGTATGAGTTATAAAAAAGCAATGAATTACGCACTGCAAGGTAAAATCTTTATTGAAAACCAAACTAAAGAATATCCGATTTCAGTTGCTCTAGTATCGCATGGATATAATATCTATGATGAACGTACCTCTATGAAAATTATTGAAAAACTTGAAAAAATGGATGTAAAAGTTGTAACCTCATTACAGTTATCAAATGAGCAAATGGATGAAGGAATTGCAACGCTTGGAGAAGAAAGATACTGGGCAAATGAATATGAAATGACAGGAACAGCCGGTCATTATCTCAAAGATAATCGCATAGACGGTATAATAACGCTCACAGCTTTCGGTTGCGGACCTGACTCGTTGATGGTCGAAAGAATTCAAAGAAAAGCAAAACATTTCGGAAAACCGCTTTTACATTTAACTATTGACGAACAAACAGGTGAAGCAGGTTTTATCACAAGATTGGAAGCTTTTGTTGATATGTTATTCCGCAAAAAACGTGCTAATATTATTAACAAAATTGAAATCAACGATACAAAAAATAATTTTATACCTAATACAAATTTTATTGAAACGAAATAATAAAAAACATTTTCAATTATTAACAAAAGAGCGAAGATTTAATCTTCGCTCTTTTAACTATTTATATACTTCACTGACTAAACTTTACGTTTACGAGCAGCTTCTGATTTGCGTTTTCTTTTTACGCTTGGTTTTTCATATCTTTCACGTTTTTTAACTTCTGAAAGAATTCCGGCTTTTTGAATTTTTTTCTTAAAACGTCTTAGAGCGCTTTCAATTGATTCGTTTTCGCCAACTTTTACTTCTGCCATTTATATTTTCACCACCTTTATGGTCCTTTTGTACATTATACATTTGATTATAAACCAAATAAAAATAAATTTCAAGATGTCTGTTTTTTTTCAAGCTTTTCATACTGTTTTATAAGTCTTGGCACCCAATCTTCTAATAGATTATTATACTTTTTTATAAATCTTTCATCAGTAATTTTACAAGGATACCCGCCCGTTGAATAAAATGCATACTCATTATCATTTTTTACATGCAATATTTCAAAATCACATAATTCTTCACCTTTTTTGCTCATGTGAATTCTATGCCATACGGAGTTGTTATATTTAAAAGAAAATTCTTTGTCACCGTTTTTCACACTTAAAATAACAGGGGTTCTTGAGACTCTATCGTACTTTTTAGAAGCAATATCTTCTATTTTTTTTATATAACTACAGCTTTTTTCAGTCAAAATCTGCTTTGGTTCAAACATTTTAGATACAGACATTGAAAATGATTTGAACCAATTGCCTGTATAGACAGGATTGTAATTTTCTTTCGGGGTTGAATGTATTTTCATATTTAATTTTCCTTTAGACATATCCTATAGTATTCTTATATCACAAAATTAAGCAAAAGTATAAATATTTTTATAGGAAGGCTCTAACAATTTTCTTACTTAGATAAATAAATTTTAAAATTTATTTAATATTCATTTTTAAATATTAATATTTTTAACTAAATCAACAACGTCATATTCTAAAGCTTTTGCAATTCTACACAAGGTTATAATTGAAGATGCCTTTTCACCACGCTCAATACAACCAATAAAATTTCTAGCCGAATCAATTTGAAATGCTAAATCCTCTTGAGAAAGCCCCTTGCTAAGTCTCGCTTTTCTTACATTTTCACCTAACTTTTTAAGAATTGTAAATCTGTTAAGATTTTCTTGTTTCATACCACCTATTGTGGTACATTTTTATTGTATTAACTACCACCTTTAGGTGTCATGGAGGAAAAATGAAAAAAGCATTTACTATGGCTGAAGTTTTAATTACGCTTGGAATTATAGGGATAATTGTGGCAATAACTTTACCCTCGATTATAACTAAATACAAACGAAAAGCTGCCGAAACAAAACTTGCCAAATTTTATTCAGTCATGAATCAGGCAATAAGAATGTCTATTGCAGAGCACGGTGAAATTCTTATTGATAACACAAACAAAACCGATGCAGCAAATGCTGAATACATTGAAAAGTGGTATAAAGAAAATATCACGAAATATATAAAAACAATACATGATGAAGGTGCTGATAAACACAGTGATTATTATAAAGTTGCATTTATTGATGGAAGCGGATTTAACAGCTTTATGAGCGGGTCATCTGATATCACAGGTAAAAGCAATCTATACATTTTTTACTGTTTGAACTATGAAATCTGCGAACTTGGACAATATGACGGTGAAAACCAATTTTTATTTGTATATAGTCCAACAAAAATGATGGTAGAACCATGTTATTCAGGCAGTTCGATAACAAACCTTAAAAACGGTTGTTACGATAAAAATAAAGGAAACAGACACGGCTGTGCTGCACTTATTAAAGCGAACGGCTGGAAAATTCCTGATGATTACCCGTGGATAAGATAGATACAAGAGAACAAATCAGCTTGCGTTTAAAATTAAGCTGATAATGTAAATATTTCGTAAATTTCTTCGTCTGAAAGTTCAGTAATAATCTTTTCACCTTCGTATACAGCCAAGTCAGCAAGCTCTTTTTTGGATTTTAACATCTCATCTATTTTCTCCTCGAATGTGCCTAGCGTAATCATACGGTGTACCATAACGTTTTTATCCTGCCCAATACGATAAGTCCTGTCCGTTGCCTGATCTTCAACCGCAGGATTCCACCATAAGTCATAATGAATTACATTCGTTGCACTTGTAAGGTTCAAACCTGTACCTCCGGCTTTAAGTGAAAGAATCATAACTTTTGCATCATCATCATTTTGGAATTTTTCAATCAATTCCTCACGTTGAGGAACGGTTAAAGATCCATGGAAAAATAAAGGCTCTGTATTACATTCTTCATTTATAACCTTGCATAATATATCACCCATCTCTTTATATTGAGTAAAGATTAATGTTTTTTCGTTATTATCGAGAATACTTTGCACTGTAGAAATACATTTATCCATTTTTCCAGATAGTTCTTTACTTATTTCTCCACCTTTTAAGAACTGATAAGGATGGTTACAAATTTGTTTAAGTGCTGTAATAAGTTTAAATATATTACCGCGTCTGTTGATACCTGTAAATCCGCTAATTTTTTCCATCATTTCATTTAGAGTTTTTTCATATAAAACAGCTTGAGATTTTGACAGATAACAGTAATCGTTGATAACCATCTTCTCAGGCAAATCAGTTATTACATGTTTATCAGTTTTTAATCTTCTCAAAACAAATGGAGAAATTGACATTTTTAACTTTGCGGCACGCGAATTTTCTTTAAATCTTTCAATAGGTATTGCATAACTCTTTTGGAAATCTCTAAGACTACCCAAGTATCCCTGATTGATAAAATCAAATATACTCCACAATTCTGTCAAACGGTTTTCTACCGGAGTACCCGTCATTGCTACTTTTACATCAGCTTTTAACATTTTTATTGCAAGAGTTTGTGCAGTATCTGGATTTTTAATATTTTGAGCTTCATCTACAATTACCATACCCCACTGCTGTTTTTTCAACTCTTCAACATCTATTCGCATAATTGCATAAGTTGTCAAAATTACATCATGTTTGATATCAAGCTGACGTTCTGCTCCATGATAGACAACTGCATCCAATGATGGAGCAAACATTTGCAATTCTTTCATCCAATTTCCCATTAACGTAGTCGGACAAATTACAAGTACAGGCTTTGTGAGAGTACCTTCCTCTTTCATTTTGAGAATAAGACTAATTACCTGGATTGTTTTTCCCAAACCCATATCATCAGCCATACAGACTCCAAACCCTTTTGAAACATTTGTCCAAAGCCATTTTAGACCTGTCATTTGATAAGGTCTAAGCTCACCGTTTAAAGCATCTGGCGGGGTAACCTCCACAGGCTTTGTAAAATCTTGGATAACTTTTGCAAATGCACTGTCATAATCGAAATCATATTGATCCAACTGCCCTGACATCGATGCATGTATCAGCTCCATACGGGATAAAGATTTTAAATTTGCTTTTGCTATCTGCTCAAATATTTTTTTACTTTCTTCTTTATCAACTAATACATACTTGTTTTTATACTTTATCAGACCATTACTTCCTTCTACTAATTTATTAAATTCTTCTAAGGAAATTTTTTCATTGCCGATAGCAATCTCATAAGAAAATTCTAAAATATCATCTAAAGCTATACGAGATGATGATGTATTGTTAAAGATATCTGCCAAATCTTTAGAACGAGATGCTTTAACTTTAGCATTAATTGAAGCTCTTGGCACAACTATATTTACAAGCTCTTTCGGTAAAATTACTTCAATCTGAGCTTTTTGTAAATAATAAGCAGTTTGAGTAATGATTTTATATACTTCATTTAAATTTAAATCCAACGCGAGCTTTGATTCATCTTCAAAAAGATCTTCGAGCTCTGGCATATAACGAATTGCATAATTGAGTTGTTTTTCAACTATTCTTGAAATATCCGCTGAATTTGCACCAAATATCTCATCTTCAGTATACAAATCGTCAACAAGAACACTTTCACCGGTTTTTCGATTTTTTATATGAACTTTTAATCTGAATAACTCATCTTCAATTCTGTCAATTTTGAAAAATGGTATTACATCATATTTTCCTAAATATAATTCATCAAACCATTGAGAAAAATTCTCTGCAATATCCATTCCTTTCATCTGAGAACGTTGTTCCAAATCTTTTATCATATATGTTCCAGATTTTACATCTTTGAATTTATAGGCTTTTATCCCTAAAAATTTATATAATACATAATTTAAATAATTATAAATAAAATCATTAACAAAATTTTTAGGTTTCTCTCCTTTTATAAAAAGGTCTTCGGGTATATTTTCATCAAATATATTAATAATTCTGGCAAGCTGCTGATTTGAAATTATAGGCTCATATACAATCCTAAACATTTGACCGTACCTTTTTACTGTCGGAATGAAATATAACTTTTCAATCAATTTCATTACAAAATGAGTAAGATTATTCATATATATAAACGTAGGAGTAACAGCATCCAAGTCGATTACATCACCAAATCCTCCAAAATAATCCATTACTAAATCCAAACTCATAGGATATCCTACATAATCACCCAAAACTTGAGATCTGAATCTGAATAATGAACCTTTTGATTTTAAATAATATTCAAAATTATTTGTCGGAGTAACGAAAAAAGATAGCTTATCGTTATCATTAACTAAAAAGAAATTGGTATTTCTAGCTGGGGTATAAGGACTCAAAAATACATCCTTAAATTCATCTTCTACAGTTTGATAAATTAGACTCAATGTATAGCGAAAATCCTTATTCTTGAATCCTTCAGGATTTTCAGAGAGATTAAAGAACAATTCATCCACATTATTTTTTTTAAATGAAAAATCTATATCGAAAATTTTTTGAGTCATCATCAATCTTTTCCCTACAACCTACTTTTTAATCAAAGATTCACAATCCATTTCTTTCGGTTTTTCAATACCCATCAAATCTAAAATTGTAGGTGCGATATTACATAAAGCACCAGTCGCTTTTAGTTGAATATTCTTTGGTGCATTTATTAGAACAAAAGGCACTTCATTAGTCGTATGGGCTGTCATTGGCTTGCCAGTCTCGTAATTTACCATAACTTCTGAGTTTCCATGGTCAGCAGTCAAAAGCATTATTATATCATGATTTTTACAAGCATCTGCAATTTTACCGACACATTCATCTACGACTTTATCAGCTTTAATAGCAGCTTCTAATACACCGGTATGTCCAACCATATCTGGGTTAGCAAAGTTTACCAGAATAAAGCCGTATTTTGGATCCTCGATAGCTTTTAGTACATTCTCACAAACTTCTCTAGCACTCATTTCTGGCTGCAAATCATAAGTTGCGACCTTAGGTGATGCGACTAAAACTCTGGTCTCATTCGGCTGAGGCTCTTCAACTCCGCCGTTAAAGAAGAATGTAACATGCGCATATTTTTCAGTCTCTGCTGTTCTGAATTGTTTTATACCATTTGCTTCCAAAACATCGCCTAAAATATTTGTCATTCTTTCTTTTCCAAATGCAACAGGGAATGTAAAAGTTTCATCATATTCTGTCATACAAACATAGCAAAGATTTTTTCTTACAGCTTTTCTTGCAAATCCGTCAAAATTCTCAAAATTAACTGCCTTTGTAATTTCTCTTGCTCTATCAGGTCTGAAATTCCAAAATATTATAGCATCATTATCCTTTATTCTTGAATTCTCATCTCCTATAATTGTCGGTAAAACGAATTCATCATTATTTCCTTTTGCATAAGATTGTTTTACAGCTTCTTCAGCAGTAGCAGCTTTCTCTCCTTCTCCAAGCAACAAAGCATTATATGCCTTTTCAATTCTATCCCAACGATTATCACGATCCATTGCGTAATATCTGCCTGATATTGTAGCTATTGGAGGAAGGTTATATTTTTTTAATTCTTCTTCTATTGGTTGCAAGAAAGTCATTGCACTTTGAGGCGGTGTATCACGACCATCTAAAAATGCGTGAACATATACCTTTTTAAGCCCATTATCGGCAGCTAGTTTTATTAAAGCTAAAATATGACCTAATGCTGAATGGACTCCGCCATCTGATGCAAGACCGTAAATATGAAGTGAACTATCATTAGCTTTAACATGAGCTATTGCATCTAAAAAAGCTTTTCTTTCGAAAAAATTACCTGATTTAATAGCATTATTAATCTTTGATAACTCTTGGTATACAATTCTTCCAGCTCCAAGGTTTAAATGACCTACTTCGCTATTTCCCATTTGTCCATCAGGAAGCCCTACATATTCACCATCTGCATGGATTTTTATAAATTTTTCTTCTTTTTCAAGTCTGTCTACATTTACAGGATGAGCAAGCTTAGTTGCATCATATTCAGGATGTACTTTACTAATTCCCCATCCGTCCATAATACATAATAAAACTCTTTGTGTCATAAATATCCCTTCTTTTATATTTCGTACGATGTTTTAGATTTTAACAAGAACACAACTTAAATACAAGAGCTTTTTTATACTAAAAAGAGAGATATCGTTTATGATATCTCCCTTAAAATTATTAATAATATTAAATTACCACCTGATTAATACAAGCCCATCAATACCATTCTCTGCTGCTGGCGTTGCTGACCAATCAGTTGCACGGTTACAGTCAAATTGATCTTCATATATTGACTCACTAAGCTCTTGCCCTTCAAACCATTTAATCCATTCACTTGCCCAGCAGTAATTCTGAGAACCACCACCGTTACCGCCTTCACCAGATGCCATGACCCATTTTTGTAAAGCGAAGTTGTCGACAGGAAGCACTAAATTCATAATATTTGATTTAATATTAAGATTATTATGTTTACCACCATCAGTACCAGATTGACCTCTTGAATAGTCAAAACCTTCAGCTGAAGTACCCATAAAATAAGGCATTTGCTCAACTGGTGTTGTAAGTCCTCCAGGACCACCAGCACCGCCTTTAGCAGTTAAAACACCTTCAATTACAGTATCACCGCCATTTTGACCACTTGCACCAGTACCGTTAGCACCAGCAGCACCGCCGCGACCAACTACAATATTTAAAGCTTTATCTTTTACAGCACGTACAATTTTTACTTTGTATTCACCTGCATCTCCGCCTTCACCGTACTGCATATAATTTGTATCCCAAGTATATTGGTAAGAATATTTATAATTCTCACCTTTGCCACTAACTATATATCCAACGTGCTGGTCACCAACAGAGGTGCCACCTTTAACGGATCCGTCAGTAGTACCATTTTTACCGTTTCCGTTCTCAACACTTCCTCCTGGGATAACATCAGTTGCACCAGTAGCCTCTTTTCTAGCACCTTTACCTAATGTTGGAGCTTCGATATTTGCCGTACAAGTTTCACCATTTAATGTTACTGTTGCAGAACCTACAGAATTTGTTCCGTTTTCAGCATAACAACTAGGCTGGTTTTTCCATTCTGATTCAGTATATAAAACCTTTACAGCTTTACCATTAGTTGTACAGTTTACATCACTACCCCTGATACCAGGTAATACTGAAGAAAATCCCTGATATGACAGACCGATACCTGCAGCAACTGGGCCTACAGTACACTGAGTACCAACTCCGGCTCTTCCACCTTCTGCAACCTCTGCACGATACATACATTCACCTTTGGTATAAGAAGAACCATCACCATTACCAATTTCTGTATTTGATTCCGTTCCTTTCCAGCCAGAACCGCCACCATCTCCATAGCTGTACATACAATATGAACCTTGTTGTATATTTGACGGTTCAACACATGCACTTGATGTTGTAATATACTTGCTTGATGAACAATTTGAGCAAGTTATTCTACCACCCAATGAATCAAAATTACCTTTACCTGAACATTCATCCTCATCTTGTGTATAATATGAATCACTTATATCAGCACCTGATGCTCCACCCATATTACAGCCAACATCAATATATTCTTTTGTTTGGAAAGTCTCTCCAGTTATCGGATTTTTGTATTGTGAATCCGTAGTACCGTTCTTATCACCAGTACCGCAAGAGCCTCCCACAGTATTATAACATACAGTACCATATGGATTATCGAATTCTTCTGATCGGTCAAATAACAGACCGTCTCCGCCATATACTTCTTTTGAAGAAACTTCATAGTCAATAGCATTGAATTTTGCACTGACAGGATTTAATGAAGTAGTTACCGGGAATATGTCATCACCAAAAGCTTCTGCTATTCCTGCAGTAGTACAGTTGACACCAACGCCATCGCTGCTAACGAATGAGCCGAATATACCATCAGCAACACCCGTAAATTTAGTAGGGTTTCCGTAATTACATATTGAAACCTGTTCACCTTTGTCTCTGACCAACTTACGCTCTGCTTTAGTTCTGTTTGCGTCAGCTAAGTAATCTGCTGGAGGGTCATTCTCTTTTTGTATATAGTTTGGATACTGATCTGTATCTTTTGCATAATAATCTGTTGTATTAACAGTTAATTTTTCGCTATATGTACTACATGAATCACTACTGTATGGAACATTATATTTAATCTTACAGGTATGAGACGAATCATAGCAATAGTCGTCATAATATTTACAATTTTTATAAGTACCTAAATATTTTTTACCGCCAGACCAACATTGCTTTTCACCACTACTACAGTAAATATATTTAGTTCCAGAAGTGCATTTGCCAGTTTTTATATATGACGTAGACTTACATATTTTTTTACCATCACTATCAGTTATATAGTTAGTACAATTAGCACAGTTTCCGGAGACTTCTTTATTATAACAATATACACGTTGCTCACTACAGCTTCTGTCGCATGTAGACTTAGACTCTAAATAAGAACAACTTTCCCAATCGTAAGTACCGCAAGTATCATAACCACATGTTGCAGATACATATTCTTCAGTTTTACCTGCTGGACAATCTGAGGCACTCCAACCACCACCAGATCTTTGTTTAGTACAAGTATAATAGTATTGATATTGATCATATGTATAATACTTTGTAGTGTAGTTATATTTACATTCTCTATCTCTATGACCAGTATACTTCCAATCCCTTTTTACAAGACAACTGCCACTTCCACATTCCTGTACAATATACCAAAGATTACCACCTGCACCTGCATCGCCTTTTTTACCTTTAGCATCTGCATATGCAGAAATAGTACCACCCAAAGCACTTAAACTTGATTCATAAATACCTTTCAGCTCAAGTAAGCCCGCAGTTATACCAAAAGGTGAAATTTTTTCAACTGCAGATTTACGCTGCACGACGGAACCACCAGTATAGCCTGAATCTCCACCGCCTCCACCACCGCCGGTAGCTTGGATATGCAAATACGCAACTTTTTCAGGGGGTGTAAAGACACATTCAGCTACATCTTCATCAAATATCTTTTTAGTAAGACCTGAGCCTACGTATCTTTCAGCGTGAAGGTTACCGTTTTTATAATAACACATATATGCACCATGCATAGCTAGACGTGGTACTTTAACATGACGTTTTGAAATAACAGCAACACCTGATGCTATCATCAATGAGACAATCAGAAGCAATAACATCATTTCAACCAGCGAAAACCCGCCCAAAATCCTCGTTTTATTCATACGCT
The DNA here is from genome assembly GCA_944326565.1 of Candidatus Gastranaerophilales bacterium. Classification (GTDB taxonomy): domain Bacteria; phylum Cyanobacteriota; class Vampirovibrionia; order Gastranaerophilales; family Gastranaerophilaceae; genus Scatenecus. The sequence goes on from CALVEL010000005.1 coordinate 47,962, forward strand.
ATTCACCTTTTAAATATTTTTAGACTTATTTGGCATTTATTATATAAAATCAGTATATATTCTTATCTATAATTAAATTCTAATACATATTCCTATTATAACTTACTATCAGGCATAAGTCAATATTGGATACATAAACTTAAACGAAACAAACTCGCTAGTATACAATCTGGACATACACAGTTCTAGTACGAGCTTTATTATCAAAATCGATTAAAACTATTTGCTGCCATTGACCTAACTGAAGTGCCCCGTCAATCAAGGGAATCATTGTACTATTGCCGACTATTGAAGCACGTAGATGTGCATAACCGTTACCATCATGCCAGGTCTCATCATGATGATATTCTGAATTTACAGATGCAATTTTTTCTAAAGCCTCAGGCAAATCTTTTAATAATCCCGGTTCATACTCAATATTTGTAATCGATACGGTGCTACCAGCAACATATACATACACCACAGCATTTTGTAGATTATGCAAATAGACAGAATTCTGCACATTTTGGGTAATATCAATTATATGAGTATTACCTTTTGTATGCACTGTAAATTTTTCATTAATTATTGTCATAGAGTAAACCTTACATTTCCTGCTTTTATTAGTTTTCTACCTTTTGAATAAGTAGAATAAGGTATTGATATAGTTTTCAACGCAGTAAAATCTTCCCCATCTGGCAGTTTAAATACATTAAAATCGGCATCTTTACCTATTTTTATAGATCCTGTTGTATTTTCAAGACGAAGAATTTTTGCTGGATATATAGTTATGTATTTTAAAAGCTCATCAATGGGTAATTCTATTTCTTTATTAGCTTCATTTGCAAGTTCTAAAAGACTGAATGATTTATTTTCTGCAAAACTTTGTGTTGAAAATCCGAAATTTTCTTTGAAATAATTCAATACTGTTGCAAAATCGAGTTTTTTATTACAAATTTCTTCAGAATATAGTGGTTGATAAACATATTTTACACCTGTCTCTGATAACTGTTTTAACTCATTTTCATCAGCATAATTTGCATTTGTAACAATTATTTTTTTTGTTAAGACTTTCAAATTATCGAGATAAGACACTGGATTTAGACCTTTTGTATATGGAGTTATTTTCCTAAATCCCATAAATTTATGCAACAAATCTATATCTGAAAAACCAAATTTTAGCCATTCAATTTCATCTTGAGATTCTGCAAATCTTGTCATCAAAAGCATATTATGTTTTCTGCAATATTTAGAAAACAATTCCCACAGTTTTTTATGCACTCCAGGAATTGAATTTAGCATAATACCGATATGGGTATTTTCACCTTTGTGATAGATAAGATCCTCAACTTTATCTCTAAGATCTTTAAATTTTCTTTTACTTTTATCAGAGCTATCTGCAAACACTTCAAAGAAAAGGTAATTTTTTATAGGCACTTTATTAATTATATCAAAATATTTATATTCTTTTGATACCTGAGCAATACAAGTAGTACCAGCTTTTATTGAAGCTTCAATACCTTTTTTAAATGATTCTATCTTTTCTGCTCTATCCATTGCATAATATTCACTTAAAATATTTGCCCACTTTAGTGAATAATTATCAGGTTTTACACCTGCAAAAGTATACTTTTTGGCAATAGTTTGAAAAAACTTCTTTATCTTATTTTTCATATGAGTAGGCTTTAACGCACCTATATCAGTATATTGATATTGCGTAAACAAATCAATAAACCCAGGGGTAATTACAGCATTTCCTAATTCTTTTACAACTTTTTCCTCAAAATTCACCTGTGAATTAGGTATTATATCAATTATTTTTCCTTCATCAACGACAATTGCGTAATCTTTTAAAATTTCACCTTCTGATGTCAGAATCCATTTTGATTTATAGCACTTCATAATGTCCCCTTTTTACTAATTCTACTAGATTTAACCACAAAAAGCAAGTTATTACCCGTAAAATTCATCAGCATAGTAAGCAAATTCCAAATGTCCGACAATTATAGTATCACCGTCTTTTACACCCATAGCTTTTAGTCTGTCAAAAACACCCATACCTGTCAAAATATTTTGAAATCTGATTACCTGTTCTGTATTTCTTGCATCAGTTACCTTTGCAAGACGTCCAATTTTACCGCCTATAATTATATATGTATCCTTTGAAGCTTTTGTTATTTCATATTCACTATCATCGTTATTATATGCACCTAAATCTTCTTCTACTATAATCTCAGATACAGGTTTTTCAATTTTTTCAACCATTTCAGACATTTTATTTACCAATTCCTGTACCCCTTCTCCAGTAACTGCAGAAATTAAAAACACATCTGATGATACTTTCTTAAACTGATTAAGAAGTTTAATTTTAATCACGTCATCAATTGAATCAATCTTATTCAAAGCAATAATTTGATACAATGATGCCAGTCTGTGTGAATGCTTTTCCAATTCATTATTTATAATTTTGTAATTTTCGAACGGATTTTCTTCTGTTGTGTCTATAAGATGTACTAAGAAACGACATCTTTCGACATGTCTTAGAAAATCATGTCCTAGTCCGACCCCTTCTGATGCCCCTTCAATTAATCCTGGTATATCAGCAACAACGAATCCATCACCATTTAGACCTTTCACTACCCCTAAATTAGGCACCAAAGTTGTAAATGGATAATCTGCTATCTTTGGTTTAGCAGAACTAATCCTACTGATAAGAGTAGACTTTCCAGCATTGGGCATCCCTAAAAGACCAACATCTGCAATTAATTTTAACTCTAAAACTAATTCACGCTCAATTCCTGGCTCACCAGGCTCACAAAACTGCGGAGCACGTTTTTGAGCTGTTGCAAACCTGGCATTTCCACGTCCGCCTCTACCGCCTTGAGCGACCAGAACATTTTGTTCATGTTCCACCAAATCAGCTATTACATTACCAGTTTTTACATCTTTTACGACTGTCCCTACCGGAACTTTTATGTATAAATCCTTAGCCCAACGACCATGGCAATTTTTAATACCACCATTTTCACCTGCTTCAGCTTTAAAAACTGATTTATATTTAAAATCCATAAGAGTGGACATATTTTCATCAGCAATTAGGTATACATCACCGCCTTTTCCACCGTCACCGCCGGCAGGTCCGCCTTTATCAACATATTTTTCACGCCGCCAAGCTACCATTCCATTACCGCCGCGACCTGATACTATTCTTATTTTTGTTTTATCTAAAAATAACATTTTATCCCTAACTTTTTGTTTGTAGTATTATATTACTATGAAAAATATAAAAAATACACTATTTACGAATAAAGAAATTCAAATAGGTCCTGAAAGCGGATATGACAATTATATAATGGCTATTGAATCAAGTTGTGATGAAACAGCCTGTGCGCTAGTTAAAAACGGCAGAGAAGTCATAGCTAATGTTGTAGCATCTCAAATAAAAACACATCAACAATTTGGAGGTGTAATCCCAGAAATTGCAGCTAGAGAACATTTGGAAAGTATTAATCTGGTTATAGAAGAGACTTTCAGACAAGCTAAAGGAAATGCCGGAATAGTTCCAGATGACATAACTGCCTTTGCAGGCACTGTGGGACCAGGACTTGTCGGATGTCTTTTAGTAGGATTGAATGCAGCAAAGACTTTGGCACTTGTATATGACAAACCTTTTATTGGGGTAAACCACTTGAACGCACATCTTTGCGGGAATTATATTGACACAGAACTAAAACCGCCATTTATGGCACTTTTGGTAAGTGGCGGACATACTCAAATTATTGATGTAAAATCATATTCAGATCAGACTATTTTGGGTGAGACTATTGATGATGCTGTAGGTGAAGCTTATGATAAAGTTGCAAGACTAATCGGACTTCCCTATCCTGGAGGTCCAAGACTTGATAAGCTCGCTCAGCTGGGAAACCCAAAAGCATACAAATTACCTGAAGGAAAAGTAGACGGCTATAATTTTTCTTTCAGCGGATTAAAGACTGCCGTATTGCGACTGGTTAAAAATCTAAAATCAGAGATTTCTGATGCTCAAAACGATCTTCCTGAAAATATAATTAATGATATTTGTGCAAGTTTCCAAGAGACAGTATCCTCTACACTTGCTAAAAAATTAAAAAAAGCAGTAGAAGAAAAAGGTTATGATCAAGTTGTTATCGCAGGAGGAGTTGCAGCAAATTCTGAAATCAGAAAAAAAATATTTGATTTTGCAAATGACGGATATAAAGTTTTTGCTCCTCCTATGAAATATTGCACTGATAATGCTGCTATGGTTGCATCTTGCGCATACTTTAATACTAATACTTTTGATGATGTAGATGTTGAAGTATTTTCAAGAGTAAAGTAAGTTTAAAAAAACTGATATCAAAAATCCTATCAGACACCTGATAGGATTTTGTCATTTTTCGTCCGACTAATGACAAATTTTGCAATCTCTTTTTCTAACTCTACATTGAAATGATTATTAATTTCTTTAATAAAATAACAAGGACTTGTCACATTTATTTCTATAATTTTTCCATCAATTACATCCAATCCAACCATAGGCAAGCCCATAGAATTAAGTTTAGCTGCAACAGGTAAGAACAGCTCTTTTTCTTCTGAAGAAAGTTCTGCTTTTATAATATTACTGTCACAATGCTCATTAAATTTAAAATCATCATTAGATGGGAGCTTTTGCACACAGTAATTAAGCACCTTATCCCCTAAGAACAGTACTCTTTTATCGCCATATTTTGCCTTTGAGAGATATTTCTGCACCATAACTAGAGTAGAACCGTAATTAGTCATTGAATTTATTATTACAGCAGTGTTTTTATCACCTTTTTTAAGTGTCATTACTCCCGCACCAAAACATCTATTCAGAGGTTTCAATACTATTTCATCATTTTTATTTAAAAATTCAATAATATCAGATTTTGATGAGGTTACAATATGCTCAGGCATTAATTCTGGGAATATCATTGTGTGAAGTTTTTCATTAAAATCTCTTATGGCTCTAGGCTCATTTAATATTTTTGTTTTATTTCTATCTACAAAATCAAAAACATATGTTGCATTTATATAATCCAAATCAACAGGAGGATCATTTCTGAACATTACAAGTTGAAAGTCTTCAATATTAAGTTTTTGAGAATTATGATTGTATAAAATATTACCTAACTTTTCAAAAACTAAATAGCAATGTGCATAAGCTTTTTCGTTGGATATACCTAAGTTATCAATTGTCGTTATATAGACTCGATTACCTTCTCTTATAAACTCTCTTATGAGCCAAAAATTTGTAACTAAATTATTAAATTCAAAATACTTTAACTCGACTCTGTCTATTAAAAATAAAATATCCATATAGCCTCTTTTCAAAACTAAAATAACACAATCAATAATCTTATTCAATTAATCAATTGTAAGATATTTAAAATATAAAAAATTCTTTGCAATATCTGAAAAATAAAGCAAAGAATTTTTTATTTTATATTTTAAACTGCTTATTTTTTAATATCTTCAGGATTTAAAATCATACAGTTAGTATTATTCATATTTATAAATTTAAGGAACATATCCAAATCAGTCTTAATTTCAGGGAATGTATTGTAATGCATTGGAATTACAGTTTTTACACCAAGCCAATCAGCAGCAATAGCAGCATGTGCGGCATCCATTGTATAATGACCACCAATAGGTAATAAAGCAATTGTTGGTCTATATAACTCTTTTAAAGTTTTCATCTCGCTTGTAAGTGCAGTATCACCTGCATGATATATACGAGTATTTTCGATATCAAAAATTACACCTGCTGCACTACCTGCATATGAGCCGTCAGGCAGAGAATTAGAATGATAAGCAGGTACAAAAATTGCACGTCCCCATGGATAATTCAGCCATCCACCAAAATTAACACGATTTACAGTAAGCCCTTCTCGAGAAAAGTAATCTGCCAATTCAACAACAGCTGATACAGTAGCACCTTTTTCTTTTGCAATCTCTATAGTATCCCCTACATGGTCTGCATGACCATGAGTCACAAAAATATCTGTAATATTTTCTTCATGCCAGTTATATTTGTCATTTTGTTTTACATAAGGGTCAATTAGAATACATCTTTCACCTACTTTAAATTGGAATGCGCTATGACCTAAATATCTAATATCCATTATAATACTCCTTCTTATTCTAAACAGTTTATTTATATCAGATTTTTTGATAAAATTCAATTATGAAACAATATGAAACATATATGAAAGAATGTATTGAATTAGCAAGACTTGCAGAAGGTGCAACATCACCTAACCCTATGGTAGGTTGCATTGTGCTAAATAAAAACGGAGAAGTTATTTCCAAAGGTTATCACAAAAAATATGGAGAAAATCACGCTGAAAGAGATGCTTTGTTAAAAATAAACAAAGACGAAGCAAAAGACGGAACTTTAATTGTAAATATGGAACCCTGCTCTCATTTTGGCAAAACGCCTCCATGTGCCGACTTGATAATTGAATATGGCATAAAAAAAGTAGTAATAGGAATGGAAGATGTAAATCCTATTGTCAAAGGAAATGGGATCAAAAAATTAAAAAAGGCAGAAATTGAAGTCATTCAAGGAATTTTGGAACCTGAATGCAAAAAACTGAATGAAATATTTATTATAAATATGACAGATAAAAGGACTTTTGTAGCGTTAAAAACCGCAACGACTTTAGATGGAAAAATTGCCACAAAAACAGGTGATTCAAAATGGATTACCTCAGAATCAGCCAGGAATGAGGTAAAAAAAATTCGTAAAAAATATGATGCTATTATGACAAGTTCTTCTACAATTATTGCTGATAACCCCAATATGGCACATAAAAATAAAATCGTCCTTGATAGAGAACTAAAAACAGATTTTAAAAATGCTGATATCTATAAATCAGGAAACATATATGTGTTTTTTGACAAAAATTTAAAATACCCAGAAAACAGAAAAAATATAAACTTCATTCCTACACCAACAATAGAAAATAAACTTGATATAAAATTTATTCTGAAAAAACTATATGAATTAAATATAATGAGTGTAATATTAGAATCAGGGGGTATACTAAACGGAGAATTTCTTGAATATACTGATAAAATATATCATTTTATTGCTCCGAAGATTTTAGCTGATAATACAGGGAAATCAGCTTTCAACGGGAAACAAATTGAGCTTATATCTAATGCAAAAAACTTTCAATTTGATGAAATAAAAATGTTTTCACCTGATATTTTATTAACTTATTATCCGATAAAAAATATAAGAAAAGAGTTATAATATTATTATGAATATAAAATATGAAAACGCAGCAGGAACATTCTATCCTAAAACAGCTAATGAACTGAATAATTATTTAGATATCTTATTAGAAGAAAATCGTACTGACAGCGATTTCAAAACACGCGCAATAATTGTACCTCATGCAGGTTACATATATTCAGGCTCCGTTGCAGCTAAATGCTTTAAATATTTAGATAAGAATGTAAAAAATATTTTTATCTTTGCACCCTCTCATTACGCAAGAATATTCGGATGCATACGGTCAGATTATAGCCAATTTAATACACCGCTTGGCAGTTTAGTTGTTAATAACGAAATTTTAAATAAACTCGATTTTGAAATAAATAATCAAGCATTTGAAAAAGAGCATTCAGTAGAAGTACAACTGCCTTTCATAAAAAAACTTATACCAGATGCAAAAATTATTCCTGTACTATATGGATGTGAAGATTATAATAATATAAGTAAAATAATCAGCGAATATTGGGGCTCTAAAGAAAATGCTTTTGTGATATCTTCAGATTTAAGCCACTTTTACCCAGCCAAAGAAACAGAAAAAATTGATAATTACACAGCAAATCTAATAGAGAATAATGAAACCAGAAATTTTGAAGCAGAAATGGCATGTGGAGCTGTAGGAATTTGTGCGATTACAAATTTTGCCAAAGGAAGAGACTATTCGCTTATAAGATCGGGCTTAACAAACTCTTCAGAAGCTACAGGAGACACTTCAAGAACTGTAGGATACGGAGGATGGTTTTTATATGAAGGCGTAAAAGGTGAATATATAAAAAGATACCATAAAGAATTTGTAATTGATTTATGCAAAAAAAGTATAGAAGGCGGGCTAAACCTCGGGAATTCTCTACCGAAAAAATATCCTGAAGTATTTAATCAATCTGGCGCTTCATTTGTCACTTTAGAAATTAAAGGAAATCTTAGAGGGTGTATTGGATCAATTATTCCATACAGGAGCTTATTCAATGACATTGTAAAAAATGCACATTCTGCTGCATTTTCAGATCCAAGATTTTCTCCATTAACAATTAACGAACTTGATAATCTTGATATTTCGGTATCAATATTATCAAAACCGCAAAAAATTAATTTTGAAACAGAAAAAGAATTACTTGATAAACTTACTCCTGAAAAAGACGGTCTGATAATAAGAGACGGTAATTACCAAGCTGTATATCTGCCGGAAGTATGGGAGGTAATTCCTGATAAATCTGAATTTTTAGTTTCATTAAAACAAAAAGCAGGACTTTCAAAAACTTACTTTAGCGAAAGCTTAGAAGCATTTAAGTTTTACACAACAAAAATTTAGCCGACTAAATTCACTTTGTTTTTACAAAGATTATTGGTAAATTAATAACTTCCTTATTCAATAACTTTGCCATCAAAAAGATCCATAACCATATTGACTGTATCAGAATGAATATCAGAAAAATTAACCAATTTTTCATCTGAATTCACATCTGAATCATCCTCTTGATTTACATCATCTACTTTTTCAGATTTTAATTCATCTAAAGATTGAGATTCTTCAATAGTCTCCGTCTTTTTAACCGGAGACGGCACCGGATTAGACTTTGGGATATTCACATTCCCTTGAGGCAAAACATCATCTGGATGAGGCAGCCTTACTGTTATTTTGGTGTTTTCCTGACCTAGTAAATCATCAACAGCTTTTTGCAACACTGCCTTTTTACTGCCTGAGACAAACTGCTGTAAATAAATTTCGTTTTTAATAGCTAAAATTACTTCTTCTGAAGAAATTTTTACAGGTTTTGCCCATTGTTTAAGCAAAGCTCGAGTCGGAGCACTAGGAACATTAGCCAATAAATTACCCCACATAGTCAAAACATCATCTCCGCTTGTAGTTTTGGCTTTAGGCATCGGAGTAAATTCTTCATTTTTATTAGGCTTATCTTGCTCAATTATATTTTTTTCAATAGGTTCATCATCTTTTTTGTCTTTATTTTCAAGATTTTCTTCTTTTGGCTGTATTTTTATAGTGTCGTTTTTATATTCAACGAACTTTGGACGAGCATGCGGTACCACATCACTTCTTACTGTAGATACTACTCCTTCACCCTCTAAGGCAGATAACCTTGTCTGTAAATCTTCAAGTTTAGTATTTTCCACAAGATTTGCCATATCTACAACAGCTATTTCAAGCCATAAACGCGGATTATTAGTTGTTTTAATCTCTTTTATATAATTTGCACATTTCTCAGTCAATGATACAATCTGATGCACTTCAATATTTTGTGTTTGAATTGATAAATCATTTATTTGCACATCATTTAGTTGTGTAATTTCGATTGCAATTTCTTGAGTACAAGTCTTTACTATTAAAAGATTTTTAAAATAATCAAGCAAATTCTGCAAAATTTGTACAGGCTCATTACCTGAGTTATAAATTTTTTCAAGAATTTCTACCGCTACTCCCTGCTTGGAAGATAAAATACATTCTGAGAATTCATGCAATAAGTCAAAAGATATTCGTCCTAAAAGGGTATTGATATCATCAGTTGTAATTGCGTTTTCACTACTCAATACACTCAACTGATCAAGAAGTGCTATGCTGTCTCTCATACCACCAGCTGAATTTTTTGCAATAGTCGCAAGCGCATCATCAGTTATATTGATTTTCTCGCAATCAGAAATATATCTCAAATGCTTAACAATATCTGACGTTGTAATTCTTCTAAAATCAAAACGTTGACAACGGCTTTTTATGGTATCCAAAACCTTATGCACCTCAGTTGTCGCAAGAATAAAGATTACATTTTTCGGAGGTTCCTCTAATGTCTTTAACAAAGCATTAAATGCCGTAGAGGAAAGCATATGAACTTCATCAATAATATAAATCTTGTATCTGCTGTTGACAGGTGCATACATAACTTTTTCTAATATATTCTGAGCATCCTCAACTTTTCTATTACTTGCAGCATCAATCTCAATTACATCCATAGGAACAGAATTTGCAATATCACGACAATTTTCACACTCTCCACAAGGGTGTATTGTAGGCCCGTTCACACAGTTTAAAGATTTTGCAAAAATTCTCGCAGTTGAAGTTTTACCAGTACCTCTAGGCCCAGTAAAAAGATAAGCATGAGATATTTTATCCATCGAAATTGCGTTAGCAAGGGCTTTTTTAATATGTTCTTGCCCCACTACCTGCTCTAAAGTCTGAGGACGATATTTTCTATATAAAGGAATATATTTTTCGTTCATGCTATTATTATATCAGAGTTTTATGTAAAAGGGTTAAAATATGAACATAATTAAACCGCCAAAATTAATAGAAGGTGATACAATAGGAATTTTAGCGACTTCAGGTCCTATTGAAAAAGAAAGCAAATCAATATTAAGAGCGGTAGACTTTTTTAATCAAGCAGGATACAAAACTGTAATAAGTAACGATATTTATGAAAAAGACAGATATCTTGCAGGTTCAGATAAAATTAGACTAAAAAACTTACATGATTTTTTTAAATGTGAAAAAATAAAAGCAATAATCTGTCTTAGAGGAGGATATGGCTCTATCCGACTTTTAAATAGGATTAATTATTCAATCATAAAAAATAACCCTAAAATTTTTTGCGGATACTCTGATGTTACAGCACTTAATTTAATGTTTCTAAAAAAAGCAAATCTTATGACATACTCCGGGCCTATGATTATGAGCGACTTTGCTCAAAAAATGCCGTCAAATTACACAATAAATGAATTTTATAAGGCCTTGACATCTGATAATTATTCAATATACGGGACAAATATTGTTAAAAACGGGAATTCTGAAGGAATTTTATGGGGTGGAAATCTTTCAACAGTTGTATCTTTATGCGGTTTGGATTTTCTGCCTGATGAGCCGTTTATATTTTTTACGGAGGATATAAATGAGCCTGTGTATAGAATTGATAAAATGTTTAGACAATTAATTAATATTGAGCAATTCAAAAAAAATATAAAAGGGATATGTCTTGGTGAATTTTCTAATACCGACAACAAAAACTGGCTTATAGAATTGTATAATGAACTGAGTGCAGAATTAAATATTCCTATTGTATCAGGATTTAAAATTTCTCATACAGCTTGCAAAACCACAATACCAATAGGAGCAAAAGCGACTCTTTTGGGAAAAGAATTGATCATTACAAAATAATTAATTTTATATTAAAAAAGTCCATCCCTAATATTTTTTTAAGGTAAAATATAATTAAGGTTAGATAAGTAAGGAAAAAATTATGTGGGATTATTCTGAAAAAGTAATGGATCACTACAGAAATCCAAGAAATGTAGGAAAAATTGATAATGCAGATGCAATAGGCGAAGCAGGATCTTTAGCTTGTGGTGATTCACTAAAAATATATTTAAAAATTGAAAACGGCATCGTAACTGATGCAAAATTCCAGACATTCGGCTGCGGCTCTGCTGTTGCTAGTTCAAGCATTTTGACCGAAATGATTATCGGAAAAACAGTAGAAGAAGTCAAAAAAATTACCAATAAAGACATAGCTGAACAATTAGGCGGCTTACCACCTGAAAAAATGCATTGCTCAGTTATGGGATATGAAGCATTAGAAGATGCATTAGGCAATTATGATAACCTGACTGATCTTGATGATTTGAGAGATGAAAAAAAAGCAGAAAAAATAGTCTGTACTTGCTTCAATGTAACAGAAAATATGATTTGGGACGCCATAAAACAAAACGGGCTTAAAACATTAGAAGATATTACGAATTACACAAAAGCAGGCGGAGCTTGCGGAAAATGCAAAGGCTTGATTCAAGATATAATAGACACCTATTACAAAAAAGAAGAATCTGAATCCCAACAGTCAACACTTTCTCCTGCTCAAAGAATTCTAAAAATAAATAATATTATCGAGACTCAAATCTCGCCTGAATTAAGAAAAGATGGCGGAGATATAACCCTTGTCGATATAGATGGGAACAAAGTTTTGGTAAAACTGAGAGGCAAATGCTCAGGCTGTAAAAACTCACATTTAACTCTTAAAGCATTTGTCGAAAGCACTCTAAGAGATACCGTAGATAAAAACATTGATGTAATTGAGGTAGCATAATGAGTTTAATATATTTAGATAACAACGCTACAACAAAAGTGGCTCCAGAAGTCTTAGATGCAATGATGCCTTATTTTAAAGAAGAATACGCAAACCCTTCAAGTATTTATGAGTTTGCCAAAAACTCTAACCACGCCGTAAGAGAAGCAAGAGGTATAATTAAAGATTTCATAAACGCCTCAAATGAAAAAGAAATAATCTTTACATCCTGCGGCTCGGAAAGTGCAAATACAGCAATCCAAGGCGTTTTGAATATGAACAAAAATAAACGTCATATAATCACAACTAAAGTTGAGCACCTTTGCGTTTTAAATCTTTATCAAACCTTGGAAAAACAGGGATATAAAGTTGACTATATCGGTGTAAACTCAAACGGCGAGCTCGAACTTGCACAACTTGAAGAAGCTATAAATTATGATACCGCACTTGTATCAGTTATGTATGCAAATAACGAGACTGGTGTTATTTTCCCGATAGAAAAAATTTCAGAAATTATCAAGAAAAAAAATAAAGAAACAAAATTTTTCGTAGATGCAGTACAAGTTGCAGGTAAAATTCCTATCGATGTGCAAACTGCTGGAATTGATCTACTAGGAATTTCTGGTCACAAATTTCATGCACCTAAAGGAGTCGGAGCTTTATATGTAAATTCTAAAACGCTTATTACTCCCCTAATTATCGGCGGACACCAAGAAAGAGGTAAAAGAGCAGGAACAGAAAACGTACCTTATATAGTAGGTATGGCTAAAGCTGCAGAATTAGCTGCTGATAGTCTTAAATATGAATTAAGCGAAGTAAAAAGACTAAGAGATAAACTCGAAAGCGGAATTTTGAAAAAAGTATTCAATGCAAGAGTAAATACTTCAATTTCAAACAGAGTACCCAACACAACTAATATAGGTTTTGAATATATTGAAGGTGAATTAATTCTTTTACACCTAAGTGATTTGGGTATTTGTGCAAGCTCAGGCAGTGCATGTACATCAGGTTCTCTTGAGCCAAGTCATGTACTTAGAGCAATGAATGTACCATTTACAGCAATTCATGGAAGTATACGCTGGTCACTTTCCAGATATACAACAGAAAAAGAAATAGACTACGTACTTGATGTACTACCTGGAATTATCAATAAAATAACAGCTCTTTCTCCTTATCAGGATGAGCTTGCTAATTTAAAACAATTGAGAAGTTGATTTTAAATTAAAAAAATACTGACTTAGATAAAAAGTAGTATGAAAAATAATTCATACTACTTTTTGCTTAGGAATTTTCAGGAATTTTTAATATTTTTAAAATCACAATTTCGTAGAATAGTTTTTATACAAAACGAACCTTATCCTATGCATAAGGAGTCGTAATATGAAAAAAATTATTATAACAACACTAACTATTCTATCTCTGATGGCAGTGTCAGGAGATATAAGCATTGCTTCAACATCAAATGTTATCGACAAAATCGAAAACTCTCTATATGGATTTACTTATAGCGGAGAATCCGAAAATACTAGATTAGACAGAATTGAAAATAGTGTATATGGAGTTGTATCATCAAAAACTAATTCTGAAAGAATTTCAAGATTAAAAAAAGATTTATCAGCTGATTTAATAGGTCAAGAAATTGAGCCGAAAGAAGATACTTTTGCAGAAGATGAGTATGCATATATTGATGAAAAAGAACCAGTAGCAGCCGCTAATGTAACATATCCTGCTGTAGATGAGTTAGAAGAGATGGTATTTAACCAAGCAACTCCAAAAGAAGATATTAAAAAACGGCTCTCAAAACTTGAAATGAAAATATTCGGCAAAGAATATAATGACGATCTTGCAACCCGTACTGACAGATTAAAAGCTGAAATTAAACCGCAATCTTTAATGGACAATCAAATAGCACAATCTTCAAATGAATTTTATGATGATTATGTACCACCATTAGGCGCAGATTATCACTTAAATAAATATCAACAATTTGATACTTTTGACTATGACAGTTTTAACGCAAGACAAGCTGCTATGGAAGAAGCTTATCAATCAGGAAATTATGGAACTCAAATGCCACCATCACCTAAAAAATACAGTTTAACAACAGTTGAAAAAAATGTACTAAATCAAACATTCAAAAACGATTCAACAGAAAGTCGACTTGCAAGATTAGAAAGTGCAATGTTCGGTACTCAATTTGACGGAGAAGATGAACAGACAAGAATGGCTAGGATTTCCAGTGCATACAATGCACAAAAATCCGCTAATAAATATGACAGCAACAAATTTACGCAAAATATGACGACTGCTATGCAAATAGGAACTTTACTTTTAATGGTACTAGCTTGTATTTTATAAAATAAAAATCCCGCTAAATTGCGGGATTTTTAACTAGAATTTAAATAAATTTTTAATTTCATCTACACTGTCTTTTACATTTTGTACTTGATTTTTTAAATCTTCTTTTGCTTGCTGTGTCTGATCTTTAAACTGTTGAGCCTGTTCTTTCAAAGCCTCTTGCTTTTGTTGATTTTGTTCTTTAGCAGTTTCAATATTTGTCTTAATTGTCTGCCTTATATTTTCAGCACTATTTTGTATTTGCTCTTTTAAAGACGCACCTTCAATTTCTGACAAATCAGGATTTGAAAGCCATTTAAAAGATTTAACTGATGACTCGCTGTCTATCCCACCGTTAAATAAAACTTTAAAATCCTTATATTGAGCATTACCACTGGACAAATCAGGAATTGCATCAATATTCTCATTTTGAGGACTAGATGTCATTGTCTTTATTATACTTGATGTTAGGGCGCCAAATTTTGGAATATAAGAAGTTAATTTATCTACCGATAATTCTCCCAGCGGTCCAAGTGCTCCAACTACATCACTACCCATACGACCTAATATTACTAAATTGGCTGTTCCGTTTAGGATATTATATTTACCTGTAATATAATATGCCATAGATGGTCCGCTTGTTTTGATTGTAAGGTTTTCTGCCCATCCGTTGTTAAATGTCATATCACCTTTTATATACTGAAAATTAGCACTGTTTTTAACTACAGGAATTGTTGATACTGCAGCTAGAGCTGTTCTCATTACTACATTTTTTACAATATTATCCGCAGCGAGAAGGTTTTCAAGTTTACCTATACTCAAAAATGCGCCCTCATTAACTTCAAAAGACATCTTACCTTTAAGATTTTTAATCATTTCAACATCCGTAGAACCTGATAAAGTAGAATTTACCGTAAATCCAAGTGTACCAGAAAGTGCATTTTTAATACCCGCAGCCCCTTCAATTGCCTTAATGGCATCCATACCTGAGCCTTTAAAATCAATTCCAATTTTACCATTCATTAAGTTATAAGCAATATTACCACTCACATTTCCAGCAAAAGCATTGCCAGAAATATTTTTTAAATAGAATATTCCGTTTTGCAAACTGTATGAAAAATCAGAATTAAGATTTTCTGCAACAATTCCGCCTGATGTCATTTTATCAAGAGTTGCTTTACCATTTGCTATTGCACCTGATAAATTTGCAGAGAGATTTTCCATAGAAAATTTCATTTCAGGAATTGACAAATACGGAACTTCTATATTACCTTTCATTGTAGGATTGAGTGCTGTACCGCCTAAAATAAGATTTCCCATCACTGATATAGAAGAATCATCCCTAAATCCTGGTACAGGCATTTTTAATATTTGCGGTACATTTAAATTAATTGACAATTTTTGAGATTTTGAAAGATTATCAATACTACCATTCATTTGAATTAATGAATTGCCTTCAGATGTTAATGATGTATCTTGAATTTTTAATGAATCATTGGAATATATCAAAGAACTTTTTATACTTGAGGGTCTATTTTTTATTGCTTCAATATCTAAAATTTTGAGATAATTATCAGGAGTTGAATTAAGAGATAGATCTATTTTCTGCATCTTATCATTTCCTGTCAAATACAATGCTAGAGGCAGAGTTCCTTTAGCTGTAACAAAGCTTTTAAATTCGGCAGGAATCATATTGCGTAAATCATTTGCCTGTAAATTACCTTTAGCAGAAATATCAATACAGATATCTTTAGACATATAGTCATTTATACCGCCTGAAATATCGATTCTTGAATTATCGACCATTAAATAAGCACTATCTATAACTATATCATTTTCATCCATTGTAATTTTTGCAGCAGGAGCTTTAATCTTGAAAAGAGGATTTTCTATAATAGAAGACGTAATACTCAAAACACCTTCATATAAACTATTCTCAGTCGTAAGATTAAGATTACCGTTTACTAATGATAAAGTTGTATCAGATGGCATATTTTTTACTTTTAAATTTTCGAGTGCTAAATTAACGGCAGGTACAGGATCATTAAGTCTACCCTTCAATGTCGCTTCAAGAGATAATGTACCTGATTTAAAGTCATTCTCTTTTATAATCTGAATTTGTCCTAAAGCAGCTAAAAGAGCTTTTATGGGTAATTTATCCGCTATTAGGTATAAATCAGCATTCGCTTTTGTATCGATTGTTCCATAAAATTTTAAAGGCTGATTAAGCACATAGAAAGAAATATTTTTAATATCAAGTTTATTATCAGAAAAGTCTACATCTGCATTTATATTATCAATTGCAATATTATACAGTCCATACTTAATCTTTGCCTCAGGAACTTTTAAATATCCTGAAGATTCTACCTTTTTTGTATTACCGACAATAGAAAATTCTGCATTGATATCCCCTGTACCGCTTAATGTATCAAAATCATTTATACCAAAAGATTTTGATACACTATCCAATAAATTTATCAAATGACCAATACCTGCATTCGCTGTCATATGAACATCATATGAAGGTTTTTTACCTGTTTTAAAATTAGACAAAATTGAAATTTTTTCATCTACAGCAGGATATAAATCAGTTGAAATTTTAACTTTTTTATCATTTAATTCAGCTACAATACTACCTTCTGGGAGTTTTTCTCCATCTACAGCAACTGTCATTCCTTCAATTGAGAAAATGCCTTTATAGTTTATATCATTAAATTTGCCATAAGTTTTTATATTAGCTCTCAAATTGGCTGATAATTTATTATTATGAATCTTTTCAAAAATATCAATTATATTAAATTTATAAGCATCTTCTTGAGTTTCTGTTATTTTAATTTCTTTTGTCGTATTTTGTGAAAGGAGCAGCTCATTAAGATCGAGATTTGGCATAATATAGTTTTTTAATTTTACATCATATGTAAAGTGCTTTTCTCCATCTAAAAATATTTCACCTGCGGCATCTATTTTAACCTTTTTGTTCAATATAAAATCTGTAATATTAAAATAACTGCCAGCCAAATAATACTTCTTATCCGTAGGTAAATCGACAAAAGCTATATAGAATTTTTTCAAATATACATTAGGCAAGTGATTGGATAGTTTAAATCCAAATGGTAATTCAGCTACTACATTATTGTCTTCTTCATTAGCAGATAAATCAGTTTTTATATAATCTTCAATAAGGAAATGTCCATCCTTTTTTACACTGAGTTTAACTTTTGCATTATTAACAGATACTTTATCCAATTCAATTTTTTTAACTAATAATGGAAGCAGGGATAACTTAACTTCAAAATTATCAGCAAACAGAATAGGCTCATTATTAGGAAGCATAATTTCAGTACGCCCTAATTTTATACCAGCTGTTAGTTTTGGAGTTGTCACAAAAGTTATATCATCTAATACTATATTTAATCCAGTCGAATCTTTTACAAGTTTTACAATATCTTCATTATATTTAGCAATGATACCGTTTAAGAAAAAAGGTGAAATCAAAAATATAAAGTATAAAATCAATATAGCACTGCTAATTAATATAGCTCCAAACTTCAATACTTTTCTACTACTCATAATACCCCTTACCAATAATTTATTTTATATCGATATTATATCATAAAATCACTTTTTTAACCTTACGGGCTCACAATTCCATTTTATTAAAGAATTTTTTCTGAACCAAGTTAGCTGACGTTTTGCATAATTTCTCGTATTTTGTTTTATCTTTTCTTTTGCTTCTTCTAATGATATCTCGTTATCTAAATATGACACAATTTCTTGATAGCCGATTGTATATATAATATTTTTTATTCTGCCATGTTTTTTCAAAAGATACTCGGTTTCTTCGACCAAACCATCTTTTATCATTATATCAACTCTTTTATTAATTCTTTCATATAAAATATCTCTAGGATAATTTAAACCAATCCATTCTACATCAAATTTGGGTTCTTTTTTGTATTCTGATAAAGGTTTTTCAAGATGTTTAGCTATTTCTATTGCCCGGATTATTTTCTTTTTATCATTCTTTGAAATTTCTGCTGCACGCACAGAATCAGTCTTTAGAAGAATTTTATATAATTCATCAAAAGACAATAATGAAAGCTCTTGCCGTAAGTCATAATCAGGCTCAACTTTCGGAACATCATAATTTTCAAGCAGTAATCTAAAATAAAGTCCAGTGCCACCTACAATTATAGGTAATTTGCCTCTTGCGGAAATATCTAAAATCTTTTTTTCTGCCTCCTGTGCATAAAGTCCAGCAGAATAATCCACCTCAGGTTCGACAATATCTATCATATGATGAGGAATTCCCTCTCTTTCCTCAATAGAAGGCTTTGCTGTTCCTATATCAAAGCCTATATATACAAGCCTTGAATCAGCCGAAACAATTTCCCCGTTATTTTTTTCAGCAAGCGATATTGCAAAAGAAGTTTTTCCTGATGCTGTAGGGCCTACCACCGCAATTACTTTAGGTTTCTGAATCATCATTTTTTCCATATCCAGCAAATTCCTGCTCATAGAATGTAAATATAAGCACTACAAAATATAGGATAAAATAGAAACAGACCACCATAACCAGTAAATATAATATTGGATTTAAAATTGCAAATGTACTGAGAAATGAAACTACTAAATTTAATATTGACAAATAAATGAATAATGCTAAAGTTTTAGGGAATTTAACAAATACTTTTTTTACCGATTTAAACAGAGCAACAATCGGATTTCTTGCTGAATAGATTATTTCTGGCACCCAAAGCATTAACATAAATGATAATAGCGTTGTTGTTCCCATAATCAATAAATTCCATAGGTTAAGTTTTATAAGCTGATCAACTGTAAGCGAATCAATAAAATTTTTCATATCTTCAGCAGATGTCAAAGCTGTCGTAATTTGCTCCTGAGTAAATACATTACCGATATAATGAGAACCGATTTTATATACAAAAGTACCTGCAAAAGATATCAAAACCAAAAAAATTATTATCAAACCAATAAAAGAGAGAAAATATTTTCCAATCCCATATGGAATTTCTTTAAAGATATTCAATGTTGCTTTTGCACGATCTTCATCCATTACATATACTTGTTTAGATACAACAATAGCCTTTTGGACCATATAAAACCAACCTGATAAAAAAGCTCCAGTCATAAATAATACCGTAACAAAGGCAAGAATCATTTCTGCAGGAACATTTACTACAGCATTTGAAAAAGCAAAGTAGAAAGACAATACCCACATAAAAAGCACAAGTGGTATTGCTAAAATTATACAATCATTTGCAGTTTTAAACGCTTCTTTATAAAGTTTAAACATATATCTATATTTACCTCTGATATTTGATTTTTAATAACCTACCATTTACTTAGTAATTTCTTCTTGTTTTTTATCAATATTCTGATCTATTTGTCTACGGCGCTTACGTCTGCGCATCAAATCAACAAATGCTTCTAATCTTGTTATATAACCAGCTTTACCAGTCTGCTCATCCATAATCAACGGCAATATCGGAATATCACAATTTTCCCTCATTGCAGGAAATATATTCTGAGACATGATTTCAGGCATACAAGTAAACGGACTTATATGTATAATACCATCAATTCCACGCTCATTAGCATATGCAACATCTGATACACATTCCAATGCATCCCCACCTATGTCCCTCATAAGATAAGGTTTGGCAAGACGATTTGCTCTTTGCAGGTGTGTCTCACCTTTTCTAAATATTTTCGGTATTATCGCATCCTTTAAGAAACTGCTTACTGTAAGACTTTTTCTCGTCTGTACACCCATTTTACCAAGTTCTTTTACAATATCTTGATTTGAAAATTTATCGCATACCAGATATATTTCACCAGTGATATCAACGTTTAAAACTTCGCGATTTTTATCAAATTTTACTTTATCCATTTCTGCAAAAGCAAGTTTTTTAGCCTTATTAAGCTGTCTTGTATTCATCGCATCATCAACTATCTTAATTGCCTTTATAAAATGTTTTTCTGCATCACCATAAGTCAGTTCTCGGGCTCTTAAATAAGATAATCTCGTCTCCAAATCATCAAGTACAAAAACCTTTCTTATTGCAAGAATTATTGCACGCAAAAAAAGTACAGGATCATTCTTACCGCTGATTTCTTTAAGAAAACGGTACATTCCTTTAATACCATCATACAGTTGAAGTTCAATGTAATTTGCCTGATAACCTAAATCAGAAAGAGCATTTTTTATACAAGCTCCATATTCACCTAATCTGCATATACCAGGAGAGGTAATCATTGCTACATAATCAGTACCCCCTTCAATCGCTTCAATAAAATTGCCAAGTATTAATTTATAGGGAAGACAAATCGCTTCAGGGGAATGCTTTGTACCTAATGAAAGAGTCCTTTTACTTGTATAAGGAGGTACATATGGCTCCACCCCTACCTTTCTTAGAGCTGCTGACCACGCTATATAAATAGTTCCCATATGAGGAAATGATACTTTTATTTTCTTATTATATTTTGTCAATTTAACTGCCTTTCTTTTTGGGTATTTTATATATTTATTCATTAAAACTTAAATCAGGATGACGAGCAGCAAGCGTTTCGTCAACACGTTTAACTGGTGTATTGTGAGGTGCTGAAATTAAATTTTCAGGATTTTTTACCGCCTCATTATAAATTTTTACCATTACATCAACAAATTCATCCATACGAGCTTTAGTCTCGCTTTCCGTAGGTTCTATCATCATTGCTTCATGGACTATTAGAGGGAAATATACCGTAGGAGGATGAGTATTTTCATCCATTAAAGCCTTTGCTATATTTAAAGTTGAAATACCATATTTGTGTTTTAAATCTTCTCCTGATAAAACAAATTCATGCATACAAGGCAAATCATAAGGTAATTGGTAATATTTTTTTAACTTTTCTTTTAAATAATTAGCATTCAAAACAGCATTTTCACTGGCATCTTTTAAATTTTCACCCATCATCAAAATATACGCATAGGCTTTAATCAATACACCAAAACTGCCGTAAAAATCCCTCACATTACCTATAGAATGCTGTAAATCATATTTTCTGTAATATTTTCTACCGTCAAAATCTACAACAGGCACAGGTAAAAAATCTTTTAAATTATCTACAACACCCACTGGACCTGCACCTGGACCACCACCGCCATGTGGAGTTGCAAAAGTTTTATGAAGATTTAAATGAACTACATCAAAACCCATTAATTTTGGATTAGTATATCCCATTATAGCGTTGAAATTAGCTCCGTCATAATATAGCAAAGATCCGTTTTCATGCATTATTTTTGATATTTCAAGGACATTTTCTTCAAAGATTCCTAACGTATTTGGGTTAGTCATCATAATAGCAGCGACATCAGAATCAATAATTGATTTTAAATCTTCTACATCAACTTGACCTTTATCATTAGATTTTACAGAAACAATTTCAAATCCGCATAAAGCAGCACTTGCAGGATTTGTACCATGTGCTGAATCAGGAACTATTACTTTTTTTCTATGCTCACCTTTAACTTCAAAATATTTTTTTATAATCATCATGCCAGTAAGTTCACCATGAGCACCAGCTGCAGGCTGTAAAGTAATAGCATCCATTCCTGTTATTTTTTTTAAAGCTTCTTGAAGTTTATACATCAATTCAAGTGCGCCTTGGCAATCATCATCAGCTTGTCCAGGATGAAGATTTGTAAATTCATCCAATGATGAAAGTAATTCATTTACTTTAGGATTATATTTCATGGTACATGAACCTAAAGGATAAAATCCCTTTTCAATACAAAAATTTCTATCTGACAATTCTTTGTAATGACGTAGAACTTCAAGTTCACTTACATTGGGTAGATTACAAGAGGTATCTCTTAAAAATTTTTCATTTATAAAATCAACTGATATCTCCTCATCTATAAAAGTTATACCATCCGTATTTGTATCTTTTTCAAAAATTGTTTTCATATTTTTTAGATTATCCCCTGTTTTTTTAAGTCTTTTTTTATCTTATCAAGGCCAGCCTGAATAATTCTTGATATTCTTGATTGAGAAATATCAAATTCTTCTGCAATTTCCCTTAGTTTTTTTTCTTTAAAGAATTTATACTCAATAAGTTCGCGTTCTCTTCTGGGGAGCTTTTTCATAGCCTCAATAATATGCACTTTGAGTTCTGCAAATTCAACAGACTCCTCAGGAGTCTTATCCTCAGCTTTAATTTGTGTCGGGACTTCTGCTTCCTGCAGTTCATCAATTGACAAAATTGTCTTATAAACTTCTACTCTTACTTCTTGCTCTTCTTCTAATTCTTGCAGTTTTTCTTTTTTATTCTTCAAAGAATACCATTTATAACGGCGTCTTACTTCGTTTCTTATTGCCCATTTTATAGCTGTTGAAAGATAAGTATTGTTATAATTCTCGGGTGATTTGTTTTTAAATAATACATACAAAGTATGATTGCCAATATTTATCAATTCTGGCAATTCTATCAAATGCGAAACAGAAAACTTTTGATACTCAACCTTAGCTATTGTTTCTATTAAATTTTTATATTCCCTTAGGTTAACCCTTTGTTCAGCTGGCATGACTACAACACTTATCCTAGAATCTAATTCCTGCCAACATAATATCAAAAAAAATTATAGAATACCAGATAATTTAATTTTCCTTAACATATTTTATAGTAAAAGCAATAACAACAATAAGGAGATTTATATGAAAGTTTTATTCTGTACAGACGGATCAAAAATAAGTTTTAATTCTTTACACAATTTTGCTTACTGGCAAAAAAATGCCTTGATTGATACTATTTGCGTAATAGACTGGAGTTTTATACCTGAGGATTTAAGCATCGAAGCAGAAAATTTTTCAACTAACTGTGCAAATATAGCTGATGGAATTCTTGAATACACAAAATCAGCGACTGAAAAACTTGGAATGCTTTTTGGAGAAAAACTCAAATACTGCGGGAATGCAATTGAAAGCATTTTAGAACAGGCAGAATTAGAAAAATATGACCTTATTTTAATGGGTTCTCATGGCAAAAAAGGGCTTCAAAAATGGTTAGGGTCAGTATCAAGAGAAATTGCTTACAACAACAAATTATCTACATACATTTCAAAACGAGAAAATAAAGGGAAACGAGTGCTTTTTACTACAGATGGCAGCGAAAGTGCTAATTATGCAATTCAAGAAGGTATTGAAAATTTAAATCTTGAAAATAAAGAAATATATTTATGCACCGTAAATGAGACACCAGATATGTTATTTTTAGACAGCGCTTTAGATACAAATTGGATTTTATCAATAGAAAACAAACTGCAAAAATATGCGCAAGAGACTCTTGATAACTTGAAAGAAAAATTCAAAAAAAAACATATTGACATAAAAAAAAGTATAATTTTAAGCGGTAACCCTGCGAAAAAAATAATTGATTTTTCAGAAAATGAAGAAATAGACCTTATTATAATGGGGAGTAAGTGCAAAAGTAAAATGCAGGATTTTCTTTTAGGCTCGATCAGTAAAAAAGTCCTTGAATACTCAGCTTGCGACATACTAATTTATAAAAATGTTAAAGAAGATTTGCCATCTATTAAATAATTGACTGTAATACAAAAAAGTGCGATAATCGGCATATGTTTAAATATTATGGCAAATATACACCATATCTTTTTTTATTACCTGCTGCTGTTGTATTGGTAATATTTTTCTTTATACCATTTTTTCAAACTTTTATTTTAAGTTTTCAAGATTATTCAAATAGCATTTATCAGGCCCAATTTGCAGGTTTAGACAATTACATCAAACTTTTCAAAAGCCCCATATTTTATAAAGTGCTTGTAAATACATTTATTTATCTTGTTGTTGCTGTACCTATATTAGCTGTTATCCCTCTATTTTTAGCGATTTTGCTAAACCAAAAAATAAGAGGAATAACTCTATATAAAATATTGATATATCTCCCAGTAATTGTCTCAATAGTAGTTGCTGCAATTGCTTTTAAATGGCTCTATGCAGATGAAGGTATACTTAATTATATTGTAACTGCAATCGGATTTGAAAGGATAGGCTGGCTTACTGATCCCCATTGGGCATTATACTCTGTAATAATCGTTACCATTTGGAAAGGTATAGGATATTACATGATGATTTATCTCGCAGCTTTAATGAGTGTACCCAAAGAACTTTATGAGGCATGCGATATTGACGGAGCAGGATTTTTAAGAAAACACCTTACAGTCACTATACCTCATATTATGCCTACTATAGCTCTTGTTACAACAATTAGTGCAATTTCTGCTATGAAAGTCTTTGCAGAAATATATGTAATGACCAAAGGCGGTCCTCTTAACTCAAGTAAAACCATAGTATATTACATATACGAAAGAGCTTTTGAAAATTTAGACCTTGGTTTTGCCTCAGCTATGGCAGTAATTCTATTAATTATAGTGCTTGCACTTTCTTTAATCAATGTAATATTCTTTGAAAAAAACAGGTATCAAATATGATAAAAAAATTAACCGAAAAAATTACAATACACAGCGTTTTAATTTTTGTCTCGCTTTTATCAATTTTCCCTTTTATATGGCTTATATCAACTTCATTAAAAGGGAATAGCGAGAACATTTTTGCTTACCCTCCGACAATAATTCCAACTGACTTCACTTGGGCTAATTACGCAGGAGTCTGGCAAAAAGTTGATTTTATAGGATACTTTATAAATTCTATGATTGTAGCTGGAGGAACAGTGATTTTAAATCTAATTTTATCAGCTATGGCAGGCTATCCGCTTGCAAGAATGGAATTTAAAGGTAAAAAAATAACCTTCTTTGCAATACTTGCAACGATAATGATACCATTTCAGGCTATTATGCTTCCTGTATATCTTATAACTTTGAAACTTCATCTTGTAGACAGCGTAAATAATTTTATGGGATTTATTGGATTAATAATGCCTTTTGCAGTAAGTGCATTCGGTATATTTCTTATGCGTCAGGCATTTTTAGGGATACCTAAAGAAATGGAAGAAGCAGCAATAGTCGATGGATGTAACGTTTTTCAAATTTTTACAAAAGTATTAATTCCCATGGTTAAACCATCACTTGCAGTACTTGCTATTTTCACATTCATAGGCAGCTGGGGAGAGTTTTTATGGCCAAGCATTGTATTAACTAAAGAGACTATGTACACTTTACCTGTCGGGGTAAATAATTTACAAGGAATGTTCAGTTCAAACTGGAGATTTATCGCTGCAGGATCGATTTTAGCAACAATACCTATAATTATATTCTTCTTATGTATGCAAAAATATTTTATTTCAGGTGAAAATGAAGGTGCAATAAAAGGCTAAAAAATTCAATTTTTTTATTCACCATAAAGAATATCTTCATCATCTTCTTCATCTTTTACAAATAAATTGTAAGATCCGCATGTACTATAGTTTTGTATAATCGCCTCATCAAAATCATCAGACATTACTAGATGCCCTCTTACATACTTTACATTTCCAGCAGCAATATCTAAAGGCGTTCTGTCATCTGTAGTATTTTCAACAAGATAGTTTATCCTGCCTTTTGTTTCCATATAAGTTCTTGAAACATCATTCAAAACTTGAAATACATATCTCTGTCTGTTCGTCATACCTTCTGCTTCTATTAATAAAGTAGTAGCTTTTTGCATTTCAACGACAGATTCTTTATAATATTTCAAATGACGAAGCAACAATGCTAAATTATAATGAGCTTCATAATTAAAAGGCTCAAGTTCTATAGCTTTACAATAAGCAATGCCAGCATTTCTGTAATCGCCGTATAGATGGTAAGCTAAACCTAAATTATAATGAGCATCATAGCTGTCTTTTAAAATCTTTATAGCTTCTTTATAAGACGAAATAGCATACTTCAGATATTTAGACTCATAATCTTTTTTACCTTCTTGATAAATATATTTTTGTCTATATGCAACCCCTTTATTATAATATGCAAGTCCTATATTTGTCTTATAACTTTTCATGTTATTAAAAACATAAGGAATCCAAATTAAAAATTTCTTCCTAATACCCAAAATAGTGTTATACTGGTCAATAGCACCATCAAAATCTCCAAGTCTTTCTGCTGAAATAATCCCATAATTCATTCTTGCAATTATGTAATTAGGATTAGCTTGAATTGCATTTTCATAAGCATCTACAGCAGAGTAGTAATCTTCATACAAAACATAAATATTACCTAAATTAAACCATGCACTATAATGTCCTGGATATAACGCTAAGCCTCTTAGATAGTAATCAATAGCTTTTTGCAGCTTTAATTTTCTTAAAGCTCTATCACCTCTCCATACAAGATACATTCCCCGACACTTATTTATCTGTGTTGCGTACCAATCAGTATAGAAATAAGCCGTCAGTACAATTGCTATTATTATAAAAAATGAAAAAATCTTTGAAAATTTACGCCTGTTCAAAATATACCTCTATTGCTCATTTTAATATTTTTATCAGTATTTAGCAAGTATATTAAGTATTTTTTAATTGTAACAAAATATTAAAATAATATATACTCAAAAGCAATTAGATAAAAAAGAAAAACTTTATATAAGTAAGGTAGGTTAAAATAAATTGGAGGTTAGGTTATGACAGGTCCATTGTTCGCAATGCCTATAGCATCATCATTCGGATATCCGAATATGTATGATTCTTATAGCAATCAGGTATTTTTGAATGACTTAACCGGAATGAACTGGTATACACCGCCATTCAACTATAATATGTATAATCCTATGGATATGCAAAGCAGTATATTCAATTGCATGCCTTATTGTATGCCTAATATGAATTACAATTCTGATGCATATTATCAAAATATGGACAAATATTATGAAAATATGATGAATAATCAAGTCAGATATCAGCAAAGAACAAGAGAAGCTGATATTACACTGAATGCAGCATATAAAAATATGAGACAAAAAGGTCTTGTATTAAATGAAAAAATTCAGCTAAATGAACAAGAGCAAATTATGCCAGCTTTTAAAGATTATGTAGAAAGCGTAAGAAGCTACTATGGTAAAGATGCAGATGACGAAGATCTTAAAAATACAGCTTTAGAACTTTATCAACAACAATTCGGAAATACAATCCAAAAAGATATCAGAACAAACGGCAGCGACTCATTCTTACACGGTCTTAAACAAGTTGGTCTTTTAGGTTTTGGTGATAAGACTTCAGCAGAAGATAATATTGCAAAAATCACAGGACAGCCAAAAGGTAAAACTGAAAAATACAAAGAATGGGGTGGAAATGCCTTAGCTGGAGTTGGTTTGACTGGCGGTGCCTTAGCTCTATCTGGTAAACTTCGCGAATTTTGTGAAATTTTAGGCAAACGTAAATACGGTAAAGCAGCTTTAATCGGTGCAGGTATAGGCTGGTTAGGCGGCAGAATTATAGATTTGTTCTCTTAATTTTCCCAAATAGTGTAAATATTAATGTGTGTGTATTTTTAAGGACTGTTCCCCACAGTCCTTTTTATTTTATAAGATAAAGAATTCCCGCCCTCTTTTTATTTAAAGGAGTGAGGAGCGGGAACTAAATCAGTAAAAGAGACATCACCAACATTATTATTTACTTTTTTTATAAGTCAAATTTTTGTGGATATTTTTTTTAATTTAGAATATAATCAGATTATGAAAAGATTTTTTATACTATTAATATTGGGGATATTTACTACATTACCTGTATATTCATCAGAAAATGAAAATACCGCTTCAGAGCAGGCAAAATTATTATATGCTGATAATAATATTGAAGATAGTTTTAATACTCTACTATCAATCCCAGAAGAAGAAAGAACCGCAGAAAATTGGCTTTTACTAGGAAATCTTCTACAAGATAAAGAAAGATATGATGATGCAGTATTCATGTATACAAAATCAATTTTGAAAGATGAGAAATTCTATAAAGCCCACTATAATCTCGGGAACTGTTATTTGAATTCTGATAAGCCAAATCTTGCTATAGAAGAATATAAAAAAGTATTAAAATTAAAAAATGACTACGCATACGCCTATTATAATTTGGGATGTGCTTATATAAAACTTGGGGAATACAGAAAAGCTAAAAATGCTTTTTTGGATGCAATATACTTTAAAAATACAGAACCTGATTTTTATTATAACATTGCATATACATACAAAAAACTGAATAAAGAAAAGGATGCAAAAGCATACTTGGAAATATACAACAAAGTTATGGAAAACAAAATTGAAGAATAAAGGGACATTATGAAATATAAAGGCATAATATTTGATTTTAACGGAACACTTTTATTTGATTCCGAAAAACACCTCGAAGCTTGGCGTGAATTTTCAAAAAGACTTCGAGAAACCCCTTTTACGAATGAAGAGATGCGAGATTTTATGTTTGGTCGCACAAATGAAGATATAATAGCTTATGCAATTGGAAAAAAGCCCGATCCTGAACTTGTTGAAAGACTTGGACAAGAAAAAGAAGCTGTCTATAGAGATATGTGCAGAAAAGATAGAGAAAATTTTAAACTGGCACCTTGCGCTGAAGAACTATTAGATTTCCTATGCGAAAACGATATTCCGCATACAATTGCCACAATGTCAGGAATCGAAAATGTTGAATTTTATATAGAAGAATTCAAACTTGAACGCTGGTTTGATATCGAAAAAATTGTATATGCTAATGGTAAAATTCCGGGCAAGCCGGCTCCTGATATTTATCAAATTGCAGCAAAAAATTTAAATTTAGAACCTAAAGATTGTATTGTTGTAGAAGATGCAGTATCAGGGATTAAAGCTGCTGAAAATGCAGGTATCGGTAAAATTATTGCCATTGCATCAATGGAACCTATTGAATTATATAAAAAAATGTCTTGTGTAGGGGAGATTATTACCAACTTCAGTCAATTGGACAGAAATCAATTTTTAATCAAAGAATCTGTTTAATTATTAAATAATATTTACATTTATGATAGATAATACAAAATATGTTTTAATAAAAATGGAATTAATATATTTTTGAATAGTTGGAGGGATAGATGATTTTAACAAATATTGAAAGTGTTCCTGGCATGAAAATTACAGGTCATTTTGGCATGGTATCAGGAAGTACAGTAAGAGCAAAAAACTTTGTAAAAGATTTTGGAGCCGGTCTTAAAAATATGGTAGGTGGAGAATTAAAAAGCTATACTGAACTTTTAGAAGAAGCTCGAAAAGAAGCAATTAATAGAATGATCCAACAGGCAGAAAAAGTCGGAGGAAATGCAATTATAAATGTAAGATTTGCTACATCAGCAATTACATCAGGAGCTGCAGAAGTATATGCATATGGAACTGCGGTAAAAGTACAGCCAATTGAGGGATAGACTATGGGTGACTTGTTATTAATATTACTAATTCTTATTATAACATATTTTACAGGTAGCATACTTGAAAAAAATCACTTCAAAAAAATTAAAGCTCGTGAAATAGCTCTTGTTAAAAAGCCTGTTGTATCTTTTGGCAAAAAACTTACAACAAATAAAAAAATTAAAAAAGTAGAATTTGTGACAGGAGAAGTCGTCATAAGCGGAGACTATTTTAAAAATTTTGTTTCTGCATTCCGGAACTTTTTTGGCGGACGCATGGTGTCATTTGAATCATTAATGGATAGAGCAAGACGCGAAGCACTTTTAAGAATGCGAGAAAAAGCTAAAACAGCTGATATTATTGTTAATGCACGTCTTGAGTCTACAATGTTAAATATTTGTGAAGATAACTCAAATAATCTTATTCCGCAAGTCGCAGTTATCGCTTATGGAACCGCAGTCACTTATGAACGATGAAAATAATTATAATTACGAAACTCAAATTAACTTAATAGAAGATAATGTTAATATATCAAAAACATCTGATATAAAAGAATTCTTCATACTAACTACTGCAATAATTGTAATGGTATGCGGGATCTTTTTTGTTTCTGATATCGTAATGCAGATTTTCATTAATAATATGTCCTATCAAACACAAAGGAAAATAGAAAATTTTTTAAATGCGGATTCAAAACTTACCAGTCAATCCACAAAAGCTAACCAAAAAGAAATATTAGAATTGAAAAAAATTCAAAAAAAATTGGAAGCAAATGATTTAGAATTAAAACAGTTTAAAAAATTAGAAATAGGCATTTCAGACAATGATGCAATCAATGCTTATATATATCCTAATGGTGAAATATATTTTACAACAGGGATATTAAAAGAACTAAAAAGTGAAGACCAAAAAGCTTTTGTATTAGCACACGAAATTGCGCATTACAAAAACAGAGATCACCTAAAATCAATAGGCAGAAGTATTCTTGCTCTGGCTACAATAAACTTAATAGGGCTTGGTGGCGGAGAATTTACAACAAAAATTATGTATTCAATATATAACATAAATGATTTGAAATATTCCCAAAAACAAGAAATAGAAGCGGACAAATATGCAGGCAAACTCATAAAAAAAATATACGGCACAAATAAAGGTGCAACCGAATTTTTTAAATTAATTGACCAAAAGCAGCACTTCCCTGAATTTATACATTATTTCAGCACACATCCGTCACCATCCACTAGGATAAAGCTAATAGAAGAAACCCGCTTGTAACTGACAAAAGTTATAATATAATAAATATCATGAGCAAAACTATAGAAAACATAGCTATAATTGAATTTCCATCAGATTACACCGTAATAGATATAGAAACAACCGGGCTTTCTTATAATAAAAATGAAATAATAGAAATTTCTGCCCTTAAAGTCAGAGCCGATAACATTATTGGAAAATTTTCCAAACTGATCAAACCTCAAGAAAAAATATGCAGTTTTATAACTCATCTAACCGGAATAACAAATGATATGGTGAAAAATGCAGAAAACATAGAAAATGTTTTACCTGAATTCATGAAATTTTTGTCAGGAGATATAATTTTAGGACACAATGTAAAATTTGATATAAATTTTCTACAACATAACTTGGAAAATAATAAATTAGACAGATTAAAAAATAAAAAAATAGATACAATGTTTCTAGCTAGAAAATATTGCAGATTACCAAGCCACAGTCTCAAAAATTTAGCAAAACATTATGAAATAGATTTAAAAGGACACCATAGAGCGCTAGTTGACTGCGAAATAACAAACAAAATCTACCAAAACATAAAAAAACAGCTGATGTAAAAAAGATCTATTTTTGTTCTATAATAACCGTAATGAAAAAGATTTTTGTATCCTTAATATTAGTTTTCATGACTATTAGTTTGCCTGTTTTTGCTTCTGTAAAAGAAAATTCTAATATTCAGATTTATTTTGTCAATCCAGTAAATAAGACAAAAACATCAAAAAGTGGAGAGGGAAAAGCTATAAATGCATTATTAAAGTTAATAAATAATGCACAATAGAGTATTGATTTTGCTATTTATGGAATAAGTAATGAAGATGAAATTTTTCAGGCACTAATTAATGCACAAAACAAAGGAGTGAAAGTCAGGGGTATCGTTGATATGGATAATGAAAAGAAGAATCCATATAAAGATACTTATGATCTGCTAGAAAAATTAAATAATATAAAAACAGATTATAAAGAATTAACTGATTTTAAATCTCCTAAATCTGATTATGTACAACATGTAACTTATAATATAGGTGGGAAAATTGTAGAAGCTTCTTTTGTAAATGAAGGTATTAAAGATTACAATGACAAGATAATGCATAATAAATATTTTATTATAGATAAAAAAATTGTTTGGACAGGTTCAATGAACATCAGTAATACTTGTGCAAGTTATAATTCAAATTCTAGTGTCGCTATAAATTCAAAAGAACTTGCAGAAATTTATACAGAAGATTTTGAGCAAATGTTTATTGAAAATAAACATCATAACGAAAAGCAAAATAATATAAATACAAAATATATAAATATTGATGACAATACAAAAGTTGTTACTTTTATTTTACCCGAAGATAAAGAAACTTATAATATAGTGAGCGGTTATATTAATAGAGCTCAAAAGTATATTTATGTCCCGATGTTCTTTTTCACTCACACCAAATATTCTCAGGACTTAATTAATGCACATAACAGAGGGGTAAAAGTAAAAGTTATATTAGATGCTACATCAGCAAGAACAGGTTATTCAAAACACGAAATTATGAGAATGGCGGGTATTCCTGTGAAAATTGAAAACTGGGGCGGGAAAATGCATGAAAAATCTCTAATTATTGATGATAAATATTTATTAATTGGTTCAATGAATTTCACAAGTGGTGCTCATTACCAAAATGATGAAAATAGTCTAATAATTGAAAACAAAGAAATAGCAATAAAATCACGAAAAAGATTTGAGAAATTATGGAAATCAATACCTGATAAATGGTTATACTCTATTCCTAAACCAGAAGGAGAAGATTCTAAATATTCTTGTTTTGACAATATTGACAATGATCATGATGGACTAATTGATGAAGATGATCCAGATTGTGAATGTTTATATAAAGGAAAACAAAATAAATATATTTATAATCAAAAAGGACCTATAATTGATTAATTAATGAAAAATTTTTATGACTTTTAGTATCATTTTTGATTTTTGCATAAATTGCTCGAATTTTTTTCATATTTTCAGGTAATATCATTTCTTTAAGAGACATATTAATATTCCACCCATATATTTTAGCTTTTTTATCGTTGAATTTTTCATACTTCATAGCTTTAAAAAATAAATCCGGATGATTTTCATATAAATTCAACCAATCATTTGGAGATTGATAAAAACAAAAATAACAACCTGAACGCTTACGCCACTTGTAATAATCAGGTAAATTTATACCTACGTCATATAAAATTTTAAAGACGTCATATTTACTAATACAAAATTCTTGAAACGGATATTTTAGAATA
This sequence comes from Candidatus Gastranaerophilales bacterium, assembly GCA_944326565.1. Lineage (GTDB taxonomy): Bacteria > Cyanobacteriota > Vampirovibrionia > Gastranaerophilales > Gastranaerophilaceae > Scatenecus. The sequence continues at coordinate 81,600 of CALVEL010000005.1, forward strand.
ATTTGTTTATTACTGTTACTTATTCCTCGACCCAATTCATCAGATCTTATACCAACATAAGTATATATAATTGCATTTTTATTCTTTTCTAAGTATTTCGAGTTAATATATTTTTCATAAACTCGAATTTTTAACTCTGTCGTGCACCAACGATTTACAATAGAAGGCAAAAATTTTCTTATGTCATATAAATGGTCAAAAGATTTTTCAGGTTTAAGCACTGTTATTTTTTTATTTAAAAATATTTCTATTTTGTTTAGATAATCATAAGTCTCAGGAATTTCATGTTCTGTATCACAAAACACAAGTTCTAATTTTTCAAAAATTTCAGGCATATTCTCTTTCATAAAAAATGCTAGTGCTGTTGAATCTTTACCGCCAGATAGAGATAAAATATGATATACTTTTTCCATTAGTTCTCCTTATATTACGTATATTAAAAGCAGACCTTCGCTACTTACGCCCCGCCTACGCGTGCCGTGCGTAGCTACGCTGTCTAACAAGTCACTCAAAAATTCCGCTCTAGGTTTCGTCAATGCGGAATTTTCTCGGACAACAAAAGCACAGCAAAGCATCTGCTTCACTGTGCTTAAAAACTTTCAGTTACTCCTTGCAAACACATAAATCATCTAGGATTTTGCTTAACAAGAGGTATATTACCTTTTATATTATTCACTAATTTCAATAGAACTTATAAGATTTTAATAATTTTTTAATTTTTAAGTTATAAACTTACAGAATATTTACTCAGTCAAATAAATCTTGGGGTAAATTCTAAGGTTAGACCCCTCGAAACGAGCATTATACCTAATAAAAAAGACCCCGAAGGGTCAATTTCAATAAATGGGGCGCCAGATGGGATTCGAACCCATGCATATCGGAACCACAATCCGAGGTCTTAACCGCTTGACGACTGGCGCCACAAATCAGGGTACTTTATTATAGTAACATAAAAATATTTTTTGTCTACTTATTTTTTAATAAAAAACAGGACTTGTATGTCCTGTTTTTATCTAATTTAAAATGCAGAATTAACGACCTAACTTATTCTTTGAAACATATATCCGATTCCGCGAGCTGTTAATATTAACTCAGGATTAGCTGGATCTGATTCCAGTTTTGAACGCAATCTTGAAATATGGACATCAACAACTCTTGTATCAATACGATGATCTGGCGGATACGCCCAGACATGCTGTAATATTTCATTTCTTGAAAATGCTTGACCAGAATTATTTACAAGCAATTCTAACAAACTAAATTCCATACCTGTCAATCTTATACGTTCATTTTTTCTAAATACTTGACGGCGAGCTGTATCTATTTTTATGTTACCTGTTGTAATAACATTTTTAGTAACTTTTCCTGCCGGAGTAACTGTTTCTCTATTATTTGTACGTCTTAGCACTGCTTTTACTCTTGCTTCTAATTCTTTTGGTGAAAAAGGTTTAATAACATAGTCATCAGCACCTAACTCAAGTCCTGTAATTCTTTCTGAGACATCTCCTAATGCGGTCAAAATTATTATCGGTACATCAGCTGTTCTTCTGATTTCTCTTGTTACACCATAACCATCCATCTTAGGCATCATTACATCCAGCACTACCAAATCAGGATTGTATTTATTAAACGCAGCAACAGCTTCCTCACCATCAGCTGCTGTATAGACATCATAACCTGCCATTTTTAGACGTGTCTCTAAAATTCGTCTGATACTAGCTTCATCATCAGCTAACAAAATTCTTTGACGATCATCTGTTTCATTTTGTAATTCAGCATTTTCAGTCATAATTCATTCTTTTCCTTACTTAAATAAATCTAACACCTCAATAAAAACATATATAATTATTACAAAATATATACTTTTTTAAATTTTTATAACGTTATATTAACCTAATTTACAAAAAATTGCAAGTACTTTTTATAACTTTTAGCTAAAATTAAGTAATTATTTTAAAATATAAATACTATAACAGCTATATCCGCTGCTACTTAGCGTGCAGTCTCCATCTTTGCTTATTCGCTAAAATTGAAAGAAAATTAAAGTCTTTTTTCGACTATTTGTCTAAACTTTTCAAGATCGTCAGCCGTATCTATTCCAACTGGCACAAAATCAACAACGGAAGTTTTAATTTTCATACCATTTTCCAATGCTCTTAACTGTTCAAGACTTTCTGTTTTTTCTAAAGGTGTTCGTGCTAAAGAGGTCATTTTAACTAATGCCTCTCTCTTATAGCCGTAAATTCCAAGATGACCGTAGAACACGTCTTCAATCTGGTTTCTTTCATAAGGGATTTTAGAACGCGAAAAGTATAACGCAAATCCGCTTTTATCTTTTACACACTTGACTAAATTAGGATTATTAATTTCATTTTCATCATGCAATACTCTTACGAGAGTAGAAATATCAGCCAAATCGTCATATTTTACATTTTTAATAACTTCATCAATTGCAGAAGGTTCGATTAACGGCTCATCTCCTTGCAGATTGACAATATAGGAAATTTCAGGATGTCTGTCGACAACTTCTCTTATACGGTCAGAACCGCATTTATGATTTATTGAAGTCATTTCTACTTCTCCACCAAAAGCCTTGACAGCATTATAAATTCTCTCATCATCAGTAGCCACAATAATCATATCCGCTAATTTTGCTCGCATTGCCTTTTCATAAACCCACTGTATCACAGGTTTTCCCGCAACTTTTAATAACGGTTTTCCTTCTAATCTTGACGATCCATAACGTGCCGGAATAATTATTGCTGTTTTAGACATCTTACCTCCAACTTAAAAATCACTTTCTTACAACAAGTGCCACCCACTGATCTTGATGCATTTCTTCAATTAAGTTCAAATTATATTTTTTAATTGCATCCATTACAACAGGCTTTTTTTCATCCAAAATACCTGATAGCACCATTATCGCAGCATCTTCCATTATACTTTTCAAATCACCCATTATTTCAGCAAGTACATTATGTAAAATATTAGCGCATATAAAATCAAATTTTTCATTAATTTTATCAGCCGTATTTAATTCAAAGGTACAAACCGTATTATTTTTGATTGCATTTTCTTTAGCCACATCGATAACAGTCGGGTCATTATCACATCCATATACATTTTTAGCTCCAAATTTATAGGCACAAATAGCTAAAATTCCTGATCCCATACCAATATCAGCCATCTTAGCATTTTTAATCATATATTTTTCAATAGCTTTCATACACAACTGAGTTGTCTGATGTGTACCTGTTCCAAAAGCACAACCAGGCTCTAGTGTTATTACAACTTCATCATCCCTTTTAGAAGAATATTCAATCCAATCTGGAACAATTGTAATCCTATCTGAGACATAAGTCACATCCCACTTTTCTTTCCATTTTTTTGACCAGTCTTGATTTTCTTTTTCAAAAATTTCAAATTCAAAACTACCGAGTTCTTCATCAGAAAAACCACGACTTTTTAAAATTTTACGCTGCTTACTCAAAAAAACAGATATATCATCAGAACTTATACAAGAATCAGTAAAAAAAACTTTCAAAGTCCCCTCTGTTGAGGAGACCATTTCTAAATCTTTATAAGTTTCCTCAGCTAAAATAACACCTTCGCAAGGTAAATTTTCAAAACAAATTTCTGAAAAAATATCTTCAATCTCAGGATTTATTTTAACTTGAAGCTCAATATATTTATCGGACATTATTACTCCAAAAAGGCACCCATTTTTCTAAACTTGTCATATCTTGAAGATTTTAATTCCGTCTTAGGCATTTTAGAAAGCTCATCAATTGCTGACATAACAGTTTTTTTCAATTCTTGCGCCATTGCATTGTAATCATGATGAGCACCGCCTAAAGGCTCTTTGATATCACCATCAATTATATCAAATTTCATCAAATCCGGAGCAGTAATTTTTAGAGCTTCAGCAGCTTCACTTGCCTTTGAAGCATCACGCCATAAAATAGACGCACATCCTTCTGGTGAAATTACTGTATAGTACGCATGCTCTAAAAGATAGACTTTATTTGCAACCGCAAGACCTAAAGCCCCACCAGAGCATCCTTCACCTGAAATTACAGCTACTACAGGTACCTCCAATTTTGCCATTTCTCTCAAGTTTACAGCTATAGCACCACCTTGGTTTGTTTCTTCAGCACTAATACCTGGGTAAGCACCTGGTGTATCAATAATTGTGATAATAGGAATATTGAATTTATTTGCATGTTTGAACAATCTTAAAGCTTTTCTGTATCCTTGAGGCTGAGGCATACCAAAATTGTATTCCAAATTTTCTTTTGTTGATTTACCTTTCATTGTACCGACAATCATTACAGGTTTCCCGTCAATTTTTGCCAAACCTCCAATTATTGCACGATCATCCATTCCTTCATGGTCACCATGAAGTTCTATAAAATCTTCACAAATTAAATTCACATAATCCAAGAAGTTAGGTCTTTCTGGATGCCTTGCTATTTGTAATTTTTGTGAAGGTTTCAAATTCGCATACAAATCCTTTTTGTAATCTTCTGCTTGCTGTTCAAATGTTTCTATTTCTTTTGTTAAATCCATGCCGGACTCCAAACTTATTTTTTTTAGTTCATCGATTTTTTCTTGAATTTCTGTAATCGGTTTTTCAAAATCCAAAACTGTCATCTCTTACCTCATTTAATCTCTAAAAAACTTATTTAATTGTAACTGGCTCATGCATTGAAAGCAAATTACCTAACACATCAGGCAACTCACTACGTCTAGCTACTACATCGACCTGACCGTATTTCAAAAGATATTCAGCAGTCTGGAAATCAGAAGGCAATTTTTGTCTTATAGTTTGTTCTATAACCCTGCGTCCAGCAAAACCAATTCTTGCACCTTGTTCGGCAATAATAATATCTCCTAACATTCCAAAGCTAGCAGTCACACCACCAAAAGTCGGCTCTGTTAATAAATTTATATATAAAAGCCCTTCATCATCTAGACGAGAGACAGCACAGGATGTTTTTGCCATCTGCATAAGACTCAATGCACTTTCTTGCATTCTAGCCCCCCCTGATGATGTAATTGCTAATACTGGTAATCTTAATTCGATAGCCTTTTCAATTATTCTAGTCACTTTTTCACCCACAACAGATCCCATTGATCCACCCATATAATCAAAATCCATAATTGCTGTTGCAAGTCTATGACCTTTTATTGAAGCTAAGCCTGTAATTACCGCATCATTTAGACCAGTTTTTTCATGAGCTCTTGCTATACGATTTTTATAGCTTTCTGTATCGACAAAATCCAAAGGATCCGTAGGTTTAATATCAGCAAAAAGCTCTTCAAAACTACCCTCATCAAAAAGTTGTTCAATCCTTGTTCTTGCATTTATTCTAAAATGGTAATCACATACAGGACATACCATTTTATTTGAGGCTAAATCTTCTTTTAAAAGCTGAGCATCACAATGTACGCATTTCGTCCACAAATCAGGATTTTTTTCAACTTCAGCTTTTGCCTCTAATGCACGTCTTTGTATTTGAGCTTCTTTACGTTTTTCGAACCAATCTTGAATAGTCATACTTTATATCCCTATAATAAAAATATCTTTTAACATGAGTATTATACAACAAAAAATTATTATGTCACTTTTTACGGTCTTTGTTTACAAAAAAGTTTTTTAACTCAGGTGATATATGCAAATTTTGCAAAGCTAAATGATATTTTTTAATATTTGCAATATTTTCCTGTTCTTCTAGTAAATCACGTTTTGGAGGTGGCTTAATACTTTTTTTAACTCGTTCAAACTCACTTTCAGCTTTACCGTCCATAACTTTTGCTATAATTTCATCAATATTACTGCCTCCAGTCTGATATCTTGAAGCGATTTCAGAAACAGTTGCACCTTGAGGTAATCGATATAACCAATTTACAGTAAGAATATCCCCTGTGGAAACTTTATTTATACCTTTTTGGTGAGGAGTATACATTATATCTCTTTTATTCGGGCTATGCCCTAGCCCAATTGCATGTCCTATTTCATGCAGAATTGTGTGATAGACCTCATTTTCATCCATATAATCTGCATGCACAAGCCCTTCGGTAAGTCCTATTGAGACTTCCGCACCATATAATCTGTGTTGAGCATCATATGAAAAGTTGCAAAGACCTAAAGCTTTGCGTTCAACTCGTTTCCATTCAATATTTACATTCGATTCAAGAAGAGAATCCACAATTCTAAATGAGACCTTACCCTTAGTTGCATTTTGCCATTCATCTAGGGCTCTTTTTACCATACCTCTATATTTGTAATCCTGTCCGGCCTTTGAATAAAACTTCATTGGCGCAATATAGACATTCAATGGCATAAAAGTCCACCTCATTAATCGACCGTTTTTTAAAGATTCCGAAACATAAGTGTGTGTTTGCATATTTTTATTGTATAATAAAATTATAAAAAAGAGAAGTCAGACTTAACGGAGGATATTAGCATGAATATAATGCAAATGATGAAACAGGCTCAATCTTTACAAAAGAAACTAAAAGATACACAGGAAGAGCTTGCAAATATAGAAGTAACAGGCGAAGCTGCCGGCGGAAAAGTTGTTGTCACTTTTGACGGACAAGGCAAATTCAAATCACTTAAACTTACACCTGAAGCTATCAACCCTGAAAATCCTTCTTCAGTTGATGCTGATTCCGTTGAAATGCTTGAAGATATAATTACTGCAGCCATTACTCAAGCTAGTGAAAAAGCTTCAGCTCAGATGGAACAAAAAATGAAAGCCGTTACAGGCGGAATTAATATTCCGGGACTATTCTAATATGATTTATCCTAAATCAATAGCTACACTGATTGAGCATTTCCAAAAGTTTCCCTCAGTCGGGCCTAAATCTGCTCAGAGAATGGCATTTTATATGCTTAGAATGCCGGATAGTGAGGTGCAAAAATTTGCACAAGCTATTATTGAAGCTAAAAGAAATACAAGGACTTGTGAGATTTGCTTTAATCTTTCATCTACAAGTCCTTGTGAAATTTGTACAGACCCCAAAAGAGACCGTTCAATTATATGTATAGTGGCAGAGACAAAAGATTTGATTGCAATTGAAAAGACCAATGAATTTAAAGGACTTTATCACGTTTTGCAGGGACTTATCTCGCCTATGGACGGCATTGGTGCAGATGATATCAGAATTAAGGAGCTTTTAAGCCGTCTGACGTCTGAGGAAGTTAAAGAAGTCATTCTTGCACTTCCGCCGTCCGTTGAAGGCGAGGCAACAAGTCTTTATTTGACAAAATTAATTAAACCGTTCGGAATAACAATTTCACGAATTGCATTCGGACTTCCAGTCGGTGCAGATCTTGAATACGCCGATGAAATTACGATTGCAAAAGCAATTGAAGGCAGAAGAGAGATATAGAATTACCACGGGTAACTATCAGGAATTTTCCAGCCGTTATGCATTATAAGTGCACCGCAGTAAAAGCCGGAATATTTAGAAGATGTTTTGCTGCAAGCATAATTTGCATTTGTTAAAAGGTGCTCATCCGTAAAATGTTCACCCCAAAATTTAATTCGATAGCTTTTTCTATTATTAGGATTAGGGTAGCCGTATATGTCAAAAACAAAAATATCATACCCGATTTGATTTGGCTTTTGATGTCCGTTTATATCCACAAACATCCATATATAATTAGCCGGCGTATTAGGAAGAAAATAAACATACATACCGTCATTTGTTTTTACAAGATAACTTGCTAAAAACAGGCCGCTTGCAGGCTCTCCGCTAAATACCTTTAAAGAATAATTTTCCTTTGTAAAACAATTTGGAGAATTACATTCTTTTGCATCCTTAAGATAAGGCATGTAATATCTTCTGAAAAAGGTATTCATATTCGCATCATAACCTTGTTTTGGAAACTCCCAATCAGCCATTTCGCCGTTTTCGTACTCCGAAAGTCTTGCAGCATTAGTTATTACTGAATAGAACTTTTTAAGCTTCTCAACAGTAACCTTTTTCTGGTACTTTCCCATAACCGCAGGCAATGTCATGGCGGCAACAATACCGATTATGCCCAAGGTTATCAACACCTCCGCCATTGTAAATGCATGTCTTGTCAAACAGCCCTTTTCTATACGGCCAGACAATAATTTTAATTTAACCCGGTACAGGAGCTTATTTAACGGGTGCCCCCCCCCCCTGAAAGTTCAGTCATACTCTGCATTTCTAGCTCCTTCTGTTTTAACACGTCATTATAATACCATGATTCCCCTTTTTATGCAATTGCAATTATACATGAATTAAGCTAAACTTTATTTTATGAATAATTGTCTTGTTGAAATTAGAGATTTGCATGTTGAGTATAAAACTGACAAAGGAGTCTTGGGCGGTACTCAAATCATTCATGCAGTAAACGGCGTAAATCTGGAAATCAAAAAAGGAGAAATTCTTGCAATAGCAGGAGAATCTGGATGCGGAAAATCAACGCTTGCTAAAACTATCATCAGACTTGAAAATCCGATAAAAGGCGAAATTATTTTCAAAAATAATGATTTATTGAAAATGACACTAAAAGAGCTAAAAGATTTCAGAAAAAATATTCAAATGATTTTCCAAAACCCTTATGCAAGTCTTAATCCTAAAATGAAAATTTATGACACGCTGAAAGAACCTCTTAAAATCAATACTAATTTATCGGATAACGAAATTAAAAAGATTATAGAAGATACATCATGCAAAGTTGGACTTGATAAAGAATGTCTTAGTCTATACCCACACGAATTTTCAGGTGGTCAAAGACAAAGGATCGCGATTGCGAGAGCTCTTGTGCTTAATCCTGAATTTATACTTGCAGATGAGCCTGTCAGTGCATTAGATGTAAGTATTCAGGCACAGATTATTAATCTTTTAAAAGATTTGAATAAAGAATATAATTTAACCTTTTTATTAATTACTCATGATATGAGCGTTATAAAATATCTTGCTGACCGTGTCGCTATTATGTATCTTGGTGAAATCATTGAAATCGGAACTGTTAATGAAATTTTCAATAGTCCAAAACACCCTTATACAAAAGCGCTTTTAAGTGCTGTACCTGAAATAAATAAAAATAAAGAAAAAATTCTATTACAAGGTGAATTACCCTCCCCCGCGAATCTTCCTGACGGCTGCAAATTCCACACTAGATGTCCTCAAGCTATGATGAAGTGCAAAAACAATATACCTGAAAATATTGACCTAAGCACAAGCCATTGTGTAAAATGCTTTTTATATAACTAGCAAATTTTTAAATTCAGAAGTTTTTATCTAATATGATAAAAATTGGACAAACCGCAAAATTACCGCTTGATTTATGCAGAGGCAACACTATAAAACGGAATCAGCTTGCACATAGACTTAATAGAAAATTTTTTAATAAGATAAATAAAGATTTTAATACAAAGGATATCTCACCTGAAATTTTCGAAAAAAGGCTTTGCGAAATAACAAAAAATAAAATTGAATGTACCATAGCAGATTCTTCTGAGCAAAAATATAAAGGGGCTTGTCGTATATTTTTAGATGAAGATAATCAAAATGAAATTGCTGGATTTTCATTATGTATACCTTTAAACAAGTATGATAAAAAAGTTGCTCTTTATGATGCTGATATTTTTATGCACGAATCTTTTCATTTTTTTTATGAAATAACAAACCCTAAAAATCTTAAAAGAAATTTAAAAGCAATTGAAAACAACTTAATCTTGAAAACAGAAGAATTCTACAAAAAATATTTATACAGCAAAGAAAAATTTGATAAAAAAACTTTAGAAAAGAATATTTTACCGAATTTTTTAAAAACTCTTTCAAAACCAGAAAGAATTGACTTTTTACAAAACAGCAGATACCGTCTTAGTGAAGAAATGCAAGCTTTTAAAGATGGAGCTAAGTATTATGATAAAATCCAAGACAATCATCTGGACTTAATAAGTGAAAAAATTAAAACCGAAAACGGTGAATCGTATAATTTTAAAAAGAAAATAAACTTGCTTAACCGAACACTTGCAAAAGAATTACAAGCTCAACGAAATGAACTAAAAAATATATTCATGCTAAAATAACTCTATGGATAAAAAAGTTATTACAACGAACAGAAAAGCATTTCATGACTATACTATTTTTGAAAAATATATAGCAGGTATTGTATTGAGCGGGACTGAAATCAAATCAATAAGAAAAAATGCTATAAATTTAAAAGACAGTTTCTGTAAAATTGAAGATAATGAAATATTTTTATACAATTGCCATATTTCACCATATGAGCAAGGTAATAGATTTAACCATCAAGCTGAAAGAGTTCGAAAATTACTTTTGACAAAAAAAGAAATTCTCAAAATGCATTCTAAAGTCAAAAAAGACGGATATTCAATTATCCCTTTAGAAGTTTTTATCCTGCATGGCTTCGCTAAAATTGAAATAGGACTAGCTAAAGGTAAAAAGCTCCATGACAAACGCGAAGATATAGCAAAAAAAGATCAAAAACGAGAAATGGATAGAGCAAGTAAAATAAAATATTAAAAAGACCGATTTAACAATCGGTCTTTTTATTTATAAAACATAAGAAAAAATTTTAATCTTGAACAAATTTATCAACAATTTCAGCGGATTTCTTGCCGGTTTCGAAAGTCTTTTCAAATTTTACTGCGCTGCTTTCGCAAATTGTCTCATCTTGCTTTGTGCTTGAATTTGTCTTGTTTGTTTTATTCATCTTATTATTTTTAAGCTCTTTTTCAGCCTGAGCAAACTTTTCTTTAAACATTGACTCATATTCTTCAATACTACATTCACCGTCAATACCAAATTCTTTCGCTCTTATTCTATAATAATTTAATAAATTATTCATAGCTTCACCTTCTTGATTAGCTAAATCTTTTTTCCCTTCATTTGCTACGTATTCTTTTATAATCGCATTTGACAATTCATCAAAAGATACTCGCATTGAGCTATTTTCATTTTTTTCACTAAAATCCTGTAATATTTTATTTGCTATTTCTTCTGAGACAGGTTCATAAGCAATATCCTCACTTAAATTTCCTGAAACTGCTCTTACATCATTAGCGCCAAATTCAAACATAATTTCTCCTTATCTAATATCTATACATTTTAATATAACGGTATTTGACAAAAAAACTTTAATTGTACTATTTACAATTTACAAAAATTTACTTATATGAGATGATAAATTTATGAAAGTAATAATTTTATCAAAAGGTAAAATGCTCACCAATATTATAAAAGCAGCAATTGACACAAACTGTGAAATAGCAGGTGTAGTTAGGTATGAAAGAACTTTTCTTACACCATTTCAGTTGTTTTTGCATGACTTTTTTAAAACAAATTCTGACGTAACTTTCATAAAAAAGTATAAAATTCCCGAAATAAATGTAAAATCAGCAAACAGTGAAGATTTCAGAAATTTTGTATTAAAAAGCAATGCAGATATTATAATCGTAGGTACTTGGCGAGAAAAAATTTCAAAACAGACATTTTCAATGCCCAAAATAGGTACAATAAATATACACCCTTCACTATTGCCAAGATACAGGGGGCCCAATCCATATATACAGGTCATTAAAAGAGGAGAGAAAAAAACAGGAGTCACAATTCATTTAATAGATGAAAATCTTGACACCGGACCTATTTTGATGCAAAAAGAAATTGATATACTGCCGACTGATACAGGTAAAGAGCTTAGAGAAAGAACTTATATTACAGCAAGAATACTTTTAAAAGAATTCTTAGAGAAAATTCAAAAAGAAGTAATTATTCCCATAAAACAAAATGAGACAAGAGCTACTTATTATGGGAATATTGATGAAATAGAGAAAATGCTTGATTTTAAAAACAAATCAGCAGAAGAACTCTACGCAACAATTAGAGCACTTCACCCTTGGATGCCTTGCTACATTACATTAGGAAAGAATTTTTTAAGTATAAATCCATATAAATGCAGTTATATAAAATTACATGAAAAATATACCCCTGGAGAAATTATAAAAAAAGATATAAAAAATAAATCTCTTACAATTGTATGTAAATGCGGGAATGCCTTAAAAATGGATGAGTTGAGACTTTGGGGATATTTTAAAAGAATTTTTACGAAAAGTTTCATAAACAGTATAAAACTACACACTTTCACTGATTAATATTCAGCGGTAAGCTAAAATTTAAAATTTCTTTCCCCATTATGGATTTTAGCCAAATCTTTTTCGACAATTTCTTTAATTTTCTTATCCTCAAGCGTGTCCACTTCTTTTGCAATAAGTTTTTCTCCAACAGTTTTTGTATTAGAAGACGCATAATCTTCCAAAAACTCTTTTAAAGTCAAAATAGCATTCGGATGACAAAAATTATGAATCTGCTGGCTTTTACATATTTCCATAAATCTGTCACCAGTTCTTCCGCTTCCATAGCATGCTGTACAAAAGCTAGGTAAATATCCTAATTCCATAAGCCATCTTATAACTTCATCTAAAGACCTTCTGTCTGATACATCAAACTGTGAAGAATCCTCATCCTCAGGCATCGGATTAAAATATCCGCCAACACTTGTCTTTGATCCACCACTTATTTGAGAAATACCTAAATGCAAAACTCTTTCTCTACATTTTTCACTTTCTCTAGTTGAAATTATCATACCTGTATAAGGTACAGCTATTCTAATACAAGCAACTATTTTGGCAAAAATATCATCATCAATTCCATTATCAAACTCATCAGGATTAATATCATCCGCTTTTTTAATTCTTGGAACACTTATTGTATGAGGCCCCACACCGAATGCAGCTTCTAAGTGTTCTGCATGCATTAAAAGAGCAGAGAACTCATATCTATAAGACTCCAGCCCGAAAAGCACCCCCAATCCGACATCATCAATACCACCTTGCATAGCTCTGTCCATAGCTTCTGTATGATAAGCATAATTATGCTTTGGACCTGTCGGATGAAGTTTTTCATAACTTTCTTTGTTATATGTTTCCTGGAATAGGATATATGTACCAATTCCTGCTTCATGCAGTTTTTTGTAATTTTCTACCGTTGTCGCTGCTATATTTACATTTACACGTCTTATTGCGCCGTTTTTATGTTTTACACTGTAAATTGTTTTGATAGACTCTAAAATATACTCAATAGGGTTATTTACAGGATCCTCACCTGATTCAATAGCTAACCTTTTATGTCCCATATCTTGAAGTGCTATTACTTCTTTTTTAATTTCTTCTTGAGTTAATTTTCTTCTCGGTATGTGCTTGTTTTTTGCATGGTATGGGCAATATACACAGCCGTTCACACAATAATTTGACAAGTATAAAGGTGCAAAAAGTACAATTCTGTTGCCGTAATAATCTTTTTTTATTTTTTCTGCAAGTGCAAAAATCTCTTTATTTTTTTCTTCGATTTCACAATCTAAAAGTACAGCAGCTTCTCTGTGAGAAAGTCCCTTCCCAAGCTTTGCTTTATCTAAAATTTTATCAATCAAATCAATATTATTTTTATTTTTTTCAGCATATTCTAAAGAAGCCAAGACTTCTTCATTATCTATAAATTCTTCGGCTTTGTGTGATTTGGGATTGTACAAAACTGCTACCTCCTCTTATCAATATGATACAACTACAAGATTTTTTTACAAGACACGAAAAATTTATACAGATCTATATTTTTTATGCATTGACTTATCAATCTATTTAAAATAAAATCTTTTTAATAAGGAGTTTCAAATGATAATATCAATCTTACCATTTAATATACAAAATCCAACAAACTTTAAGGGAGCAAAATTAAATAAACAAGCTGCTAAGGAAATAGAAACTATTGTAACTCCTTTTTTAGAAGAATTTAAACTACCTCAAAATGCAGTTTTGCTAGAGCAACTTAGTACAAAACTTAAAAAACTTGAAATCTCTAATAATAAAATTCTACCAGAATATAAAACAAACGAATTCGAATCTGTAAAAAGACTAAAACTTGCAAAATTAAACGCTAATAGGAATGAATTTGAGTACCTTGAAAAGAAATCTGAAAATTGGTATGCAGGAATTGATGCTCAGATTATGGCACAAAAAATAAGAAAAAGCGGTCTGTTTGATGTACCTGATTTCTTAAACGGAGCTTTTGTATTATATAAAAAACTGAGAATGGATATCCAAAACGGTCTTGCAAATATGACTTATAAAAAATTAGCCCCTGTACAATACGAAAAAGAACAAAAAATATATAATGCAAAAAATAATCTATCAATGAGTTCTTACTGGTACAATGATGTAAATTCTTATGTAAAAATTATACAAAAACAATTGGATAATAATTCATTAACAGAAAATATTTATATTAACTTAATGCAAAAAATATCAGATGCAATGAAAACTCACAAAAAACTATTACCTGAAATAAAAAAAGCCACAGAAACAGCAGACACAATTAATAAAGAAATTTCAATAACCCAAGAAGATGAAAATATTATAAAAAACTTACACAAACCTGCTCTAAGAGTTATAAGCAGAAATGTCAGTAAGTTCAATCAAAAAGTACAAAATATCAACCTTAGTGATGAACAGGAAAATTTTCTAAACGCGCTATTCAAAAAGCAGCAAAATGCAATAGAAAAACTGTGGAATACTATTGAAAAGAATAAAAAAGCAACTTTTACACCAAAGAGCCAAAACTTACAGACTAATTTTCCTATAGATGATGATATGCCGTTTTAGTCAAATAATAATTCCACTAATCGACTACAACTCCACCACCTATTAGATGGCCGTCAGACAAATCATAAATTACACCGGCTTGACCTGATGTCACAGAATTTACAGGCTCATAGAATTTTATATCAGCAAAATTATCAAAAATTCTTATATGAGCTTTTTTAGCATTCATATTATATCGAATTTTTACCATAGCATCAAATTCTTTTATCTGATTTTCATCTAAAGGCTCAACTATATTTAAATCAAGAATTTTTACATTATCTTTGTAATTATCTTCTTCTCGTCCTAAGTATACAATATTTTTTGAGGCATCAATTTTAATTACATACAATGGATACGGAGCAGCAATACCAATACCTTTTCTTTGTCCAATGGTATATTGATAGCAACCGCTATGTTCTCCCCATTTTTTATCAGTTAAAATATCAATAAAATCACCGCGTTTTATACCGAATTTATCAATCAGATATTTTTTTACAGTCATAGGTTTTTGGATAAAGCAAATATCTTGACTTTCTTTAGATGATTTTGTCGGAAGATTATATTTTTCAGCTATCTCTCTTACTTCTGCTTTAGTATACTTAGCAAGCGGAAAAATCGTCTTTTTAAGATGCTCTTGTGTTAACTTATATAGAAAATATAATTGATCTTTATACTCATCCTTAGCAGGATAAAGTCTGAATAAGCCGTCATTTTCTACAATACTCGCATAATGTCCTGTTGAATAGACATCAGCCCCGAGCTTTTCAAATGCATAATTAAACAGCTCCCCCCATTTTATAAATTTGTTACACATTATACAAGGATTTGGAGTGCGCCCGTTTTGATAATAATCTTCAAAATAATCTATAACCTTTTTTTGAAAAGTTTTAGTTGCATCATATACATAATGCTCAATTCCAAGAGCACTCGCTACCTTTTGAGCATTTTCGATTACAACATCAGCTGATGATGAATTTATCATCTTGCCAGTTAATCCTATGACTTCATACCCTTGCTGTTTTAATAAAAAAGCAGCAACAGAACTGTCAATCCCGCCACTTAATGCAACAACCGCTTTTTTCCCGTTCTTTTCCATATGTGAATTCTAGCATAAATATAAAAAATGGTCATTATATTTACTTTAAACGAATATGTTTGACATACCCCTTTTAAGCCGTAAAATAAGATTAGTTAAGGAGAGAAGGATATGGAAATTAAATCAGTAATTTTAGCAGCAGGCAAAGGCACAAGAATGAAATCTGATACCCCAAAAGTTTTACACAAAATTTTCGAAAAAACACTTTTAGGATACGTATTAGATAACGTAAAAAATATAACTACCGAAGACTTTGTCATAGTAGGACATCATGCTGAAGAAGTTACTGAATTTGTTAATAAAAACTACAACAATGCTAAGACTGTCCTTCAATCGCCGCAGCTCGGTACAGGTCATGCTGTGTCTATGGTATGTCCTTATCTTGAAAACTACAAAGGACAAGTCCTTATTCTATGCGGTGATACCCCGCTTATAAAAGAAGAAACCCTTAAAGCTTTTATTGAATACCATAATTCTAAAAATTCCGATTTGACTGTAATGAGTACAATTTTTGAAAATCCGACAAATTACGGAAGAATAATAAGAGATACCGATAACACTCTAAAATACATTGTAGAAGAAAAAGATGCAACACAAGCGCAAAAAGCTGTTAAAGAAGTGAATGCAGGCATTTACATCCTAAATTGGGATAAAATAAAACCAGCATTTTCTCAATTAACAAGTAATAACGCACAAGGCGAATATTATCTTACGGACATAATTGCTTGGGGTAAAAAGAATAATCTGAACGTTAACGCATTTATCTTGGAAAACAGCGATGAAATTTACGGAATAAATTCAAGAAAAAACCTTGCGGAAGCTACCAAAATTATGAATATAAGAAAACTCTCAGAATTAATGGATAACGGAGTGACTATTGTAGATCCTGATTCCACATGGATTTCTGAGGATACTGAAGTCGGAGCTGATACAATAATTTATCCTGCAACATACATAGAAGGCAAGAATAAAATCGGCAAAAATTGTAAAATTGGACCTTGTGCACACCTAAGAGGAAATGTCGAAATAGCAGATAATTGTAAAATCGGTAACTTTGTAGAAGTTAAAAACTCAAAAATCAATCACAGTACAAATGCAGGACATCTTAGCTACATAGGAGACTCCGAGCTTGGCGCAAACATCAATATCGGAGCTGGAACAATCACTGCAAACTACAACCCTATTACTAAAGTAAAAAGCAAAACTATAATGAAAGATCATGTAAAAATCGGATCGAATACTGTAATTGTAGCACCTGCTACTCTAGAAGAAGGTGTGAATGTAGGAGCAGGGAGTGTTATCACAAAAGATATTCCTTCTTGGGCACTGGCTCTAACTAGAGCACCTTTAAAAATTCTTACAGATTGGGTAAAAAAAGCTAATTAATTTTACCTAGGGTAATAAGAATTTATTTCCAAACCGTTATATTGTATTATACTTATTCTATTTATGATAAAATTATTCCGATGAGTCAAAAACAAATAAAATGGACAATATTTGTAATCACAGCAATCGGTAACTTTATAGCCATGCTTGATTCAACAACAGTAAACCTTGCGCTTTACCCTATGTCCGTAGACTTAAACGTAACTATGAGCCAAATACAATGGGTAATGATTGCATATATGCTTGTACTTACTGTATTTTTACCGTTTTTTGGAAAACTCGGCGATATATTACCAAAAAATAAATTATATTCAACAGGTTTTGCTATATTTGCTCTTGGGGCTTTTTTAAATACAACAGCTACAAATTTCGGATTATTAATCGCATATCGATGTCTTGAAGCACTTGGGGCTTCTATAATGCTTTCAAACGCTCAAGCAATCATTGCAACTATATTCAAAAACGAAAACAGAGGAAAAGCTCTTGGCTTAAACGGATGTCTTGTAGCGATAGGTGGAATGAGCGGACCTGCTTTGGGAGGAATTTTGATTAATGCTTTTGGCTGGCATTCTGTATTTATTCCTTGTATTCCAGTAGCACTTTTAGGAGCCTATTACGCATATAGAGTCCTGCCTCACCATCACAAAAATAATGAAAAAAAATCTTTTAAATTTGACTACAAAGGCTTTCTATATTTTACAATAAGCCTATTCGCTCTTTTATTGGCAATTTCAGAAGGGCACAGCTGGGGATGGAATTCTTTAAGAATTATCCTGCTTGGAGTAATTACTCTAATTTTTGGGACTTTGTTCTATATAAGAGATAAAAAAATAAATTATCCCCTAATTAATTTTGATATTTTCAAAATTAAACCCTTTACATTTGGAAACCTTGCAGTAATGACGTCTTATATGGCTATGTATACAAACAGCATTTTATTACCTTTCTTTTTACAAGAAATTTTGAAATATAATGCATTTGTAACAGGAATGCTAATTTTGCCATATTCTGTAACACTTTCATTTATAGCTCCAATCAGCGGGAGACTGTCGGGTAAATACGGAAGCAGATATTTGACAATAGCCGGACCTATTGTATATTGTATTGCACTATTAATGTTCACCATTTACAGTGAAGATGTAAAAATGTGGCAGATAATTCTAGCATCAGGAATTATGGGAATCGGCAACGGACTGTTTCAATCTCCATCAAATAATGCTATTATGACAAGCGTTCAGAAAAATGAAGTCGGTATCGCATCAGGAATTCTTGCACTGTCAAGAAATATGGGAAATATTCTTGGTGTTGCTGTAACTATCACATTGTTTGAAACTTTTAAAAATATTTTTCTTGAAATTAGCAAAATATATAATTTAGCTTTTTTAAATGCCTATAGAATTACGATGTGCTTCGGTATATTACTTGGTTTATGCTGTCTAAGTTTTGCTTATATTGCATACAAACCAATAAAACAAAAATAATCAACTTGAAAATTTATTATCAGTGATATAAAATTAAAGTGTAAAAATTACACTAAACAATTTATAAATGGCAGGTATATATGACAAAAACAAATGAAAATATTAGAAATATAGCAATTATTGCACACGTTGACCATGGTAAAACAACACTTGTTGATTGCCTTTTAAAACAGGCAGGAGTTTTTAGAGAAAACCAACACGTACAAGAAAGGGTATTAGACAGTAATGACCTGGAAAAAGAACGTGGTATTACAATTTTATCTAAAAATATCGCCATAGACTACAAAAACACAAAAATAAATGTAGTGGATACTCCAGGACACGCAGATTTTGGCGGGGAAGTAGAACGAGTATTAGGAATGGTAGACGGAGCATTATTAATAGTTGATGCAGCAGAAGGCCCAATGCCTCAAACCAGATTTGTTCTTTCAAAAGCACTTGAATTGGGATTAAAAATAATTGTTGTTATAAACAAAATCGATAAACCTGCAGCTGAGCCTTTGACAGCACTTGATAAAGTGTTTGATTTATTTACCGAACTAACAGACAGAGAAGATTTAATAGATTTTCCATTTATTTTTTCAAGCAGCTTAAATGGGTTTGCAATAAAAGATCTTGAAGATGAACGAAAAGATATGGTACCTCTTTTGGACTGTATATTAGAGAACATTCAACCACCAAAGTGTGATGCTACTAAACCTTTCCAATTCAGAGCAACAACTCTTGACTATAATGAATATGTAGGAAGAATTGTAATCGGCCGTATTGAAAACGGATCTGTAAAATCTCAAGAGCAAGTATGTGTAATTCATGCTGATGGCAGTCAGGAACGAGGTAAAATAACAAAACTATTCGGATTCCACGATTTGGGCAGAATTGAAATTAATGAAGCATCTGCCGGTGATATTGTAGGTATTGCAGGTTTTTCTGATATTCAAATCGGAGAGACAATTTGTGATTTAAATAATCCTTCCGCATTACCATTAATTAAAGTTGATGAGCCGACATTGCAAATGAATTTTTCTGTAAATGACAGCCCTTTTGCTGGAACTGAAGGAAAGTTTGTTACATCAAGACAATTAAGAAAAAGACTTTATAATGAGCTAGAAAAAAATGTAAGTCTTCGTGTAGAAGATACTGATTCTACTGATGTATTCAAAGTCTCAGGCAGAGGTGAATTACATTTAGGTATTCTAATTGAGACTATGAGACGTGAAGGTTATGAATTCCAGGTATCAAAACCTGAAGTTATATACAAAACAATAAATGATGAATTATGCGAACCTTATGAAAATTTGATAGTTGATGTTCCCGAAAGCTGCGCAGGAGGGTGCATTGAAAGACTTTCCAACAGAAAAGCCGAAATGAAAGAAATGCAAAATGCAAAAGGCAGAACAACATTGACTTTTCATATACCCGCAAGAGGACTTATCGGTTTTAGAAGTGAATTTATAAGAATGACAAGAGGTGAAGGTATTATGTACCACACATTCTTGCATTACAGACCTTATGCTGGAGACATACCTCGTCAAAGAAACGGCTCAATTATTGCCATTGAACAAGGTGAAGCAATTCCTTACGCTTTAGCTCAATTTGAAGACAGAGGTGTATTTTTTGTAACACCAAAAACCAAAGTATATAGAGGCATGATTATAGGTGAATGCAACAAACCTCAAGATATTGTCGTAAATATTTGCAAGACTAAAAAACTCACTAATATGAGAAGTGCAACAGCCGATGTTATGGTGACATTGCAAGCTCCCAAAATCATGGCATTAGAAGAATGCCTTGAATATATCGGAGATGATGAGCTTGTTGAAATAACGCCAATAAATGTCCGTATAAGAAAAGCTGATTTAAATAAAAAAATATATAACTAGAAAAAAGTGCCGAATAAAATCGGCACTTTTTTTAATGTTATTCTTTCACAGCAACAACTTCGACAGCTTTTTGCTTTTGTGCAATTAGAACACAAATTGTTTGCAAAATTACAGACAAAATAATCAATCCGAGCCCTATATAAAATGCTAAATTTAATTCCTTAGCCTCATTAAATATAATCATTGCCAAAATAATAGTATAAACCGGCTCAAGATTGTATGTAAGATTTACTGTAAAAGCAGACAATTTTTTAAGTACTTGAATTTGAAGTTTGTAGAGCCAGACTGTACAAAACATTGAGAGGATGCATAAATAAAAGAAATCATGAAATGTTGGGATAATCGTTGTAAGTCCAACAACTTTAACATAAAAAGGTATCATTATCGAGGTTAAAATTAGACCTCCTAACAATTCATAAAATAACATTGTATTAGAAGTATGTCTTTTCATCACAATTTTATTTAAAATCGTAAACAGGGCATCAAAAGCCGCTGAAATTACACCAAGAATTAACCCTAGTCTATGTTCAAAATCAAAACTAAAAATAAGAATAATCCCTGAAATTGTAATCATACTGAACAATATTTCACGAATGGAAAATTTTCTTTTCAAAATTATAGGCTCCAAAATAGCAGCAAACAATCCAACAGTTGAATAAGCAACCAATCCTACACATACATTTGAAAACTTAATACTTCCATAAAAAAGAATCCAATGAATCGCCAATAATGCACCAAGTCCTGTTATTTTCCAAAATTCTTTTATATGAACCCTACAAAATCGTTTTGTAACTATTAATATAAAAAAGAAAAAAGCACTTGTAATTAAAAAACGATTCCATACAAGCAAAAATTCATTTGTCGTAATTATACGTCCGAGAATACCGGTAAAGCATGAAATAAATATTGATAAATGTAATTTAAAAAAAGACTGATTCATAGAGCATTAAGTTATAATTAACAAACCACTCCAACATTATCAATCACATTAAAAAAAGGTCAAATTAATTATTTATCTGCCAAATCTTTATACATTTGAAGATATTGCAAAGAACTTTTTTTCCAAGAAAAATCTGCCTCCATAGCTGATTTTCTCATCGCATTTAGGGTATATTTATCACTATATACATACATAGCACATTTAATCGCATCAACCATAGCATTTGAATCATATCCCCAGAATTTAAATCCCGTAGAATTATCAAGAGGATAGCCTACCACAGTATCTTCGAGACCACCTGTTGCTCTTACTACAGGCAATGAGCCATAACGCATTGCAATTAATTGGCTTAGTCCACAGGGCTCAAACTTAGATGGCATTAAATAAAAATCACTTGCTGCATAAATTTTATTTGCTAAATCTGCATTATAGCCGATACAAGCCCTAATATTTTTAGTATTATTAGAGAGCCAAATTAAAAGGTTTTCATAATCTTTATCCCCAGAGCCTAAAAATACAAAATCTGCATCAAGATTGGATAAAATATTTTCGGCTCCTCTTATAAGATCAATACCTTTTTGTGAAACAAGTCTTGAAATCATTACAAACAAAGGTCTGTCTGGATTATAATTTAATCCAAAATATTCGCATATATATTTTTTATTTTCTTCTTTATTTGCAATCGATTTTATATCATAATTTTTTATTAAAGTCTTATCCGTTTTAGGGTTAAACACATCATAATCAATTCCGTTTAATATACCGCAAAGTTTATTTTGTGCACCACGAAGTGTATAATCCATACCTTCACCGTATTCACCCGTTAGAATTTCTTTTGCATAAGTAGGAGATACTGCAACAACTCTATCAGAATAATTTATTGCACCTTTCATCCAATTAACTCTGCCATAGTGTTCGACACACCATTCATTATATACTATATCTTTTCTCATATTGGCAAAATCAAGTATGCTTTCAAACCAAACACCTTGATATGCAAGATTATGAATTTCAAATACAGTTTTGGTATTTTTCCAAAAATCATCAAATTTATAATTGCTATGCAAATAGACAGGAATCATAGCAGTATGCCAGTCATTAGCATGAATTACATCAGCTCTGAAATTTAAAAGTTTTGCATATTCCATTGTAGCAAGAGAAAATGCGATATATCTTTCATGTTCGTATTGTGGATCGAGCCATTTTGGATAGACTTCCTGAAAACAAGAAAAATACCAATCATTATGTACAAAAAATACATTTATTTTAGTACCGGGCAATTTGGTCATAAATAATCTAAATTTATGCCCGTTACGACCAAACGTAAGCCACATTTCAGAATTTTCAAGTTCTTTAATTCCGTATTTTTTTTGATCAATACAACCATGTAATGGTGTAAAAATAGCAATTTCTGCATCTTTTTCTAAATATTTAGGAAGACTGCCAACAACATCAGCCAAACCTCCGGCCTTTGAAAAAGGTGCAACCTCAGCTGCAGCAAAAAGAACTTTCATTATTCCTCACTTTCTATATCTTCAGCTTGTTCTGGTACTCCGATATTAACATGTACAGCACCAACACCTGAATTTGTTAAGTTACTTTCATCATCAGGATCCTCCTGCGGTATATAATGCGCAGGATCCGTATCGAAGGTAAATTTAATATTATGTTTTTGAGTTAAGTAATTGCATTGAGAAATACAAATTTGCGCCTTATCTATATTTCTTTTATACATTTGTATTTTATACATTTGATATTTAAACAATAAAAGCAAGTACTCATTTGAATTATCTGTTTTTTCAAGTTGTATCAAAGAATTATTTACAATACCATAAGCTACTGTATAACGCCCCTGTCTTATATTCATTTCACACATCAGAAGCCAAGCTATATAAGTTAAATTCGTCATTCCATTATCACCGGACATTCTGATAATTTTATATATAATCAATGAGGCTTTATCATATGATTCAAGAGATAAATATGCATATCCTATAAGTAAATCACAAAAATATTCTATCTGATGAAGTCTATTATATTTTGCAAGACGCTTAGCAATATAAATTTCCTCAGCAAACGCATTAGCATCCTCAAAAGATTTATTAAAAGCTTCCATAATATGGTATAGACACCCTGAAAATTTATCTAATTCGGAGACCATAACGGGACTGTAGGTATTTCTATTGCCATGCAAAAAGTCCTGTAATGCAATGAATATATCGTAAGAAGGCGGAATTGATGAAATATCACCTTTTACAATATTCAAAAATTCATTTACATTACCCTTCAATTGAAGAACATTTGATAGTGCTATAAATCCAACAGTATCTGTAATAATCTGCATAAACTGAGCATTATCTAAAATATCAGGTC
This sequence comes from Candidatus Gastranaerophilales bacterium, assembly GCA_944326565.1. Classification (GTDB taxonomy): domain Bacteria; phylum Cyanobacteriota; class Vampirovibrionia; order Gastranaerophilales; family Gastranaerophilaceae; genus Scatenecus. The sequence goes on from CALVEL010000005.1 coordinate 105,464, forward strand.
TTAGCATATCAATATTTGATTCATTTACAACACTTAGAACTTTATAACCGACATCCAAACAGTCTTCCCAAGCCCCGATACTAAATAATATTTCCACATGTATCAAAGAAATCAGGAAGAAATATTTATTAAAATCAGGTGAAGAAGGATCTATTGAACCGCTTGGAAGTTTTGATAAAATTTTATGGGTTAATTCTAAGGCATAGTTGTAATTACCCTTATTAATACACCCTTGAATCATCACATTGCATATCTTTATTATATTTTCTGAATCATTTGCTTTTTCAAGACAATTAAGAGTATTCTCCATAATCTTCTGAGTTTTGTCTGGCAAAAATTCATATATATTCTCAGCTACATTTTTAGACAAATCAAGTTTGTATTGCTCGATTTCTTCGACTTTTTCATCATCTTTATTTTTATCTAACAAATCTAGAATTTTGTCGGTACAATTTACATAAGCATTAAAATCACCCATTGACATATTAATTTTTGCTAAGTTTTCCCATTCAAGAAATTCTGCTTTCTGGTCTTCTAAAAGATTATATAAATAAGCTTTTGTAGGAGAAGGCATATTATCTGCAAAAACTTTTTCAAACAAATCTTTTGCAACTGATTTAAGTAAATCTTTATTGAGTATTGCTAACACGCTATCTCTAAGCAAAATATAATTTGGGAAATACATACAATTGTTCCAGAAATATATATACCCCATATCTGAAAGTCTTTGTATTATATCGTCAATATTTTTGTACCCTAAACTCTTAATTGTCTGCTGATCAATGCGAGTTCCTAAAAGTACACAAGTAACTAAAAACTTAATAGCATCTTCATCGTCCTCAAGTAAATTTAATCTGCGTTTCATCAATTTATTCAGACTTGAAGGAATTATAATCGTTTTAGGATTTATTAGTTTAATACCGTCATCAGTAGCTTCGTATACTCCGCTTTCTATCAGATACTGAATTGCTATATCCAAAAATAGAATACTGCCATATGAATATTTAGCAATTCTGTGGAAATAAAAACTATCCATAATTTCTTTATAGTAATCTTTATTTTCCTCAATCATTTTTTCAAAAGAAGTCGGTTTCAATGAAATTTCAGTATAATAAGGCTTGGTCATTAATGAATAGGTATCTTTATGAAGTGTAAAACTCTTATCATAAGAAATCAAATAGCTAATTTTTAAGCTTTCAAACTGCTCAAAAATAAACTTCATAGCTTCATAAGAACTTGAATCAATTTTATCAAAATTTTCTATAAAAATTAAAGTTTCAGGAATAGCATTTAAAAGGGTATAGAAAATATCATAATACTTTAATCTGAGATTTTCTAGCCCAGTAGACTGACGCTCAGACAGGGTTATCAAATCTTTGATTAAATTTTCTGGATCTATAGCTTTAAACATTGAAAAGTCATTAGTATTAAACAATTTTTGAGATACAGTATATTCAAATATTGCCGATACAAGCTCTCTAAAAAATGAATATGGAGAATACTTCATTTCATCATAACAAGTCACACTTATTATATTTTTATATATGTTCAACTCCTCAATCATTGAAATTATTTTCAACGAATAAGGTACATACAACTGCGGAGTCTTAATTGCACAGATACCATAAGGATATTCAGACAATTTATTCACGACATGATAAAACACATCAATATTTTCCGCACGTATGAAATCACATTTAATATCATTGAAATGAATAGTTTCAATATCATAAATTGCATCAGGATCCAAAGGACTTTCAAGTTTACTTAGCGCCTCTCCATCCAACTTATCCTGTTCTACAAGCATATTTTGAACAAAATTAGGTATTTCTAACTCTTCATCAGGTTTTTCTTCCAACTCTTCATAATTAATTTTTATATGACTGTTAATATCCACTTCATGGAACATTACCATCTGGTCTTTAATCAATACTGAATTAAGTTGACTTGTCCTGTAAGTAGAATCCAATGCATCCTGAACATAATTATCTGCAATAACCTGAAAAGTATTTAAAACTTTTTGTTTCAAACTATCACTTTGACGAACCATACTAATATTAAATCCTGATTTAATATCATAAGGATTATCAGTAACACTTCGTTTTAGAAGAAATATATTACATCTTACTGTAGCATTTTTCTTATTTGTCAACTTATAGTTCATTTTGGTAATTTCAGTAAGAATATTTACAGCTGCAGTAATAGCCGTATTTACACTGCTGTTAAATGTGTAATCTTTATCAAACCGAATTATATAAGTATTATTTAAAACCTGCCGTCTTACACCTGCTGATCTTGATATATTAAGTATTATATTATCAAGTTTAGATTTAAATTTATTTAATAACTGAACAGAGCCTAAAAGGTTTCTCAACTCATTAACATTGGGAAAATCAATTGTCATAAGAGCAAAACTATCAGTGTTTGACTCATTCAAAATAACACTTTCTTCTAATGAAAATCCGCATTTTTTACATTTTTTATCTGCAGTCTGGTTAACTTTTCCACATTTATTACATTTAGTGACTATAACATAACCGCATTTTTTACAAGTATTGGTCTTATTAATGGTTTTACAAATAGGGCATACAACCTTAAGCACCTTCTTACAATTAGGGCATACGGTTGTTTTTTCATCTATTTCTAAACCACATTTTGGACATTCCATATGAGTATTATACCACTTCGCACGTTATAAACAAATTACTAAGAAATTTTAATTATACCTGATTCCAGCATCTTTCATACGTCTTATACACTCTTTAATTGTATCGACATCTTTGGTTAATGCGACACGGAAATAACCTTCGCCGCAAGAGCCGTAACCATTACCAGGCGGGACTACAACATGAGCTTTTTCAAGCATTTGTGTAACAAACTCCTCACTTGTCATACCTTTCGGTACAGGAAGCCATAGATAAAAAGTTGCTTTAGAAGGCTTTATATCCCAGCCGAGTTCTCTAAAACCACTCTCAGCAGCATCACGTCTGTCTTGATACATTTTATTCAGACTATCAATTAAGGATTGATCAACTGTAAATGCTGCAGCTGCTGCATCTTGAATAGCTTTGAACGTTCCGCTGTCAATATTGTTTTTAATTGTACCTAAAGCTTTTACAGCACCAGCATTACCGCATACAAAACCAACACGCCAGCCTGTCATATTATATGATTTTGAATGAGAATAAAACTCAATTGCAACATCCTTACCACCTTCAACTTGAAGAACAGAAGGAGCTTTGTATCCGTCAAATGTCATCTCTGAATATGCCATATCAGAACATAATAAAATATCATATTTTTTACAAAAATCTACAGCTTTTTTATAAAAATCCAAATCAGCAACAGCACCTGTCGGATTATTCGGATAATTTAAAAACATCAACTTGGATTTTTTTGCAATATCTTCTGGAATTTTATCAAAGTCAGGAAGATAACCGTTTTCTTCCAACAAAGGCATTGAATAAGGTGTTCCGCCCGCAAAAATTGTGGCATTTTTATACACAGGATAGCCTGGATCTGGCACAAGTGTATAATCACCTTTATCTACAAAAGCGAAAAATATATGAGCTATCGCTTCTTTTGAGCCGATATTTGCAAGCATTTCAGTATCGGGATTTAATTCAACATCAAAACGTTTTTTCATCCAATCACAGGCTGCTTTTCTGAATTTTTCAGTACCGTTATAAGGAGGATAATCATGATTTTTAGGATTATCAATAGCCTTGTGCATCTCTGCAACTACAGGAGCTAGAGTAGGTGTATCTGGATCTCCGATACCTAAGCTGATTATATCAATACCTTTAGCTTTTGCTTCTGCTATTTTTCTGTCTATTTCTGCAAACAGATAAGGTGGAATCTTTTCCAAACGTTCTGATATTTTCATAATCTCTCCTTCTTTACATTTTTCATATCCGTTAATTTTATGCTATCATGAAATATATAAATAGACAATTCATTAAAATTTGTATCAATAAAGTATTATGAGTATAATTTCAGACGATAACAATTTCAAAATAAATAATCACAAAGAACACAAAAATCCTGTAATAAAAGCAGAAAGCTCTGAATGCGATAAAAATTTCGAAAATTCAATCCGTCCAAAGTCTTTTGACACATATATCGGACAAAGCGCATTAAAAGAGACGTTAAAAATAACAATTGCTGCAGCAAAAAAAAGAGAACAGCCTCTTGATCACCTTTTATTTTATGGTCCCCCGGGGCTTGGTAAAACTACTTTAGCTGGAGTAATAGCAGAACAAATGGGTGTAAATATAAGAATAACTTCAGCTCCTGCATTAGAACGTCCAAGAGATATTATCGGAATTTTAATGACCTTAAAAGCCGGAGAAATTCTTTTTATAGATGAAATTCACAGACTGAATAAAGTCGCAGAAGAAATTTTATATCCTGCAATGGAAGATTTTTTCTTAGATATGACGACAGGAAAAAGTCAGACTGTAAAAACTCTTAGAGTACCGCTTCCAAAATTCACTCTAATTGGAGCTACAACAAAAGCAGGTGAACTATCAGGACCATTAAGAGACAGATTTGGTATTATCCACAGACTTGAATTTTATACCGAAAATGAACTAGCACAAGTAATTACAAGGACTGCAGGAATTTTGAATATTGAAATTACAAATGAAGGTGCACACGCTATCGCAAGACGTTCCAGAGGAACTCCTCGTATTGCAAACAGACTTGTAAAAAGAGTCAGCGACTTTGCAATAGTAAAACATGACGGTAAAATTACAGAGGATATTGCTAATGAATCCCTTGATATTTTAAAAATTGATAACTACGGACTTGATAATACAGACAGAAATCTTTTGAAACTTATTATCGAAAAATATGATGGTGGTCCTGTAGGTGTAGAAACTATTGCTGCAGCAATAGGTGAAGATGTAAGAACTATCGAGGATGTATGTGAGCCATATCTATTGCAGGCCGGACTTTTGCAAAGAACTCCTAGAGGTCGAAAAGTTTCTCCTGCTGCATACAGACATTTAGATTATAAAGATATTGACATCAATGAACAAAAAAGTTTATTTTAACAGAATAAACATCTGTTTTATTATTATTTAAAAAAGGGATATCATATGAAAAAAATTTTATTAGCTTTATTTATTATAATAAACTTTCTAACTCCTGTATTTGCAAACGAGGATTCTGTATTACCTTCTGAAATAGGTCTAGTTGAATCAATTCAAAACATATATAACGATGATGAAACTAGCAATGAAGGCACCAAACAAATTGTCAATGTAAAGATTTTAACAGGTGAATATAAAGGCGAAACAAAAGAAATCCTTAATATTTTAACAGACAACCCTGCATATAATATCCCTCTTGAAAAAGGAAATAAAATAATTTTACACCTAGAAGAAGATCCGACTGGCGGAATGAACTTTTTTATAGCTGATATAAAAAGAGATTCATCTATATTACTTTTTGCCGGAATCTTTTGCCTAATTCTGCTTGCTATCGGACATAAAAAAGGATTATTCAGTTTAATTTCAATAATTGCAACCGTAGGGTTAATATTTTTTGTGATGGTTCCTTTAATTTTAAACGGATTTTGTCCTATTATATCAGCAATAATAGTAGGCGCTTTAAGTACCATTGTTACTATATATCTTGTTGGAGGACTAAATTATAAAAGTACCTCTGCAATTATAGGGACCATGCTCAGCTTAATTTTTGCAGGAATTCTTTCCATACTCGCGATTTATATTGCGCATCTGACAGGATTTTCAGGGGAAGAAAGTATATTTTTATATGGTGTAAGGCCAGATTTAAGTTTTCAGGGAATACTTTCTGCTTCTATGATTATCGCAGCTCTCGGAGCATTAATGGATACATCAGTATCAATTGCAAGTACAATCAATGAAATTCATGAAACAGATAATTCTTTGGGTGTTATGAAACTTTTTCAATCTGGTATGAATGTCGGAAGAGATGTTATTGGCACCATGTCGAATACTTTAATCCTCGTATACTTAGGAAGCGCACTCCCGCTTGTACTGCTTGCAAATAACATAGATTTACAAAAATTCTTTAATCTAAATCAGGTATCTACTGAAATTCTATCTGCTATAATCGGAAGTATTGCAATACTGGCTTGTGTACCGATTACTGCAATTATTTCAGCCTATCTTATAAAACACAGAAAAAACAAGGATGTTGAGTTTAATTTTTAAATTTATTATATAATTATCTTATGCAGATATTTAAAGATTTAACAAAAATACCAGAATTATCGATTGCATTAGGATTTTTTGACGGATTACACAAAGGTCATAATGCGGTTATCAAAAATACTGTAGATTTTGCAAAACAAAACAATATAAAATCAGCTGTAATCACTTTTCAAGACCACCCTTGTTGTTTTTTCTATAGCACAAAACCCAAATATATTCTGACAAAAGATGAAAAACGGGAAAAAATTGCAGAACTTGGCATTGATTATCTTTTTGAACTTGATTTTGAAAGCATATCAGGGCTAAAAGCTGAAGAATATTTGAAGGATGTACTTGTAAAATATTTCACGCCAAAAGCTATTACTACAGGCTGGAATCACAATTTTGGATACAAACAATCAGGAAATGTTAAGTTCCTTGCACTAAATGCAGAAAAATATGATTATAAATATTTTGAAATACCACCTCAAAAAGAAGGTATTAAAAACATAAGCAGTACCACTATAAGGGATTACCTTTTTGACGGGCTGATTGAAGATGCCAATAAAATGCTTGGGTATAAGTTTTATATAAAAGGTAAAGTTATTGAAGGTCAAAAACTCGGTCGCACAATAGGTTTTAGAACCGCAAATATAATTTATCCGCAAGAACTTGTAGAGTTGCCATTTGGAGTATATAGCGTTGATGTCGATATTGATGGTCTAAATTACAAAGGAATTACAAATTTCGGAATACGTCCTACTGTATCTGAAAGTAAAATTTGCTCTCTTGAAACTCATATTCTCAACTTTGATAATGATATATATGGCAAAACAATTACTATTAATTTTAATAAAATGATTAGAGAAGAAAAAAAATTCAACTCGGTCGAAGAATTAAAAAAGCAAATTAAAAAAGACATTCAGAATTTGTAATAGTGATTTTTATTTAATGAGAGCCTGAACTTCTTTAAAATGAGGGTTTTTAGCGGTCTGAAGCCATTCAAAAAGAACGATTTCTACACAAGAGACTTTCACTCCATTATCTGCCATCAATTCAATACCTTGTTTAAATTCGTATTTATTTCTGCTTGCGCAGGCATCTTTTACGACATATACTTCAAAACCTTCTCTTAAAAGCGCCGCTGCTGTCTGGTGAACACAAATATGAGTCTCAATTCCGCAAATTACAATTTGTTTTTTATTATATGATTTTATTTTATCCAAAACTCCATTTTCAGCTAATGCGTTAAATGAAGTTTTTTCAAACACAGGAGTATTTTCTGGGAACTCTGCAGATACTTCAGATACAGTAGGACCAAGACCTTTTGGATATTGCTCGGTCACTATTACAGGAATTGAGAGAACCTTTGCAGATTTTACTAGATTTGAAACTCTTTTTACAATAATATTTTTATCCAGTGCATTTACCAATTTTTCTTGCACATCTATAATTAATAATAACGAATTTTCTGGAATTAATACATTCATTATATCTCCTGCCTTTCTATACATGTCTTGTAATCATTTATGAATATTTCCATTATATCCGTTAACACAGGCTGAGTAAGCTCTTTTACCGACAGTACCATCTCTTTATTTTCCGGACTTTCAAGTCCACTATGTGTGACATATATAACAACTTTACCCAACCCGGGATATACAATAGTCAAACGACTTATCTGCTTCCTGCTTTTAAGATTAAAAATACACTGATTTTCATTGGTAAACTCTTCTATAATCGTTCCTTCAAGTTTACCTTCATATGCCTCTTTCATTTGAAAAAATACCGGGGTTATAATTTTATTTAACTTTTTATTAAATATATTACGGAATAGTTTGAAATCTTTTTGAGTACTAGTTGGCTCTAAAACCCAATCTTCATCGGGCAAAAATTCATTTTCCTCATAAAATACATAATCATTAGCACTTAACATAGCATCGGTTAGAGCAGAAGAAGTCTTTTGCTCTATTTCTTTAAAATCTTTGCCATTTACAGATGATATCCCAGCTTTTATACGGAAATCTCCGCTCAAAGCTTTCTGTATTTTTTCAAAAACCTTTAATGCTCCGCATCTGTCAGAATTTGAAAGTAATATATAGAATTTTCCGCTTGCAAGTTCTATTACAAGGTCAGAATCTCTAACAGAAGTCTTAACCGCATTTGCCAATTCTTCAAATGAAAACTTTGCTCGGTCTAACTCATCGTAGGTTACAATAATAAATACAGATTGATTGAAACTATTTTCTAAAAGAGCATCCGAAATAATTTCATTTGCTGAACTCACAGTATAAAATCCATATTCTGAAAGCTCGTTTTTAGTTTTTAGCAATTTTATATTCATCTCTGATGATTTTTTCAAAGACATATATTTCATAAGGTTAACTGACTTTATCAATACTTCTGATATGTCTGCATCTGATAAAATATAATCATAAATACCCAAATCATACATTGCCATTATAAAATCAGGATTGTTTCTATTTACAACCAAAATAATTTGAGACTCTGGCGATTTTAATCTGATTATCTTGATTTGCTCTTCAGTTTCCTCTTCTGTCGCCGCGTGATGCAAAAATATAATATAAGAATCAAATTTTTCAAGCTCAATTAGAGCATCTTCAAAACTGCATACTTTTAACTCATCAGAATTTCTGAGCAAAACTAACCTTTGACTCAAACTTTTTGACAACTCTAAATTATCAGATATTAGTATAATATTATTTTTCATAAAAGACTACACTTGCAAATGTTTTTTAATACACAAGAAACTTCCACCTGCACCAAAAAGGGTACCCATAGCAAACATTATAATAATTACGATATTCTGTGCATAAACTGGTGAAGGCACCATAAAAAATTGATGCATGTTTACAAGCCCATTTTGAACAAAGTTCAATGGAATTAAGGCAATTACAGACCCCATAAATCCATAGAAAGCACCTTGCATAATTAAAGGGAATCTTATATACCAGTTGCTAACACCCATAAGACGCATAATTTCAATTTCATCTTTTCTTGATTGAATTACGAGCTGAATTGTGTTGTTAATAATAGTAATCGTTAGTATTGCCATTATAATGACTACAAATATCGTTATTGTATTTACAACATGATTAAGCGTTTGAATACGTTTTGCCAACTCCTGAGCATAACTCATATCCTCTACAGAAGAGAGCTCTTTAATCTTATTAAATACATTATCAATATTCTCTGGCTTATCTACTTTAACATGCAAAGTATCTGGCAATGGATTTGAGACATCAGGCAAACTCATCTCTCGCTTTAGATTAGCCCAAGATACATCTTTAGGAATAATTTTGACACTCTCGACATACTCAAATTCTTTAATACGATTTTTTACCGTATTTGCATCAGAACCAGATTTTAAATAAACTGATATCTCAAGTACATTCCCTAATTCATGAGCAAATGATGAAATTGACATAGCTGTTCTGAAAAAAGACCCGAATATCGTTAATATTGCAGCCATCGTTGTAATTATTACAAGATTTACAATACCTGTTCTTCTTATATCATTAAAAGTTTCCATAGAAAGTCTGTATAAAATTCTAAGCTCACAGAGCCAATCTTTTGGAATATGTTTTTTTACCTGCTTTTTTATTTTAAGTTTTTGATTATTCATACGTACCTGCTTGTATATCCCTTACAACTTCCCCTTTATCAAGTGTAATTACACGTTTTCTAAAATAATCAACCATTGCGTTATCATGAGTTGATACAATTACAGTAATTCCTCTTTGATTAATTTGATCCAAAATTTGCATAATTTCTAATGAATTTTTAGGATCTAAATTACCTGTAGGCTCATCTGCTATTAAAAGCGGAGGTCCGTTTACAATAGCTCTTGCAATACCGACTCTTTGCTGCTCACCGCCTGATAATTCAGCAGGAGTAGCACGCATCTTTTCATATAATCCAACTATTTTCAATGCACCCGTAACTCTTGCATTTATTTCACGTGAGCTTATTCCAAGTGTCCTTATTACATATGCGACATTGTCATATACACTTTGATTTTGTAATAACTTATAATCTTGAAAAACTATTCCCATGCAACGGCGAAGATTCGGTACTTTATCATTTGATAAATTTGCAATATTAATTCCGCCGATAGTCACAGTACCGCTTGTAGGTCGTTCTTCATTATACAACAATTTCATTAGAGTTGATTTTCCTGCCCCAGAAGCCCCTACAATAAACACAAACTCTCCGGACATTATATCTAAATTTATGTTCCTTAAAGCGTAATTATCATTTTTATACTTTTTTGTAACTGATCTGAATTGTATCATTAATTCTTAATCCTTTTATTTTATTTTTTATTATCAATTTCTTTTTTTATTGATTCAACGAGTTTTTCAGAAGAAAGTCCATAATAATCAAGAAGGAAATTCCATTTACCGCTTTGCCCAAAAACATCATTTACACCAATTCTTTTAACTTTAACTGGTGCATTTTCGGATAATAATTCGCAAACAGCACTTCCTAATCCGCCTATTATTGAATGGTTTTCTACAGTAATTACTAGTCTCGTTTTTCTAGCACTTTCAACAATTGAAACCTCATCAATAGGTTTGACAACTGGGACATGGATAATTTCTATAGAATATCCAAGTTTTTTCAGACTTTCTGAAGCTTCAATAACTTCAGCTAAAGTCTCTCCATTAGTAACCAAAGTTACATCATTACCTTTTTCTATTACTACAGCTTTTTTATAGTTGAATTTGTAATTTTCATCAAAAATATCACACACATTAGTTCTAGGAATTCTAATATACATAGGCCCATAATGTTCTGCTGCATATTTAATAACCTGTTCACATTCTCTGCAATCAGCCGGCACAATAACAGACATTCCAGGTAAGCCACGCATTAAAGAAATATCTTCCAAAGCCTGGTGGCTTGCTCCATCTTCACCAACAGTCACACCTCCATGCGTGCCTATAATCTTTACATTGAATTCCGGGTAACAGACAGAATTTCTTATCTGATCGTAAGTACGTCCAGTTGCAAACATTGCAAAACTTGAGATAAAAGGGATTTTTCCCTGCGATGCCAGTCCTGCTGCTGTTGCTACCATATCTTGTTCTGCTATACCTGAATCAAAAAACCTATCTGGAAAACCCTTTGCAAAAATCTGCGTCTGTGTAGAGCATGCCAGATCCGCATCCATTACAACTATATTCTTGTTAATATGCCCCAATTGTTCTAATGCTTTACCAAAAGCTGAACGAATTGATTTTGTTTCTTTCTTATTTAATATCATCAAGTCCGGCCTCGTATTTATTTACCAAACATATACAACTCAATAAACATAATAGCATAAACAATCTATAAAATTCAAAAAAGCACAATTTATTAAGCAAATTGTAAATTTTTAAACGTCAAAACATACACCAGACAATGTTTTTGCTATTATTATGTTAAGAATTATTAAAAATATGATTATATTTAGCAATTTATTTTATTCAGGGTTATTAAAACAGTAGAATAGGAATAGAATAAATTATTTATTGAAAGGAAATGATAAAATGATGCAAATTCCAAATTTTCCAAACCCTTACATGCAAGTAGCCCAACCACAACCTCAACCACAGAGCTACAATGCTGTAAAAATTGATGTACACAATCCATCAGTAATTGCCCCTGGCGTTGCACAAGCATTACCTCAAGCAGGTCAATATGCACAACCGACAATGCCATATTACAGCTACCCACAAACTCCGGTATATCAATATCCTCAAGCACCTGTTCAACCTTATTACATGCCGGTACAACAACCAGTTGTAATACCTCCTCAAGTAACAGAACAAGCTCCACAAGCTCCAGTTGTACCTACAGCACCTCAAAATGTTGCAACAGAAGTAGCTCCTACAGATGTAAAAGTTCCAGAACCTGTAGTAACAAAACCTCAAGGAGAAAAAGTTACTAGCGCTAAAGCTCCTGAAGTTGAAACTCCAGAACCGTTAGAGCCTCAAGTTGATTTAAACGCTTTTATATCAAAACTTACCAACCCTGACTATGAAGTCCAAGCAACAGCAATGGAAGAAATAGCTAATATGGTAAAAGATAATCCTCAAAAAGCAACTGAATTATTAGATGTAAAAGTAATGGATACATTAAACAATATTATAAACACAGATTCTACAAAACTTGCAGGACCTACACCAGAACAGATCACAGCAAGACAAAAATTAATGAAAAACGAACAATTAACAGATGCTGAAAAAACATTAGCTACAACAATTACACCTATGGAACAAGCTGAAAGAAATAAAAGCTATGCAATGTTTACAACAGCAATCTTGCAAAAACTATATTCAGATGAAGTTGCTAAACTGACTAATACAACAGTACCTTTAACTGAATTACCTGGTGCAGTTTCTATAGTAGAACAATTGAAAAACAATCCAAACCCGATGGTAAGGACTTCAGCAATTGAAGCATTATCATATATACAACAACCAGCATACAAAGCTGACTTGAATACATTATTCACAATCGCTAAAAACGATCAAGACAAAGGAGTTCAAGAAGCAGCATCAGTAGCACTCAATAAACTAAATCAAATGAAAGATGAACAACCTGCTACTGAAAATAAACAAGTTCAAATGACTCCAAATGAAAATCCTACAGTAGCACAAGCTGCATAGTTAATCAAATTCCTTTCTTTAAATAAGAATAAAGCCCTTAATTTAATTTAAGGGCTTTTATAATGAATATTTTTTTATCTATTTAATACTTGATTTTCTTTAGCTGAAGGTTTTGGAAGAAGATTTTCATATCCTGCAAGTTGAGACATTTGCTCTCCCCATTGATAAATAATCTCATCTTCAGGTAACTTATAAGAAATAGGCTTGCCTATATGTAATTTAACGTTTCTTCTAGTAAAAGGTTTTAGTTTAGGATACCCATCAAATCCTTCAATTCCGACAGGGACAATGTCTGCTTTAGCATTTTTGGCTATAACAACAAAACCTTTTTTAACTTCATCAAGCTTTCCATAAGGTCTTATTCCGCCTTGGGGAAAAACACCTAACGACCAACTTGTTGATAAAATATCTCGAACAGTCTTAAATGTTGCAATTTCTGGTTTAGTTCTGTCTACAGCAAAAGCCCCTAATCTTTTAACAAGCCAACTTAGTTTCTCACCATCTACAAAAAGCTCTTTTTTGGCCATATATGCAATAGGTTTTCCTGTAGCCATTGAGACCATAGGCGGATCAAAAATTGACACATGATTAGCAGTATAAATAAACTTGCCGTTCTTAGCTTGTTTAGGCATATTTTCTCTGCCGGTAATCTCGTAATTATAGAAAATTTTCATAAACGGGATTACTACCGTATGTAAAAAAGTCATATAAAAAAGCGTTCTCAAAAATCCATACTCTGATGGATATCGCCTATTATAATTTCTTTGTTTTCCTGTCATACATACTCCTAACTAATCTTTTCTTCCTCTTCAACATATTTGAAGCCGGTTAATTCCTGAATTGAATCTTTCCATTTTAAAACAACATCATCCGTATCATCACTGTATGGAATAGGTTTACCTATTTTCACAACAATCTGACCTGAAAAAGGTATTCTTTTTACTTCTTGAGTACCAACTATACCGACTGGCAATACCGCACACTTTGTAATTTTTGCAAGCCCAGCAAAGCCCTTAGAAATATTCGAAATAGTACCAGGTTCCCCTCTTGTACCTTGAGGGAATATTCCAAATACCCATTCACTTTTTTTTATGTTTAAAACTGTCTTTATTGTAGAGGGCCCCAGACTTTCTCTATTGACAGCAAAAGCTCCAAGCCAATCCATCCACCATCTTAAAAATTTTATATCAAATAATTCTTTTTTAGCCATAAACGATACTCTTCTTGGCATAACAGCAGCTACAAGAGGAGGATCTAAAGTTGAAAGATGATTAGGACATACAATATAAGCGTTATCCTTCGGCACATTCTCAAGTCCTTCTACTCTCAATCTGTATACAAGCTTAAACCTTATCATATAAAAGTATTTACAAACAAGTATCTGAAAAAATGTTCTAAATTTATTAAAAGTTGACGAAGGTCTGTTTGAATAGTTCTTCTTTTCTTGGCTCATTATATGTACTCCCTTGTAATATATTATATACCAAAATAAATATTGAACAATAGTTATTTTTTATATATAATCTAGCCAATAAGATAATTATATGAAAAAGGAGAGACTAATGGCTTTACCCAGAGAATCAAAAAATGAGCTAGAAAATGAGTTATTTAAAAGTGTATATGAAAAGACCCCTGATTATGTAAAAAAACTCGATTTATTAGACTTTAATCAAAAGGGAGAATTTACATTTACTCTTAAAAAAGAACATCTTAATCCATATGATGAAAAGAAAAATCCTGAAGGTTTAAATTTAAAAGAATGGTTTGCTAATTACGCAAAAGAAGCAAAAGTTTCAACAGCTGGAATAAGAGGTCCACAAAACATCCTATATCCACAAGATACAAGATTTCCCATTAACTTGGTGGGTATAGTCCTTGCGACTTTAGCGAAGGCTCTAGTAGCAAAAGAAAAATATCCCAACAAAGAAATTTTAAAAATTGCAGGAAGAGAAGTAAGATATAATTCTGACCTGTATTTAGAAGCTATTGCAAGAGTACAGGCAGCTCAAGGAATTAAAACCTTAGTTCCTTATGAAAAAAAGACTATTCCTATCTGGCTTGCATCGTTTTTAGCATTTAAACTTGATTTACTAGGAGGAGAATATATAACCTCTAGTCATGGTATCTCAGTCAAAAATGCAACAAAAGACTTGAATTCTCAAGGTAGTCAGTATTTACCAGAAGAAAGTCTTGAATTTGTAAATAAAATACAAGAAATATTTGACAAAACAGAAAAAGACGGGAAATATGAAATTAAAATTTCAAAATCAGACAGTGCATTAATTGATGAAAAAATAATGCAAAAATTGGAAGACGGTACAAATCTTTATGTTGAGTACCTAAAATCAGGTGTAGCGCAAAAGCATAATTTAAATCTAATTAAAGACTATGAAGACAAAATAGTAATAGAAAATGTCGGGGGCTCTGCCTATAGAACATTAAGCAGAGTTTTGAAAAAACTTGATATAGCAGAGAAGTTTGAATGGTTTAATACAACAGAAGATCCTTTCTTCCATTCAATAGGTAAATATAACCACACACCAAAAGGCGAAAAAGCTTTCTATGATTACTCTGTAGATGCTACTGTACTTTCTAAAAAGCCAAACGGTGAAAAATATTTCCCGGTAATTGAGACAATGCACTATGAGGACAGACTTAAACATTATCCTTATTTGACAACAGTTTTAATTACTGATCCAGACCATGACAGATTAACAATTGCGCAAAAAGAAAGTATCCTAAGAATTCCAAAACTTGAAGAAGCTGGTATTGACTATATTAAGCTTGACGATAGGTCAATATTAACTGTGTTTACAGCAAATCAAGCTTTTTTGATGTTAATGGATTTTCAAGCTAAGCAATTAAAAGCACAAGGTTTATGGAAAAATCATCCGAGATTTATGATAAAAACAACAGCTTCTGCTCTCAGCTGGGATGAATGGGCTAAGCATCAGGGTGTAAAAGTAGTAAATGTACCTGTAGGCTTTAAAGAAATTGCCAATATAATGAAAAAAGTAGAGCTTAAACTTAAAAAAGCACCAAACCAGGATGTAGTAATTGATGATGTATTTTCAAACCCGATTAACCTAGGTATAAATCCCAGATTGATTTTTGCTGGTGAAGAAAGCGGCGGAATGATTATGGGAACTGAAGATTTGATTAAATCTAACAACGGAAGATCTGCTGTTGCAATGAGAGAAAAAAGTGCAACAGAAGCAATAATCGTAGCATCAGCTTTGATTTCAAAACTAAAAGATATATCATTATCAAGATATCTTGTACAAATTTTTGATGAATGTTCAATTAAAGGCAGATATGACACAAGAATTGATATAGCCTATTATAATGAGTCTGAACCTGATATTGAAAAATTAAAACTTGCCAAAACAGAAGGTGAAAAAAAACGCACACAAAACGATTTATTTTATCTTTCTATGGCGATAGCAGTAAAAGAAGGGAAAATGACCTTGGATGATGTCAAAGAAGTATTAAATGATTCATTCAAAAGCCTTTGCTTTGACTCATTACAATCAATAAAATTCGTAGGTGACGGAACTTATTTAGAATTTAATGACAAATTTATAGAAATAAGACCATCAGGCACTGATGCAAAAACAAAAGCCTATGGAGGTGGACTTGATAAAAATGTATTAGAATTGTACGCTACAAATCTTGGAAATTATCCGGGATACAGAACCGAATTACATAAAAAATTCATAGATGACGACTTCTACAATTCTACAAAAGAAAAAGCTATGGATTATTACTTAACTTTTGTAGATAAAGATGCAAATAATGAAAAATTCGAAATTCCTGAATATAAATTTTAATAAACAGGCTTTAATGCCTGTTTATTTTTACTGTGATATGATATAATTTACCTATGAGACTGGAAGATATATACAAATCAGATAAAACAAAAATCTCTTTTGAAGTTTTTCCACCCGATATTGATGCAAAAACCTATGATTTGTGTAAAGAAATAAATATTTTAAAAAAATACACCCCTCAATATATTTCACTCACCTGCGGATCAGCAGGAAAAAATAATGAAAATTACAAAAATACTCTACAAATTTTAAAAAAAAATACAGAAATTGATATTATGCCTCACTTTACCTGTATTTGCAATAATAAAAAGTTTATTGACTCCAATCTTGAGTTTCTAAAAAAACTTGGTATTGAAAATATTCTTGCACTGCGAGGAGACAGACCTGAAAACTACGATATTGGAAATTATGAGTTTCATTACGCAAATGAGCTAGTAAAATATCTGAAAGAAAAAACAGATTTTTCTATTGCTGTTGCAGGCTATCCAGAAGGACATATCGAAAGCTGTTCTTTTGAGAACGATATAATAAATTTACAAAAAAAAGTAAACCAAGGTGCTAAAATTATAATTACTCAAATGTTTTTCGATAATAAAAAATTCTTTGAATATAAAGAAAAACTTATTAAAAAAGGGATAACAATTCCTGTAATAGCAGGCATAATGCCGATAATAAGCACCAGACAACTTGATAACATGATAAAACTTGCAAAAGTAACATTGCCTGCAAAACTAATGGATAAAATTGAAAAATATAAAGAGAATAACGATTATATAAAAAAACTAGGCATTGAATTTGGCAGTATACAATGCAAAGAACTAATTGAAAATAAAATAAAAGGTCTGCACTTCTTTACATTGAATAAGTCATATTCAACATCAAAAATTTTAGGAAATATATTATAAAATTGGAAAAATAAAAGGAGAGATTATGGAAAATATTAACAGACATATAGAACACACCTTATTAAAACAAGACGCAAAATATGAAGACTTTATCAAACTATTTGAGGAAGCTAAAAAATACAACTTTTTAGGTGTTTGCATAAATCCTCTATATGTAAAATTAGCAAAAGAGTATCTATCTGGAACTGATGTGAAAATCATAACAGTAGTAGGATTTCCATTAGGAGCCAATAAAACAGAAGTAAAAGCTTATGAGACCAAACTGGCTATAGAAGACGGTGCGGATGAAATAGATATGGTAATAAATGTCACTGCTTTGAAAAACAAGGATTATGGCTTTGTAAAACTTGATATTGAAACAGTAAAAGATTTTTGCAAGGACAAACCATTAAAAGTAATTTTAGAAACTGACCTGCTTGATAAAGAAGAAATTAAAAAGGCATGTGAAATCTGTATTGAGGCAAAAGCTGATTTTGTAAAGACCTCAACAGGTTTTGTAAAAGGCGGAGTTGGTGCAAAAGCTGAAGATGTCGAATTGATGTATAAAACAGTTTCGCCATACGGTTTAAAGGTAAAAGCTTCAGGAGGGATAAGAGACAAAGAAACAGCAATAAAAATGCTTAAAGCTGGGGCTGAAAGACTTGGAACAAGCAGTGGTGTAAAGATTATGGAATCCAACTAGCAAAAAAATTTGACAGATTTTAACATAATAAAGATTTATTAAACAAAAATTTGACCATGCTATAATATTCATTAAGATAAGGAAGTAGTATGGGTGATGAAGATAAACAGTTTGATGCCACCCCAAGGAAACTTGAACAGGCAAGAAAAGAAGGACAGGTTGTAAAGTCAAAAGATTTTTCAACCGCAGTGTCTTTGCTTATATTGTTTACTGCAATATATGCTCTTGCGCCTTTCATTTGGGGACAAATTGCACAGCTTTTTACTCTAATGTATGAGCAAATACCTAATACACATCTTGAGAAAATAGGAATGGCATATATTTTTTCAGTAACCGTAAAAGCCGCTGTACTTATAATAGGACCTATACTTTTTCTAGCTTGGCTTGTTGCAATATTAGCAGATTTTATTCAGGTAGGTCCGCTTGTCGCAACAGCTCCTCTCGCACCAAAACTTGATAAACTTAATCCGACAAAATATTTTAAAAATATTATGTCAATAAAAACACTTTTTGAATTATTCAAAAATATCGTAAAAGTTCTCCTGTTAGGATATATAGGCTGGGTTGTATACACTGCACACATTGAGCATATTCTAATGCTCGCAGCTATCGATAACAATTTTGCAGTATTAATTGAATTTGGAAAACTTATTACTGAATTTATATTTAAAGCCTGCATTGCATTTTTAGTTATATCAGCTGCTGATTATGGAGTCACAAAGTGGAAATTTCTAAAAGACCAAAAAATGTCCTTTAAAGAAATAAAAGACGAATATAAAAATACAGAAGGTGATCCAAATGTCAAAGCAGCACTCAGACAACGCCGTATGCAAATGCTTCAGCGTGGTATGATGGATGCAGTCCCTGATGCTGATTTTGTTGTTACAAATCCGACACATATAGCATGCGCTTTAAAATATAAAGCTGAAGAAATGGATTCTCCGATGCTTATTGCAAAAGGAACCGAGCTTATCGCTAAAAAAATTATAACAATAGCAAAAGAACATAACGTACCTGTAATAGAGAATGCTCCTGTCGCAAGAGCACTATTTAAAATGGTAGATTTGAACCACCAAATTCCGCCTGAGTTATATAAAGCTATCGCTGAAATTTTACTTTTTGTTTACAACTTGAAAAATAATAAAAATCAAAGTAGAATAAGAAAAGAGCCTAACAGTAAAAAATAATCATGATTATGCAAGAAAAGAATAAATTACAAGAATACCTTGATATAGTTAGAAAAGTCGCAAAAGTAGAGCATCGAAGAATTCCCTCACATATGGTGGAATATGAAGAGCTATTGTCAATCGGTATTATTGCAATACAAGCTATAATTAAAAATAAAACACCTGAACAGCTTGCTAGGTATAATTCAGCATACATTGCAACCGCTGTACGTTGGGCTATAAGAAACGAATTAAGAATAAGATATAAATGGTACTCTTTAAAACATAAAGCTGATGATGAAGTAGAACAGGATGAAGAAGTAGAAGGCATGGATATGCAAAAAGCAAAAGTCCGTGAAACTATTTATGAGACAGTTCTTTCAATTGATGGGCTTGCATCAGCTGCTAGTGATAACGATTCACCTTTTGACTTTTTAAAAGATAATCATGCGATGCCTGATGAACAAGCTGAAATTACAGAACTTGGCAGAATGATTAGAGCCGCAATTTCAAAATTGCCACCTAAAGAAAGAACTGTTGTTGAATACCGCTTTTACAGAAATATGCAGGTAAAAGATATTGCAACACAAATCGGACTTTCTCCATCAAGAGTTACACGTATCGTCCAATCGTCATTGAACTTTGTCAAAGAGTATTTGAATAACCACGAGCAATATGATTATTAAGCTCTAGTCTTTTTTATCTTTGTTATCAACATTTATTATACGACCATCAGACTTTACGATTATAGGCTCTGTTTGTTTTTTTATATATTGAGCAACTACAACGTCTTTGTCATAATCAAATATTTTTTTAGCATCTTTTAGCCTGTGCGGTAATCCTAATCCACCATCTTCTCCTACAATACAAAAATCATCGGAGGCTACAGAATATGTTTTATCTTTTCTTGGATTATTGATATCTATAGGATGCTCTTGATTGTTCTTATCAACAAAAGACATAGAAAGCAGTTTTCCCTGATTGTTAAAGGTATACTTTAATCCTGAGACTTGCACGATACCAGGACGGTGATCCTTTGATTTTAATGTAACTTCTGTACGTCTTTTTATAGCATTTACAATTTCTTCCTCTGTCAAATCAATTACTACAACTTTATTGGCAAAAGGTGAAATCACTGCCAAATCTCTTGTATCTACTCTGCCTGTCTCAAATTGCCCTCTTATATTTCCTGCATTCATAAGTGCAATATCCGTCCCCAGCATATCTTTCATTGCATCTACAATAAAGTTACAGTGAGCGTTCTCTTGGATATACATCTCTTTTGGAAACTTTTCAACAGAAGATAGAGAACCTACAACTTCAGGTTTACCGAGAATTTTTTCAAATTCTTTACGTGCAACAAGATTTCTACCGTAATTTTCTGTTTTACCGACATTATTTTGAGCTTTAGTAATAACACCATTTGAATCAAATTCGAGATTTAATACACCAAAATTCTTTCCATCACGTCCTACCTGAGTAATAATTACAGGTTCACCATTTGGAGAATAAAACAAGTTCTTATCTTCTTTTATACCTTCTAAAAGGTTATGCGTATGCGCACCGAGTATTACATCAATACCTTTAACTTGTTTTGCTATCTTTACATCATTACCATAACCCGAATGTGAAAGAAGTATAATTTTATTTATTCCTTGTTTTTTAAATTTATCGACTTCATTTTGTATCGCTTTAATACTTTTATCCAAATCTGGTTCTATAGCCAATTCAGGCAAATGTTCCTGCAATTTTACATGCAATGACATATCGCTGGGAACTAGTCCGATAATTCCGTATTTGTTTCCATTAATTTCCTGTACATATGACTTTTCTATATACTTACTTAAAGGGTTTTGCACAGGCGGATTCATATTTATACCAAGCAATTTATATTTTTTATCACTTATCAAATTAACAAATTGAGATGTAGGCATATCACATTCATGATTACCCAAAACAGTCGCCATAATACCTGCTAGATTTAAAAATTTATCTGCTGTTTTGACTGCTTTTTCATCCTCCCCAAGCATTATATCTCCTGATGCCAGTTTCAATTTATCATTATTGGATGGCACAAAACTGTCAAATTGATTGGACGCACTAATAAGTCTTTCCATTCTTATATTTTGACCATGCACATCATTTATATAAAAAATACTCGTCTTTACAGGCAAGTTTATTTTTTCTGTATTCACAGAATTATTATTTTGCCCTTTTGGCAAATTCATCTTTAACAGATTGCTATTCGAATATAAATTAAAATTTATCATTTTACTAACCTTATTATAATATTTTTAACGTCTATAAAAATTTTTATTGCCAAATTTTATTTATTTTGTAAAGAATATTTAAGCAGCATTTTTATGCGGAGAAACTTCATTACTATTTGATTTGTTTTTCTTCATTTCATTATACGATTTAAGTCCTTCCACCCAGTTTTCAACTAGTTTTACATCATCTTTAACGACAGCTTGAGGAAGTCCTGCATGATGAATTTTAGGAAGTAAATATTCTGCACTATATTCTACAGCATTTGGAATATCATCATCCGTATCATTACAAATAAATATTAAATTTCCGTTTTTATCATATTTTTGTCCTACAATAGTTATTTCATGTCCGTTTATTATCTCATTATTAGCATCGACTTGTGTATAGCCGATAATAACATTTTCACCCATATTCAAAGCATCAGATATTTGATGTTTCATTGTCTCAAAATCTGTTTCATACCCGATTAACCTTGCATTATCATCTACAGTTTGGTAAGTTACTGATACCTTATTTTTATCTTCTACAACTGATTCTGTAAATGTTTTTTCAAACTCAATCAAACCTTTATCATTTTGATTAAATTTGCCTTTTCTTTTATCACTTAATGAATCATAAGTCTGTTGAGAGCCTATTTGCATAAGAGTTGACTGCATCAAAACATCAACTGAGGATCTTTCATTAGGATCACGATTGGTGACTTGCATTCTTGCTCTTATAATAGCATTTTTGTCAGGTGCAAAAGTTAAATGAGCATTATTAAAATTATCCATCTTAAACGGGACTTCAAAAGCATTCAAAAGCCAAATTGAATCGAGTGCATTGTCTGTAAGATTTGATAGTTTTATAGTTTTATCAACTGACATTTTGGGAGAGCTTATGCCCTCTACAAACCTTGCAAATTCAGCGGGCATTTTTTTAGCCAGATTAAACTCTATACTGGATGCAACACAAGTACCTGAATGCTCTACATTTATATCTAACTCCGCTAATTTTATTGGAATTAGTTTGTCTTTGTCCATTTTATTATCATCCATGTACTTATCCACAAGCATTTGATTCATGTTTTTTGGAATATCTCCAAACTGCTGAGTGATTGTATAAGGATCGTTTAAAATTGAAATGGTGTCCTTTAATATTACTTCAGCTGGAAGCCCCTTTACTCTATCTTCTACCGCTATTTTATATAAATTATCAAGTACAGTTGACTGATCATTTGAATTTGAGTTCAATAAAATACCTGACTTCAAAAGCTCTTTCATTTGTTTACGAGCTGATTTATCAAGCAGTGCGGAGACTGTATTAAATTTATTCTTTTCTTCACTGCTGTTCAAATGAGTTCTTAAATTTGAAGCTGCAAAAGATGGATTAAACGGTATTGTATTATTTATCGGATTTGAAACTAAAGAGGTCTGATGTTGCACATTATTTGGATGCTCAACATTTTTTACAGATGTCGATTTAAAAGCATCTGTTGTGCTATAATTATATTGTCTTGAATTTAAACCTACTGAATACACTACTATTCACTCCGTATATTTATATAAACAACACAATTCAAAAAAAATTGCTATTATTTACAAAAAACAGTTAAGGAATGTAACGAGGAAGTATTGGAAAACCTAAAAATTAAACCGCTTACGAAAAATCAACTTACAATTTCAATTGACAGACTTACACGCTTTAAAAATACTGAAATTAAATATTTAAGAGTGTATAAAGAGTTAATTTCAAATTATTTAATTCTGCCAAAAATAAAAAAACAAGATCTTAACAAACTAGACTATGAAATTTTAAGAAATTTAGCAGAAAAAATAATAAATTATTCCATTGAGCAGTTAGGGATAAAATCAAATGGTGATTACATAATTAATCAAAGATTATTTAACTATGAGAATAATTTATTCAATCTATCTGACGATGTAAAGAGCTTAGTAAAAAATAAAATAAATTACAAAGGATTTTTAGAACTTATTAACGATAATTCTGTGAAAAATCTGCAATGGCTAAAAGTACTTGGAGAAGACTCCGATATAAAAGTAAAAAGAGTTGAAAAACATCTTCATTTCCCAATCGAGAAAATAATTATTTGTGAAGGGATTACAGAAGAGACACTTTTGCCTGCCTTTGGTAATATTTACGGAATGAATTTCGACCAGTATGGTATACACATAATTTCAGCTGGCGGTAAAAATCAGGTGGTAAAAACATATTATGACCTTTCTCAAGAAATCAAAATCCCTATATTTGTTCTTTTAGATAAAGATGCTGAAGAAAATTTAAAATTAATAAAAAAAAGGCTAAGAGAAATTGATAATATCTATATTCTAACTTGCGGTGAATTTGAAGATCTTCTGCCAAACTCTTTAATTGAAAGAACATTAAATTACGCATTCCAAAATATTTCTCAAATCGATTTTCAACTTCTAAATCAAAATCTTCCTAAAGTTAAAATACTTGAAGAAATTTTTAAAAACAGAGGGTTACATGAATTTAAAAAATCTGAATTTGCAAATTTGATAAAAGAAAATATACTGGATAGAAACGACTTGTCTGATGAAATAAAAAAAATTTTAGAAAATATCAATTCGCATAGTCAAATTTACACATAAAAACAAAAAGGAACCTCATTCAGGTTCCTTCGTAAAATGGAGTTTAAAACCATTAAAAATACAGAATTACAAGCCTAGCTTCCCACTAACCTAAGAGCTTCTTCTAACAGCTCTTTATTAGTTGATATTAGTTTATTAGAAATTTCCATTTGCAATTTTGCCATTTGAAAATATGAAATATTACCCTTAAAATCAGCATTTGACATTTCAAGTAAACCAGATCTTATTTGTCCACACCCAAGTACAGGCTTACCGGATGCTTCTGTTTCAATAAAATAGCCCTCTTTAATTTCATATAAAGCAGCAGAGTTATGGAAATTTCGTGTGGTTATTTTATATAAAGGAATAGTTCTTTTACCACCATCAGCTTTACCATAAATAGTACCATCTTCTTTGATTTCATATTCGTCATATTTTCCTAGATATTTACCGTTACTCGGGTCTATCCACATTTTTATATTCGTAGTAGGGATGTCCAATGAACCGCCTTTTAACGCTGTCTGCTGATACAAATCCTGAGATACAGCTTTTGTACCCTGCATTATTTCACCTTTATCATTTAATATGTAACCTTGAACGGTATTACCATTTTTTGCACGATAAACACCTTCACCATCAAAAGTAAATTCACCCAATCTTGTATATACACTTTTACCTTCAGAAGTTTTTGTAAGGAAAAATCCGTTACCCTCTAAAAACAAATTATCATTGGATGTACCGGGAGTAGACTTACCTTGACCTGTTTTTTTATCGTAATCAT
The DNA here is from genome assembly GCA_944326565.1 of Candidatus Gastranaerophilales bacterium. GTDB lineage: Bacteria > Cyanobacteriota > Vampirovibrionia > Gastranaerophilales > Gastranaerophilaceae > Scatenecus. The sequence continues at coordinate 130,549 of CALVEL010000005.1, forward strand.
CAGCTATTGCACCACCCAAAAAGGTCTTAAAATTGACCTGCTGTTCTCTAAATCCTGGGGTGTAGACATTTGTCATGTTATGAGCAATTACATCCATCCAGTTTTGAGTTGATTTTTGTGTATTTAAGGCTGTAACGTATGAATCATTCATTGTTATTCTCCTTGTTATTACGTTTTTCCTCTTCTTGATCCTGACGGCGATGCTTGCTGTATGACAATTCGTTATACGGCAGATTTTGCTCGTCAAAACGCTGTCTTAAATATGAAATATTATTTCTTAAATATGCCTCTACGGCTTTATCACCAGGTATAAAGTTGGCATTTATATTACCGTCACGGTCTACACGCATCACTACAGATACATCTTTATCAAAATCAATTCGGAATGATTTATTTGTCTTCATTGAATCTGATAACGCCTCTAATAACGCAGATGACACTTTTGCGGTTTTTTGTACATTTTGAACATTCCCGCTATTTAAAGACTTTTGGAATTCGCCTGCGATACTTTGCATTGACATATCAGTTTTGGTAACTAAATTAGCGAAAAAGACAGCATCATCACTCGACATTGATATTTTGCTATAATCGAGAGCAGGTGCTGACATATAAACATCTTCGTTGATACCTGTTATAAATCTTTGATTTTGTAATTGAGATATATCTGTTATTTTCCCATTCAATTTCAGCATTGAATTTATTTCATCTGATAATTCAGCTGAGGCTTGATTTTGGTTATTATTTTGCGAACCATTTTGACCTTGCTTTTGTTGATTTTCGTCATTTTTTACAGAATTGTCATGTTTATTTTCTGCGTTCTGAGTTTTTTCATCACCCTTAGTATCAACTTTTTTATCATCATCAGAAGAGTTATCCTCATTAATATTTGAAGAAACATCATCAGTTTGTGTTTTTACAGATGATTCAGCATCTGAATTTTGGGCAGATGAAGAAGAAAGACTGCTCAATTGAGACTTAAATCCATTATTGCCGGTTAGTTTAGAAACTTGAGATGACATTATATTACTTTTAAGATCATTATTTGTCGAAACGTTTGTAGTATCAATATTCATGTTTCCTCCAGCTCTTTTAGCTGTGCCAATAATTCTAACTCTTCTTCTTCCTGTCTTTCGGTTGATTGACGGAAAAATCTCTGTACACCGAGTTCTGAATATCCTTTTAATTCTGCTTTCTTCTCTTCCTCAATGTAAGCTTCTTTATTTTTTTCTTTGTGTTTTTCGAGAACTTTTACAGCCTGCTCTAGCTTGACTAGTTTTTCTTTTTCTATATCAAGAATTCTTTGAGCCTCTGCTCGAATTTGTTCAAGTTGTTCTGCCTTTTCCCAAAGATGTATAAGGTATTTGTCATAAATATCATACATCATCGGGTCTGCCTTCCGCATATTTATTTGTGTATCGCGAATTTCTTCGTTGTTTTTACGGATATTTTCTTCTGCAATAAATACCGCCTGCTGTGCTTTTTGAACAACCAGTAGTTGTTCTTCTTTTTTACGGATTCTGAAATCCAGTACTTTCTGCAGTCGATATCTAAAAGGCATTTTTTACACTTTCTTTATAAGATTATCACCTATTTTGAAAGTACAGTATACATCTATTTGTATGATATTAATTTAATGATATTTTTTTATTAGTCAAGAATTTGCACACCAGTTCCTGTACCAGTTCTTGTATTGTTATACATATAGCCATAGTTGTCTGCATACATTTGTGAATTTCCGCTATCTTCCATACCGAAGTTGAAAGAATCATAAGGTGCTATTTGCGGTGTAAAACCTGTCGGATATCCTCCTCCAAAAAATGCTCCAAAAGAATTCAATGCACCTCTCCAACCTGTTGTGTTATTCATCTGTGGCATATACCCTCCATAACATGTTCCATAGGGTGCTTCTACAGGAGCTTTAAATTGTTTACCAGAAACAGCATTACTTAATTTTTCTGCACGAGTTGATAAATCGCCCTGCTGTATTGCACCGAGAACATTTTCTTCTAATCTTGATATTCTTTGCTCATCCGAGTCATTATCATATGTTCGTTTAAAAACTTTCTTTTCTAGTCTGCTCAAGTCTTTTGGAGCTACTTGGCGCACTTCACTGTTATAATTCACTAATAAATTATTTATTCTCTCCTCTAAACTCATTTTAGGGTACGTCTTATTAAACATAGATTTTTCAAGTCGGTTTAGACGCAAATTTATCTCTTGATGTTCAAAAGATTTGCCGTATATATTTTTTTCAACAAGAGATATCCTTGGGTCATTATTTTCTTGATTATATGCTACATTTACAATACCAGAATCGATCTTGCTTCTGAATCTAAAACGACTAAATAAACTTGGGCGATAATAATCATTATAATAAGGTCTATTATATGATTTAAATCCCCAAATACCATTATTTCTCGGATAATAATTGTATCCTGAATTATAATAGCGATTATTATAATAATTTCTGTTATGGTTACCATAATAATAACGGTTATTATACATACTATTTCTTACAAATGGATTAGAAGATCTTACGTAAGGTATCGGTCTGTAAGTTGTTACAGTCCTTGTCGCAGCATATGAACTCATCCCTAATAATAATAACGCTAATATCAAAACCAGTTTTTTCATTATTTTCTCCTGTTGCTCTTTCATTACTAAGCTAAAACAGATTTAGAAAATAAACATTACCGACTTTGCTAATTAAAAAGACTAGTATAATTAGGTTTATTCTACCTCAAGAGCATTATCATCATTGTGGTCATTTATTTTATTTTTATTGTCATATAAAGTAATTATTGTAGCAGGAATCATTCCCCCAACACCGCCAAAAACAAAGCCAAGTACAGGTGATACCATTACAAGCATGAGTGGGATTATTGATGTACCTAACGATTTTTTAACAACAGCAACAATAGCAAAAATAAAACAAAATATCATTGCAATTCTTGGACCATAAAATAAACCTATTTTTTGTCCTTCTTCAAATGTCTTTGCATTAGGATAAAATAAAGTCGCAATTGTAGCAGAGATAATACCAGCTAAAACACCACATATTATTACAGTTAAAAAATAGAAAAACAAAGCTTGCTTTATTGTTTTTTTATTTGACAAATTAAAAATATTTTTCATTACATCTCCTAAGATATTTCTTGCAGAATTTGAGTTGAATTAATTTTTTTTGGTGAATGAAGGTTTATATAACCTTTTAAAAGCTCAAAACAAACATTACAAATTTTTTCTGTTGCTTTTAATTCAAAATCAGTTTTCACATTAAAATCTGTCTTTTCAAGTGAATTTAAGAAATCCCTCAGTTTATAATGCATAACAACGGGAATACCATGAAATTTGTTGCATTCTTTACAAATTACACCGCCTAGTGATGATGAAAAATACATATTATCTTCTTGCAATTTACAACCACATTTCAAACAGGTATTCAATTCTATACCTAATCCTGATAATAACATCATCTTCAATTGAAATTTTAAAACAGCAATCAAAAGCTCCGTTTTTGATTGAGCTAGAGAAATAGTATCTAATGCTTTATATAACAAATCAAAAATTTCACCTGAGCATGGATCATCCTCTACACCAAAATTTGTTACTATCTCACTTATATAAAGTGAATAAAAGATTTTATCCATGTTCTGTCTTATTTGGTTAAAAGTATTTAGTGCTTCAGCTTGACAGATAGTATCAAGATTTTTACCCTTGTATAACATTAATTTATTTGCCACAAGCAAATCCATTCTAGCCCCAAGCTTGCTTTTAGGCTTTTTAACACCTTTAGCTACCCCTTTAATTAAGCCTTTATCTTTTGAATACATGACAATTATTTTGTCTGATTCACTTAAATTGTAAGCTTTCAGATTAATTGCCTCTGTTACAAAATTATTCATTACTACTGGTAATCCTTGTCTTTACCTGATGACGTACCTTGATATACTCCTCTGAACATTTGTCTCAATTCGTTCTTGTCATCTGAATACTCAAGAGCTGCATCTTCAGTAATAAAACCTTCAGAATAAAGATTGTACAACGACATATTCATTGTAATCATATTATTGAATGAACCTTTTCGAACTAAATCGTATACATCTTCCAATTTATCTTTTTCAATAAAATCTTTTACAGTTGGTGTCACAACCAATAATTCAACAGCCGGACGCCTGCCCATTGAATCACGCAATGGTATAAGTCTTTGAGATACTGTACCTCTTAAAATTTGAGCGATTTGCTCTCTAATATGAAGTCTGTCAGCAGGCTCAAACATATTTACAATTCTATTTACAGTTTGCACAGCATCATTAGTATGGATTGTAGCAAAAACCAAATGACCTGTTTCTGCAGCTTTTAATGCACTTACAACAGTTTCTCTATCTCTTATTTCACCAATAAATATAACATCTGGATCCTGCCTTAATGCATATTTTACACCATCGGGGAAAGATGATGTATCCACACCAACCTGACGTTGTGAAACTATAGCCTTTCTATTATTAAAAATAAATTCAACAGGGTCTTCAATAGTAATTATATGTTTTGGATAGTTTGTATTTATATAATCTATTAAAGAGGCTATCGTTGTAGATTTTCCACTTCCTGTAGGACCGGTAATCAAGACAAGTCCGTTATTTAAAGTTGCAAATTGTTCTATTGCTTTTGGTAAATTTAAATCTGCAACAGTTTTAATATCATAAGGAATTGTTCTTATTACAAGCGAATACCTGCCGAGTTGTTTACTCAAATTTACACGAAAACGAGCACATCCTACAATTTCATAAGCAAAATCCAAATCAAATATAGTATCTAGCCTGGAAGAACTCACATTTGCAGGAAGTAATGCACCATAAGCTTCATCAATATCTGTTTCTGTCAGAATAGGCATGTTAATTTTAATAATTTTCCCATCTTTCCTTATTGCAGGATACTCATTTACTGATAAATGTATATCTGAAGCGCCTATTGCTACTGCTCTTTCTAAAAATGCTACTATATCAAAACTACTATCGCCCATAATTCCTCTCAATTCTTAACGTCAAAATTATATCATTTTTATCAGAATATGACAAGATTGTTATAAAAAATACAACTATTTATAGGATTTGTTACAAGGTTGTTACAAATCAAAAAATTAAAAGCAATTTCTATATAACAAAATACTTTATATAAATGTAAGGGAAATTAAAAAGTTATAATTGGATAATCAAAATACAATAAATCAGCAATAGGAAAAAATAAAAGAAAAAAGAATTTTTTATACTCTCTCTCTTAATATCCTCGTGTTTATTTAATGTTGCCTACTTTCAGGCAACTTTTTTTTTTGCTTTATCCATAAGTATTGATACTTTAAATTAATTGACTTATAATTTTCTGTATAATTTTGGAATTAAAATGGATATATAAAAATGTATAATAGGCTGACTAAAAAATTAACATTAAAATTTTTTGGAATTAATCTTAAATTTCAACTACCCTTAAAAATAAAAAATCAAAATGAAAAATTAGAAAATCTTATATATGAGTTAGCTGATCCTAGAACACTCAAAAATATCAGACTTCCTAAAGTCCTAAACTTGGAAGAAAGCCTTGATGAGCTTATAAAATCTAAAAATTCACTTGCAAGATACGGCGATGGTGAATTCAAAATCATGCTTGGTGAAAGTATAAATTTTCAAAAATATGAAAAATCATTGGCTGAAAGATTAAAAGAAATTTTAAGAAATAAAACTAAAGGGATAACGATAGCAATCCCTGATACTTTCGGATATTGTCCAAACGATTATTTCAGAAGGCTTTTAGCACATATAAGAAATGAATTATACAAATATATAACTTTTGATACTACATATTTTGATGCCTTTATGACAAGACAATTTATATTTCCAGACCGCATTAAAGGAGAAAATTACTATAATAAATTCAAAAAGCTTTGGGATAACCAAGAAATAATTATTGTTGAAGGCATTGGAACACATTTAGGTATAGGCAACGATTTATTTTCAAATGCAAAATCAATAAACAGAATTATCTGCCCTAATCAAAACGCATATTCTAAATATAATGAAATATTAGAATTCGCTATTAAACAGCCTAAAAATAAGTTATTTTTACTTGCTCTTGGACCTACTGCTACAGTTTTAGCCTATGATTTAGCTCAAAACGGCTTTAGAGCAATTGATATAGGTCATTTAGATATAATGTATGAAATGTTTCTTAAAAACGCGCAAAGACTCACTTCCATAGAAAACAAAATCGTATTTAACAGTGAACGAAAAAACAAAAAATTCAAGCACTGTACTGATTGCAAATACTATGAAGAAAAGATTGCAGACTTTTCATAAAACTGGCGGCGGCAACGGGATTCGAACCCGTGTCAACAGAATGAGAATCTGCTATCCTAACCCCTAGACGATACCGCTATCAGTTGACAAATATTATTTTAAATCAACAATTAAAAATTGCAAGTATAAAACTATACAGTCTGTGGTATATCTTTAAGACTTTCAAGATATTTAACAGCATATACGGCTCCGACTGCACCGTCTGAGGCAGCGGTAATAACTTGTCTTAAAGGTGTTTTTCTTACATCACCTACAGCATAGACTCCTTCTATAGAAGTCTTCATTGTCTCATCAGTAATAATAAACCCGTTAGCATCCTGTGCGACTTGACCTGATATAGATTCAATATTAGGCTGCATACCTATATATGGGAAAACTCCATTCACTTGTAAATTTGAAATTTCTTTTGTCTTAACATTTTCCAATACAGATGTATTGACTAAATCATCACCTTTAATTTCTTTTACAATACTATCCCAAATAAATTCTATTTTTTCATTTTTAAAGGCTCTTTCCTGAACAATTTTATCAGCCCTTAGCTCATTTCTTCTATGAATTACATACACTTTATCAGCAAACTTTGTCAAATACATAGCTTCTTCTACTGCAGCATTTCCGCCACCTACAACAGCTACAACTTTATTTTTATAAAAAGCTCCATCACATACTGCGCAATAGCTGACACCTCTGCCAATAAATTCTAACTCTCCAGGTACACCTAATTTCATAGGCTGGGCTCCACAAGCAATAATTACTGTCTTTGCTCTAAATTCAGCTTCTTTTGTAAGTATAATTTTTGGATTAGACTTCAAATCAATTTTTTCTATCTCTTGCATTGGAAACTTTTGTACACCGAATTTATCTGCATGCTCCTCAAATTTTTCCATTAAATCAAATCCGCCGACAATCGGAAATCCTGGATAATTTTCCAATTCCAAATAATTAGAAGGTTGACCTCCAAGCATTGATATATCTATTATTGCTGTAGATACAGCTCCTCTGCTTGCATAAATACCAGCACTAAGCCCTGCAGGTCCGCCTCCTAAAATAACTGTATCAAATTCATAAATCTGCATATCTCTTATCCTCATTTATCTAATACACTCATACCTGAAATTTTTTCACCAGCTAATACATACACTGCACTCTGTATTTTCAAAACTTTATTATCATTTTTAGAAATAGTTTTCAACGTCAAATAATTTCGACCTGTAAACTTATTTCCATTGAGTTTTATTTCTACTGTATCTGTTAATTTTTTATCATCAGATACACCCTCTTTAGTAAATTTTATAGTATTACTTTCAACAAACTCTACTGATAAATCAGCTGATGCACCCGTAAAAGGATTACACAAATTCATGACGTCATTATTTCTTGAGAGGTTCCACAAATCAGCTGACTTACCTTTAAAAACTTCTGGACTGTCTGTTTTTTCCAACACTGCAACAACACGCCAAGTACCAAATAATCCGCTCGGTACATTCTTTACTAAAGATATTCCTGTCTTTAAAGTTGTCTGAGCTAAAGCCATATTAATATTTAACTCTGTTTTTATCGACAAAATCAGAATAGATACGACTAGCAAAAATGATAATATTATCTTTTTTAAAATTTTCATATAAACAAAAATATCCCTGTTAATTTATAATATAATAAAGACTTGCAAAATCGCAAGTCTTTATTTAATAAAATATTTCAATTACACAACAGCCATTTTAGCCTGAAGAGACTGTGCTGATTCTTCATAACCAACACGTCCCATTAACGCATAGGTATAGTTTTTAGCCTGCTCAACTCCGGGCTGATTAAATGCGTCTATATTATACAATTCTCCTGCTATAGCAGTTTGAACTTCTAACATATAAAGCAATTGAGCGACATTGTAACTGTCAACTTTCTCTAATGTTATTGTGACATTAGGTCGGTTATAATCTGAAAGTGCAACCCTTGTAGAATCAGCTTCAGCATTAATCAACTGATTAATAGTCTTGCCTCCCAAATAACCAATACCTGTATACTCAAATATATTTGGAATATCTAACTGTGTATCAAAATTTTCTACTCTTATAAAATTAATAACCTTATCATTAGGTCCTTCATTATACAGTTGAATTTGAGAATGCTGATCAGTTGCCCCTAAAGCTTTAATAGGAGTAGGACCTATATTTACATCATTACCATCCTTATCCTTATTTTTTCCCAAAGATTCTGCCCAAAGCTGCACATACCAATCTGATACATATTTCAATCGGCTTGAATATGGCATCATTACAGAAAGATTTTTACCTTTTTTGGTATCCATCAAATAGTGAATTAAAGCATTTTGAGCTGCGATATTGTTATGTATATCGGTATTTTTCAATGCTAAATCCATATCTTTTATACCATTAACCATTTCATCAATATCAAGCCCGACAAGAGCAAACGGCAGTAGTCCAACAGCGGAAAATACGGAAAATCTTCCCCCAACATCATCAGGTACAACAAAAGTTTTATACCCTTCCTGCTCAGCAATTTGTCTTAATATACCTGTCTTTTTATCTGTAGTTGCTACAATATTGTATCTGTAATTATCTCCAAGTTCTTTTTCCAGTCTGTCTTTTACAATCATAAACTGCGACATAGTCTCAGCAGTTGATCCTGACTTTGTAATTACATTTACCAAAGTCTTATTCAAATCCAAAACTTCAAAAAGTCCATTCATCGAATCAGGATCAATATTATCTAAAAAGAATATTCTTGGAAGCCCCCCGCGCTGTTCTTCAGAAAGCAAATTCCAATAAGGCTTTAATAGGGCTTCTGTAACAGCAATTCCTCCTAATGCAGATCCGCCGATACCTAATACTAAAATATTATCAAACCTGCCTTTTACCATTGCAGCATATTCTTTTACATACCAAAGGGTCTCTTCATTATATCCTAAATTTAACCATTGCAACCATTGTCCATTCTTATCTTTTCTTTTATTCAAATCTGAAATTATACTTGCAATTCTATCTTTGTAATTGCCAAATTCTAACTCCAAATCTAAACCGTTTTCATCTCCTACCACTCGAACATCGGCATTTTTGCAATTTAGTTTTATCATATTTTTTAACCCTCTTAATATATTAATTTTTACATTAAAATGACTAAGGCTGTGCAATAAATTTGACGCACCACGGAATATGCGTTTCTCCTACACTTATTCTACTCGCTGAAGGTACTTTTTCAATAATTTATAGGATAATTTAATAATTATTTACCTAGGCAGTATACTTCAAATACAACTGATTGTTAGACTTCAACTTTTGGCTGTTTAAGCATCCTTTGAGCTTTTTGTTTTTCTTCCAAACGTTTTTGTTCATAGCCATATCCAGCATAAATAGCAATCCCCATCAAAAGCCACAGCGGGAAATATAGTGATGAAGTTGATAAAAACTTCATTGAATATAGCATTAACCCACCACAGGTAAGAATTCCTAAAATCGGAAATAAAGGCGTAAAAGGCACCTTGAATGGTCTTGGCCTGTCTGGATCTGTTTTACGCAATATAAGCACTGCAATACAAATTATTATAAATGAAGTAAAAGTACCGAAATTACAAAGCTCAGCAGATATATTCAAATCCATAATCAAAGAACATACAATAACTACTATACCAGAAATCCAAGTCAATACATGCGGTGTTCTAAATTTTCTATGAATTAATCTTAAAGATTTTGGTAAAAATCTATCTCTGCTCATTGCATACAAAATTCTTGTAGTACCCAATTGATAAATTAAAAGTACAGAAGTCAAAGCACACAATGCACCAATAGAAATCAGACCTGCAAACCAGTCTTTCCCTATAGCACGCATAGCATGAGCAATCGGAGCCTGGATATCTATTTGACCTAAGGGAACATTTCCTGTAAGCACAAGTGCTACACAAACATATAAAATAGTACAAATAATCAATGTCCCTAAAATTGCAATTGGCAAATCTCTTTGAGGATTTTGAGTTTCTTCTGCTGTAGTAGAAATAGCATCAAAGCCAATATATGCAAAGAAAATCAAAAACGCACCCATAAAAACGCCTTCAAAACCATTCGGAGCAAAAGGCACCCAATTTTCAGGCTTTACATAAAATGCACCAACTGCAATAAAAGAAAGAATCATAAACATATTTACAGCAACCATAATACTTGCAAAACGGGTTGATTCTTTCACACCTTTAATCAAAAGCATTGTCAAAGCAAGCACAATAAATATTGCTGGCAAATTAACAGCTATTGGAATCTTATCAAATAAATAAGGCATTTGAGAATGAGGATCCAATCCGTATTTATCACAATAAGATAACATAAATCTATAATCATTTCGCAGCCATAGCGGGAAATTAATTACAAACGCAGGTAAAAGATGTTTAAATCCTTTCAAAAACTGAACAAAATATCCAGTCCAAGCACAAGCAACCGTAATATTACCAATAGCATATTCAAGCATTAAAATCCAGCCTACCATCCATGCCATAAATTCACCCATAGTTGCATAGGTATAAGTATAAGCACTACCGGCAACAGGAATCATTGCAGCTATTTCGCTGTAACATAGGGCAGAAAATACACAAGCAATCGCAGCCAAAACCATTGAAATTATAATCGCAGGTCCGGCCCCTACTCCTTCAGGACCTCCCTGTATAGCTGTACCTATTATTGTAAAAATACCAGTACCTACAACAGCTCCAATACCTATCACTATCAAGTCAAAAACATTTAAAGATTTTTTCAGCTCCGATTTTTTGCTTGTTGCAATTAATTCATCAGGGCTTTTTTTCTTTAATGCATTTGATATTATATTTTTTATCATACTTCTTTCCATATTTTATTTCGGCTTACAATAATTTATCGAATACTACATTTTTAATTCAAGCTTACGCTGCTCAACTTTTTCTATATGTACTTTATTTTCATTTTTTCTGTTTTTAACAAATCCGTACAACAAATAGATCATAGCACCGACACCTAACCACACAGGGAAAAGTAATGCTGAACTTGAGGGCTGCATTGATTTATAAATCATCAACCCGCCACAACAAATAATTCCTAATGATGGAACTACTGGAGAAAATGGAACTTTAAAAGGACGTTCTCTATTAGGATCGGTCTTTCGCAAAATTAATACAGCTACACATACTACAATGAATGACGTAAAGGTACCGTAATTACATAACTCTGCCGCTACATCCAAATTAAGAGTAAGAATACCAATTACAGATAAAAGTCCAACAGTCCAGGTAAGTACATGCGGTGTTTTAAATTTCGGATGTAATTTTTGAAATCTTTGAGAAATAAAATGGTCTCTGCTCATTGCGTATAAAATTCTTGTAGCAGCCATTTCCATAACTAACAGAACAGATGTAAGCCCAGCTAAAGACCCGATTGAAATCAATCCTGCTGCCCAATTAAGATTTATAAGTTTCATACAATAAGCCATCGGAGCTTTTAAAAATGCAGCCGGAACAGCTCCGCTTGTATCTTGAAGTCCTGTTAAAATTAATGCTACAAGCACGTATACAACAGTTGTTATTATCAAAGAGCCAATAATACCTATCGGCAAATCTTTTTGCGGATTTTTACACTCCTCAGCCGCTGTAGCTATGGCATCAAAGCCGATATATGCAAAGAAGATTATAAATGCACCGGCAAATATTCCTGCTGCACCATGAGGTGCAAAAGGCACCCAATTATCCGGTTTTACATAAAATGCACCCGCAATTACAAACAATGCAATAACCGCCATTTTAACAACAACCATAATAGCTGTCATTTTAGCCGAATCTTTTGTCCCTTTTACTAAAATTGCTGTTGATAAAAGTACCATAATTATAGCAGGTAAATTTATACATATAGGCAACCCAAATAATGTCGGCACAAATGCATCAGGATTTTCTGCAACTATTTTGGCAGCTGAAAAAGGATCATTAACAAGCCATACAGGAGGGTTTGCGAGCCATGCAGGCAAAATACTACTAAAACCACTCAAGAATTGTACAAAATGATTTGACCAAGCGCAAGCAACAGCAATAAAACCGATTGCATATTCAAGCATCAATACCCATCCGACCATCCAAGCGGCAAATTCACCCAATGTTGCAAATGTGTAAATATAAGCACCCCCTGATACCGGAATCATAGTTGCAAACTCTGAATAACACAATGCTGAAAAAATACAAGCTATTGCTGCAACTACCATTGATATAACTAAAGCGGGACCTGCTCCTAAACCTGATCCATCAGCACTTCCTGCTGCAGCTATACCTACAATCGCAAAAATTCCAGAGCCAATAATTGCACCTACACCTAAAATAATTAAATCCCAAACACCTAAAGTTTTTTCCAAACCTTCGGCTTTTGCTTCAGTTAGCATTTCATCAGGCTTTTTAATTCTTGTAATTGTCTTTAAAAAGTTACGGGTTAATGTTGCGCGACTGTATTTTTCTGCCATCTGTATTCCTTATAAGTTATTTACAAAGAGGGAAACCTAATTCTTCTCTTTGTGCTACGTACAATTTTGCAACGGCTGATGCCATTGTTCTTACTCTATTAATAAAATTAATTCTTTCATCTTTGCTTATTACGCCCCTAGCATCCAAAAGGTTGAATGTATGAGAGCATTTTAGGACATAATCATATGCAGGAAGCACCAATTTTGCATTAATACAATTATCAACTTCTTTTTGATACAAATCAAACATTGTAAAAAGAGCTTTTGAATCTGATACTTCAAAATTATATTTTGACTGCTCTATTTCATTTTGCAAGAAGATTTCACCGTATTTCAGTTTATCATTCCACATAATATCATATACTGAAGCTTTATCTTGCAAATACATAGCAATTCTTTCAAGTCCATAAGTAAGCTCTAATGCAACCGGTTTTACTTCCAAGCCGCCAACTTGTTGGAAATAAGTAAACTGAGTAATTTCCATACCATCAAGCCATACTTCCCAGCCTACACCGGCAGCCCCTAATGTTGGTGATTCCCAATTATCTTCTACAAATCTTACATCATGCTCTTTCAAATCAATACCCATTGCCTCTAAGCTTTTTAAATAAAGCTCCTGAGCATTGTCAGGCGATGGTTTTAAAATAACTTGAAATTGATAGTAATGTCCAAGTCTGTTCGGATTTTCACCATATCTTGCATCTGTAGGACGTCTGCAAGGTTCAATCATTGCTGTATTCCAAGGTTCCGGCCCTAATGATCTTAAAAAGGTTGCAGGATTCATCGTTGATGCACCCTTTTCAATATCATAAGGCTGTTGAATTATACAACCGTAATCAGACCAAAATTTTGATAAATTAAATACTAGTTCTTGAAAATTTAATGCCATAACATATTCCACTATTGTACTATTTACACTTATTTGCGCCGACAAGAATACGCTTCTGCAACGCTTTAAAAATATTACGTCTAACAAATTCAAATTGCAATAATTATGTTTAAAAATATTAAGTAAGTAGTAATGACATACATAATAAAGTATGATATTCTTAAATCAAAAGGAGACACAAATGGCGGATAACATAATAATTTTTTCAGGGAAACAATATTCAGGAAAAGATACGGCAGCAAAAATTATGCTTGAGACAATGCCTGATTATAGAAGATGTGCAATGGGAGATATTATAAAAATTACATATGGTAAACAAAAAAATCTTACATATGATGAAATTGAAAAAAACAAACCGCTATATCGACAAGATTTGATTGACTTAGGCAATTGGGGAAGATCTCAAGATCCTGATTATTGGCTTAATAAAATTATTGCCGAAAAAGGGAATATAATTGTCACTGATGTAAGAGTACCCCATGAATATGAAGTATTTAAAAACGCTGGAGCAATAACTATAAGAGTTGAAGCTTCAAGAGACATCAGAGCAAAAAGAGGTGAATTAATCGGAGAAAATGATATCACAGAAACAGGTCTTGATAATATCAAAGATTGGGATTTTGTTATATATAACAACTCTGATTATGAATCATTAAAAGAACAAGTTTTAAAAATAATTGATAAAATCAAATAAACTTCAAAACTTTACACTAAAAAACCGCATCCTCAAATGAAGATACGGTTTTTAATTTACTAACAATATTTACACCATACCCTCTTTAACAGCTTTAACAGCAGCTTGCACTCTATCATTCACGCACATCTTTTGCAATATTGAGCAAACATGAGCTTTTGCAGTATGAACACTTACAATTAATTCTTTAGCAATTTCGGTATTACTTTTACCAGTGACAAGATGTTTCAAAACTTCAAATTCTCTTTCTGTAAGAGGTATACGCCCTTCTGATTGAGATTTGTTAGGTAAAAACCCTATATTTTCAACCTTTGGAAAAGCATTTAGTGCAAGTTGTGCAACAACAGGATCTATCCAGCAAACACCAATTGATACATCTCTTACTACATCTGCTAACTTTTGGGGATCGATATCTTTAAGACAATAAGCACTGGCGCCAGAACTCAAAGCGGCAACAACTTCTTCTTCTCTGTCATGAGATGTTAAGGCAATTATTTTTATATTTGGTGCAAACTCTTTCACCTTCATCATTGCTTCAATACCATTCATTCCAGGAAGCCCTAAATCCATTAACACAACATCGGGTTTATATCTTTCTATTAACTTTAAACCTTCAATTGCATCTTCACTTTCTGCAACAACAGTCATATCGGAGTTTTCATTTAATGCACATCTGAGCCCTACGCGAGTTAATTTAAAATCCTCGACAATTGCAATTTTAATAACTTTTTTCTGCTCCTGAGTTTCAGTTTGATTGTTTTCTGACATTTTTCACCTCTCTTACTTTATATCCATCAGATATCGACATGACTATTAAAGAATAGCATTAAGAATTAATCCATTACCTTAGTAGCTAATATTGTAAAAAATACAATTATTAATTCTTAATACAAAAAAAATATGATTGTGCTATAATCCAGTTAAATAGAAGTATGGGAGTAATTTGATGTTAGAATTTTTATTTGGAAAAAAGAAAAAAAATCCACCCAAAGATGTACGTATAAACGAAATTTATACCAAACTTTCGGACTACTACGGAATAGAAAAAATTCCTGCTGAACGTAAAAAATATTTACAAAATATTATGATTAAGCATGGATATTTAAATTATCCGTACTTTAAAGCTCTTGAAGAATTAACTCCCGCTGAAATCCTTTATGCAATACAGTTTAAGTGGATTGACAATCATATTTTCAATGATAAAAAATTTAGATTTGATGACGATAAAATAAGTGTACTAGCAAGAGAAAATATAAAAAATTCAGACTGGATAAAAAAAGAAGGTCATGACATAAAACTTATAAACCTTGCAGGTCTAAAAGACGGAAATAAAACCAAAGATACAGGTAAATTCATTGATTGGATGAGACAACTTTTAATCCTGCCTACAGGAAATATTCACAATGAAATTTTTAATACAACCATATACCTGATACCGTTTCATCCGAGAGAATTTGGCTGTGCTTATCTACCAAAAAGCAGTGAAGTAAGTGAAAAATTATTTGATCAAGAAATTTTTGATATAACAGGTCTTGATGCAAAAGAACAGGTAAAGACTTTTATCACATTTGCACAACTTGCAGGACATCCGGTAATTTATGATATATTACCACAAACAGGTCGATTTTCAAAAGCTGTTCTTGCGAACCCTGAAATTGCAAGATGGTACGATATAGAAGAACTAATTAATTTGTTAAAGAAAAAAATTGATACCGTCTGTACTGAAATGATAAAAGAAAATGATGCTGACGATATTGAAGTTGTTAAAAACTTATTTATCCAAAATTTAAACGGTTCATTTGGGGAGTTAAGCGCGCATTATCAAAAGATTTATGAAGATTTTGATAATCGAATGAATTCATACAAAATAGAAATTTCAAACAAAATGCTTGAAAAAAATTCTCAAATCAAAGTTCACAAAAAAGCTAGAGAAATTATAGCTGAGACTCTAAATATAAAATACGGAACCAAATTATCTGAAAACGATATTACAAAACAAATTGATATTATCCAAAAGCTTATATCAAAAGGTCTCTGGCCTGCTCCTGGGGGAGCATGGTGCTCTGCAGGTGTACCGGTATTTGATAGAATGAGTGAAGGCCGAGATTATCCTGTATTTAAGCATTACAACTATAAAGGCGAAGATGTATCCTGCTTTGCAAATCTTGATTGCCAAACTCCATATTATTTCGCATACTTGGAAAATGGTACTTTTAATGAATATGTAATTGATTATTTTATAGATTACATGAAAAACTTACAAAAAGAATACAATTTTGACGGGTTCAGAGTTGACCATATTGATCATATAGTAGACGAAGTCTCTCAAAAAGAAGGCAAACCTATAAGCTATAGGGCACCTAAATATGTACTAAACAAACTTAATACGACTTTAAAAAATAAAATCCCATACTTTGGCACACTTGCTGAATACATGCTTTGGGATGATTTTTTGAAAGAATATCATCAAGATATGAATTTTGACCTTTTATGGGGTAATGATATTGTATCACAGGCTTCTAAAACTCCTGAAAATATAGCAGAAGATAATACACATCTTTCTAATTACAATACTAATCTTAAATCTAAACAACTTTTATCAATATTAAAAACATATAATAATCAAGACGGAGAATTCAGAAGTATTGACCAATACCCAGGACAATTAGGAGAACAAGGAGCTCTATTCAAATGGTTTAAATACAAATTTTTACCGGGTGGAAAATTTGCTCAAAGACCTGTACTATACGTAGACGGAGATGAAAGCTATACAAAATGCGGGATAGAATCTGTAATAGGCGAAGAAATTTCAATGCCAAGAGAAAACAACTATGAATTTTTCAAAAAATTTGATGCAATAGACAGATTCGTGAAACGCCACAATGTAATTACAGAAGGAGAAGCTCAAATTATTTTACAGGAAGAAGACGGTTTTGCTTCCTGGATGATATCAAAAGAACCAATCAAATCAGCCTTTCTCATAATAGCAAATTATAAATATCCGACAGAAAAAGTCACCAAAACTGATGAAAATGGTAATTCTTATGCTGAGATTGTCAACGGATATGCTATTGAAAACAAAACATTACAATTGCCTGGAGAATTCAAAATCAAATCAGAATATGTGATTGAAGATGATGAATTTGTAAGAAAGAAAATGAAAACTACAGATAATATAATAACAATAGACAGACTGGAACCCGGAGAATTTCGACTTTTCGGGATACAAAAGGGATAATATGAAAGCGGAGAAAATAATCTCCGCTTTTTTTAATGTAAAAAATATTAAAAATATTGCTCAACAAAAGACTTTAAGCTATTCTATAATTATGATTAAACAGATAAAAATAAAGGATTACATTCTAATAGATGAACTGAGCGCCAATTTCCATTGCGGATTGAACGTAATAACAGGTGAGACAGGCGCAGGTAAAAGTATTTTGATAAGTGCTATTGATTTAGCCTTTGCTAACAGAGTATCAAAAGATGTGATAAAAACCGGATGTGAAAAATCCATAATTGAATTAACTATTGAAAATAACAAACACAACTTAAAAAATATTTTTGAGGAAAACGGAATTGATGATTTTGGAAATGAAATAATACTCACAAAAGAAATAACTCAAAACGGTGTCAGAACTAGAGTAAACGGAACTCTTGTAAATCAGGATTTTATAAAAAATCTTCGTTCTATATTTTTGGATATTCACTCACAGCATCAGACTTATTCATTTTTACAACCCAAATATCATATAACTCTTTTAGATACTTATGCTAAAGATGTATATGGACAAAAACTTGAGGAATACAAATCACTTTATCAAGAATATACAAATTTGAAAGCACAGCTTGAAAAAGCAAAAAATTCAGCAGATATTACCGAATCTCAACTGGAATTTTTACAATTTCAAGTCAATGAAATAGAAAGTGCAGAAATCCAGTCTCCAACAGAAGATGAAGAATTGAATGCGGAATTGGAAGTTTTAGAAAATGCCGAAAAATTGAAAGAATTGACAGGCTCATCCTATTGGGCAATTAACGGAGATGACGGCTCAATTCTTGAGGGACTTAGCAAAATAAAACAAAACGTCACTAAAGCAGCATCTTTTGATGAAAAGCTGAATGAAGTTGAACAAAATTTAATTGAATGCATTGAAAATTTACATGAAATTTCAAGTGAATTAAGAAATTACAGCCAAAATTTAGATAATGACACAGAAAGATTAAATGAAATTCAAGAAAGGCTTTTCCTGCTTGATAAATTGAAACGGAAATATGGCGGGTCTATTGAAGAGGTTCTTGAAACTCATAAAAAACTATCAGAAGAATTATCTTCAATAGAATTTTCTACTAAAAATATTGAAGAACTCGAAGAATTAATTAAAAATGCAGAAAAAAATCTCTTAGAAAAAGCTCGAGAAATCAGTGAGCATAGACAAAACTATGCAAATGTTTTGTCTGTGTACATTCAGGAACGCTTGACAAAACTTGAGCTTCCTAAAGCTAGATTTGAAATCACAATAAGAGAAAAAGCTCTATCTAATGACGGAATAGATGATGTTGAATTTTTAATTTCCACTAACGTATCAGAGGATCTGAAGCCACTTGCAAAAGTTGCATCAGGCGGAGAAATTTCACGTGTAATGCTTGCAATAAAATCAATTTTTGCCCAAACTGATGACATTGATACTGTAATTTTTGACGAAATTGATACTGGGATTTCAGGTAAGGCATCACAAAGTGTTGCTGATGAAATAGTTGAATTATCGAAATTCCATCAAATTATTTTAATTACTCACCAAGCAATTATTGCATCAAAAGCTGACAAACATTTTTATGTCAGAAAATCTCAAGAAGATGAGACCAAAGTTGATGTATATGTATTGACAGGTGACAATAGAATTAAAGCATTGGCTGAACTTGCCGGTGGAGAAATAAACAATCAATCAATTGAATTTGCTAAATCTTTAATTGAAGCTTAACAAAATAAAAACCGGTATAGCGCCGGTTTTGAAACAATCAGTCATCAATATAATCTTTAAAATGCCATAAGTCCTCTTTCTCTCTGATTTTAGCAAGAGCAATATCTTCTAATTGTCTGATTCGCTCTTTTGAATATCCCATTTCTTGCCCGAGCTGCTCTAACGTCATAGGTGTTTGACCGTTTATTCCGAAACGACAGTTTATTATTTTCTTTTCACGTTCATTTAGTGTGCTCAAAAGATGATTTATTGAACCTTTTAAACTTTTGTTTTTTGTCTGAATTTCTGGAAGATTTGAGCTTTTGTCCTGAATATAATCCCCTACATTCAAATCATCAGTCACAGGAGTCTCAAGGCTAATCGGCTCTTTTATAATGGATTTTCTTATTGCTGACAGCTTTTTATTAGTCAATTCCATTTTTTCTGCTACTTCTAAATCGGTAGGCTCACGACCTAGCTCAAATGAAAGCATTGTATAGACCTTTTTATACTTTCTTATTTTATCAGCCATATGCACAGGAATTCTTATAGTACGAGAATTATTAGAAATTGCCCTTATTATTGTCTGCTTAATCCACCAGGTTGCATAAGTCGAAAACTTGAAATTCTTTGAATAATCGAATTTTTCAGCAGCCTTAATAAGTCCTAAAGAGCCTTCCTGCACCAAATCCATAAATAATACTCCTTGACCTATATATCTTTTTGCAATACTCACAACAAGTCTTAAATTTGCTTGGATTAATTTTCGCTTTGCAATATCCGCCTCAGTAGGCTTACCTTCTTTAATTTGTTTTCCTAAAACTTTTTCTTCTTTTGAAGACAAAAGCTTTACCTTTCCGATATCTTTCAAATACATTTGCAGCAGGTCATCTTCATTAGCAATAGAACTGAAAGTCTTCGGCTCATTCAATACATCCTCATCATCTGCTGAAATTATATCTTCTTGCAAATAATTGCTTTGGAAATCTTTAAATAAGTTTTCATTTTCATCTTGTAACTGAATATTTACACTCATCAAAATCCTCACTCTTCTTATTTCCGAAAAAACTCTACAATTTTGATGACGCTTACAATTTAAAAATGTTTCTTTTTTATAAAATTTAAAATATTTAAAAGTATATTAAACAATTATTTTTTCTAAGCTTTACCATTGCCGATTGGGTAATATTCGATTCCGTTTTCTTTTAGTGTATTTTTATCATATTGATTTCTGCCATCGAAAATTACCAATTGTTTTAAAGCATTTTTTATTTTATCAAAATCTGGTTTTCTAAATTCTTTCCATTCAGTTAAAAGCAATAAACAATCCGCATTTTCGAGTGCTTAATAGGCACTTGAGCATAAATCAATTTTATCTTTCCAAATCTCTTTTGCCATAGTCATAGCCTATGGATCAAATGCCTTTATCTTTGAGCCTCTAGCTAACAATTCATTGATAACATCTACAGAAGCATCTCTGGAACCATCTTCTACACATATTATCTCTATATCTTTAAAAGACTAATTTATAAGACACTCTAAAGAATGCCTAAAATAATAAGCTACATTATTTTCCTATAATAAATGGAGCGTAGGGGATTCGAACCCCTGACCCCGACACTGCCAGTGTCGTGCGCTACCAACTGCGCTAACACCCCTTAGACTTAATTTCCAACTAAAAACTGTCCCTAAAAATTAGTTGAATTTCAAATATTATTTTGATATAAAAAAAGACCGCTTTTTGCGATCCTTCTTATATATGGTGGGCGTGAAGAGACTCGAACTCCCATGCTTTCGCACTAGTTCCTAAGACTAGCGTGTCTACCATTCCACCACACGCCCGTATTTGGTTTTCGATGTATTTTAAAACTATCGTGAACAAACTTAATTGTCAAGAGTTTGTTCTTTCAATTTTTTCAGGATGTGCTGAATTAGAAAGTATAATCTCATAATACTCGTTCTTATCAATATTTACACCCATAGTCTTTGGGTTGCAATAAGTTTTCTTTTTTTTCTTATTTTTTATTATATTATCTATAAAACTTTTCATATTTTTAAATTATCATAAAATTAGTTAAAGTTTAATAAAAAAAATACCGTTACTATAAAAGTGAATATACCAAGAATAAAGACCATAAAAAATTTATTTGATAAATTGGATACAAATCATGATAGAAAATTAAGCAAAAGTGAACAAATATCCATTTTCGGGGTGGAAGTTAGGCTGTCAATGGACTTGGAAGACTTTGTAAATACCATTTTAAAAGAAGGATATATGGATAATGAAGGCAATATTTCTTTAACTCCAACTACTCAAGATTCAGGCAGATACACCCCTTCCATTCAAGACAAAAATAATTTGAATAATATTTTTTCTAAAACAAAAAGATAAGATAAAAGATTTAAATGAAGGGGGATTTATACAGACATTTATTGTAGACAGAAAAGACGGTAAATTAATTCATCCTAATATTTCAGAGAACGAAATTAATGAGATGCTCTCTGGGAAAAAAGAAATACTTGTTGAATACACAGCAAATAAAAAGCCAACTCTTAAAAGTTTTAATAATAAAAAAAGCTAAAATATAGCATTTTCTAAAACACTTCAAAAAATGTCTGAAGCCGGCATCAAACCGACAATACATACAACCTGTCTTTCTGATGATGATTATCAGCCAAGCGAAGATATTCTCCAAGCTACAGATTTTGCTAACTCTATGATATCATCACCACCTCAAAAAAGTGATAAAATAAATTCATATTCTGGAACTCACAATCTGGAAGACAACGCTGAAAAGCCTTATAAAGGTATATAAATTCAACGTAAACATTTATTAATAGGTCACTTGCAAAAAAAAGTTTTTTGTTTTACTATAAAATTTACGAACGTGCGTCGGTGTGTTTTTGTGTGGAAAAAGCGTTTTACACCGATTAAGGAATTTAAAAAGTACGAAATATAAACATATAAAGGAAAAAGAAAATGAACCCTATTATTGACGAATTAGAAAAATCTTACATGGAAAAAGAATTGCCGGACGTAAACCCTGGTGATACAGTCAAAGTTTTCGTAAGAATTATTGAAGGTAACAAAGAAAGAACACAGGCTTTTGAAGGAACAATTATCAAAAAACATGGTGAAGGTATTAATAAAACTATCACTGTAAGAAAAGTGTTCCAAGGTGTAGGTGTTGAACGTGTATTTTTGATGCACTCACCAAGAATTGAAAAAATCACTCTTTTAAGACGTGGTGATGTAAGACGTTCTAAATTATACTATTTGAGAGAACGTTCAGGAAAAGCTACTCGTATCAAGGAAAAAATTGAAAAAAGATAAGACACATATTCACTGGTATCCCGGTCACATAGCAAAAGCTGAAAAAAAGCTTAAAGAGCAATTGTCACTTGTGGATGCGGTGATAGAAGTACTTGATGCAAGAATTCCGCTGTCAAGCGGTTATGATAATATTGCGGGGCTGTTAAATGATAAGCCCCGTTTAATTTTGTTTAATAAAACAGACTTGGCTGACAGACAAAAACTCAAAGTCTTTGCTGAAAAAATAGAAAAAGAGTCAGGCTATCCTGTAATTTTTTCAGATGCAAAGAACTCGAAAGATTTAAACTTAATCGTAAAAAAAGCTGTAGAACTATCTGAACCGCGCATTCAAGCAATAATGAAAAAAGGTCTTTTGAGACGTCCTGCAAGGGTTATGGTAGTAGGTATGCCGAATGTCGGAAAATCGAGTATCATAAATAAACTTACAAGATCTTCTAAAACTAAGACTGGCGCTAAAGCAGGGGTAACTCGTCAACAGCAGTGGGTGAGAATAAATCCTCAATTGGAGCTTTTAGATACCCCCGGAATTATTCCAATGCGTCAGGATAATCAAATACAAGCTCAAAAGCTCGCATTTGTAAATTCTGTCTCAGAAAATGCTTATTCAAGTGAAATAGTAGCAAATGAACTTTTGAAATTACTTTCTGAAAAATATCCTGCTATAGTAAGAGAATATTACGGATTATCAGAAGAACAAGATATTAATATTGAAAACATATCAAACTCGCGCAACTGGATAAAAAAAGCAGGTGAAGCTGATATTGAAAGGACTTCTATATATATTTTACGAGATTTTAGAGAGGGTAAAATCGGGAAATTTGTTCTTGACGATCTGGAGGAATAGTGGAGCTTAGTGAAGATTCGCATATCATTAAATTATTTAACTATGATTCGAGCTATAAAAAAAAATTTATTATCGGTACAGATGAAGCAGGCAGAGGTCCTGCAGCAGGCGGTGTTTTTGCAAGTGCAGTATGTTTCCTTGATAAATCGGAAGATTTGATTGAAAGACTTTCAATACTAAATGATAGCAAACAGCTTTCAAAGAAAAAGCGCGAAAGCTTGTATGACATAATTAAGGAAAACTCTATTAATTCAACAACCTGCATAGAGGTTGATGAAATAGAAAGAATAAACATCTTAAATGCCTCTTTAAAAGCCATGAAATTAGCAGTAGAGAATGTTTTATCACAAGCTATAAAAAAAGAAGGATTAAAAAACAAAGATTTTTTAGTTTTAGTAGATGGGAATAAAATAATAAAAGATTTTAACTTATGCGAGCAAAAATGGGTGATAAAAGGGGATTCTACATCAGCATCTATTGCTGCTGCAAGTATTTTAGCAAAAGTTTCGCGTGACAGATATATGGAAAAATTAGATGAAGAATTTCCCGAATATGGCTGGATAAAAAATGCAGGATATCTGACAAAAGAACATCTTAACGCAATTGATAAATACGGGCTATGCAAATATCACAGACCATCATTTTTAAATAAACACTTTGCAAAACAAGAGCAGCTAAGCCTGTTTTAATTATTAGACTTCAAAAAGAGAACGAAGACGAGTTTGAATATCATCTTCATCCAAATCCTGAGTAATTTTATTCAAGTCAATCGCCATTTGGTAATAATGAGCAGCATCATTTGTAAATCCCATTTGCTGACTAGCACGACCTGCGTTAAAATAAGCAAGAGTATAGCTTGGATTCAACTCGATTGCTTCTTCAAAGTATTCTAACGCTTCTTCAGCATCCATAAGCCCGTCTAAATATAAAATACCCAGGTTATTATGAGCAAATTCATTTTCAGGATTAAGCTCAATCGCCTTGTGGTAAGATACAAGGGCTTCTTCTAAGTAATCTTTCTCCCACAGCGCAATGCCGCATTTTGAATACGCTCTGTAATCTTCTGGATTAAGAGTAATTGCATCACAGTATGCTTTTATAGCTTTATCAAGGTCATACTCCGCCATATGTATATCACCAAGTGCTAAATACAAATCATAGTTATTAGGATCCAGGATAATTCCTGCTTGATAAGTCGCAACGGCAGCATCAATATTTCCTTGTATTTCACCATAAATTGAACCTAAAGCTTGACATACAATCGATGTCCACTCTTTATCGGGATTTAATTCTATAGCTTTTTTATAGTGCTCAATTGCATCATCATATAACTCTGCCTTTGAATAAGCATAAGCTAATGAATTATTGTAGAAAGGATTATTAGGAGATTCTTCCACAGCTAACTTAAAAGCACTTACTGAATTTATTTTGTCTTCTTTTTTCAAATATAGATGTCCTAATTCGTAATAGATTTGAGCTTTATCAATACCGAATTCAAGTAATTTTTCATAACAGTCAACAGTTTCATCGATATTATCAGGGAAATAAGTCTGAAGTACAGTTGCCAATTTTATAAGAACCTCACGATTCATCGGATTTGATTCTAGTACTTGTCTATAGCATTCAACAGTCATTTCAAGCTCATTATTTCTAAGAGCCAGATCACCTATTTTGTCATAAAATATATCACAATGATTCGTATTACTTGCCGCTTTTTTATAAAGATTTGCAGCAACAGGATACAACTTAATTTTTTCCAAAAACTTGCCAACAGTATTGTAAGTAAATATCGAAAAATCATCAGACATATTTTTATAGAACATTTTAATACTTGGTCTATCCCACGCAAGCATTATAGTTCCGGATAAGAAGTAATATAAAAAGCTCACATAATCGCTGGCATTACCGCTTTGAGCATTAATTTTTTGCAGTATTGACTGAGATAGAATCAATCTTGGTCTTGCTGATTGAAGTTTTCCCATTTTTATGGCTGACTTAAATTCAGCTTCAGCTGATTTAAAATCTTGAGCCATTTTCATGAAAAATCCTGTATACATATGTGCATTCATATTTTTAGGCGCAAGCGATATTGCCGTCTTACATTGTTCAATTGCTGTGTCAATACCGATTTGACCTTGCTCAAACATCAGACTTGCAAGCCTGTAATATGATTCAGGCAATGTCGGATCATATTTAACCGCATCAATGTAATGCTCAATTGCTTCATTTAAATCACTGTTGTTCTGCCTGATTAGATATCTTTCATGTGCTAACCTTGCTTTTTCCAATGATATCTTTGCTTTTTCTGCATTATTTTCGGACGTGTTAATTACAGGTTGTGTTAAAATCTGTTCTGACATTATGAGCTCCATATAAGATGTATAAATAATTTTTCGTCATATATATATTAAACTTTATCCAATAATTTAAAAATCGTATAAATATACTAGATAGAAGAATAATTTATACTAAAGTTGGAAAGTTGCAGATTGTTAAATTAAAAAATATTTATTTTAATTGCTTTTCACCTTTGTAATATAATACTTATATGGATTACTTAAAAAATACTTATGACTGTATAGTAGTGGGTGCCGGTCACGCAGGTTGCGAGGCTGCAATTGCTGCTGCAAAACTCGGAGCTAAAGTACTTTTATGCACATTAAATGTTGATAATATTGCTTTAATGCCCTGTAATCCAGCAATAGGAGGACCTGCTAAATCAACTTTAGTCAGAGAAATTGATGCCCTTGGTGGTGTAATGGGAGAAGTAGCTGATGCTACGTATATTCAAATGAAAATGCTCAATTCTTCCAAAGGTCCTGCTGTAAGAGCACTTAGAGCGCAATCTGATAAAAAGCAGTATATGAATTATATGAGAAATATTATCGAAAGTAACGATAATATCTATCTAAGACAGGCTTGTATCACTCATTTAATAGCTGAGAACGGAGTTATCTCAGGTGCCGTTGATGAATTTGGAATTGAATACAAAGCTCGCAGTATTATTTTAACTACAGGCACATCGCTTTCAGGCAGAATTTTTGTCGGATTAAAATCTTATAGTGCAGGAAGATTAGGTGAGCCTGCAGCTATAGGGTTATCAGAATCATTAAAAAAACTCGGGATAAGTATTAAAAAGCTCAAAACAGGTACCCCGCCAAGAGTCGACAAAAGAACAATTGACTATTCCAAAATGGCGATTCAACCTGGTGATGAAGAATTAAATTTCTATTCATTCAAACCTAATCGACCTGTTAGACCACAATATCCGTGCTATTTAACAAGGACAAATGAAGAGACACATAGAATTATAAAAGAAAATCTTGATAAATCACCTATGTTTCAGGGACTTATAGAAGGAGTAGGTCCAAGATACTGTCCTTCAATTGAAGATAAAATAGTTCGATTCAGTTCCAATCCTTCTCATCATATTTTTATAGAGCCCGAAGGTTTAGGTACTTATGAAGTATATATTCAAGGTTTTTCAAGCAGTCTGCCTGCTGATGTTCAAGTAAAAATGCTGCATACATTGCCTGGATTAGAAAAAGCTCATGTGATAAAACCAGCTTATGCTGTAGAATACGACTATGTACCTGCTGTACAGACCATGCATTCATTGATGTCAAAAGATATAAAAGGATTATTCTTCGCCGGACAAATTAATGGTACAAGCGGATATGAAGAAGCCGCAGCTCAAGGACTTATTGCTGGTATAAATGCCATAAATTATATGAACAATTCTGAAATGCTTGAATTATCAAGAAGCTCATCCTATATAGGCACTTTAATTGATGATTTGGTTACAAAAGATATTCAAGATCCATACAGAATGCTCACATCAAGGTCGGAGTATCGTCTGCTTTTGAGACAGGATAATGCTGATGCAAGATTAACTCCGACAGGTTATAAATTAGGACTTATTGATAATATGCAATATAAAATATTTTCTGAAAAGCAGGAAAATATCGAAAAAGAAATGCTTAGGCTTCAAGAGTATAAAATTTCGGCAACTGATAAAGCCAATGAAATATTATCAAAATACGGTGAACATATAGACAGAGGTATGCGAGCTTCTGAGTTGCTAAAACGTCCAAATATCACATATAAAATTTTAAAAGAATTAGATGAGACAATTGCTAACGCTAATATTCCTCGTGATGTGTATGAGCAGGTGGAGGTTTTAATAAAATATGACGGTTATCTGAAACGTCAGGAATTTCAGGTCGAACAAGCGGGAAAACTTGATAAATATAAAATCCCTGATGATATTGATTATGAAAAAATTGATCATATTTCTTCTGAGACAAAAGATAAATTAAGTAAAATAAGACCGAAGACTCTAGCTCAAGCCTCCCGCATAGGTGGTGTTAAGCCTGCTGATATTTCAGTTCTTATGGTTCTATTAGAAAGACATTCTATTGCTCGAAAAGTTTTTTAATAGTAAGTAGAATAATTGCTTTCGAGTTTTTTAAATTCAATTCGATTATTTTGCATTATTCTTTCAAATGTTTGATCTTTAAGGTCGTTTACTTTTACTTTGAATTTTCCCATCACATTTTTCCGTTTAATATCAAAAAATGTGTTTCTTGCATCATATATCCAAAAGTTATTCATCATCATACCAAGAGTAAATACCTGTTGTCTTGACGCAATTGAATCTCCATTGATTTCATACTGACTTTTAAATGAGGGGGTATTGCATCTTTTGGGTAAATTTCTATAAGTGTAATGACCGTTTTGATTAATTCTCATTTATCTTTCCTTTTTGCTACTATTATTTTAAAAATAAAGAATAAATCAATTTACACAATTGCCTAACATTCTTTATAAAAATTTACAAATAATACATTTAATCAAAACACTTGCAACCGTAAAAGAACAATCAGTTCGGGAATTTTGGGACAGATAAATTTAGAGACTTTAAATAGTGTGGTATTTTCGTAAATTTGTCTTAAAAATACAGCAAATTTATTTTTTAAGCTGTTTTATATAGACATTATGGAAATATCATTTCAAGGAATAATCCCTCCATATAAAATTGCTAAAGCCAAAATTTATCCAATTGCAAAGGATATTTCTTCATTGGAAATAAATAATGTCTGTAATACAATTTCAAAAAAAACAGACCTCATTGGCGAAGGCGTAAATGGAGAAGCTTTTTACTACGGGCAAGATTTAGTTGTAAAAAAATGTAAGCCTAATGCACTCTGTCCAAATAACATAATGAATGAAGCTGAAAAACTAGATATTTTATATGAATTTTTTAAAGAACGAGGAAAAGGTTTTTCTTTGGGGAATACGCAAAAGGGAATTGTAGCTTTCCAACTAAATAATGGGGAATCTTACTTAATCTCTTCACTAGTAAAAGGTAAAAAAGCAGATTATTGCACAAATCCATTAAATTGCAAGAATCTTAGCTCACTTGTTTCAATAATTACAGAGCTAGATAAGGGTTCTAAAAAATATGGAAGGTTAATGGTTTATGACATTAATCTGGGCAATATACATTTTACAAAAGATAACGCAGGAATATTAGATTTTGAGCACTTAAAAGGTGAAAAATTAGATGAAAGTATTAAAAATGTAATAATTGATAAAAATTATGGAGCTGCTGTGCATACTTCAGATACTTCATTTTTGGACAGTAATCTTCGTTCTTTTGAATTTTCTGCATTTTATGATTATCTAGCTAATACACCTGCACAAATATCTCGTAAACTATTTAATGAATATCTCAATATTAAGTCATCCTATCACAAAAATATGGCTAAGCACCTAAAGGAACAAGCTAAAAACTCTTTATATCCTGAAATAATAGAAAGTATAGTAAATTCAGAATTAGCACACTCAAAGCTTTTAGCAAATAAAAACTTATCAAAAGATATAATAAAGTCAGAAGTAATGAAAATACAAATGTCTAGATTTATGTTTATTTCAAGCAAATATTGCAATTCTCCGAATATAAGATTTAATCCTATGCAAATTAGACGATACCGCCAAGATGGTTTAGAATATTTTAATAAAAAACTTATAGAAGCGTTAGACGCAAAAGATTTTGATCGAATAACTTATTATAAAGACTGTATAAAAATCTTTAATAAGTGGGCAAAAGCAGATGACTTACCTAAAACAATGATAGACTCCCAACTAAAAAGGATTTCAGTTGCAAAGAGCTTAACTCTCGATAGAATATTAGTATAAATAATTTGTTAATTTATATAAATTTTATTAATTGCTTCATATTTAACCTTTGAATTTTTGATGTTCTTTTTACATTTCAAGTAAATTGAAATGTATATTCATCAAAATTTAAAATTTGATTTTTTAACACTGTCCTATCTAAAAAATCCTGAACTGTCCCAAAATTCTTAAGCTGTGTCTAAATTCTCGCCATTTAAGGTTTTGAGGCACAGTCTTGTTCTAGACATTAACGGACAGTAATCGGACTTTTTTGCCAGTTCAGGAATTTCATTTTTAGCGATTTCCGACTAAAAAAATCAAGATATATAAAATGAAAAAGAAAAATTTGAAAGAATCAGCTATAAGATATGAAATTAATCTAAACTTAGACAAAGTCATTGAGGTTTTAGGTCGACTTAACTTTATAAATACATCCGAAGTTTGGTTTGAGAGTTTAGCTTACGATTGGATAGATAACGAACCTCCTGAAGAGGATTTGGATAGAGTTTTAAAAGAGTTGGGGTATTAAATCTCAACTCTTTTTTTATGTGTCTGAATGATACAGAATAGTCGCAATGACTTGAAATCCTTGCTATTGCAATCGATTAATGTCAGTACAAACAAACGAAAGGATTATATTATGGCAATGACAAATGAAGAAAAATACGAAAAGAACTATCAAGGCTTTATGAAAGAATTAACAAGAATTTCTAAAAAATACGGAATAGGAATTAATGCTTGCGGTTGCTTTGATTATTACGATTTAAACGGTTTTAAGGATATTGAATATTACGATGATTCTTCAAGTGGCGATATT
This sequence comes from Candidatus Gastranaerophilales bacterium, assembly GCA_944326565.1. Classification (GTDB taxonomy): domain Bacteria; phylum Cyanobacteriota; class Vampirovibrionia; order Gastranaerophilales; family Gastranaerophilaceae; genus Scatenecus. The sequence continues at coordinate 161,089 of CALVEL010000005.1, forward strand.
AGAATCGCAGGAATTATCTATAGTGATGGTACAGAAGCAGAATTATAAGGAATAAAAATGATGGACGATTTAAAATTAAAAAAGTTTTTAGTTGTACACTCTGATGGGACAAGAGATATTGTAGAGGCAGTTAATGACGAATTTTTAGAAATTAGATACGAAGAAATTGACGAAAAAATTGAATCTATTGAAGAGATAAAAGTTCAAAAAATAAAAATTGTAAAATACGGTTCAATTCTATATGAAATCAAAAAAGAATACACTGATAATGAATTTAACGAAGTTGTGGACAAAATTCTTAATAATATAAGAAACATAACTTTTGATAAAAAATCAAACTCTTTTGTATGTGAAAAGAAAATTACAGCCGAATTAGCTTATTTCTTGTTTGATTCTAATACATTATAACAATGTGTCTGAATGATACAAAACATCAACAATAACTTGATGTTTAGACTATTCAGAGTGATTAATGTTTGTACAAAGCGGAAGTTAATAAGAGGTAAATTATGACAAACAAAGAATTTGAACAAGATTTAATTAAAAGATTAAAAAACGAAATTGAATACCTAGAGTTAAAACTTAAAGATTGTAGAAATTATGAAAAGGAATGCATTATCAAAAGTCAAATCAGTTATAAAAAAGGACAAATTAAATATTACATAGAAAACCCATTATAAGACATAAGGAGATAAAATTATGGCACTAAAAAACAAAAATGATATGTTGTTCGGAACTAAAATTTACAATAATAAAACTAATGAAATAGGGTTACTTATTTATACTTGGACAAATTCATTTGCTGATAGAGATATTGAATATGCAACCTGTGTTGATAAAAACGGGAAAAGATATAACATTGAAATGGACGAAATAACTCCTGTTGATACTATGGAATAACATTAGGATAGATATATGGATGAGGAAAAACGATACGAGAATTTTTTAATTGAACTTAGAGAGTTATGTCTTTATCATGGATTTACAATAGATGGGACAATTACTCAATATGAAGATTTACTTGATGTTAATTATAAAATGGATATGAATAATAACACCATAACCCCAACTATGATTGCATTTGTTGGTTTACCTTCTGATTGTAAATAATTTGCCTTATATAAAAAACTTGAGTATCATACCAATGATTTGATTTGTCTGAAAAGAGTCTCTTCTCCGAATAAAAAGAGGCTCTTTATTTGTTTTCAAGATATTCTAAATATCTTCTGTAGCACATTGCAAAAACAGTGTCTTCAGCTAAAGCATTACTTGCTAGTCCACTTTTTACAACGTCTTTCGGCATACTAAAATAATCTTGAGGATTGTCTCCCAATCTTATTATAAGTGTTCCTTCTGATGAAAAAGAACGTTTTTTACAAAAATAATAATCCCTCATTTCATCAGAACCTAAATATAAACAATCATCACAATCGTGTTTATATAATGGTTTTTCAGCTTGTAATACAGACATGTTTTTCTCCTATACATGTATTATACAAAAAAAACTTCAATAACATATTAGCCATTGAAGTAAAGAAAGACTGGTGTTGTAAAGCTATTTTTTAGGAGTGATTTTTATTTTGAAGGTGATTTTCAATAATTTTATAAATATATCGTTGGGAATAACCACATTCTAAGGCAAGACGGTTTATCGTGTATTTTCTGCCATCATACTGGCTTATAATATATCTTTTTTTTACCTCACTAAAAGCGTTTCTTGGTATTGTAACAGTTAACCCCGGAGTTAAAAAAATCAAAGCCAAAGCAGAGCGTATGCCGGCTGATTCTGCAATTGTCTTTAAATCATCATTTGGCATATCTTCAGGTTTTATATAATCCATCCAAGGTTTATATTCCATAATCTCCTCATACTTATTTATTTGGTCTCATCAGTTAACGCATTACGTTAAGACGGTCAGCTTGCACCGTTAGCCGACCGTTTCGACCTGTTTAGGCTTTTGTTTTCCTTAACTCTTCCTCCTCAAGAATATCTTCGATTTTTGACTGAGTTTTAAATAATTCACAAAGCATAATTTCTTGGGGTCTAACTTCTTCAATTAACTTTGCCATTTTATGTAAGTTATCAAAAATAACTGTAACTTCTTGTGGAGAAGTACTATGTACTTTAATGACACAATCTGCAATTTTGATTTTTAACTTTTCAACATTTACCTGATACTCTGTGATTTCTCTCATTAGAACATCTAGTGCTAAATTTCCCATTTTTTTCTCCTTTACTTTTAAATTGGTCTCATCAGTTAGAGCCTTACTCTAAGACGGTCAGTTTTACTGACCGTTTCGACCTGCGTTAATCTTAACAAGGAGGCATATTGGTAGGTGTTAACATTTCCATCAAATCTCTCTCCATTTTTGTCAGAATTGCGATTTGACCTTCAATGACTTTGCAATCCATTTCTCGTTCATATCTACCGCTCCAATTGTCTTTTTCAAGAGCCACATCTGCGTATTTTAATTTAGCAATCTTTAATTCTTCTTCAAGAACAATTTTTTGATTTTTAATTAAACCCATCATTGCACACTCTTTTTTGTCATTTTCATCATGAGTAATCTCTCCAAAGAATTGATTATCTCTCATTTTTGACATTTCTTCGTTTGTTTTTTCAATTGTTAACATAGTTTTTCTCCTTTACTTTCTCTTCTACTACTCAAGTGTGGCCGCACTTTTTTCTAAATTCTTTTTTATAGCCGTTATTGCCTGTATAACCTTGCAGGCTTTGGCTCTTGTTAAAAACATAATGTCATCAACTTTAAATTTTGATTTTAAAAATTTTCTAAGAGATTTTTTTGCATATTTATCAGTGTTGTAATATGCAAGGTCTCTCCATAAACCTTCAATCATTCTTAATTGAGCACTTGTAGCCATTTCCTCATCACGATTTAAATTCTCGTATTTTTTCGGGTGTTTAACCCACTTATTAGATGCGATAGCTCTTTCTTCAAGAATCTCGATAAAAATACCGGCTTCTGTAAATGTAAGATTCTTTGAACTTTGGACATCAAAAGACATAAGCATTTCTCGGTATAAATCATCATCCATACCTAATATGTTTTTTAATGCATGTATTTTTCTAATCTGAAAAGTCGTAGCCATATTTAATTCTCATATCATCGAGTTGTAATTCTCGTCCGTGTTTAATACCGATTTGCACTCCCAAAATAAAAATGGCAAGAGCTATTAAAAAGATGTTTAACCATAATGAAGTGTC
>CALVEL010000006.1 GCA_944326565.1 Candidatus Gastranaerophilales bacterium
CTTGCGATACATAAAAATTCACCTTTTATTGAATACACAAGGACTTTTGAAAGGTCAAACAAACTGTATTTTATAAATACTTTTTCTCTTAAATCCAATAAATAATCACTCCTATAATGCATTCCAAGAAATGTTATTCCATGTTTATTTATTGTCCTTGCTTCTGTTTTCATCATAAGGTCGTTCAAAATACTTTTATCAATGTTCTCTTTTGAAATATCATTTAACATCTCTTGAATAGTTTTTGAACGGTTATTAGGACAAGGTTTTGAATTATGGTAATCGAGCCAGCAATCTATAAATTTTATTGTTTCTTGAATTGTTGGAATATAGTTTTTTGTTAACTTATTATGCATCTCTCTATGCAATTTTTCTCCTCGTTTCATCCAAGCCGGTTTATTTTCAATACTTGTTCCTATATAACTTGTCATCATTTTTTCAAACTCTTCTTGAAATTCAAGGAAGAATCTTTCAATAACTTTTGCTCTTGCATTATATGGTTTTGCAAAAACTGATTTTATTCCAAGTTTTGCATAAATTCCATTAAATCCTGCTTCATCAAAATCTATATTTTGGAAATATTTTGCTTTAAATGCTTTTCCGTTATCTTGATAAACTACCTTCGGAATCAGACCGAGATTTAAAATAGAATTTCTTAATGCACTTGCTATGCATTGAGTATTTTCACTCATCATAATTTCATATCCGACTAATGCTGTTGATTTCCAATCTAAAAAGCCGACCAAAGTTGCTCTGGTCGGCTTTCCTGTAAATGGATTGATTATTTGAAAATTAAGAACATGTCCATCAGCTATCAAAACATCTCCTACTTCAATTTTAGAAATATCTCGTTCTATATACGGTTCAATTTTATCGTGATATGCTTTTTCACCTTCTCTAAATAAAATCCACTTTGAATAATTGTTTTTCTTAAAATTCTCTGCAAATCTTCTGAATGTTAGATTACAAGGAATATTTTCATATCCTCGCTTTTCTAGAATATGTTTTGTTAAATTTATAGCTTTTCCGATACTAAATTTATTCGGGTGTAACAAATATTTCAAAAATATCTGTTTCATTTCCTCATTCAAAATCGTATTATATTCACCCTGTTGATTAGTTTTACGTTTTTGTAAAAGCCCCTCTGTTCCATAATCTTCAAAAGCTTTAACCCAACGATGAAGTGTACCTATCGAAATTGAACCTACAAACTTATATATCTGTGGCAGATATATTCCGCTGTTATATAAATCTAAAAATACTGAATCAGCCTCTTTTTTAGTCGAATATTTTTTACGAATATTATACAAGGCAGTTACTATATCCACTCTTGCAAGTGCTGTTAATCTTGCATTTTCTGATACAAAATTCACCTTGTTTTCAAACGGAACAATTGCTGTTGTTTTTAATTCTTCTTCATCTAATCTATCTTGTATCTCCGGTTCTAATGAGGAATAAAGAATTTCATATGATTTTCCGCCTCTTACTTCAACTTCTCTTGCAATATATTTACCTTGGTTAATTGCAAGTCTTATCGAACGGGTACTTTTTAAGCCCTTTATTCTTGCTATTTCATTAATACCAATAAATTCATCCATACACACAGATTAACTCTGAAGTCGGAAAAGTGTTCTTGTTTTCCTACTTTTGTAACATACCAACACAAATTACTCTTATTAAAGCCAAATCGGACATTATTTACTTCAAAAGTCCAATAATCGTTTTATCCGTACAATTTAGTAAAATTGGGGAAATACAGAACTGTTATTAGGTTTTTAAAATAAAATGTTGGAAATTTGAGCCACTTTCTGATACCCAAAAGAGACTTTTCGTCCGGTTTCATAACACATAAAACGATTACTTCCGACCGCCATCATTCAAACACAAAGCCAACTTTGCCGAATAATCTTTTTATGCGTTCAGATAAAATGTCCCGTTAAATTACAATATTCTACAGACGATTTTAGTGTTAAGGCATTAGCTTGCATTGGAGCTAGAAATATTATAAAGAAAAAAATTAGTAATTTTTTCATAGATAATTAACCATATTGTTAAATCAGTGAGATATTAATAAAATGTGCTACTGATAAATCTTCTTATTTTAAAATCTCAATAAGTTTATAATTATTACAATGATATTTCAGCAAATTTGTCAAAAATAATGGCGATAGACTTATAAGCCTATCGCCATTATTCTTCAAACCTTACGCGTGGAGGGATTCGAACCCCCGACCTTTTGGTTCGTAGCCAAACACTCTATCCAACTGAGCTACACACGCTTACTCTACCAAATTCGGTACAGTTTGATTTTATCAAATAAATTTTTATTTTCAAGTCCTAAATTAATTTACGATAAATAATTATCTTTCATTTAAAAAAATGACTTATTATTAATATTCTTGCTTTTTTTATATATTGTTATGTAACATAATAAATGTAGCATAGTTGAGCATGCTTAACTTAAATCTATGATAATGAAAGGCAAAGATTATGATCACTAATTTTGAAGCTATTAAAGAATACGAGCTTACTGAAAGAGAAGTTCTGATTTTGGGTTTAATGACAGAAGGGTGTGACAACAGAGAAATTGCAAGCAAAATTTATATCAGCATACACACAGTAAAAGCTCACGTGAGTGCTATCATAAAAAAATTAAACGCAAAAAACAGAACCCACGCCGCTTGCAAGGCTGTTAGAATTGGAATTTGCTAATTATTATTGTTACATTTTCTGCGTAAAAATAATGTTACAATTTTGAATCTTTCATACATTCTTATTATAATATCTATGTGGGATATTAATTTATGAAAATAATTTTCAAAATTTTTATATTATTCTTTCTATTTATTTGTACATTTACTCAAAAAGTATTCGCAGAAGATTTGTACAAAGTAACATCTTTCAACTATGACACCTCCAATGCTTTTATACTTTTAACTGTACCTGATACTGTTGAAGAACCTGTTTTGAAAAGTATAAAAGTAGTCAAAATGGAAAATCCCACAAGAGCTTATTTTGACATAAATTCATCAGTTTTGACAACACCAAGACAAGACTGGTCATTTACTGCTAATGGATTGAAACAGGTTATAGTAAGTCAATTTTCAACTAATCCTGATGTTGTAAGAGTCGTTATGTATTTTGATGATGACTTTGACCTTTCCAAGGTACATTTTTACAGAATTAAAAATAATATCATTATAAAATTCAAAGACATACAAGCAAAAAATGATTACTTTCAAAATATCTATAGAGATGATCATGCATCCGCAAGTGATTTTTATGAATATTTAACAATGACAACACCGGATGTTCCAAAGGATGATGTTGTCACTCAAATACAAGAAGCTTTCAATACTCAACATACATCAAGAAAAGAACTTAAACTTAATACAAAATATTATATTGACAGTATCACACCGAAACAAAACGCTATTTTACTAAACGGTTTTGGAACTATTACTATTGAAAAGCCAATGATTTTGACAAATCCTCTAAGAATTGTCTATGACATTCCAAATACCCTGGTGAAAGGTAGCATAAGAAATACAGAATATAAAATTGGAGAAAATGAAACTGTAAAAATAGGACAGTTTTCTGTCAACAAAGCCCGAATAGTAATTACGACAGATGATGTCAAAAAATACATTCCTATCATATCAAGTGACAATCAGTCTTTATTAATTGCAAATACTGATAAAATCGGTAATTTCAACCTTTTTTCGAACATATCAAATATGATATCTTATTCATCTGAAAAAATAGATTCTCAAACAAATGCAATGACTCTTGCATTTACTGCACCAGTTGTACATGGCATTAACAGAACTAATGAAGAATTAACTCTATATCTTTATAATGTAGAGAATTATAATGAAAACGATTTTATAACGGCTTTTAAAAATACAGCATTTGAAAAAGCTCAAATAAGCCTTATTCCTCGAATAGGGCTCGAACTTACCTTACCATTAGAACAAAACAGTTTAGTCAACACGTTTTTAGGAGCAGACGGTAAAGCTTTAAAAATTATTGTAAAAGCACCTAAAAAACAAGCTTTCATTACAGAACCAACAACCCCGGCTCCCGTAACACAACCAAAACCACAAGGAAAAGGTATAAGAAAGGTAGTTATAGATGCTGGCCATGGAGGAAGTGATTACGGGGCAATTAGATGTGATATAAACGAAAAAGATATTACTTTAGACGTTGCAAAACAAGTAAGAGATATGCTAGTTAAAAAAGGATATATTGTTCAAATGACCAGAGATGGCGATGAATATGTTTCTTTGCAAGACAGAGTAGCAATAAGTGAAAATTTTGAACCTGATATTTTCATAAGTATTCACGTTAATTCAAGTACCGGAACAGAAGCAAGCGGAGTTGAGACTCATTACTACCATCAAGAAAGTCTGATGCTTGCACAGACTTTACATGCATCACTTGCGAGTGCAATTGATACAAAAAACAGAGGTCTGTTTAAATCAAAATTCTATGTTATAAATCACACAACTGACCCTGCTATATTAATGGAAATAGGTTTTATATCAAACGATAAAGAAAGAGCAGAACTTAACAGTCCTGCAAGGAAAAAAGCTACAGCAAAAGCTATTGTAGAAGGAGTTGAGAACTATTTTAAACAAATCAAATAATAACCCCATAGGATTTTTTGACTCAGGAGTCGGCGGAGTAACCGTATATGAGCAAGTAAAAAAATTACTGCCAAATGAAAATTACATCTACTTCGGAGACACCAAAAATATGCCATATGGCGAAAAAACAGAAGAACAGCTTCTTATATTCGCTGACAAAATCTTTAAATTCCTTGAAGAAAAGGGTACAAAAGCTGTTGTTATGGCTTGTAACACAACATCAGCTGTTGTGTATGAAAAATTAAAAAACAATTACAATTTCGAAATCTATCCCATTATACAATCTGTTTCTAAATCAATAGCCGAAATGCCAATAAAAAGAATAGGTGTCTTTGCAACTCAAGCTACAATTAATACCCATTGCTACAAGAAAGAATTACAAAAATATAATTCTGCTCTTGAAATAATAGAAATTGCCTGTCCCGGATGGGTAAAAATTGTTGAAAACGGACAGGAAAATTCCAATGAAGCAAAACAAGCTGTTAAAGAAAAAATGAACGAGATGATGCTCTTAACCCCTGAAAAAATAATTTTAGGTTGCACTCACTATCCATATTTGCTTAACGTTTTATCTGAATTTGCACCTGCTAATATGTTTATTAATCCATCCATAGAATTTGCACAAATTATAAAAAAAGATTTGGAACAGAAAGGACTTTTAAATAAAATAGAAAATGAATCTTTTGAAAAATTCTATGTAAGCAAATCCCCTGAAAACTTTAAAAATGCAGCGTCAATATTTTATAAAATAGATTCAATGCCTGAGCTTATATTAAATTAAATCGAGACATTTTTTATATGTTTCAACTTCAATTATTGAATTACTTTTAAATAAATTCTTATTTGTTACATCCAAAATAGTAGTATTTTCTTTCACTGCAAATATTTTTATATTTCTATTTATTGCCTCAAATACTGGAACAGACCCGAGTGAATTATAAGGCATTACAAGATAATCAAGATTTTCTATACTTATTCCGCCTCGTTTGACTAATTTCGGCGCATTATTCAAACCTAAAAGCACACAAGGAAGAAATGTCGGCGTAATATATTCTGATGCAGATTTCGGATTAACTAAATCAGTTGATATAGAAAAATCTTCAAAAGCCGGTGAATGCGCACAAGGTATTTGAAATTCTTTTGAGATACAATGCGAAATTATACCTTCTACCCCTCCTACAGGATCGACCCCAGATCCATTTTGATAATCAAGATTATCATCCTCAGGATCTTTAAAAAGACATACTATAGCAACAGCCTCTGCTCCTTTATTAATAAGTTTTTCTACAGCACCATAAATTGTTTCAATATTTTTTACCACACCTGACGATATCCCGCTGTTATCAACATAAAAATCAACTCCTACTTCAGAATTCGTCATTTCATATCCAATTACATCCACACCATATACTATCTTTACTGCATTAATTGTATTAATATGGATATTCAAAACATTTTCAGGAATAGCACTGTCAAAAACAACACCTATTTTATTATTATAAGAAGGTACAAACTCAAGATTGCCCTTAAAAAATTCATCAAGACTGTACCCTTCAATATAAAACATATTTTCATTAATACTTGAAAAGACTCCTGCATTGACAACATTAGGATTGACAATAAGTTTGGATTTTTTGGAAAATTCTCTTGCATAACAACTTGCATCCCCAGCAAACCCACCAATTGAAGCACCAATTCCAGTCGGGACAATAAATGCACCTAATTTTTCACCACTATCTAACATAATATAATAATATAATAAATAAGCGGACTTTAAAAGTCCGCTTATTTCATCTTTATTATTTACCTGCTCCGCCATATGTAAAGTCATTTTTGACATTTGTTTGAAGCAATTTGGTCCAAGAACTTTCATATGTGGTAATTTCATTTAACCTTGTCTCATAGTTGTTTTTATCAAGCTCTAACTGTTCTTCCCAGTTATTTAAATTTTGCAGTTCATATTCATGTTCTTTTTCTAAAATTTCCATTACTGTATCATAATAATCAGGGTCTGTTTCAGAATAATTATAATAGTAGTATTGCTGCTTATCATTATATTTTGCTTGCAATTCTGCACTGTCTCTTGATGCATTCATCATGTTCATCATAATATTTGACAATTTCTCATTAATCATTGATTTTTGTTTTGTATACATCAATAATGTTTCTTGAATATTTGATATTGCCATATCTCTCGTCCTCTTATTTCTACTCTTATATTTATAAAAACATTTTAAATAGGCTGTTTTCAAGAATAGTTTAATTTGTTACATTTGTTAACATATTAGATAAAAAGACAGATTGTAGAAGTTATATTTTTATATTATAATATCTGTATTAAATTAGGAGAGAAAAATGGATAAAGAAACTTATATGAGAATTATGGGCTATGTACCGACAGTAATTGAGTCCTCATCAAGAGGAGAAAAGTCTTTTGATATATTTTCAAGACTTTTAAGAGAAAGAATTATTTTTCTTGGTTCTGAAATTAATGACGAGGTTGCAAATTCAGTTGTTGCTCAATTATTGTTGTTAGACAGTGAAAATAATGAGAAAGATATTATGCTGTATATCAACAGCCCTGGTGGTGTTATTACTGCGGGTATGGCGATATATGATACAATGAATTTAATAAAATCTGATGTATGTACAATCTGTCTTGGTGATGCAGCATCAATGGGAGCATTTTTATTATGCTCAGGAACCAAAGGTAAAAGAATGGCACTGCCTAATTCTAGGATAATGATTCACCAGCCTCTTGGCGGAGCTAAAGGACAGGCAACTGATATTGAAATTGAAGCAAAAGAAATTATGCGTATGAAAGAAATGTTAATAAGCATAATGGCTGAAAATTCAGGACAACCTTATGAAAAAGTTAAAGAAGATTGCGAACGTGATCACTTCCTGACAGCTAAAGAAGCTCTGGAATATGGACTAATTGATAAGGTTGTTGAAAGAAATTCATTGTAATAAAACTTAACAATTCATCAAAAACATGCAATTCATTAGAGTTGCATGTTTTTATATATGTGTAAAGGTTAAAAGGTTACAAAGGTTAGTTACAAAATTACGGTAGGAGTTTAATATGTCACTCTTGGTTTTCGCATATCGAAAATATGAGATGATACGCCAGAAAAACGAATTAAATTATCGTATAGTGGCGTTGACCAGAAAGCTTAATGAATTGCAGCAATATGCCGCAAACATAGGCGATGGGACTTTATCAATGACTGATATGTTAAATGTTCCTGCTTCTATGTTTAACCGTACAATGGCATTTATGATGTATTCACATAATGGAGCTTTACGAGGAGCTCAAATGAATATGCAAATGATGTCTCCGCAAATTAATATGCAAATACAACAAATGCAGCAAATGTCTCAAAATCAGGATCCAAATGCTGCTGCTATGTATCAAAATTATATTTTCCAAAATTTATATAAACAAGAATTAGAAAAATATCAAAAACATGAACAGAAGTTATTAAATCAACAAGAGCAAGAAATTCAACAGGAAAAAGCAAGACTTGAAGCTCAGTTAAGAATGGTAGAAGCCGAATATGAAAGCACAGTCCAAGCAGAAAAACAATCAGCTCAATTCTGGAAACCTGAGTATGTTGCTTAAAAAAGTTTAACTCCCTCTCCCCTTATTAATAACTGACCATAATCACTTACAAATAGTCCGTATAAAAACGGACTATTTGTCTATATATCAGTTATTACGACATCAATTTTTATATCAAATTTTTCAATAGGTAGTTTTTCTACAATAAGTTCATGCGGAATTGGGACTATTGTTTTAATTGGGAATTTGGACAAAAAACGATCATAAAAACCGCCTCCATATCCAAGCCGGTATCCTTTTTTATCAACAACAAGCGCCGGTACGATTGCCAGCTCTAGGTGCTCTGCTTTTACTGGATTAGTACAAGGCTCTTTTATATTAAATTGAGAAACCTCTAAACTATCGTCTTTAGAATATGGACATACTAAAATTTCATCATTGTATACTTTAGGCAAATAAAAGTTTTTCTTATCATTCAACAAATCTAAAAGACTAATTTCATATTTTGTAGGATAAAAAAGCATTACATTTTCTGCATTTTTATATATGTCATTATCACGAATTTTAGCAGTAATATTTTTACTTATATCTGCTAAATTCAATGTTTTCCTTATACTTTTAGCCCATATCCTCAAGTCGGTTTTATTATCCATATTTTTAATATATAATAAATTACAGGAAAATGACAGAGTATTGCGAAAATAATTTAATAAACCCGAATTGGGCAAAACACGGCTACATTCAAGTCTATACGGGCAACGGCAAAGGTAAGACAACAGCCTCGTTAGGACTCGCAATGAGAGCTTTGGGCAGGTGTTGGAAAGTTTTAATAATTATGTTTACTAAAGGCGGAGATGACTATGGAGAGCTTAATTCATTTAGAAATCTCTCCCCTGAAATTGCAAAAAACTTAACAATCGTCCAAGCAGGACTTGACAGAATTGTCTATGAGAATAATAAAAATGCAAATGATGAAGCTGAAATCAAAAAAGGATGGGAACTAGCCAAAAAAGTAATTAAAAATGATGAATATAATCTTGTAATTCTTGATGAAGCTAATATTGCAATTGATTTAGGATTAATTGATTTAGATGAAGTTGTAGATGTTTTAAAAAACAAACCTGAAGAAATGGAAATTGTACTCACAGGCAGAAATGCTAACCCGAAAATTATCGAATTAGCACATCTGGTATCTGAAATAAAACCGATTAAACATTACTGGGATACAGGTATCGCTGCAAGAAAAGGTATTGAATATTAAAATTTTACTGGGTAATCTTTTCTAATCACACAACCATCGTGTATTATAAGTCCCAAACACGACATACTCGCTCCAGATCCTGCATTAGTTGTACAAGCAAAATCGACATTTGTAAGTTCACTACGAATTTTACCTTGTCCATGAGCTATGCCTCACCATTCCAACAACCGGACTCTTTACCGCATTTTTTTTTTGAATTTTTAACCAATTTTTTTTAATAAATCACAAATATCACAGTTAACTATATGTTTTATAAATTTTAGCTTTTTTTCAAATAACAGTTTTAAAAACCTAGCAGGAGCTTTATTCCCGAGTGCCCCCTTTCCCCTTAATCTGTCTCATAGCCGACATTTCCAGCTCCTTTCATTTTTTTGAGTCTCTTTCTATATATTATTTTTATTTTTAACTATTATAAAACAACTTGAAATTAATAACTTCTGCGCATAAGATCTGATAACTTAACTTCTGTCTTTTGCTTTACAATTTGCTTTTTAACAGCTTTTTCTACAGGTGTTTGCGCTTTAAACTGTGTTAGACCTACTTTTATGTTATCCTCACTTTTTAACATGAATATTTCTTTTAAAAAATTAATTACTTCGTTCATAAAATTCTCCTAACCGCTGGGGTTCATTAACTATATAATACATTAAAACTATTCAACTGGCAAATTTCATTATACTTTATGTTATATTATTTATACAAAGCAACATATCATAATATTTGAATTGAAATTTAGATAAACAGAAAGTAGCATAATTGAATACAAGAGGATATTATAACACGTTAGATGAAAACTTTAATATTGCATATAAATTGATTAACACACATCAAAGTCATGATGAACTAATTTATATGCTTGAAAACGGCAATATCGTTGAAAAACAATTAGCCGCTTTAAAACTTGACAATATTTTAGATTCAAATGAAGCTCAAGTCCTTATCAATAACCTTACAGGTCAAGATGGTAAAGTAAGAGAAGCTGTTTCTGCAAAAATTGCAGAATTAATGAAAGATTCAAATAAACATATTTTTTTCAATGCTTCCGAAAATTATGAAATCTTCTTAGATGCAATAATTGATATTAATGGAAATATCTGCAGAAATATTATATCCGCTATAACGAATCTAAAATCCGATAAATGTTTTTGCAATTTATTCTGTACCGAACTTATAGAAAGAACTCTCAAGTTAGCTTTAACTATTAAAGACTTTGACTTCCAAGATGGCAAGTATAAAGTCAATAAAGAAGTGTTTAAACTTTATTGGTACCTTGAAACTATTTATCAATTCGCAAGTTTAATTGATATTAATAAATTAAAATCCATACTTAAAATAACAAAATCTATTAACGAATACACAATCAGAGAAAAAACAGCTAAAATTCTTACATTAAATTTTAAAGATGAAGAATTGCAAGAAATTAAAGAACTGTTAAAAAATGATACAAATTACTACGTTAGAAGATTTTAAGTATATAATAATAGAAAAGAAGCTCGCACATTATATTAAGATATATTACACAATTTTCCTTTTTGACATGTATTTTAGGCAATTTTTTAAAAAGAATATCCTTTATATATATAAGAGTTGCAAAATAGTTATCAGATGGGAAAATTAAAGGAGTAAAATATGGCAAGAGTACTTATTTCAATGCCGGAAAGATTTTTAGATGAAATAGACAATCTGGCTACAAATGAAAACAGAACAAGATCAGAATTGATTAGAGAAGCACTCAGAACATATATGTATCGAAATCAAGTGCGAAACGTAAAAAGAGCAGAAAAAAATGCTGAATTACTTGATAACCTGCTCAGTTGAAAATAGGGAAAATTTTTAAACACAAGTCAGGGGGAAAATATGGAAAATTTGGAAAAAGACTATATGATGTCATCTTTGGATGAATACTTTAATTTATTAGAACAAGAAAATGAAAAACGCTCACAAATGGTAGCTAAATCATTGACTAAATACTTAAAGAATTCTCAAGAATACGGCAAGTATGATGAACTAAGAACTCAAGCTCAATAGGTTGGTTTGGAAGGAAAAAGATTTGAAAAAGTCCTGCAAAATTTGCAGGACTTTTGTGATTATTTAAGTATATTCAACAGCTTTTCACCGCGTTTTACAAGATCTTCTGTAATAAGCTTGAACGTATCAAAATTAAAAGGCAACTGTCCATCTGCTAGTTTTATTCTGGCTTTTGGAGCATTTTTAGAGCGAGATTTTGAAAATTCTGCATAAGTCTCTTTAGGCAAAATAACCGTGCCGTTCATAAGCCTCATTGGTGAATTTTGAACTGTTACAATATCAATATTTGTATATTTTTCACCTGCTCTGAAATTTTTAACTTCTCTATACTGTTTTGGCAAAAGATTTTCTTTGAATTTTGCAAGAGTCTTTGGTGATAATTTCCCACTAAAAGCTAAACTACTGTCTAAATTTGTCTTCATAATATAATCTCCTAATTAAAATACAATAATATTAAGTAAGAAAAAAATCTTTTTTGCTATCAAAAAAGAGTCTGCTTTAAATAAAGCAAACTCTTTTTAGATTTTTTGGATTATCGATATAAATTATTCAATAATTTTATCAACAACACCAGCACCAACTGTACGTCCGCCTTCACGGATAGCGAATCTCATACCTTCTTCGATAGCTACAGGAGCGATTAACTCAACTTCCATAACTACGTTATCACCAGGCATTACCATTTGACCGTCAAATTTAATTGAACCAGTTACGTCAGTTGTTCTGATATAGAACTGTGGTCTGTAACCTGGGAAGAATGGAGTGTGACGTCCGCCTTCTTCTTTTGTCAATACGTAAACGTTAGCTGTGAATTTAGTGTGAGGATGGATTGTACCAGGTTTTGCAAGAACTTGACCACGTTGGATTTCAGTCTTGTCAATACCACGAAGCAATGCACCGATGTTATCACCTGCTTGACCTTGGTCAAGAGATTTTCTGAACATTTCAACACCAGTTACAGTTGTTTTCTTAGTTTCGCCTAAACCAACTAATTCAACTTCATCACCAACTTTAACAATACCACGTTCTACACGACCTGTAGCAACTGTACCACGACCTGTGATTGAGAATACGTCTTCAACAGGCATCAAGAACGGTTTGTCTAAGTCACGTTCTGGAGTTGGGAAGTAAGAATCGATAGCATCCATTAATTCCCAAATTTTGTCAACCCATTTATCAGCTCCACGAGCAATTGTTGGGTTAGCTTGAGCAGCTTCTAAAGCTTTTAAAGCTGAACCATGAATGAATGGGATGTTGTCTCCATCAAATTCGTATGAAGAAAGAAGTTCACGAACTTCCATTTCAACTAATTCTAACAATTCAGGGTCATCAACCATATCGCATTTGTTAAGGAATACAACAAGGTTAGGAACACCAACTTGGCGAGCAAGAAGGATGTGTTCACGAGTTTGAGGCATTGCACCATCTGTTGCTGCAACTACAAGAATTGCACCGTCCATTTGAGCTGCACCTGTAATCATGTTTTTAACATAGTCAGCGTGACCAGGGCAGTCAACGTGTGCATAGTGTCTAGCAGTTGTTTCATATTCTACGTGAGCTGTAGAAATAGTAATACCTCTTGCTTTTTCTTCAGGAGCAGCATCGATTTCGTCAAATTTTTTCAATGCAGCTTGTCCTGCTGCAGCTAATACAGCTGTAATAGCTGCTGTCAATGTTGTTTTACCGTGGTCAACGTGGCCAATTGTACCGATGTTAACGTGCGGTTTGGTACGTTCGTACTTTTCTCTTGCCATGAGATTAATCTCCTTTTTACTACTTATACTACTTACTAATTTGGTATTTTAAGCCATAGTATAATAATATTTGCTCAATTTTTTTTGTCAAGACATCCAATTCCCTAAAGAATTTTATCTATTTCTTGTCGTAAATTTATTCTTTTTCATTGGCGCTTTTTGCATGCCTTTTTGAATATAATCACCGGTTTTGCTTAGATTTCGGACAGCTTCATCAACTTCAGCTATTGATACATTATGCAGTGGTAATTTTTGATATCTTTTAAAACCTAATCGTTTTAATATTCCCTCAATAAATCCGTCATATTTTTCTTTCACAGAAATTCTTCCATTACCTTTTCCTGTATTAGGAATTTGAAAAGCACCTATTCTATCTACATATTTCATTAATTCAGGCTCTAAAGATTCTCTTTTAAATCTGTTTACGCCAGGCTGTGTCATTGGAAAACGATAACTTGATGTAAAATTAATTATGGTATTCATTTATCCTCCTTTATTAATAATATAAAAATAAAACTTGAAAAAATTTTTTTTGCCATAAAAAACAAAAAACGCTCCTAGAATAAATGGAGCGTTTTTTGTTTTGAAATATTTTTAATTATATTTCTTCATCTTCAGAAGATTCTTCACTTACTTCTTCATGTTGGATATCATCTTCATCGTAAGCCTGTTGATTCATTTCTTCTTCGATTTCTTGTTTTAGTTCATCATCTTCCTCGTCAAAATCATCTTCTTGAGGCTCTTCTTGATAATTTTGAATATTTTGAGCTTCAGCTTTTTCCATTTGAGATACACTCTTAATATCTATTTTCCAGCCTGTAAGTTTATGTGCAAGTCTTACATTTTGACCTTCTCTGCCTATTGCTAGACTCAATTGGTCATCAGGGACTACAACCATTGCATCATGGGCATATTCATCATCTGCTAAAATATCCACAGACACAACCCTTGCTGGAGATAAAGCATTTACGATATATTCTACTGGATCTTCTGAATATCTTACAATATCAATTTTTTCATTCTTTAATTCAGAAACTATAGTTTGAATTCTGCTTCCTCTAGGTCCGATACATGCTCCTACAGAATCTACTTCAGGGTCATTTGACCATACTGCAATTTTAGTTCTGTATCCTGCTTCTCTTGAAATAGATTTAATTTCTACTATTCCGTCTTCAATTTCTGGTACTTCAAGTTCAAATAACTCGCGAACAATTTCAGCATGTGCATGAGATACGATTACTTGCGGTAATCTTGTTGTTTCTTTTACATTTAACACAAATACTCTTATACGGTTTCCGGGTTTGTAATATTCACCTGGAATTTGTTCTTTTTGAGGCATAATTGCATCTGTTTTTCCGATATTTACAATAACATTACGATTTTCTACCCTTTGAATAATACCTGTTGTCAAAGTACCCTTTTTATCCATAAATTCTTGTAATACAAGGTTTCTTTCAGCTTCTCTTATTCTTTGAGTGATTACTTGTTTTGCAGCTTGAGCAGCAATTCTGCCAAATTGTTCTGGTGTCACTTCTATTTTAACTTCATCATCAATTTCAACATCTTCATCAATTTCTTTTGCTTGAGCCAATGAAATCTGTTCATCTGGATCTTCCACTTCATTTACAACAACTTTAGTTCTAAATACACCGATTTCGCCTGATTGTTCATCCAATATAGCTTCTACATTTGCAGATTCTTTAATTCTCATATGCTTTTTGTAAGCTGCTACCATTGCATCACATAAAGATGCTATCAATACCTCTTTTGATATTCCTCGTTCTCGTTCCAACTCTTCACAAGCTTCAAAAAGCGCTGTTCCTATTTTTATCATTTTATAACCTTTCTGTCCTTAGGGACACTATATTAAATTGTCATTTTAGTCTATGTATAATTTTGCAGATTGGATATTGCTTCTTGGAATTTGAAGTTCTTTCCCGTCATCAAATCTGAAAAATTTTAAACCTTCTTTTTCATCAAAATCGAGTATTTCTCCTTTGAAAACTTTTTCTTCTTCACCTTCTATCGGTGTTTTCAATTTTATACTAACATTTCGACCTTTGAATATTATAAATTCTTTATCTGATTTGAATTTACGTTCCAATCCAGGAGATGAAACTTCTAGGTAGTATTTGACAGGAATTAATTCATCCAAAAAATCAGACAAACTTCTTGTCACCTTTTCACAATCATCAAGAGTTACATCTTTTTCATTTGAGTATAAATATATTCTAAGAAACCATCTGTGATTTTCTTTTGAAAAATCAATCTCTATAGGAATATAGCCAAAACGCATTGCTGTATTTTCTATTAACGGATTAATTTTTTCCAAAATTTCATGTCTGTTAATATCTTGCTTCATGGCACATCCTTCCTTCTCGGTTTTTAAATCTTAGCACTAAAGCCCCATATGATAGAAAAAGAACGGGGGTTCCCGTTCTTTTTCTGAAATTATTATAAATTACTTAAAAATAAAAGTAAAGTCTTATGTTACGATATGTATAATTTTTACTAACTAAGAGTTGTACTTACTTCAGTATGTCCCTCTACTGATGAATTTTTTATTAGGTTGTTATACTCTTCAGCATTTTTTGAATACTTTTCTTCTAATTTTGCTTTTTTGCTATCATCTGTTTCATTTTGATATTCTTTTGCATAATCAGCAAGCTTAGTTTTCATTGAAGCTAGTTTATTACTTTCTTTTTCTTCTAGTTTTGTTAGCTTTTGTGTATATTTATCTATTGCACTTTGAGCTTCTTTTTGTTCTGCTTCTAATTTCGTTAATTCTTCATTACTTTCATTAATATTCTTTTCTGCAGTCTCTATAGTAGTTTGATATTCTTTCTTATTTGCCTCCAGCCCTTTTAAATTTTCTTCTGATTCTTGCTTAGCTTGTTTTGCTTGTTCCAATTCACTTTTTGACTGTTCAATTTTTGCTTCTAGTTGTTGTATTTGATTCTGTATTGCTTGATAGCTTAAAGAATTTTTGTCTGTTGATGAACTGTTATTAGCAGCAGCCAATTGGCTTTTATACATTTGCAATTGGTTTTCGTCCATTTGAATACTGCTTTCTAATTTTGTTATATTACTAGAATATTTTTGAATATTTTGATTTTCTGAAGAAATTTTTTCTTCTGTTTGTGTTAAAGATTCTTCTGCCTTAGTCTTTGTTTCTGTTTCTTCTGTTATGCTTTCTTTTACTGTAGTTATATTTGAGGTTATATCACTTTGTTGAGCTTGTAAATCACCAAGTGCAGTCTGCATTTCTTTTGAATAGTCTGCTGATGATAATTCTGATATAGTATTATCAACCCCTGAAGTTGTTTGTGTATTTTGTTGCGCTGAAGTCGTTTCCGTTCCAGTTCCAACCTGAGCTTGAGATGGATTTTGTTGCTGAGTGGTTGTAGCTTCTGGAGTTGTTTCTTTGCCTTTTGACATTTTTGAAATCTCAATTCCAGCAGTTACCAACTTTGGAACCATTGATATTGCTTGATTTATTATTGACATTTTTGCGTAAAAATCATTACGATCATTATTTTGATTCACAAATTGAGCATATCTTTGGAATGCTAAGAAATTTCTATAATCTTCTCTGCGTTGAGATCTTGATGTTGGAGCAAAACCACTTGCCAAACTAGCATCAATATTTAATCCGACATTATACATTTTATAATCACTCGGATTAACATTTCTCATACCGCCAACAAAATTACCATATTTTGCATATTCATTACTGCTAAAAATATTTGAAGGTTTCTGAGTTGTACTCAAAGCCTGTAAAGCAGCATCCCTTGTTGAGCTTGATGTTGATTTTGTATTACTAGTAAATACAGAAGATACAGTTGCATCACTCTTTTGAGTGTTGAATTTTGGAACAGTATTCAGACTGCTACCGTTTTGGATAGCTGTCTTTAGTCCTGGTTTAAACTTGTACTCTGCATTAATAGTCATAATCACTCTCTTTATATACTTCTTGTATATATAAAGTATATAAGATTATATAAATTGCTACTTTGGGGTAACGCTTGTAACATATCTTTACAAAGTGAGAAAATATATATCTTAGTAATCTTATTCCACAATTTATAAATATATTTGCATCAACAGCTATATCTATTGAAAATTTTTATAATATACCGGTTTGTTAAAAATAATTAACATCACATTAACTGTCAAAATTGTTTAATTGAGACTTCCTTCAGGTCTTGCAATAGAATATTAAATTAACTTTACAAAAATTATGTAAATTTTTCATCAATTTATAGTAATTCTCAAAAAGCACTCATAATGTCAATCTTTAGATTTAGCAAAAAATTAATTGTAAAAAGATTGGCATGGAGTGTTATAAAAATGATTCAAGAATAAAAATTTGTTCTATTATGGGAATACATCTTGGGAGGTGGGGATTGATAAATATACATCCTCTCCTTTAGTCTTATAGATCCATAGGTCGATTAAGAAGGGTTCAAAAATCGTTTAAAATATGGATAAGAATTATAGTTTATATTCGGAGGTAGTAGAGAAGTGTTAGAACATGGTTATATTCAAATTTACACAGGAGATGGAAAAGGGAAAACAACAGCATCATTAGGTTTAGCACTTCGAGCGCTCGGACATGGATGGAAAGTTTTAATTATTCAATTTACCAAAGGTGATAGTGCGACATCCTATGGTGAAATAGTATCTTCATCTAAATTTCTTCCGAATCTTGATGTAGTCCAATTTGGAATGGATAGAGTATGTTATTCACACAATGTTTGTATGGATGATTATAAAGAAGCTAAAAGAGGCTGGGAATTTGCCAAAAAAGCAATACAGTCAGGTGAATATCAACTTATAATTTTGGACGAAATTAACATTTGTACAGCAATGAATATGATTAAGGTAAGTGAGGTTAAAGAAGCACTTTTGAACAAGCCTGAAAACCTTGAGATAGTTTTGACAGGAAGATATGCTCATCCTGAATTAAAAGCAATGGCTCATCTTGTCACAGAAATGAAACCTATCAAACATTATTTTGATATGGGAGTAATGGCAAGACAAGGAATTGAGTACTAGGGAGAAGAGAGAGGATAGAAAAATACTGCAGACTTGGGCAGGTGAAAAAGATTTAAGTTAATGTAAATCCTTTTTGTTTCAGAAATGAAATACCGGACTAACTTTAGGGGAGGTCCGATTTTTTTTGTGCAAAACAATAAGCTGTATTAAATATTTGTTACATAAAAGTTTGCTAAATTAATATTTTTGTAATAATATTATAATGGTTATACTAGTCCGATAGGTTTTGCCCTAGTTTGCAGAGGGTGGAGCCGGGCAAGAATCTAAATGTTATTAAAAAACTAGCCCTTGTCCTATGACGTTCCGATAACCCGCAAATGGGACAGTATTTCCCGTAGTACTAAGTAAAAATAAAAAGGAGAAAACCGATGCCAGTAGCATCTATGATTGAACTTTTGGAAGCCGGTGTACACTTCGGTCACCAAACACAAAGATGGAACCCAAAAATGAAACCGTATATTTACGGTGCAAGAAACGGAATTTATGTATTTGATTTACGTAAAACTTCTGATTTATTAGATAAAGCTTATGAAGTTGTAAGAGATTACGCAGCACGTAATAAAAATATTCTGTTTGTAGGTACAAAGAAACAAGCTGCAGAAGTTGTAGCAGAAGAAGCTCAACGCTCTGGAGCTTATTATATAAACAGAAGATGGCTTGGCGGTATGTTGACAAACTTTGAAACTATAAGAGGTCGTGTCAGCAAACTAAGAGAATTAGAAGATTTCTTAAACAGCGGTCATGCTGAAAAATTACCTAAAAAAGAAATTGCTCAATTGAATCGTCAACTTGCAAAATTAAGCAAAACTCTAGGCGGTATTAAAGAAATGAGAGGATTGCCTGATTTAATTTTTGTTATCGACCAGAAAAAAGATGAAATCGCGATTCTTGAAGCTAAAAAATTGGGTATTCCTGTAGTTTGTCTTGCAGATACCAATGCTGATCCTTCAGATATTGATTACATTATCCCAGGAAACGATGATGCTATCAGATCTATCAGATTAATATCTTCAAAATTAGCTGATGCAGTTATTGAAGGAAAACAATTAAAAGAAAACAAAGCTAATACAACTGCTAAAATTGAAGAAATCAAAGCTGAAGATGCAGGTGTTACAGTGGAAGAAACAACTGAAGCTGTTGCAGAAGAAGTAAAATAATCAATTTTAATTTGGCGTCAGCGTTAGCCTGACGCCTTTTACAAAATATAGGAGAGAAACATGAATATTACAGCTCAAATGGTAAAAGAACTCCGTGACAAAACAGGTGCAGGTATGATGGATGCTAAAAAAGCACTTGTTGAAACAGACGGAGATATGGAAAAAGCTATGGACGTGCTTCGCCAAAAAGGTATGGCTTCTGCAGATAAAAAAATGAGCAGAATCGCAGCAGAAGGACTTATTGCATCAGCTATTGTTGATAATGCAGGTGCTATGGTTGAAGTTAACTGTGAAACTGACTTCGTTGCTAAAAATGAAGAATTTAAAGAACTTTCAAATTGTTTAGCTAAAGCAGTTGCTGAATCCAATCCTAAAGATGCTGAGGCTTTTGTTGCTTCAACTTGTCCAAAATGTGGAAAAACCATTGAAGAAGTTATAAAAGAAAAAATTGCATCTATAGGTGAAAAGATCACTTTCAGAAGATTTGTACGTTATGAAGGTAATGTTGCTACATATATTCACAACGGTAAAATCGGTGTTCTTTTACAAACAGATAAAAAAGATGATGAATTAATGAATGATATCTGTCTTCATATTGCATCTAACGCTCCTGAGTTTTTATCAAGAGCAGAAATTCCGCAATCTGTTATTGACCATGAAACTGAAATCGAAATGGGTAAAGAAGATTTGCAAAAGAAACCTGAAGCAATCAGAGCTAAAATAGTAGAAGGCAGAGTAAATAAACTTTTAGCTTCAAAAGTTCTTCTTGAACAGCCTTTCGTTAAAAACCCAGATGTTACAATTGAACAATTAATCGAAGGTAAATTAACAATTAAAGCGTTCACAAGATTTGTACTTGGTGAAGGACTTGAAAAACGCCAAGACAACTTTGCTGAGGAAGTTATGAGCCAAGTTAAAGGTTAATTCAATTATTCAATTTATCTTATAAAAAGGCCGATTATTGAAATCGGTCTTTTTTGTGCTTAAATATCTTATAAACAGGGTTGAAAACATACAAAAAACCTGTTATCATAAATAATATATGTCGAAAGGGATTGTGATGGAATTAAAAGTTAAAGAAATAAAAAACTTTTCTGAAGACGGCAAGAATAAAACCAAAATTATATTCTCCCAAAACGACCTTGAAAAAGAAATTATTTTTGAAGGTAATGGGAAAATTAAAACTCCTGTAGTTGAATTTTAGTATGTATCAGGCAAATCAAGCGGAGCTAATGGTTTTGTATTTTGCGGATCTGGCACAGCCATAGGCTGTTGTGTATCAGGTACTGCTTGATCTTCCATTTCCGGCGGGTATTTTTTAGTTCGTCTGCGAAGATGAAACCCGTTGAATTCTTCATATTCAACAGCATCCTTATCTTCATTTATCTCAGACTTATTTTTTTCTGATTTTTGTATTTGATTAACTCTTTTTTCATTTTCATTATTTATATTTTTAGAGTTTTCTATTGTCTCTTCTATATAATCGTTTTCTTGAGAGGAGAGAGTATATTCGTAATTAGGCACATCTTCTTCTTCATCTTTTAATTTAAAATTCAGCATAAATATCTGATCTTTTGCGATAAATATATCCATACCTTTTTCGACATAAGATAAGGGGGTGCTTTCATATACTGATACCGCACTTGACTTTATTCGATTATCTTCTTCATTTTTAACTGCACCTTCTATTGCAGCATATCCCATAGAAAGTCCTTTTACAAAATAATTTCCAACTGAAAGAGCTGCAGATTTCGCGACTTCTTTATAGTCAAACTTAGTCGTGAATTTACCTTTCACAATTTTATCTTCACTGTCAACTTTATGAATTATCCCGTCACGGTCTGTATATTCAGTTAATATAAATGAAAAAGTTGCATCTCTTTTCAATCTTTTTGGACTAATTACATCCACTATATTACCTTTTAATTTATAGCCTTCAAAAATAACTATTTCATTATCAAGATTTAGATCAGTTACTGCCTCTACTGTAAGTGTATCTGAAGGGTTTTCTGTATTAAAATCTGAAAGTGATTTTACTTTAATTGTCTGTGCACATACAGGCATTATACCAAAAACTAAAAATATAAAAAGAACTACTATTTTTTTCATAAACTAATCCCTTTATTTAATAAAATCCTTATTTGACCGAAAATTCTCACAAAATGCATTAATACTAGACTTATATTTTGAATCAAATTTGTAAGGCAAAGCAACTCGCCGACCATTATTAAGTCTTATTTCAGGATAATAGCACTTACGGCCCCTACTTAATGCAACAAAATTATACAGGCAGTGTCTTCTAAAAATTGATGGGGAGCAAGATTTAATATCCGCGGTTTCAAAAGAGTCAGTTACCGTTTCACCTTTAAAAACTCTACAATGCCCGTTTATACATTCCAATTTTGCACTTTGCATTGCATTGTTATAGCTGAAAATTCCGACTAAAATCAATATAAAAACAACCCAATATAAAACTTTACTTTTAGATAAATTTTCTACTAACTTAACAATATAATTCAAAAGCTATATCCTCATCCACCTTCTAAAATTAAATCATTCAAATATAATTTTGTCAAGAAAATAAAGGCTTTAGATACTGTCCAGTATAAGAACTGGCAACTTTTGAAACCTGTTTTGGAGTACCAGTTGCAACAATTTGACCTCCGCCAATACCGCCTTCAGGTCCTAAATCAATTATATAGTCTGCAACTTTTATTAAATCAAGATTATGCTCAATTATCAAAATAGTATTACCTTGGTCAGCGAGTGCGTGAAGAATTTTTATAAGCTTATCCAAATCAGCCCAATGTAATCCGACTGATGGCTCATCCATCAAATAAAGAGTTTTACCAGTTGCTCGTTTATTCAATTCAGAAGCTAATTTTATACGCTGCGCCTCACCACCTGAAAGAGTTGTTGCACTTTGCCCAAGTTTTATATAATCAAGTCCCACATCATTCAATGTCTGGAGTTTATTTTTTATACTCGGAACATTTTCAAAAAAGGATAACGCTTCTTTTACACTCATATCTAGGACGTCAGCTATTGTTTTGCCTTTGTATTTGACTTCTAAAGTCTCGCGATTATATCTTTTACCTTTACATACAGGACATTTTACATAAACATCAGATAAGAAATTCATCTCAATTTTATTAACACCATCACCTTTGCAGGCTTCACAACGACCGCCTTTTACGTTAAAACTGAATCGACCAGCTTTATACCCTCTAAGTTTTGCCTCATTAGTTTTGGCATAAAGCTCTCTTATATGTGTAAATAAATCTGTATAAGTTGCAGGATTAGATCTAGGAGTTCTTCCAATAGGAGATTGATCTATATCTATAATTTTATCAATATTTTCAAATCCTGTAATCTCATCTATACCTTGCGGTTTCGGCTTATCTTTCCTCAATTTATGCAATGCATATTGATAAACCAAATCCTGCATCAATGTAGACTTGCCTGAGCCTGAAACTCCTGTTAAAACAACTATTTTACCAAGCGGTATGTCTACATTTATATTTTTCAAGTTATTCAAATGTGCATTTTTTATACTCAAAAACTTGCCATTACCTTCTCGAACTTTTTCTGGAATAGGTATGTATCTTTCACCGCTCAAATATTTGCCTGTAATTGACTCTGGAGCATTTATGATATCCTGTATTGAACCTGATGCAATAATTTTACCGCCCAAAACTCCGGCTCGAGGTCCGATATCAACTATATAATCAGCATTTCTTATTGTTTCTTCATCATGCTCTACGACAATCAGCGTATTTCCGAGATTTCTGAGTTTTATAAGTGTTTTTATTAATCTGTCATTATCTCTTTGATGAAGACCGATTGAAGGCTCATCTAAGACATACAACACACCGGATAATCCGCTTCCGATTTGTGTCGCAAGTCTTATCCGCTGAGCTTCCCCGCCTGAAAGAGTCCCTGCCATTCTTGCAAGATTAAGGTAGCTCAGACCGACATCTTTTAAAAATTTCAGTCTTGCCCGGATTTCATCCAAAATTTGTTTTGCTATTTGGATATGGTATTCATCCAATTCTAAATACAAATCTGAAATAAAATCATATTCCTCATCTATAGACATCAATGTAAATTCATAGATATTTTTATCTTTTATAGTGACAGCAAGCGGAAAAGGCTTCAATCTTGCTCCATTACATGCTGTACAAGGAGTCATAACCATATATTTTTCAATTTCTTCCCGCCAATAATCAGCTTCTGATTCATGATATTTTTTCATCAAATAGGGAATCACACCCGGATATGAATGGTATCTGGTCTCATAACGTTTTGAGGTAAAACCTTTTATTTTCATCTTAATAATATCATCCCCACCATATAGGATAATTTTTTGATGTTCTTCTGGTAAATCATCAAACGGGATATCGGGATTTATGCCGTAGTATGATGTAACAGATGAGAGCATGTCTTTATAAAATGTTGTAGATGATTTATCCCAAGGGTAAATAGCACCGCCATTTAACGATTTTGTTCTATCAGGGACTACAAGATCAGGTGAAATCGTATAATCTACACCGATACCGGAACATCTTTCACAGGCACCATAGGGATTATTAAATGAAAATATTCTTGGCGCAAGTTCTTCAAAGCTCAAATTACATTTAGGACATGCCAGCTTTTCACTGTATATTATTTCTTTATTACCAACCACATCAACAATTATAATACCGTCAGCCTTTTGCAAAGCTATACTTACACTGTCTGCTATTCTTGATTGGGCTTCTGGTTTGACAACAATTCTATCAACGACTACATGAATTGTGTGTTTTTTATTTTTTTCGAGTTCAATTTCATCTTCATCAAGATTGTAAATTTCGCCATCTACTTTTACTCTGACAAAACCCTCTTGACGTAATTCTTCAAAAGTAGACTGATATTCACCTTTTTTACCTCTTACTATGGGAGCTAAAATTTGGATTTTTGTCCCTTGAGAAAGACTCATGATACTATTTACAATTTCATCAATTGTCTGTGGTTTAATTTCTTCACCGCAATTAGGGCAATGCGGAATACCTATTCTGGCATATAAAAGTCGTAAATAATCATAAATTTCAGTTACAGTACCTACAGTTGATCTAGGGTTGTTACTGGTTGACTTCTGGTCTATTGAAATTGCAGGAGAAAGCCCGTCTATGTATTCAACATCAGGCTTATCCATTTGTCCTAAAAATTGTCTTGCATAAGTAGAAAGACTTTCAATATAGCGTCTTTGACCTTCTGCAAAAATAGTATCAAAAGCGAGGGAGCTTTTTCCAGAGCCTGATACTCCAGTAAATACAACCAGTTCGTTTTTAGGAATCTCCAGCGATACATCTTTTAAATTATGTTCTTTTGCACCTTTTATTTTTATCGTGTCTTGCATAATTTAATTATTGCATGTAAAAGCTTAAATTCAAATTTTATCTGTCACTTCAAGCAGAATTTTATGCAATTGAACATTATGGACTCTTATATAATCTACTTTTCTTTCTATTGCTAAAGTATTAAGTGCAATCGTAAAAATATCTTTCATTTGATTATCATTGTCTTGCAGATTTAATAAAGATTTTCTCGAAAGCCCGAGCATTACCTCACAACCAAGTCCGTAAAATTCTTCTATCCGTTTTATAATTTCAAAATTATCTTCACGTGTTTTTCCAAACCCAATACCAGGATCTACAATAATATTTTCTTTTTTTATACCTTTAGATAGAGCATAGTCAATTTTTTCTTTTAATTTTAAATAAATCTCATCAATTACATTTTCATAGCAAGGATTTTCCTGCATATTTTCAGGAGTACCTTTTGAATGTTGAATAATTACTTTGACACCATATTGTGCAATTACATCAGCCATATTTTCATCATAATCAAAACCTGATACATCATTTATAATTGATGCCCCGTTTCGTATACAAATTTCTGCAACTTTTGCACTTCTTGTATCAATGCTTATCGGGATTGTAATATTTTGCTCTTTTACAAAATTCAAAATCGGCAGTAATCTGTCAATTTGAGCGTCAGCTGACACCGGAGTTGAATAAGGCTTGGTCGATTCTGCTCCTATATCTATAATATCAGCTCCGCATTCTATCATATATTCTAAGTGTTCTGTCGCTTTTTCATAATCAAGAAATTCACCGCCATCTGAAAATGAATCCGGTGTAAGATTTAATATTCCGACTATTTTGGTATTATTATCCTTTTTAATCTCTAAAAAACTGTCTATTTCGCCTGATAGTTTTTTCAATCCAAACGGCTGTTTTTTCAGCTTGTCTGCTACTTTTCTTAACTGTGAGAGACTTCCCCCTAAAATGCAATCTGTTTTATCAATTTTCGCGGTTATCGTCTCGCGATGTGTCGCACAATCAGCACCGACAGATAATGCGGTCTGCTTTAATATATTAGCTTGAGAAAAAGTCAATCCATATACTTTAATGTTTTTATACCTAAATTTTTGAGCGCCACAATCTGTATAAGTTTTGTCATACCCGATTTTTTCAATCTCTTTTTCTATATCATCAGTTTTAATTTCTTTTAATATAAAGTCATTCATAAAATAATTTTATCAAAAAAAAATTTATAATTCGGTTTTTATATCGTCACGTTTTTTATCACTTTTTGTAATTACAAGCTTATCTCGCTCTATAGTGTATTCAACCATATCAGTTTTCGGATTAATTTTCTATCCATACAGTCTCCTTACATTTAACTTGACAAAATTAGACGGCTGGGGAAATTAAAAAAGATTACCCTAGGAAACAAACAATGATAGATAACAAATAACTTTAACGCTATCCTTCTTCTTCTTCAGTCAAGGAATTCAAAAATTGAGATTTTTCAATATGATTATTATAAGCAACTGTGGTAGTTTTTGCGATATTAGTCAAACCAGTAGCAAGTGTCATGAGTGCAAGTCCAAATCCTAAGAATGAAGCGACCCCTATAAATGCTTTGCTCTTAACTATTTTACCTAGCAAAGGTGCTTTTTGTACCCAGCTTGTGATACCCTCAGCAAACTCTTTTGCCATTTTGCCAAAATTACTGAATAAACTTTTGGATTGTTTTATGGGTTTTTGTGCAAATTTTATATTATCAACAACTTCTTGAGATAAATACCCTAGTTTTTTTGTGGAATTAAACATCCTAAAACCGGCTTTATTGCTCGCTGCAGCAACAGCTCCGCCTCCTACAGCGACTTCGCCGACTTTTTTCTTTCTATCTTCAATATCTTGTCTTTTATTACCATCATAAGCTGTAAATGATACTGAAGCTACTTGCATTATTCTTCTCCTTCAGCCTTTTCTGCTTTTTTTACACCATCCATAGCTTCTACAGCACCAGTTGATATTCCTCCGGCAACACTTAATGTACCAACTGCAGCTTTCTTATAGTTTATACCTGCAATTTTATTATAAGCTTTTACAACACCTTCAGCTAAAAATCCGAAGAATGTATCAATACTGTTTGTAACTTTTTGTACCAGTTTGTTATTTGAAACTTTTTTACCAAAATTTTTGATAGATGCTACAAACTTTGAATTTTCCATTTTTGTCAATTTATTATCAAGTTTTGCTTTACTGTTTTTATAAGTTTTTGTATTTTTAACAGCTGAAACTTTTTTAGACAAGTAATTTTTGAAATTATTCAATCCTTTTTTAATCGGCATTGAAATATTATCGTTGAATTTTCCAATAATTTTTTGGATAACTTTTGAATTATACATATCCTTGAATGCAGCAAAGATATATTTAGCACTCCATCCGGTAGCCATTCCGCCTAAAACACCTGCCGCTAAAACAGCTCCGCCTCGCATTGCTGTCTTCATTGGCTTTGGAAGTCTTGCCTCCTTGTCGGCTATCATTTCTTCAAAATTATCTCGCTGTTTCTCCCAAATAGCGCGTTCTTCATCATTCTCATATTCAGCTTTTAATTTATCTACCTCAGACATATTACTGTATTCTTCTTGTCTGTAGCGTTCTTGTCTGTTTTTTCTGCCGAAATTTACGGAATTCAAATTTTGATTAATACCGGAATGAATAGTTAACATATTTTCTCCATTTCTTTTGACTTTTTCATTTAGTCTAATGGACGTAAAAAAACTTTTTTGCTGTCTACACCTAATTATTTTAATAAAAATTTACAAACACTTCAACACTCATATTATCGCACAGGTTTATATTTTTGTAAAGTTATTGTAAACTTTTACATCCTTGAAAAGTACCCCTTTGATTCAATTCTCTATCTATTTTATTCAGGCAATCCATTTTTTTACCAAGCCATCTGGGAGCTATCAAATTTTTCTTCATACCATTACCTGCAAGTCTGTGAATCATAGTTGTAGCTGGAAGATATTCTAAAAAATCACATACCGTTTTTATATAATCATCTTCATCCATAAAATCTATTTCGCCTGAATAATACATCTGGGCAAGTTTTGTATTTTCTAATGCACACAGCATATGTATTTTGACACCATCAACTTTCAATTGAGCAAGCTTTTGGGCAGTCTGCATAATTTCATCATGAGTTTCCCAAAGCCCGAATATCACATGTACACAGACATTTATACCTTTTTCTTTAGTTTTTTCATATGCTTTCAAAAAAGAATTAAAATCATGTCCTCTATTTATTTTTTTCAAAGTATTGTCATGAATAGATTGAAGCCCATATTCAATCCAAGTGTAATAATCATCTTTATAACTTGCAATTAGATTAAGTTTTTCATCATCAACACAATCAGGTCTTGTACCTATTGAAAGCCCTACTATTTTCTCATCACACAACGCGGAATTATATATTTTTTCAAGCTCTTTTACTGGTTTATAAGTATTTGAATATGCCTGAAAATAAGACATAAATTTTTGAGCTTTAAAACGTGTACTTAAATTTTTTATACCCTCTTGGATTTGATCTTCAATTGACAATTGATTTGAATGCGCTTGAGAAAAGCTGCCACCTTCATCACAAAATATACATCCACCCTTTGAAATTGTTCCGTCTCGATTTGGACACGAAAAACCGGCATCAAGAGTTATCTTGTATACCTTGACGCCGAATTTATTTTTTAAATATGCACTATATTGATTATAACGTTTATCTGTACCGTTAAACAACATTATTTTTCTTCATCTTGCCCGTCTAAAATCGGGTACACATAATGCTCACCGCAATTAGGACAAACAACCTCTTGTTGTTTTCCTTTTTCTAATTGTGCTACTTCAAATAATGTTTTACAACCTGATTGCACACATCTTATTGCCCAAGTTGGTCTGATTAATCTTGCCATAAATTATCCTCTTTTTTATAACTCAAATAAACAAGTCTATTTTAACATCAGAATTTTGTTTGTGCAAGTTTTAAAAAACAGTTTACTATTCGAAAAACTAACACAACAGGCTAATTTATATACAAATCCGCAGGGATATAATAAATACTGAAAACAAGGAGTTTATGATGAAAAAATATTTTATAATATTTTCAATATTTGTAGTAGGAATACTTGCTTTTTTGGATGCTAAAACAAGAATGGATGAGCTGGAAGCTGTCGCTGCAACAACACCTAGTCAAGTAGAAATGAAAAGAGATCTTCAAAAATCAACTGGAAGGGGAATTCAAGAACGAAATTCTAATCCGCCCATGGAAATGACTTATCCGCAAAGTCAAAATAACACTCCTAAAAGTCAAAATATCCCACAAAAATTAAATCCACAGTTCAAGCCTAATTATCAACCGACTAAAAATCAAAGTCCGTAAATTATTTCTCCAAAGTCACCTTCATTTTGTCCTTTAATTTCTTTGGATTTAAAAACATCAAGTGTTGGTGCATTCATTCTAAAAAATGAGCTTGGGGCTGCATTTTGTGTACTTTTGGGTGATATAACAGGATCTGATGATTTTGGGAAAAACCTCAAAGTTACATTTTGAGCTATACTTCTTCCGACTATCGCTTTACTGTACATATCAAGCTGTTCCAGTTTTAAAGCAGCTTCTGAAGGATTTTTAGCTTTAAACTCACTGTTATTATTTCCGAGTTTTTTATGGTAATTTCCACTCCACATTACAAGTCCGTTTACAGTATCAATCAGCACTGCATTTGTCTCTAATTCATAAGGATAGACAATATCAAAACGGCTTGAAAGATCTAAGACTTCCCATATACTTCTTCTCAAATTACTTTTTTTTGTCGTGGCAGCACTTGAAATTAACAAAACCGATTTTGCATCAAATACATCTGAAATATTTTTTACTGCCTGCATGTCAATATTATTTGCTCGATTGTATTTTCTTAATGTATTAACTGTCAAAGTTTTTAGATTCTGATTTGCTGAAAGTTTTGCTCTTACTGAATCTAGTGAAGGCGATATAATCCTTTTTGAAGAATTAAAATTTTCAATTACATCTTCTGCAAATATATTAGAAGCTTCGTCATAACAATAATAATTATTACAAACATTTAATATATCCGCAGGCAAAACTAATACGTTAAAAGTTACCGCATAGGCTCTCATTGGTAACATCAATGTAATTAATAAAAAAATCTTTATTAAATATTTCATACAAATATTTTACCACATAATTTTCTCATACAACTAACTGATTATTTTAAGAAAATAATAAATTAAAATTATAAGAAAACAGGAGAATTAGCATGGATTATCAATTTTTAATGGAAAAAGCTAAAGAAGCCTCTAAAAACTCTTATTCCCCATACTCACATTTCCCGGTCGGAGCATGTGTACTGGGTAAGAGCGGGAATTATTATTACGGATGCAATTTTGAAAATTCCAGTTTCGGTCTTACAATTTGTGCTGAAAGAAATGCTATAGGAAATGCTATTGCAAATGGAGAAAAAGAAATTAAGGCACTTGCTGTATATTCTCCAAACATGGACGATTGTCTCCCTTGCGGAGCCTGCAGACAAGTTATCTCCGAGTTTAGCTCTGATAACGGGATTGATATAATTACAGAGATAGACAACTGTTTGAAAATTAGAAATTTTAATGAATTACTTCCTGGAAGATTTAAGCTATAGTATGTATTTTATCGAGCTATTAGTCAAATATTTTCAAAAAGATAAAGTTGAATATCTTATTGACAAATTTGAAAATGAAAAATCTATAAATCCGCTTAATGAGACTTTTGAAGACAACTCTGATGAAAGTGAATTTTGTGAGCATATTTTTATGCCAATTGACAGTACAGGTGAGACTTTTGCATGCTCTAGGTGTGGACTTGTAATTAATAAAAGTGAATATGAAAAAAGAAATTTCTTTAATGATAAAAATATCTGATTAATGTCCTAATGCTGTTGTTGATTCTTCTTTTATCATCTGTGAAAGAATTTTTTTAGCGGTCTCTAATTGCACATCATTTTTATTTTTAATATCATCCATTGTCAATTTCACTTCTATATCAGGAGAAATGCCTTTTTTATTAATATCGGAGCCTGACGGAGTTAAATATTTTGCAATTGTTAAATTAAGTCCAGTCTCATTAGGCAATGGCATAATTTTTTGTACCATACCCTTTCCGAAAGTCTTTGTACCTAATAGTTTTGCTTTCTTATAATCTTTCAGAGCTCCTGAAAGAATTTCACTCGCACTGGCACTTGAGCCGTCTACCAATACTATCATAGGTTTGTCTATTTCAAATTCGGTATCTTGAGCATAGATATCATATCTGTAATCATCTCGTCCTACGATACTTACTAAATTACCGTTTTGGATAAATAAATTCGCAATAAATATCGCATTTGGTAGTAAACCGCCTGTATTTCCTCTTAAATCAAGTATCAGCCCGTCTGTATTTTTTGTTTTTTCAACAGCCTCCATAAATTCATTCGGGGTAGACGTACCTAAAAAACTTGATATTTGTATATAGCCGATGTTTTTATCTACTGAGCTTTTTACTGTCTTTATTTTAATCTCTTTACGCATTACTTTTTTAATAAATTTATCCTTGTTGCGTAAAATTGTTAATTCTACTACTGTATTTTCAGGTCCTCTCACTAAATTCGCAACTTCTGACAGGGCGAGTCCATTCACTTCTTTGCCATTGACATCCATAATTATATCTCCGACTTGAAGATTGGCAGCTTGAGCTGGTGTACCTTCTATTACATTTATTATATGAACTTTACCTGATACGGATGCTATATTTACACCTATGCCGGTTATTTTTGAATTGATTGAAGAATTTTGATCATTATACTCTGTCTTATCCATATACCTTGAATATGGATCATCTAAACTAGCAAGCATTGTATCTATTGCAACCTTTGCATCTTCATCCGTTTTAATTTTTCCATGGTAATGTTCTTTCCATCTTGACCAGGATTGATGGTTCATTGAAGGATCATAATAATTACTTTTTACTGTAGACCATACATTGTCAAATAATTTTTGACTTGATACATGTTCATGATTAATAAGTTCGCTCGTATCTGTAATTGAGTAATTGTTATTTACATTCATTACAAACTTGTTTAATGCAAACAGACAAAATACAGTTATTATAAATAATATTATCTGATTTCTCTTCATACGATTATTTAACATCAACGAGCTTTTATAATCAATATACTTTATAATTAGTCTGATGAGTTATAATAAATATTACAAATCTTCAAACCCTGGAGATGTTGCAGGAAGCCCTTTATATCCTTCATTAGATCTCACAGTTTTTTTAATATATTTATTTGAATAATTACCCTTTTCAAAAAGTTTTTTGAGCGTATTCTCTCGTGTGACAAGAGGATGTAAGTTTTCATCACTTTCTGGATAATTCTCTAAAATTTCACACCAGACTGAAGCTTCCATTGTCCAAGCATAAGTTTCTTCTGCAATTGAATTATATTCATCCTGATGCAATGCCTCATGGGATAACAATGCCGCTATTGCACCTGGAGGTGCATCTTTATGTTTCGGATTTATAAAAATATATAATCTCCCGCTTTTTTTCCATCCTAAAGCATCAAAGTCTCCATAATCAGCTCTTATGGTACTTAAATCTTTGAACATTACTCTCACTGGTTTTTGAGAAAGATTATTTCCTAAAATCGCTCGTCTTGAAAATTCACCATTAGTATCTTTTAGCATATCAAGAGCTACATAAAAAATATGATCTTCACTCACATCTTTGTATAGTGGTTTTATCCTTTCTATATACTCTGCATCATATTTTTTAGGATAATTTTCAGGAATTATAATCGGCTCTTTTTTCCCGAAAGAAAAAGCCGGAAGGGCTATTGTTATTGAAACCGTCAATAGCATTGCCTTAATTATATTTCTCAAATCTTTTCTACTCACTGCTCTCCTCCGAATTACTACATACTTAACAGTTTATTATATATTTTTTTAATGACAAATTTTTCTTTGACAAAATTTGTTTTACTTTATTTTCTGTTAAGTGCAGCCAGTTCTTTATACATAATTTTATATTCTTCTTCACCGTTTGAAAGCAATTCTGCTTCTTTTATATATTCAAAGGCTGTTTTTACATCATTATTTTGATTATAGATTTTACTCATTTCTGCATAATATTTCGGGTTATTTATATCGTGAAATATTGCTCTTTTCATACATTCCACTGCCTCTTCAAAATCATTTTCATGATTTCTTACAAGCGCTAAATAATAATATGCTTCAGAACAATTTATATCCAGTGCAAGTGCATTTTGCGCATAACTTTTTGTATCATCATAATCGCTGTTTAGATATGCACCCTTCGCTCCTATCAAATACGCATCTATAAGGTTTTCGTCAGCTTCTGTGACTTTTTTAATAATATCAAGTGCCTTTGCTAATTTTTTTTCTTTTATAAAAACTTCAGCATAATCACATTGATAAGAAAGATTTTCAGGATATTCATTCGTAAGCTCTTCTAACAATTTTTCAGCTTTATCAAATATATATAGCTCACTATATACTTTCGCTAGAGCAGACTTTGTAAAGCTATCATTTGGAAAACTTTTCAAATTATCCTCCAAAATAGACTTTGCTCCTAAAAAGTCTTTGTCCTGAAATTTCAATAACGCTTCCAAAACTTTTGTTTGTTGATGAAAAGGACTGAGTTCCAATATAAATTTCACTTCATTTTTAGCTTTGTCAAACATTTTTTGTCTGTAATACAAATAGCATAAGGAATATCTATAATCCACATTTTCAGGATTTAGACCTATTGCTTTTTTATATGCTGCAGCAGATTCCTCATACCAACCGTTTAGAAAATACGCATTTGCCAAATTGTAATAATAAACTGATTTATTTTTAGACATTGAAGATGCTTTCGAAAAGTATTTTATAGCATCGGTATATTTTTGATTTTCAAGAGCAAAAAGCCCTAAATAATTAAGAACTTCATCATTTTCCGTTATTGATTCCAATCTATGAAAAATCTCATAGGATTTTTGAAATTCATTATTATCAAAATATATTTTACCTTTCAATATTTGAGCATCATCATTCTCATCATCAATTTTAGAAAGGAGTTCCAAGGCTTTATCAAAATTTCCTTTAAGATAGCATACCCTTGCATATTCGACCAAAACATCATCTTCCAAAGATTTGGATGCGACATATTTTTCAATTTCATCATAGTCTTTTAATAATGCAAGAATTTTTATTAATGCAGCAAGATTTTTAGAGGTACCTTCGAGCATATATATCTTTTCTGCCATAATTTTAGCATCATCTATTTTGTTTTCTTTAATATAAATTTCTTTTAAAAGTTTATAAGAATCAATATGAGAACTATCTTTCAATAAAACTTTTTCAAGATATTTTTCAGCTCTCACATAATTATGAAGCTGATAATACAAATCACCCAACTGATAAAGGATTTCTATGTTATCTACTTCTGACTCAAGAGTTTTATACAGCATTTCAATTGCCTGCTTGTAACAGCCTTGTGATTTTAAATCAAAAGCTTGTTTTATATAATCCAAAACTTCCTTATCCTGCATAGCTCCCCAATTTATTTTTTCTTATCTTTTTTATCTGCTTCTTTCTTATTCTCGTTTATAATTACCAAAACTTCATCTTCTCCTGCCATTTTAAGATTATTTCTAGCTATACCTTCAAGAGAGGTCGTTTTGGAAAATTGTTTTATATCATCTTTCAAATCTTGATTTCTTGCTTCAGCCTCATCTCGGACTTTCTCTAAAGTATTAATTTTAGCTTTGTAAGATATTGTCTTAGAAATATTAAGTATTGCGCCAAATCCAACCTGTACAAGACAAAACAAAAGTACCAAAGTGAGAAAAGAATAATAAAAACCTTTTTTCATTTTATGCTTTTTATTCTGAAAGTTTTTCGGCCTTTTATCAGATAAATCTTTATCTGAGCTATCTTTTGCAATATTTTTTTCGTCTTCCACAGCCACAAATACCTCACTTCCACCTGAGTATATTATAATCGAAATTCAAGACTAACACAATTTTGTATTAATAAATTTACAATTTGAAATTTGTTGTAAAATTTAATTGAGACCAAGTATTTCCAGTATTTACATCATAAGTTTGTTTTGCACCAACATTGAACCTCATACGGTCAACATCTTTATTACCTAAAGGATTTATTGAAAATATAAGCTCACTTGATCTTCTGTTCCTTGTCATATCAGCAGACAAAACCTCTTGTATTGCAAATATATTATTAAATTTTAATTCAGGAATTACACTAAAATTATCAGTCTGTATTTGAGTAATGGTCATATTATTTTTTTTATACTTGGAACTTAAAGAAAAATATTTACTATCATATTTTGTAAATAAACTGGTTGCATTTTCTAGCTGTGAAGTAGAAATTTCACTATCAAACGAGGTACCGAAAGACCAATTACCGTCCTGCTGAGTAAAGTTTTTTGTACGTGGAGAAATATTATATTCTTCTCCCTTAAATTTTGAAATAGAATAAATATTTTTCACATCAGGCACAATCTTGTTTTTATCAATAACTGTTTCTGCAGCAACTTTTTGAGGGCTTTTTATATTAATGACAAATTGTTTATGATCATCCATATACAAAACATCTTCCGCACCTTCTACATATTCTGCGTAACCTTTTAAGGTTGTTGCATTTAGCACAACTGGTTCTTCCTCTAATTCAATAACATCAGTATTTTCATCCTCTACAGAATCCGATTTTTTATTTTTTTTATCAGCCTCTATATCATTATTTTCATCTGGAATTGCCCAAATAAATATATTGGGAAGCTCCACACTCTGATTTGAGGATTCAGATTCTTGAGCCATTACAGGATTACAGATAAAAAGGATTAAAGCTAATAAAAAGACAATCTTCTTCATATTCTTTATTTTACTATTTTAATAATACATCGTCAATCCAGTTTTAAATTTACCGATAACTTGAATTTGAAATTTGCGCATGCTAATATTGGAATTGCGAAATATAAAGTATCAAGTCATCCTGAGCAGAACAAACCTAAGGATTTTCAAAGTTCCCAACTCGAATGACTGAGGAAGGATTTTAAAATGGAAGAAGTAAGAGTCAGAATAGCACCGTCTCCAAGCGGAAACCTTCACATTGGAACGGCAAGAACTGCTTTATTTAATTATTTGTTTGCAAAAAAAAATAACGGTAAATTCGTTTTGAGAATAGAAGATACTGATGCCGAGCGTACAAGTCAGGCATATATAGATAATATTTTTGACAGTCTAAAAGCTCTTGGTCTAAACTGGGATGAAGGTCCTGACGTTGGCGGTCCTTATGGTCCGTATACACAATCTGAAAGATTTGATATTTATCCTAAATACGTTCAGGAATTATTGGATAAAGGATTTGCCTATGAATGTTTCTGTACACCTGAAGAGTTAGAAGCAGAAAAAGAAGAAGCTACAAGAAATAAAAAAGCCTATGTATATTCTAAAAAATGTGAAAATTTGACAGATGAACAAAAAGCTAAATTAAAAGCAGAAGGCAGAAAACCTGCAATCAGATTTAATATTAAAAAAGCACAAAAAGCTTTCCATGATACATCAATTTTAAAATTTGATGACCTCGTAAAAGGAGAATTACATGTAGATACTGACTTGTTAGGCGATTTTGTTATATTAAAATCAAACGGTACACCTACATACAACTTTGCTGTTGTAATTGACGATATGTTGATGAAAATTTCTCACGTAATTCGCGGAGAAGATCATATTTCAAATACATTCAAACAAATTTTGATATTTGAAGCTCTTGGTGCTGAAGTTCCAAAATTCGGACATTTAGGAATGATTTTGGCTCCTGACAGAAGTAAATTATCAAAACGACATGGTGCAACAGCCGTATCAGAATTTGTTGAAAAAGGTTATCTGACTGATGCTTTAATAAATTTCGTAGCACTTTTAGGCTGGTCACCATCAGATGGTCAAGAAATTAAAACAGTTGAAGAAATTGCTCAAGACTTTAGAATCGGTGAAATTTCATCATCAAATTCAATCTTTGAATATGATAAACTTAACTGGATGAACAGTCATTATATCAAAATGCTTCCTATGAAAGAATTGGAAAAAAGATTAAAACCATATCTTACAAAATATGACTTGAGTGAATTAACAGATGCAGAATATACAAGGATGGTTGAAATTACTCGAGAACCTCTTACACTTCTATCGGATATTACTGATGCAGTGCCTTATTTCTTTGGAGAAATGGTCGAAGTTGAGCCAGAAGTACAAACTGATGTATTAGATACAGAAATATCACAAAATGTACTTAAAGAATTTGAAAAACAAGCTCAAAACTGGGAATGGACTGAAGAAAATCTTCATGAAAAACTTGAAGCATTCAGAGGTGAATTCAAAGAAAAGGGTATCAAACCGAAAGTTACTATGTGGGCAGTAAGAGCTGCTGTTACAGGTAGGACTAAGGGTGCTGATATGACAGCCATACTTGCAATAATAGGCAAAGACAAAACTCTAAAAAGAGTAAAAGCAGCAATCAAATAAAAACTACAAATGTAATATTTTGTAAATAATTGTTACAGGATTCCTCAAAAAATTAAACTTTTTTGAGGAATTTCCGTATAAAGAAAAATATATAAAATTAATGGTTGCACAGAGAATGGACTTTTGGTGAGAGAGAAGTCCTAACAAAAAGGAGTTGAAGATGGCATTGGCAAAGAGAGTATTTGAAGAAAAAGAAAATGAGGCAGAAGTATTTAATTTCTTTACGCAAGAAGAAATTCAAAAAAACTTGACATTTCTTATGTTAGTTGAATCACTATTTCATCAGGAAAAAGAGCAAAAACACAGTATTATTAAAGTAATTGACCCCCAAGATGAAAATAACGTACTATACTATACTAACGACAAATTTTTAGAAGTAATTGATTTATACGGACTTGACGGCTTTATTTATTAATTTGAGCATGCTAAAATTACCTTATGGAATTTAAGCACTATACGGTAATGAAAAATGAAGCTGTTGATGCATTGGAATGTACTAATGGCAAAATATATGTTGATTGCACTTTAGGCGGAGGCGGTCATAGCGAGCTTATTCTACAAAGGATTCAACCCGATGGAAGGCTTATATCTTTTGACATAGATAAAGAAGCAATAACAGCAGCATCAGAACGATTAAAGAATTACAAAAACTTAACAATAGTCAATAACTCCTACGTTGACATCAAACAGACACTTGCAAATTTAGGTATAAAAAAAATCACCGGCGGTGTCTTGTTTGATTTAGGAGCAAGTTATCATCAGTTTAATAAAGCAGACAGAGGCTTTTCTTTTTCCAAAGAAGCTCCTCTTGATATGAGATTTAATCAGGATGCAGAATTTTCTGCATTTGATGTAGTAAACGGTTATTCTGAAAATGATTTGGTAAGAATATTTTCAGAATACGGCGAAGAAAGATTTTCCAAAAGAATTGCAAAAAAAATAATTGAAAGTAGAAAGACCAAAAATATAGAAACGACAACCGAATTAGCTAATTTAATAATAAATTGTACGCCGAGAGTAAAATCGTCTATACATCCTGCAACAAGAGTGTTTCAGGCGATTAGAATCGAAGTTAATAAAGAGTTAACAAATGTAAAAAATACTCTGAATGATGTGTTGGATTTATTAGATATTGGTGCTATAATAAGTGTAATAAGTTTCCACTCTTTGGAAGACCGATTAGTGAAAAACTTATTCAGGTATCACTCGCAAAAATGCCACTGTGAACCTAACCAAATGATTTGTAAATGTCCTCCTCCAAAATTGGAGCTGGTAAATAAAAAACCAATCGTTGCGAGTGATGAGGAGATTAAAGAAAATCCGCCATCAAGAAGTGCAAAATTAAGAATTGCTAGATGTATAAACTAAGAAAAATGGTTTTTCACTTTTATAAGACGGGTAGTTGGGGAATTAAAGTTGAATACAGCAAGAGTAAGACAGGAAAATTACAATTATTCTTATACGCAAACGAGCTACGCAGAAAGCCCTATTACGCAAGCTCCGGTAATAGAAGGACCTTTTTATTACGATAAAGAGAACTTGGTAAAAGAAATGGCAATAAGAAGAATAAATAAAACATTATCTGGATTATTGACAATGCTTATTTTGACAGCATTCGTTAGCTATTATTTTGCCATGACTAATGAAGTTACTCTTAATAAACTAAGAAGACAAATAACAACTCTTAATGAAGAAAATTCGGAATTACAAAATCAGCTTGACCGTCTAAAATCTTTTAATAATGTTGATGACAAAATGGGTGAATATAATTTATTACAAAAAGCCGCTAAAGTAATCGAAGTACCTGCTGTAGCAGCAACTGCACCTGTTGAAAAGAAAAATGACACAACAGCAGCATTTAGCTGGGCTATAGGATACTAACTTATACTAAAGTATAAAATTTACCCTACTAAAGTATGAATTTTTGTAAAATTTATTAAAGTTTTTTTTAATCATGCCGTTACATATACAAAAGGTAGTAAGTAGAAGGCATGAGCTAAATGAAAAAAGATGAAAATAAAACCGGTGTTTCACTTTTCAGTCAATCTGATTTTCTAATTGATAATGATCCATTAGAAGAAATTTTTGCACTTAATTTAGGTGATTTCTTATCAGAACATCTAATATCAGAAGATTTGGCACATAAAATAGGTGAACATAACCAAAAAGATAAAAAAGCAGGACTCAAAAACCAATTACAAGAATTAATATCAATATACTCCTTGAATAAAACTCTTTGCATACTTAACTTTGATACAGAAAAAGGCTATGCAATAATAGCATCAATAGCTAATTCAATTGCTCAAATGGTAGATACTAAAATCTGTAACATCTACATGGCAAAAGAATATGCAAAAGGGCTCTCCGAAAGTGAAATGCAGCTTGTATTGGCAGGCGCATCTACTGAAAATCAGGTCCCTGGTTTCAATGTTGACAGTGAAAGTCTTATTGCACAAACTTATCTTTCTAAAGCAACCATAAAAAATGAAAGTGCAATAGCAATTTCAATACACAGTGCCTCACAAAATATTGGTGTAATTGAAATAAAAAACAGCGGATTGCAAAATGAATTTATTGAGCTCGTTGAAAGCATCGCAAATCTTTTTGCGACATCAATAACTTTGCAAAGCCAAATAGATGAGACATATAAACTTATAAATACAGAAGATAGTGATATCAAAGACTTACAGCATATGAGAGCTGAATTAACCGCATTAATAGGAGATCTTTGCGACTACCAACAAATATTCGTACAGAATCTAGCTAACGCTGTCGATACAAAAGGCGGATATAAAGTTTCACATTCTAAAAATACAGCAGAACTTGCAAGAAAAATATGTAAACAACTTGGCTTAAATGAAAAAACAACCGATTTAATATACTATGCAGGTCTTTTGCAAAATATTGGGAAAATTACCCTCCCTGAAAGCATTTTTGCAACCAACGGTAAATTATCAGATGAAGATTTCCAAAAAATACAGAACCACGCAAATGTCGGGGTAAACCTCTTGATGAATATAAATTTCCTATCAGAGGTCGTTCCATATATCACCTACCAAAAAGAACGGGTAGATGGCTCAGGCAGTCCTGAAGGATTAAAAGGACAATCAATACCATTCGGCTCAAGGATTATAGCTGTTGCAGATGCATATTCTGCAATGACATCAGACAGACCATATCGAAAAGCTATGAGCACAGATAAAGCTCTTTCTATAATGAAAGAAGAAGCCGGCTCTAAATGGGATATTGATGTCGTAAATGCACTTAGTGAAGTAGTTAAATAATTTGAAATTTAAAATATATAATCGCAAAAAGGCAGTCAATAAAATTGACCGCCTTTTATTATTAAATCAATTAATCTTGAATAATACTAAAAGCAGTAATATCACTAATATTTACACTTAGCCAGTCATATC
The DNA here is from genome assembly GCA_944326565.1 of Candidatus Gastranaerophilales bacterium. GTDB lineage: Bacteria > Cyanobacteriota > Vampirovibrionia > Gastranaerophilales > Gastranaerophilaceae > Scatenecus. The sequence goes on from CALVEL010000006.1 coordinate 40,863, forward strand.
TGAAACAGACATAATCATGACATTCACAATCATTATCATCACAAGTACAATAATCTTCCAAACGACAGACAAGAGCATTTTCTAATGCTATAAAATCATCATGACACTCCTCACATTTACCCTCAGGAATAAAAACCCGTCCATCAATTTTTAGATGCCCTGTGAAAATAGTAATTTTATCAGTACCATTATCTTCTATAATTTTCTTTAATGATTTCATCAAATTTTTATACATAAAACATCTCCTGTATTTTGAAATAATTCACAAATACAGTAAAACCTGATTTACGAAAAATAAAATTCGACAATCCGACTAATAAAAAAATATAAAATACTAAAAATATAGGTAACTTTTTTGTCACAAACTGGCAATATTATTATGTTTATGCTACAATATAGCTAAAGAATAGACTAATTAAGGGGAGAAAAATATATATGTCAGATGGAATACAAGAAGTGAAAGAGCAAACTTCTGTAGTAGCAGAAGAAAAAATAGAAGTTGTTGATCTTCCGGATAATAATGAATCTATTGAAACAAAAACAAGTGCAAACTATGATGCAAGTAATATAAGAGTTTTAGAAGGTTTAGAAGCCGTCAGGATGAGACCGGGTATGTATATCGGATCTACATCTCAAAGAGGTCTTCACCACTGCATATATGAAATTGTAGACAACTCGATTGATGAATCACTTGCAGGCTTTTGTACTGATATTCATGTAACAGTAAATAAAGATAACAGTGTAACAGTAGAAGATAACGGACGAGGAATTCCTGTAGACATCAAACCTGAGACAGGCAAATCCGCATTGGAAATTGTTCATACAGTCTTGCACGCAGGCGGAAAATTCGGAGACGGCGGATACAAAGTATCAGGCGGTCTGCACGGCGTAGGTGCATCAGTTGTAAACGCATTATCAGAAAAATACAAAGTCGAAGTATCACGTCAAGGTTTTATATGGCGACAAGAGTATATGAGAGGGGAACCTCTTACACCTGTAGAAAAAGGTGAGCCAACAGATAAGACAGGGACTAAGACGACATTCTGGCCCGATCCTGAAATTTTTACAGAAACAACCGAAATCGATTGTGATGTAATAGCTACAAGACTTCGTGAGATGGCGTTTTTGAACAAAGGTCTAAAAATCATATTCACAAATGCTAAAACTGAAGAAACAGAAACTTTCCACTATGCTGGGGGTATAGGCAGTTATGTAGAATTTTTAAACAAGAATAAAACTGTTTTACATGACAAACCTATATATATTGATAAAGTAGTTGATAATATGCAGGTAGAAGTTGCAATGCAATATACAGATGCATATAATGAAAGCGTTTTGTCATTCGCTAACAACATTAATACACATTCAGGCGGCACCCACTTAACAGGTTTCAGAAACTCAATTACACGTGTATTAAATGATTACGCGAGAAAAAATAATATACTAAAAGATTCAGATCAAAACCTCTCAGGTGAAGACGTTAGAGAAGGTTTGACAGCAATAGTTTCGGTAAAACTTCCTAATCCTGAGTTTGAAGGACAAACAAAAGAAAAACTGGGTTCTCAAGAAGCAATGGGAGCCGTACAAGATGCTGTAAGAGATAAACTTCAAGAATGGCTTGAATTTAACCCTAAAATTGCCAAAATGATTTTGGAAAAGACACTCCAAGCTCAACGAGCAAGAGAAGCTGCCAGAAAAGCAAGAGAATTGACAAGAAGAAAGACTGTTCTTGAGAATTCAACATTACCTGGAAAACTTGCTGACTGCTCAAATAGAGAACCTGAAAAATGTGAAATCTTTATAGTTGAGGGAGATTCAGCTGGCGGATCTGCTAAACAAGGCAGAAACAGGATGTTCCAAGCTATTTTACCGCTTAGAGGTAAAATTTTGAACGTAGAAAAAGCAAGGTTAGACAAAATATACGGAAACAATGAAATTCAATCTATGGTTCAAGCCTTCGGAATTAATATCAGCAAAAACGAAGAAGAAGTTGACCTTGAAAAACTTCGCTATCACAAAATTATTATCATGACTGATGCTGATGTTGATGGTGCGCATATAAGAACGTTGCTTTTGACATTCTTCTTTAGATATGCAAAACCGCTGATTGACAATGGATATGTATATATAGCGCAACCTCCTTTATACAAAATTACAACAGGCAAGACTTCTGAATACTTATTTAATGAGCATGTGCTTGATAAAATGTTAAAAGAACGCGGAATTAAAAATTTAAGTCTTTCAGATAAAACTAAGTCAAAAGTAAAAACAGGTGATGAATTATTGGAACTTATTAAAAACATGTCTGTTTTCTACAATTCATACAACAACCCGATTTTAAATATGTTCCCAGCAGTTGTATTAAGAGGGCTAGTTCGTGCAAATATCCAAGCTGACGATTTTGATAATCAAAATCGTATGAATGAAATTTGCGAATACTTAAACAGCTATCTGCAAGACCATGCTAAAAATTACAACATTGCAGAAGCTGAAAATTACAAGGTATCAGTTAAATACAATCCTGAAAATGCGAAGTATGCTCTACAATTGAACTTGAATGAAGAAGAACATGTAATCATTACTCAAAGCATTATCAAAAGTAGTGAGTTCAAACGCTTGAGAACTTCTTACCCTCTAATCAGAGATTTCTTGATTGAAGAAGAAGAAAAATTGATATTAGAAACAGATACTGAACAATATGATATCACCTCATTTGAAAAATTACAAAAAATAATTGACGACAGAGGTCAAAAAGGTCTCACAATCCAACGTTTCAAAGGTTTAGGCGAAATGATGCCCCAACAACTTTGGGAAACAACAATGGATCCTGCGACAAGAACTCTATTGAAAGTTAATATTGAAGATGCAATGATGTGTGATCAGTTGTTCGATATATTGATGGGAGATAAAGTTGATCCTAGAAGAAACTTTATCGAAGCCAATGCAGTATATGCAACTAACATTGATACATAAAAAAAAGCGGGCAATACTCCCGCTTTTTCTACCATTGAAATAGCTTTGCTATTGTAGTAGAATTATTGTGTATTGATACAGGATATAGAAAAGAGATGATTATGGATATGATTAAAAATAAAGCAGAATTTAAAAATTTAGAAAAGAGTACAGTTATGAAAAAAGAATTCATCTTTTTAGGACCACCTGCCTGCGGAAAGGGAACTCAGACAGAAAAGCTTGCTAAATATTTAAACTTTCCGCATGTCGACACCGGCTCACTTTTGAGAGCAGAAATCAAAAATCAAACACCTGATGGGATTGTTGCTAAATCATATATTGACAAAGGTCAATTAGTTCCAGTTGATTTGGTCGCAAAAATTATCAAAAATAGATTAGCTCAAGACGATTGTCGTGACGGATATATCTTGGACGGATACCCAAGAAGCGTTGAACAAGCTGATAAATTAGATATAATTAACAACGAAATCAACAGCAAAAGAGATCTCGAAGTTGATTTTAGAGCAATATATTTTGATATAGACACAAATGTACTTGTTGAAAGGATTATAAACAGAAGATCTTGTCCAGTTTGCGGAGAAATTTATAACCTTGCATTCAAAGCTCCGCAAAAAGATGGTATTTGCGACAAATGCGGTACTGAATTAGTTCAAAGAAAAGATGATACAAAAGAAGTAGCACAAGCAAGATTTGACACATATTTTCATGAAACAGCTCCATTGATTGAATATTACCAAAATAAGGGTAACTTAAAGACAATCGATGCAAACGGATCAATCGATGAAGTTTGGGAAAGATTATTAGAAGCAATCAAATAAAAAAGAAAGGGGCATTGCGATTAAATTAATTAATAATCGCAAGCTAAAGATACAATGATTCACAAAAAATCAAGAGATGAAATAAAACGTATGCGCCATGCCGGTCATATAGTAGCTTTGGTGCATCAAAAAATGAAAGAAGTAATTGAGCCGGGCATAAGTACAAAGGAATTAGATGATATTGCATACCATATTATTAAAGAAAACAAAGCAATCCCGACCTTTCTCGGATATGCTGGTTTTCCGGCATCTATATGTGCCTCTATAAATGAACAAGTTGTACATGGAATTCCAAATGAAAATATAATAGTTAAAGAAGGCGATATAATCTCTATTGATGTAGGTGCAACGTATGGTGGAATGGTCGGTGATGGAGCTTGGACTTACCCTGTCGGAAAAATTACGCCCGAAATTCAAAGACTCTTGAATACAACTGAAGAAGCTCTTTTCGAAGGTATAAAACAAATGAGAGAAGGCAATGTCTTAGATGATGTCTCAAAAGCAATTGAACGGGTAGCTGTACGTGAAAAACTCGGTATAGTCCGTCAATACGGAGGCCATGGTGTAGGACATGAAATGCATGAAGAGCCTTTTCTGTTCAATTACAGTGTAGGAAATAAGACTCCGCTAAAACAAGGCTATGTAATCGCAATTGAGCCTATGCTTAACTTAGGCGGAGATGATGTAGTTGTTGCTGATGATGAATGGACAGTTTCTACTACGGATAAAAAACCATCGGCACATTTTGAGCATACTGTACTTGTAACTGAAGATGAACCTTTAATCATTACAAAACTAATGGCATAATTTATGCTGTTATTAAAATTACTCTGATATTAAAAAAGGAGAGCAATTAATGAAATATTATATCGGTCTTTCTCTTGCAGCAACATCCAGCGTTGATACAGGTGTCGCTATATTAGATGAATTTAATAATATTATCTTTGTCGATAAACTATACAAAATGAACGATATAATGTTTTTCTTTGACAATTATTCTTCATTAAAAGATAGTGAAATTTGCATATCCTTAGCTTGGGACAGAACTATGCTTAACGGCAAATGGCGAATATTATCAAAACCTTATCAAATGGTTGCAACTAATCCGCATATGCCTAATTTAGATAACTGGACACAGCGTTTTACGACCAGAGGTTGTGAATATTTTAAATCTTTAAGTGAAAAAGGTATTAATATAACAAGATTTGAGCTTTACCTCACAAGACAAAGTCTTCATATGAATTCTTGTTATAAAGAACGCTCCCCTGCTGATTGCAAATTCTTACAACAAGTACTTAAAAACGAATGGGGATTTGAAGATATTCCTGTAAATATGATGCCAATGTCGCAATTGGAAGCAATTATCGGAGCTATTTTGGCTAAAGAAAACTACAAAAATCCAGCAAATATCAAACGGATTTCAAGCTTTAGAAATTTTCCAGTAATTGATGTAAAAAATAATCCCAAAAATTTATTTGAAATTGGTATTCAATAATTATTCTTTATCACGTGTCATAAGAAGACTTAGGGCAGCTCCAAGCAGTGCACCTATTCCCATCCCCCATTTGAATCCGTTCCACTTGATTGTACTCATAGCTTTTGATGTAACCGTATCCATCAGACTTCCGTCTTTTTTGTAATTTTTAAAGTTATCAGCAAATTCTTTTTTTAATGCTATTACTTTATCTTTATCAGTTATTGAATCTTTTATTTCACTGCATTTGGAAGCTATTGAAGAAATATCTTCACCTACGCCTAGACCTGTCAAAAATATTTTTGATTCATTTGAAAGTTTATTTTTTGATATTTCATCTGCGACAACTTGAAGTGTTTTCATATCTTTTTGGGCATTTCTTTTGGTAACACGAAACGCAGTATTTACAAAAGTATCTTTATTTATGGGCAAATAATAACAAGTCATACCTAAAAGACCACCCAATATAGTAGCACCTACCCTTTTGGATTTTGGAGATACTTGAGCTGGATGGTTAAAATTCATTGACGTATCAATATATGACATAAAACGACCTCATATTTTCCATCGTTTATAAAAAACATCTAAAAAAAAAATTTGCTAGATTGATAAATATTTTTTTACAATTTTTTTAAGCTCTTCAAACACAGCATCTATAGGCTGAACTGAATTAATAACTTTTATCCTTTCAGGCTCTTGTTTTGCTATTTCTAAATATCCGTTTCTAACTCTGTTATGGAAATCTACTCCTGCACTTTCCATTCTGTCTTTATCTTTGCCTACTCGCTTCATTGAATTCTCGACATCAATATCAAATACTACTGTCAAATCAGGTTTTTTAAAATTTGTAGCCAAATTATTCAACATTTCAATTCTTTTTATGTCAAGTCCTCTGCCATATCCTTGATACGCAACCGTAGAATCAATATGCCTATCGCAAAGTACAATCTTGCCGGCTTCAACTGCCGGATTTACAATAATATCTATATTTTGAGCCCTGTCTGCCAAAAATAAAAAAGATTCACAACGGTCTGATACGACACCATCATAATTCAACAAAATATCTCTGACTTTTTCACCCAATCCTTTAGCTCCTGGTTCCCTAGTCAAGATGACATCATAACCTTCTTTTTCAAGATAATCCTTTAATAAATTTATCTGCGTAGTTTTTCCGCAACCGTCAGCTCCCTCAAATGTTATAAAAAATCCTTTTTTCATTTTTTCTCCCATATCTGATTATAACACAAAAAAGCACTCTATAAATTCTATAGAGTGCTTTTTTATTATATTTTTAAAGAATTATGAAACTAATTCTTTTACTTCAGCAGCAAAGTTTTTAGGATCCAATTTAATTCCAGGTCCCATTGTTGTTGATAAGTAAACTGATTTTACAAAAGTACCTTTTGCTGAAGACGGTTTCGCTCTTAAAACTGCATCTGCAAGAGTTGCATAGTTTTTAATCAAATCTTCTTCTACAAATTGAACTTTTCCGATAGGACAGTGTATCATACCCTGTTTATCAGCTCTGAATTCTACTTTACCAGCTTTAGCATCTTTGACAGCTTTAGCTACATCCATTGTAACAGTACCTGTTTTAGGGTTTGGCATTAAACCTTTAGGTCCTAAAACTCGACCTAATTTACCTAACATACCCATACAATCAGGTGTTGCAATCAATGTATCAAATTCAAACCAGCCATCTGTAATCTTATCAATGATTTCTTCAGCTCCGGCATAATCAGCTCCAGCTTCTTTTGCTTCTGTAGCTTTAGCACCTTTAGCGATTACACAAACTCTGACTGTCTTGCCTAATCCGGCAGGCAATACAACAGTTGATCTGATTTGTTGATCTGCTTGACGAACATCAATACCTAATCTCATATGGCATTCTACTGTTTCGTTAAATTTAGCTAATTCTTTTGATATTTCTTGCAATTTTTTAATTGCATTAACTGCAGTTGAAGGTTGTTCAAATCCTTCAAGCATTCCCTGCATTTTCTTTTGTTTTTTTGTTAATTTTGACATTTTTCTATCCTTTCGTGGTAATAACGGATTTTACAATTCTGTAAAATATCCTTCCATCTAACCTTCCTTAACTGTTACACCCATTGCACGGCAAGAACCTTTTATCATTTTTACCGCTGCTTCTAAAGTTGTAGCATTTAAGTCATTCATTTTCATTTTTGCGATTTCTTCAAGTTGAGCTTGAGTAATTTCAGCAACTTTATCCTTGTTCGGTACAGCTGAACCTTTTGACAAGTTTAAAGCTTTTTTAATCAACACCGGTGCCGGAGGTGATTTTGTTACAAATGAAAAACTTCTGTCTTCATATACATCAATTACTACAGGAATAATATATCCTGCTTGAGACTCTGTTTTTGCATTAAATTGCTTACAGAAATCCATGATGTTTACACCGTGCTGACCTAATGCCGGACCTACTGGAGGTGACGGATTTGCTTTTCCAGCTTCAATCTGAAGCTTAATTTTTCCTACTACTTTTTTTGCCATTTTTTTCTCCTTTTGTGGTGCTAACGGTTTCAACTTAGCGATTGAAAATCCTTCCACATTTTTGTACTTACTGACTGCTTTTAATCTCAGTCTTTTTTATTATAGTTTGTTTATTTGCTTATATTCCAATTCTACAGGCGTTTCACGTCCGAAAATTGATACGTTTGCACGTAATTTTGATTTGTCTGGATATACTTCAATAATATCCGCAACAAAGTCTGCAAAAGGTCCAGATATGATTCTGACCTTATCTCCAGCTTTAACATCCAATTCAATCTTTTGAGTCTGTGATGTTGAGCGGTGAATAATCTTTTTGATTTCACTATCTCTAGCAGGTATCGGCTTTTTAGCTGATCCTACAAATTTTGTAACACCTGCTGTATGGCGAACTACGTACCAGCTGTCTTCATCCATTATCATTTCGACTAACACATACCCTGGGAAGATTTTTTCTTCACGTTCTTGCTTTTTGCCGCCTTTCATTTGAGTGACGGTCTTTTGTGGAACTTCTACACGGAAGATTTTCTCACCCATGTTCATATATTCAATACGTTTTTCAAGATTTACTTTTACTTTATTTTCATGTCCTGTCACTGTGTGAACTATATACCAGCGTTTCTGATTTTTTTTGGCTTCTTTTTTCTCTTCTTCAGCACGTGATTGAGCTTCTGCCTCTTGAGCTTCAGCTTTTAAATCTTCATTTAATTGTTCTTCCATTGATTTTTCTTTTTTTGCCATAAGCCACCTTTATTTTTTTGTTCCAAGAACTATTTTATAAGTCCTAATAAACCTTTAAAAATTATATCCATTAGATAAACTGATACTGTAAATACAAACACTATCACAATTACAAACAAAGTCTCAGCTACCACTTGACGTTTTTCGGGCCAGCTTATTTTACCCCATTCAGATTTTACTCCTTTGAAGTAATTTTTTATTCCGTCTATAAATGCTGGAGTTTTTCCTGCTTGTGATGATGTATCATTGCCTATCATTATTTGGTTTCCTTATTCTTTTTAAAATCGCGCCCTGAAGGACTCGAACCCTCGACATCCGGTTTTGGAGACCGACGTTCTACCAACTGAACTAAGGACGCATCAGGGGTAGTAATCCCCTTTTGCTTCTTAACTTGCGTTACTTAGTCTCTTTGTGATTTGTGTGTTTTTTACACTTAGGACAATATTTACTTAACTCAAGTCTTTCTTTGATATTTTTTTTGTTTTTTGTTGTTGTGTAGTTTCTTTCTTTGCAGTCTTCACATGCTAGAACTACCATTCTGTCATTTTTTCCTTTGATACCCATTGTTATTTCCTTTTTCCTATTAATTTTTCAACTTTTAAGTCCTTTTTAAAATAGAATGTGAGAGAGATCACATTCTATTTAATCGGCTTATGAATATATAATAAAACAAAAATAAATAAATGCAAATAATTGTAAACAATTGCAAACAAAAAGAGCATGAACTTATCCATGCTCTTTTTGTTTTATTTAGTTACAAAATTACTTTATCTTAAAATCAACAGATCTGTTTCGCATTTCATAAGAACTCGAAGAATCATAACTACTATATGATTCAGATCTAAGTTTTTCCATATACACTTGACCATTTTTTACTACTTGTTGAAGTTGAGTCAAATCATGTTCAAGGTTAGTAAGCACTTGTTCTGCATATATTTCAGCACCTTCTCTTGTTTTCATTGCATCTTCTGTAGCTTTCATTCTGATTTCATCAGCTTCTTCTAGTGCTTTTCTTTTTAATTCTTCGCATTCTTCTTGGACTTGAGATCTTATACGATTACCTTCACGTTCCAAAGCTTTTATAAAATCAGCTTCTGACAATTTTCTATCAGCCTCTGCTTGAGCATCAGCAACTATTTTTTCAGCCTTTTGCTGTGCTTCCATTTGCATTTCATCTCTGCGTCTTAAAAATGCTCTTGCTTCCTGAATTTCAACAGGTAAATTACTATATATCTTATCAATTAAAGCTTCTATTTCTTTTGGTTTTGCCAAAACAAAACGTCCCGGAATTATAGGAAAACTTTCTTCAATTGACATTTCTAACAGTCTTAATAAGTCATATACGCCATTTTGTTGCATTGTATTACATATCCCTTTCTTGATAATTACATTCTACAAGAGCGAAAAACAATTGTCAAACTATTTTTATTTAATTAACAAGTATTTTAAGATATTTTACATTTATATTTTTTATTTGGCTTATTTTCTGTTTTGCAATAATTCATAGACCGGTTCAGGTACAAATTTTGAAATGTCACCATTATTAAGATATATTTCTTTTATTGTACTTGAGGAGATGAAGTTATATTTTGGCTTTGTAATCATGAAAATAGTCTTTATATCGCTTGATAATGCACTATTAGCTTGTGATAACTGCATTTCATACTCAAAATCTGATACTGCTCTTAATCCTCTTAATATTACATTTGCATTTCTTTTTTTGGCATATTCTATTGTCAGCCCGTCAAAGCTGTCAACTTCTACATTTTCTATATCTTTGACGCTCTTTTTTATAAGCTCAACTCTTTCTTCTACTGTCAAAAAGGCATTCTTCTCGGAATTTCTTGCTACTGCAATGATCACCTTATCGAAAATTTCTGCTCCATTTTTTAAAATATCAATATGTCCTTTTGTAATAGGATCAAAACTACCGGGATAAACTGCTATTTTCATAATTTTCCTCATTGTTTGTTTTAAAGCAAAACAATTATAAATCAAAAAAATATATTTTTACAAACTTTTGTAACAAAATAATTAAAATTTGAAATTCTATATATATAAAATACTTTATTTGTATATAACAAAGCTATAATATTTACTTACTATAACCTACCTACACACTTACTACTAAACTTCTTTTTAGAAGTTTTTTTTTTTACATAAAAAAGAACACCCATAAATGGATGTTCTTTTTTTAAACTTTTTAATTTCTTGACAATATCAAAACTATTTCAAGCTGATACTTACTGAAGCACCTTTTTTAGAAATAGCAACTTTGTCTTCTCTTGCTAACCAGCCAAGTCCTAGTTCTGCAAAGTTTCCTTTTAGATCTAGTTCTTTTTTCATTTTAGCAAATGTTGATTTTCCATTGTTTGATGACAAATAGTTGTAAATTTGTCCTGCTGATTGTCCGATTTGTTCTTGTAATTCTTGCATTTCTACCTCCACTTTCTTGCAATGCTTTTATTATTCTTTATTTACAGTATAATACTAGAACATTTTTTTCAAAAAAGCAATAGTTTAATAGTATTAGTTTGAAACGTAAAAATAACACTTTTTTTGTGATAAAATACTATAAAAAGAGGATTGATTAAGTTGATTTTAGAAGGAAGTGTATCATCTAATAAAACAGAAATTCTGATAGAAAATTACGCAAAACTCCTAAACAATAGAGTTCCTGCATCTTCTATCCTTGTAATCGTTCAAAATTCTCAACTTAAAAATAAATTTGTAGAAAGTACACTTAATCTATTAAAGATACCTGCTGTTGAGAAATTAGAAGTACATTCTTTTTTCTCGCTTGTATACAATACTATTATTGACAACTGGGCGGTATTGGAAAATATCAATCCATACCCTGGAAAAGAGATTTTGCCAAATCTTGCAGGACTTGAAGTTTCACAATTTATCCTCAAAGATATTATCAAAGAAGTTCAATTTAAAGGTTATAATTCTAAAAAATCACTGCTGCACCAATTATTCAGAAGATATTCTCTTATAGTACAGAATAATTTGACCGATGATGAAGTTGATTGGAGATCAAGAGTATTGGGGGAAAGTTTTGCTGATGATGCAAAACTTGCACTTAAAAAATTGCTTGCTAAAACACTTTATCTAAGAGATTTTGACTATTTAAGACAGGGACTTGTTTTTAATTATATTTATAAAAATACAGAATATTTTAAAAATATTAAATATTTGATTTTGGATGACGGAGATGAAATTACTCCAATTTGTTTTGATTTTATAAAATACCTTGCACCGCAATTAAAAGATGTTTTTATTGCTTTTGACAGAAAAGGAGCCAGCAGAACTGGTTATTTAAGTGCTGACAAAACCGCTGTTTGGGAATTTGAAAAACTTTTTAATGAGCCTATAATTTCTATAGATGCAAACTCTAAATTAAAATTTGATGCTGAAAATATCTTTAAAAATATTACTGAAGACCAAAATGAAATTTTACATGATTTTTCACTTCAATCTCCATCTAAACGTGCAAAAATGATAGATCTGGCATCTGAGCAAATTAACAATCTTTTAAAATCAAAGGTAAAGCCTTCCGAAATTTCAGTGATTACACCTGTAATAGATGACATGTTGAAATTTTCACTTAAAGAAAATATTAAAAATCATACTAATTTGTTATTTTTATCAGGCAGCGAAAAACTTATTCAAAACCCTCTTGTGCTGTCAGTTTTAACTATTATCAAACTAAACTGCGGAATGAGAGATAAATTAAGCACTTTTGACTTGAGAATTATACTTTCTAATTTTTTAGAAATTCCTATAAGATATTGTCGTGAAATCTTAGATAACTTTGACAAGACCAAAGAAATTATTGAATATCAATTTCCCCACGAAGATTACAACGAAAGATATCAAAAATTCCTCGCTATTGCAAATAATAATAAAAATTCAGAAAGATCACTATCCGCGCAAGCTCTTGAGATTTACGAAGAGCTTGTTGATTTGAAAAATTTTGATGCAAACACTTTAAATAAATTTAATTTCTTCATAAAACAGCTTCAAGAATTTGAAAATATTTTTAAATCAGATTTTGAAAAAAGAAAATCAGAAATTATTACCCAGCTTGAGAATTCAATAATCTCTGAAAACCCATACTCAATCTTGGATATACAAGAATGGGATCTTGTAATAGGGACTCCTCAAAAAATCATTGACAATCAAATCAAGACAAAATATCAGATATGGCTTGATGTATCAAGTGATGAATGGATAAAAAGTGATACAGGACCTTTATATAACGCTTGGGTATTCCAACGCGGCTGGTCCAAAGATGAGTTTACAATTGACGACAATATAGAATTAGGTAAAGAGAAAACTGCGAGAATTTTAAGAAAATTGATTCTATGTGCAGAAGAAAAAATATATACCTATTCAAGCCTTTTTGATGGTAACGGGATAGAAAACTTTGGCGGTATTGAAAAATATATTATAGTAGATAGTCCTAAAGAGACACCCTCTGAAATTCAAAAACAATTCAAAATAACACCAAGACCAGATCAGCAGCCAGTATTGAATTATAAGTCAGGGCAAATGGCAATTTCTGCGGTTCCAGGAGCCGGCAAGACGACTATTTTATTAGCTCTGATTATTAAACTTTTAGAAATTGGGGTTAATCCTGAAAATATATTTGTACTGACTTATATGGAATCTGCTGCACGCAATTTTAGAGAAAGAATAAAAACAATTCGTGAAAATTCCGCTCAACTTCCCAATATAAGTACTATTCATGGACTTGCCCTTAGAATTTTAAAAGAAAACGAAAATTTTGAGCGTCTTGGATTATCCTCAGACTTTGAAATTTGTGATGACACTCAACGTTCAAGAATTGTAAAAGAAATTGCTACAAAATTAAAACTAAAAAAAACAGAAACTGATGATTTTGACAGAGCAATATCGGTATTTAAAATAGGTAACGGTGTTTTTAACTCTAACATTACAGATGCAAAACTTAAAAAATTTCAAATATTTTTTGATGATTACCAAACTACTTTAAAGGCTTCAAATTTAATAGATTATGATGACATGCTTATATCATCGGTTAGACTTTTAGAAGAAAATCCGGATATTCTCGCGCATTATCAAAATATATGTCATTTTATTATTGAAGATGAAGCACAAGATTCATCTGCTATTCAACAGAAACTCATAAATTTATTAAGTGCCAAATACAAAAACCTTATCCGCTGCGGTGACATTAATCAGGCTATCACAACAACTTTCTCCAATGCAGATGTCGAAGGATTTAGGAATTTTATAAAAAATTCCGATAACGTAAGCATGGATTGTTCCCAAAGATGCACAAAAGACGTATGGACTCTTGCTAATGAGCTTGTAAAATTTGCTGATAGCAAAGAAGAAATGCAAAATGCATTTTATAAAATTTTCATGCACCCTGTAGAAGGTAAAAATCCAATAAGTGAAAATGCGCTTACTGCAAAAATATTTGACAGCACATTAGAAGAAAAAAATTATATTTTATCAGTTATAAAAAACGCCCTCAAAAAAAATCCTAAAACTACTATTGGTATTCTTTTAAGAAACAATTTCCAAGTAGTTCAATGGATGGATTTTATAAACAACAGCGGGCTAAAGACAATTACAAGAAGTGAATGTCTTGAGCAAAAAACTATATTTCGTGTAATTTATGCTGTGCTTCTAATGATATTAAATCCGTTTGATAATAATATCATTGCGGATTGTTACGAAACACTTGCTGAATCTGGGTTTTATAAACAAAGGCTGGGATGTGAGATAAGAAAATATGAAAACCCATTTATTTCAATTAATTGTGACAATATAAATAATACTTATCTTGAACAATTCTATTGGGACTTAACTTATTGGCTTTCTTTTCCGCATCTAAGCTCCGATCAACTAGCTATTAAAATAGGTCTTTATTATTTTTCAAGTGAAATCGAAAAATCGAATGTATACTTAATTTCGACACTAATAAAACGTATCGGTATAAATAACAGTAATTTTGAATATATTATGACAAGACTTTTGGAACTTTCTAAAAAAACATCCCTCAGCGGATTCAAATTTTTCTCAGAAGAAGATGAAAGTAATAAAGAATTTTTACAAGGCAAAGTCCAAATTATGACATTACATAAATCAAAAGGAGATGAATTCGACCTTGTATTTTTACCTGAAATGACTGAAAAAAATCTTACTCTTGACTTTAATCAAATCAAATTAAAATCATCAGATTTTATGGAAAATGTAAGGCAAATGAATCCTAATTATAAAGCCAAATCAGAATTTCAACTAAAACAGGAAATTTTATCCGAAAACTTACGACTTTTATATGTAGCAATTACAAGAGCAAAAAAATATTTGCAAATTACAATGAGTAAAAAATCTAAATCTTATGAAAAAATAATAGATCAAGAACCATCATTAATATTTGATATAATTAATATGAAAGCAGGTAATTTATGAAAAATTTTTCTCCTAATATGTTGAAAACTTTTGAAAGTTGTCCTGTCAAATATGATTTAAAATTTAATAAAAAAATAATTGTGCCACAAAATCCAATACTGTTTGAAAAAGGCAAAAAAATTCACGCTCTTGCAAACTATTACCACAAAGGCTCAGATATTTCAAAACTTGAAAAAGCTCTTAATAATGAAGAATATAAAATTTGGGAGAGCCTTAAAAATAATGAATACTTTTCAAAAAAATGTATTCATTCTGAATATTCAGTCACAGCAAAACTTGATGATTTCTGGATTTTCGGAAGAATTGATGCTATCGTTAAGGAAAATAAAAACTATTACATTTTAGATTACAAAACCGGAGCTATACCAAAAAATCCGGAAAAAGACTTTCAAACTATGATTTATCTCATTTGTGCCGATTTAATACTGCCCCAAAAAGATTCTTTGTATTTCGTATATATTGATTTGAAAAATAACGAAAATAAAATTATTGAGTTTTCCCCTAATTTAAAAGAAATTTATAAAACAGTACTTAAAGAAAAATGTAAAATAATTACTCAAACCTCAGAATTTGAAGGAAAAGAAAACAAATCTATATGTAAATTTTGCGAGTATAATAAAATTTGCAAAATTACATAAAAGAAAAAGAGGTGACTTTTTTATTAAAAAAAGGAGCATTCACCTCTATTGACTTGCAGTAAGCTATGACTCTTACTACAATTATTTCCTTAGCTATGATAAGGAAATACCTTTATAAAAACTATTTAAATTATAATAAATCTGATGAATATTTTATAGAAACTTAGCTAATTGCTTAATATATTTTTCATATTACCATAATATTGGGTAGCAAGTCAACATATAGGTGTTTAAAATTATAGGTATGGAAAAATGCTCACACACTGACTTGACAGAAAAATTAGGACAAAAAATTCGTATTGAAAGAATGAAAAGGAAAATGTCTCAGGAGAAGTTGGCTGAACTCTCGGAATTAAACAGAAATTTTATAGGTATGGTTGAAAGAGGAGAAAGTAATATAACAGTCAAAAATTTAGAGGCCATTGCTAAAGCTTTTAATATGGAAATACAAGAGTTGTTCAATTTTGTTATTTAATTAAATGCTAACACTAAAAAATCCCCGCTTTGCGGGGATTTTTTATAATGCTTTTCTACAAATGAACTACTTAATTTCAACTGTAGCACCAGCAGCTTCAAGTTGTTTTTTGATAGCTTCAGCATCTTCTTTTTTGATGCCTTCTTTAACTGGTTTTGGAGCACCATCAACTAAATCTTTAGCTTCTTTTAAGCCAAGACCTGTGATAGCACGAACTTCTTTTAATACAGCGATTTTGTTAGCGCCTGCATTAGCCAAAATTACGCTTACTTCAGATGCTTCTTCAGCTGCTGTTTCACCAGCTGCTGCAGGAGCTGCTGCTGCAACTGCTACAGGTGCTGCTGCTGATACACCGAATTTTTCTTCCATAGCTTTTACTAATTCAGCTGCTTCTAATAAAGTTAATTTTTCAATTGATTCTAAAATTGATTCTACGTTACTCATTTTTTTCTCCTTGTATGTTTCTTTTTTATTTTGTACTATAAATTAAGCCGCAATTATGCAGCCTTTTGATCTCTGACTGCTGCCATAGCTCTTGTAAGTTGAGCCATAACTGCATTGACAGAATTTGCAATACCTGATGCAGGTGAATTGATTGAACCAAGTATTTTTGCAATAAGTTCTTCTTTTGAAGGCAATTTAGCCAATGCTTCTGTTTCTTGTGCTGATAACAATTTACCATCTAAAGCTGCACCTAAAATTACACCTTTTTTGCTGTCTTTGATGAACTTTGCAACAACTTTAGCAGGACTTACCTGATCTTCATAACCAAAAGCCAAAGCGATAGGTCCTTTAAATGTATCATTAAGAATTTCAAAATCAGTACCTTTAACGGCAATTTTAGCTAAAGTATTTTTAGTTACCATATAATCTCCGCCCTCTTTTTGAAGAGCACGTCTTAGATTTGTGATTTCTTCTACTGAATAGCCTTTGTATTCGGTAACAACTGCAACTTTAGCCTTTTCTAATTTTGATTTTAGAGCATCTATTTTTTCTGATTTAAATTGTTTTGTTGACATTGTCAGCTCCTTATCTTTTGTATCGACCTGTTATTTTGGAGGTAAAATCATTTTCATACAAAAAAGATTTTGCGCACCTTAACCGCAAAATCACACGTTATAACTATTTTCGATAAAATCGAATATTCGCCAGTGTAACCTCGATTAGCTGTAATTAACATTTAACGGTAAATACCGACTAATTGTCTGCGGTCTATGAGAAAATTCTATATTAAAAAACTTAAAAAATCAAGCTTAAACTTAATATTTTTTAACTAAAGTCCAAACGTTCTCAGGCTCAGTAGTATCATATACACCTTTTAAATATGCTTCAAATAAGTTTTTAGACTCCATATAATATCTGTTACAAAAGTTGCCATAGCAAACTATTTCGTTATACAAATTTAATTTAAGTAAAATTTGCAAATCATAATATACATCTTTTAATAACGCTTTATCGTCAAATGCATCGATTGCTGCGTATGATTTCAAAATATAATTATCCTTGCGAAGCTCTGTGCGCATATCTTCTAAAGCTTTATCAACATAATACAAAAGTTTATCAACATGGGTAAAACCTTTTAATGTAACAACCAACTGATCACCGTTTTTAGCAAATTTACAACAAGGAGATTCTTTTATTCTTGAATACAATTCACAGATTAATTTATCACTCATTTCTTGAGCTTCTTTTGCTTTTTCCTCCTCTGTTCTTCTATCGTCAAGCATACGTCTTTTAACAGCTAAACGTACTATTAATACAACATTTCTATATGCAAGAATAGCTTGATCAGCCTCTGCACGCAGTTGGGCATTAAATTCATCTTCCTTTTTTGATTTTACTCTGTCAATTGTTCTTGAAAGTCGTCTTATTGCCGATGCGGAGAATGATTTCATCTGTGAAAGAAATGTAATCACTATAACCAAAAACATTATAAAAAGAAACAAAGAACCATCAGTATTATTTGCACCTTTATTTAGAGATTCCTCAAAATATGCATGCATGAAATCAATTATATTATTAGCAACGGGAGTCAAAAATGCAAGATATTGATAATTAATCAAATCTAAGAACCAATACATAGCAAAAGCTAAAATTATAAAAGTCAAAATGATTTGTCCCATAAAAGACATATCTATAAAAATTCTTAAAAACTTTTTAAAAAAATTCAATAACGCAATCATTTTTCCCTCTTAATAAACTATTCTTTTAATGATATGTTATCTATCAACCTTACATTACCTACTTTTACAGCTATAAAAACTATTGTATCTTCGTCTGCTTTCTTTTTTAATTCCAAATTTTCTTCATCTCTAAATTCAAGATATTCAAGATTATGACAATCTTTAAGATAATGATATGCGGTCTCTGTCAAAGCATCAATATCTTTTATACCTGAATTATAGCATGCTTTTATATTAAATAAAATATCTTTTAAAACAAGAGCATCTTTGTGCTGTTCAGGAGTAAGGTATTTATTTCTCGAACTCATTGCAAGACCGTCATCTTCTCTGATTATAGGACAAGGAACAATTTCTACAGGTATACTTAAATCTTTAACCATTTTCTTAATAATAATTAACTGTTGCCGATCCTTTTCTCCAAAAAATGCATAATCAGGCTGAACAATATTAAATAATTTATTTACTACAGTACAGACGCCATCAAAATGTCCGACTCTTGATTTTCCGCACAATTTATTTACATAAAAAAACGGAGGAATGACATAAGTTAAAAAATCATTTGACATAATATGACCTTCCCCGTACATTTCAGCCGGAGACGGAGCAAAAACTATATCAACGCCGGCATCTTCAGCTAATTTTCTATCAGAATCCAGCGTTCTAGGATATTTTTCATAATCTTCGCCGGGACAGAACTGTATCGGGTTTACAAACACAGAAACGACTGTTTTATCACATTTAGCCACACTTTTTTGTATAAGACTTAAATGTCCCTTATGGAGAGCACCCATTGTGGGAACCAATCCTATTGTTAGACCATCTTTTTTCCACTCTTTTATTTTTGCTCTTACTTCAGCTATTGTATGAAACAACATTACTCTCACCTCTTTTTGAAAAAATTATATCACAATTTTTAAAAATTATACTGCTTTTTATATTGAGAATATAAATCCTTATAATAATTTTTATTTTTATATAAATTTTTTAAGGCTTCACTATCAGGACATAACTCTAATGCTTTTTTATAGTTTTTTTCGAATAAATCTTTTTTACCTGTTTGTCTGTATATATAAGCTCTTGTTGCATAGTCCCAGCAAGTCGGCTTTTTATTGTTCTGAATTTTTTTATTTATAACCTCATAAGCTATTTTATAATCATCTTGCAAAATGTAGTTAACTGCAATAATCTGTGACAGTTCTAGCTTTTGACACATATTGATTGCTGACTTATATTCACCTTTTATAGTATATAGACGACATAACTGGACTGTCGCAACTTTACTTTCGTTCAAATTCAATGCATCTTCAAACGCTTTAACAGCATTTTGTCCATCTAAAAATACAACATAATGATTTCCCAACTCCTCCAATATATTAGCCTTAACTGAAGGAATAACCGAAACTGAAACAGCTAATTTATACAATTGCTCTGCTTGTGATTGCTTAGCATTTTGTGCAAATGCCAAAATCCAAAACGGTGTTCCTAAATATAAAATTATAAATGACAATATAGATAGCCAAATTTGAACAGGTGATATTTTAAAAGTTTTTTGTTTATATGAATTAACAAATACAAAAATCAATACTATTAACAGTAATAAAATTGCAACAAATGATAAAAGAAACATTACAACAACTGTTATAAAAAGGTCATTATTAATCAAAAATTATTCTCCTATTTTTTTTAAAGCAATCAAAAAATTTCACTTTCAGATGGGAATCTACCATTTTTGACATCAAAATCAAATTTTCTTGCACAATCTAAAATTAAAGCCCTCATATCACCGTATTTTCTAGCGAACTTTGGCGTAAATTCACTGTATTTACCAAATACATCATCCGAGACCAAAACCTGAGCATCACAATAACGTCCTGCTCCGCAAGAAATTATCGGAATTTCGATATGCTCGGTTATATACTTCGCACTTTCTTCTGGTACCATTTCAAGTACAATAGCAAATGCTCCAGCTTTTTGTAACTCTTTAGCTTGAGAAAAAATTTCATCAGCTGCTTCTTTAGTTTTTCCTTGAATTTTATACCCTCCTAGAGTATTCAAAAATTGTGGAGTAAAGCCCAAATGTCCCATTACGGGAATACCTGTATCAGTAAGTCTTTTCACTACTGATAATATATAATCGCTAAATCCTTCAATTTTTACAGCATTAGCACCCTGTCTTATCATATCTCCACAATTTTTAACAGCAGACACAACATCACAATGAAAACTTAAAAAAGGCATATCAGTTACCACTAGCGCTCTTTTTACGCCTTTAGCAACAGCCTTTGTAAAAATTCTCATCTCTTCTAGCCCTACTGAATGAGTTGTTTCATATCCCAAGGCGACCATTGCTAAACTATCACCTACTAATATGACATCTATACCTGCCTCATCTATATATTTAGCTGTTGAGAAATCATAGGCAGTCAATACTGAAAATTTTTCTCCTGATGCTTTTATTTTTTTTAGAGTATTTATATTTACTTTTTTTATCATTAGACTGAAACTTTCTGATTATCATATTCATCAGGTGTTAAGCTTACATTTTTCATGTTTTTATGCTCTTTTTTAAACCAATAATAAATAGCTCGTGCCACTCTGTTTGAACTGTGTCTTACAAGACCTTCTTTGCTATCTTCTATTAGCTTTTTAGGAAACATTTTTACACCCAGTTTTTTAATATTTTCATAATCTAATTTTACAGGGTATGAACCAGCTAATTCATACTTTTTCGCAAGGTTTGACGGTATACAATCATTTACTAATACAGTATCTATTATATTTTTACTATTTGCATGCTGCATAAGAGCCTTTACGTGATCTGATGCGGTAAAATTATCAGTCTCTCCAGGCTGTGTCATTATATTACATACATAAATTTTCTTTGCCTTAGATTTAGCAATTTCATTTGATATTTCTTCAATTAAAAGGTTTGGTATTACACTGGTATATAGACTGCCTGGTCCTAATATTATTAAATCTGCCTCTTTTATTGCAAGAATTACATCTTCTAAAGCTCTACAGTGTCTTGGATCTGTAAAAAGTCTTTTTATTCTGCCATGGGCTTCAGGAATATTTGATTCACCATGAATTATACGACCATCTTCCATTTCAGCAACAAGCTTCATATCATCTAATGTAGATGGTAATACTCGTCCTCTGATTGATAATACATTTGAAGATTCTTTAACAGCTCTTACCATATCTCCAGTTATTGCACACAGAGCAGTTAAAAATAAATTTCCAAAACTGTGACCTTCCAACCCTTCTCCTGATTTGAAACGATATTGGAATAATTTTGTAATTAAATCCTCATCATCTGCTAATGCAGCAATACAATTTCTTATATCTCCAGGAGGTAATATTCCCATATCTTCACGCAATCTGCCTGAGCTACCGCCGTCATCTCCGACTGTAACTACTGCCGTTATGTTATTTGTGATATGTTTAATCCCTTTTAAAAGCATTGAAAGACCTGTACCGCCCCCGACTGCAACTATTTTGGGACCTCTATTAAGCTTGCGGCGTCTGTATAAAGCCTCTAAAATACTTTCATTGCCTTTTTCTGAATTAAGTCCCAGCATTGATATGTTAGTCTTTTGCCAACCTTTGAAGAATATTCCGGCACCAAACATTACTATTGCGAATGCAACCCACTCTGTAGATACGTTCATAGCAATTTTTCTTATAAACTGCATTGTATAAAAGACAGGTTTTATATCACATAAAATTAAAAAACCTATAGTCATCATCAATGCACCTAAAAAAATCATTGCAAACCAACGTTTTACCTGTAGTCCTGGAACTAACCAAGCTGCATCTT
The DNA here is from genome assembly GCA_944326565.1 of Candidatus Gastranaerophilales bacterium. Classification (GTDB taxonomy): domain Bacteria; phylum Cyanobacteriota; class Vampirovibrionia; order Gastranaerophilales; family Gastranaerophilaceae; genus Scatenecus. Next base: position 62,961 of record CALVEL010000006.1, read on the forward strand.
TAGGCATTCTCATATTATTTCTAAAATTTTTCATCACCATTATCCTTATTATTCAACCCAGCCGGATGCATATGCATTTTTATAATTTACCGGCACCGGAGTAATTATCTTTTTTGCCTCTTGTGCTATTTCTATAATATTAGGAACTTTATTTGAAAAATGAATAGTATCAGCATTAACTATTGTTTTTCCGCCTTCTCTATTTGTTATTTGAGAATTATATAACAACAATTTCAATCGGTTTACATTGTCAAATACACTTGAGTTATCTTTCATTGAAAAATCGACAGTACCATCCACATTGTATGTTTTTTCAAGATGAATTTCTTGCGCTATCGGAAGATTTACATACTCACCTACTTTTTCTGTCACATCTCCTGATGCGCCATAGTATACAAGCCATTTTGAACATTTTTTAATAGCTTTTGCAATGGCACTTGCAAATTGAAAATCTTCCGCTGCTTGTTTGTACATTGCGCCATGGGGACGCACATGCTCAATTTCCAAATTGAAACTTTTTGCAAATGACATTATTGCTCCAACTTGATATATAACAAGAGCTTCAATTTCATCTTCGTCCAAATCCATTGCTCGATATCCAAACCCTTGTATATCATCAAATCCAATATGAGCACCTATGACAATATTTTTTTCTTTCGCTGAAAGAAGCGCTTTTTGAATTGTAAGAGGATCTCCTGCATGAAATCCGCAAGATATATTTACAGAACTTACATAATCCAATAATTCATATTCTGAGGTGTTTTTGTATACACCGAAACTTTGTGCTAAATCACAGTTGAAATCTATATTCTTAATTTGTTTTTTCTCAAATTTTTCTATCTGCTGCTGCATAGTTATTCCCTTGTAGTAACTGTTTAATACTTTAATTATACTATCAAAATATTTTATTACTACAATCTTTACATAAAATTTACTTGTATCTTAGTATTAAAAAACACACCGAATAAATCGGTGTGTTTTTTCTTTTTCTAATTTAACTATTTTGCTTGATTTTTATTTACAGCTTTAGTTAATCTTGATTTTTTTCTGGCTGCTGTGTTCTTGTGAAGTATACCCTTTGATACTGCTTTATCACATAATTGATATGCTTTTGATAATGCTGCATTTAAGGCTTCTTTATCATCAGATGTACTTAATTCAAGAACATTTTTAATTGCAGTTTTTATTGATGATTTCATTGCTACATTTCTTAATCTGTTTCTTTCTGCAATCAATACTCTTTTTTTAGAAGATTTAATATTCGCCATTTTACTTTTCCTTTTCTGTATCTTGCGGTGCTTAATGACTGCACCATACTCGAGGATGTGAGCAATTATACTTTTAATATAAAATATTATATTTTTCAAGTATCTTATTAAAGTTTTTTAATATTTCTTCTTATAAATAAAATTTTATCAAAAGTAATTCTAAAGTATTGTATACAAAGTATATAAAAATAATCATTAAAATTTGTAACATTATTCACAAGAATTAGTTCTCAAGGATTATATTTTTTAGCCTTTTGTGGTATATATTAAAATTATAGAGTTGGATTATAGTTATATAATAATTCGCTAATAAGAAGATAATGGAGGCAAAGATGTCAGTAGGACAATTCGTATTTATGTTACACAGCCACCTTCCTTACTATAGAAAAGCCGGCATGTGGCCTTTCGGGGAAGAGAATCTTTATGAATGCATGGCAGAGACCTATGTTCCTTTGCTTAATGCAATTTCAGACCTATATGATGAAGGTATCAAAGCAAAGTTGACTGTCGGTATAACCCCTATATTGGCAGAACAGCTGAACGATGCACATTTAAAACAAGGATTTGTTAAATATCTTGATTCAAGAATCGCTCAAGTTTCAAAGGATTTAGACAGATATCCTGATCCTAAAGTTGCGCATTCTCAGCATTTAAAATACTTAGCTAAATACTACTATGATTGGTTCAATCATATTAAGGATTCTTTTGTCAACAAATACGGAATGGACTTAATTGCCCAATTTAAAAAATATCAGGATCTTGGATGTATTGAAATTACAACATCCGGAGCAACTCACGGATTTTCTCCATTGTTAGCTACTGACAGCAACTTGAACGCTCAATTTAAGGTAGGTTCAGACACAACGAAAAGATTATTCGGTAAAAAAGCTGACGGTTGCTGGCTGCCTGAATGTGCCTACAGACAAGGTTATGAATATGTAGGAAAAGACGGTCAAAAACACTGGAGACCTGCTATTGAAGTGACATTACAAAACAATGATATCGAATACTTCTTTACTGAATCACATGTAATTGAAGGTGGTAATTCAATTGGTAACAGACGTGTTATTGGAGTATACGGAAATATTGAATATATACCGCTTCCAGAACGTCCGGCTACAGGTTATGATACATATTCAGCTTACTGGTTACCAGATGCACAGGTCGCTGTAATGGGAAGAAACGATAGAGCAGGATATCAGGTATGGTCAGCTGCTGATGGATATCCAGGTGATGGATGTTTCAGAGAATTCCACAAAAAAGACGACAAATCCGGCATGCACTACTGGAGAATTACATCACCTACTACTGATTTAGGTGACAAAATGTTATATGATCCGGTACTTGCATTAAATAAAATTAATGAAAACTCAGACCACTATACAACCTTAATTTATCATATGCTTAATGATTATAAAAAAGCACATAACGGTAAAGAAGGTTTGGTAATGGTATCATTTGATACAGAATTATTCGGACACTGGTGGTTTGAAGGTGTTGAATTTATCAAACAAGTAATCAAAAAATTTGCTACATATCTTCCTGAAGTAGAAAGAATGACAGCCGGTGAATATATACATACATATCCACCAAAAGAAGCTATACAAATTCCTGAAAGTTCTTGGGGACAAGGCGGACACTTCTACGTATGGAATAACCACTTAACTGAGTGGATGTGGCCAATTATTCACGCTTGTGAAAAACGCATCAATAAAATTGCGGATCAATATCCTGAAATACCTGAAGATAAATTGCTTCACAGAGCTTTAAATCAAATGGCAAGAGAAAATTTATTGTTGCAAAGTTCTGACTGGCCGTTTTTGATTACTACATGGCAAGCTAAAGATTACGCAACCGATAGATTCAGAGAACATGTCGACAGATTTGAAAAAATTTGCGATATGATTGAAAGTGGAAATATCGATGAAAGAGCTCTTAGCGAAATTGAAAGTATTGATAATTGTTTCCCTGTAATAGACTACAGAGTATACCAATCTATCGAAGAAGGGGTTATACCTCAACAGTCTAAAAAATTAGCACCTTTATACGCTGATTAATTTAATTAAAAATATAAAAAAAAAGACTCCTATAATAGGAGTCTTTTTTTTATTTGAACTCCATTAACTTATGCCCATCTTTACTTTTAAAAACAAGTTCTGGATATTTTTCTTTGAAATATTCAATTTCTTTTTTATCAAGTGACAAAGGCTTTTTAAGTCTTAGAACAACACTTTCATTATTTTCAAACGGAAAAATTTTTCCATACTCGTTTTTATATTTCATAAAAATATCTCTTACTTTTGCTACTATACCAAGCCAAGGATCTATAACAATATCATTCAATTTAATACCGTCTTTTAAAGGTTTTTTAGTAATTAATAAGAAAACATGGTTATAATCTTTCATCAAAAACCTGTAACAGTTATCGACCCCATTCATTCTTGCTATCAATTCAGCTAATGATGAGTATTCTCCACAGTGTGCAACTTTGTGTTCTTTTACTGAATAAATTATTTCTTTCAATATTTTAAAAGGAGATTTTAAAAATTTTCTATCGTTCCTATCTTGCTGTAAAACTTTACCTTTTTCATTTATAAAATCATATAATCTTTCATTGTTAGATATTAGTTTAGGATTTTCGTAATATAAACGATTAGGAGATATTGCAGGGAAATTTTTTCTAACTGTTCTGCATACCCAATCAGCATCATTTAATGTTGTTTTTATACCTGTAAAATTTATTTGAAAATTATTCATTATTTTATACCATTTAATAATTATTTATTGTATTTCCGGAAACAATTTTACTAATTTAGCCAAATTATCTTTATCAATATAAACACTTGATTCTTTTAAAAGAGATAGTTTTAAATTAGGGTTAAAATTTTCAAAGAAGTCATGATATTTTTGTTTGTATTTAACAATACAATTTCTGGCAAAATCAGTAATTCCAAACCAAGGATCAATGATGATATCTTTTTTTCCTGCCCTAAATCTTACAGCGACATGATCATAATCTATATAACTGCCAGATTTCGGGTTATAACCGTAAAGTCCTACTATATTAACATCCTTTAACTTTTTACTTCTGCAATACAAATAAGTTATATCAGCCAATTCTCCACAATTTGCGCATTTATATTTTTTAACAAGAGACATAAGCTTTTTATAATAATCTAAAGAATCAACAGCAGAATTTTTTTGTTTTCTAATTATTCTCAGTCTATCATCAATTTTTGTGAATAAAAAATCGTAATCAATTGGCTTACCAAGGTTAACCCAAGAATAAGAGGGTGAGATATGTGTAAAAGCAGAATTAACATTTCTGCATATTTTATCAGCATCTTTGATGACCGAAGCACGACCTTTAAAAACTAAATAAGACTTTGCATTATCAACATTCATATTCAATATAAAACAAAAGATAAAAAAAATTGCTAAAAAGTATTGCAAAAAAAAATTCAGCATTTTATAATAAAAATTGTCAAAAGACCAAGGACATGGGAGCGTAGCTCAGTTTGGTTAGAGCGCATGCCTGTCACGCATGAGGTCGCGAGTTCGAGCCTCGTCGTTCCCGCCATTTTTAAAATTAGCACCTTCGGGTGCTTTTTTAGTGCAATAATTAAAAAATCATTAAAATCTTATTAGTTCTATTGAAATTAGTAAATAATATAAAAGGTAATACACCTCTTGTTAAGCTTTAATCAATTGATGATTTTTGTGTTTGCAAGGAGTAACTGAAAGTTTTTAGCACAGTGAAGCAGATGCTTTGCTGTGCTTTTGTGTAGCGTATTATAAGGAGAACTAATGGAAAAAGAATATCATATTTTATCTCTATCAGGTGGGAAAGATTCTACAGCACTAGCGTTTTTTATGAAGGAAAATATGCCTGAGATTTTTGAAAAGTTAGAACTCGTTTTTTCTGACACAGAATGTGATCTTCCTGAAACATACGACTATCTGAATAAAATTGAAGTTTTTCTTGGAAAAAAAATTACAAGAATTAAACCGCTTTATAATTTTGAACAACTTTTTAACATTTACGGGATTTTACCATCAGCAATGAAAAGATGGTGTACAGTAGAAATGAAGACAAAAACTTTCAGACAATTCCTACAAGATAAAATAAAATCTGAGAATAAAATTTTTGTTTATATAGGAATTCGAGCAGATGAATCCTCTAGAGTTAATAATTCGCAGGACAACGAAATTATCAAACAAAGATATCCTTTTGTTGAATACAACATTATAAAAGAAGATGTATGCACTATTTTAGAAAATTATGGTATTGGATTTCCTGAATATTATAAATGGAGGTCTCGTTCGGGCTGTTATTTTTGCTTTTTTCAAAAAAAAATTGAATGGTTAAATTTAAAAGAATATCATCCTAATTTATTCAAAAAAGCACTTGAATTTGAAGAACAAGGAAATATTCAAAGAGGAAAACGCTTTACTTGGTGTCAGGATATTTCACTTAAGGAATTGATAGAAAAAGAAAATTATTATCGAGAAAAACATAGAATAAGAAATACAAAATCAAAAGACCTGAAATACAAAAAACTTGTAGAAGGATATACCCTTACATTGAACAGTTAGGATCTTCTTTATCTGTTAAACCATTGTGGTCATTATCTAATCCATCTGAACATGAACCTATACTATCTTCACCTTCAGGTTTCGGAGTAGAATATAACCAATTATCTGGAATAATCTTCCAATATTCTAAAAATTTAGTTTTAAAACCTTTAGCAAGTTCTGTATTTCTTATAATTATAAGATTCTCATCATTTTTATTAACTCCAGTATTTGTAAAATTACAGGAACCTAGAATAATATATGTGTCATCAGAAATAAGGGATTTCATATGCATTTTTCCACCCCAATTTTCGACTTTTATTGGAATACCTAACTTCCTAATTTCTTTGACTTTTGAATGTTGAGTAGTAGCACTATGTGCATCTAAAATTATTCTGACATCAACTCCTTTGATTTTAGATTCATATAGGGCATCATATATTTTCTGATTAGTTAGATAAAATATTGGCACATAGATATATTGTTTTGCTGAATTAATTATCGGAAGAATACCATCATCTAAAATTTTAGAATTTGGAGAGAAGAATACATCAACTACGGAACTGTCTTCCAATAATATTCCTTTTTGACTAAGAACGGGTTTATTTTTATGAAACAAACCTTGAACAAACATTTTTTCAAAATCTAATGTATATAACTCTGCAATTTTAGCTGATTTTATAACTGCTGAAATATTTGTATTGTATCCACCTGTACCTGATGAACTTATATTTGTAGAACCTGTCCAAACTACCTTTTTATCAAATATAAAGTATTTATCATGAATTAAAGTTCCATTATAATTTTTAAATCCTTTTTGTTGATATCTTTCAAGTGTTTCTTTATCTGTTTCATAATCTGTTTTGTAATTAGGCAAAATTTTAAGAGTATATTTTGTACCACCATAGAAATTAAAATTCCAAGGTGTCATATCAACAACCCACCTAATTTGAACCCCTCTTTTTTTAGCTTTTAATAATGCTTTTAATATCTCAGGTTGGGAGGAAAATCCAAATACTGCAAAATCAATAGTTTTTTTAGCACTATTAATTTCCCTAATAAGAGCTTGGGATGCAGATGTCCTTGCATAATTTGCTGGCTTTTTATATTTATATCCATCTATAAAATATAAATCTATATTTTGTGTTTTTATATAAGGAACAGCTTTTTCAGGCTTTTTGTGAAATCGATAAAAAAACACCTGAAAATCTTTATTTTTAACTGTTGAATCGACCTCATTCATAATTTTTGCATATGAAGGTATATGTTGATTTTCATTAGTTTTATCAATTAAGTCTTTATTTTTTGAAAATGCAGGTCGTCCAATTATGTATTGAAATAATATAATTAATATAAAAATCTTTTTCATTATAATCATTATAGAACAAAAATATTCACAACCATATTCGTACTTTAACTGCTACTCATATCCTATAAAAGCACTCATTAGAATAATTATCACAAAGACCACAAAAGTCATTATAATTTTTCTTTTTTTTCCTTTAGTCCATATTGCCCAATTTACGTAATATAGCATTAAAAGATTAAATACAATCAATAGAAAAAGTATATTGCCAAGAAAAGTATCAAGTTTTGGACCAAAAACAATAACTATACTTGTCATAATACCCAAAATAAAAAACAATGAGAACAAAATTGATGTAATTATTTTAAAAAATTTTATCATACTTATAAAATAGCATAGAATTAATAATCTTTCTAGATGCTCTACTCTATAACTATTTTATAAATTTATAGATAAACCGATATTTACACTTGCATTTGAAGGATTAATTTCTGTTATATCATATATTTGACCTTCTAAAAACATATTTACTTTACCGAATTTTGCAGAGACACCCGTAAAATTACCTACTGTTGTATTTGCGCCTTTGCTTCCATAAATAACCTTTGTCGCGGCATAAGGAGTTGTATAAATATTTGTATTTTTTGCAACTGGCACAGTGACAGTTAGTGGCTGTAATCTGAATTGTACGGATTTAGAATTTTGGGCTATGTTATGTCTTATACGAAATCCTCCGCTTAAAATACTTTTACCATAAGACAATCCACCTTTAAAATCGATGACAGCCCCTGTTGTTCCTTCTTTAAACGAAGTACCCAAACCCGCATAACCGCTTAAAGACCCTTTACCAATAGGTTTTGTAATATCCAGTCCTGCTGTCGAAAAATTTGAGCCATCACATTGTTGAAATGATTGTATTGAAACCTTTGTATTAAACTCCGGCATCTTATATTTCCCTTTTTCCTCTATGTATTTATATAAAGTAATTTTAGAGAAAAGAATTGCCTTTATTCCGAAAATATTATTTTTATAAAAATCAACCTAAATAATACAATATATTACGACATAATTATATCACAGTCTGATACATTTATTTCTGGAAATATCTTTTTTAAAACAACTCCAGGAGCTTCTTTATTTATGAAATTATCCAAATATTTACTTGAAATCAACCATTCATCATTTTTTTGTCTGTATAAAATATCCACACCTTCATAGATATCTTTACCTTTTAAAGTTGTCGTTGGAACTTTTTTAGATTTCAAAAAATTTACTATATTATCGAATAGCTTATAGCTTTTGTTACTGTGTGGATAATATCTTCCTCCAACTACCAAAGCACTTAAATCTTTATTATTAAAATTAATCTTATTTAATAAAAATTGTTTTATCGTTGTAAAATCAGAGTTCTCTTTTCTTGTAGGACAAATGTGCATCATAAAAACATCTTTTCCGTCAGTGATCCCGCACATAGTACAATCTATCACACCTGTGGTGTAAGCCTGTGGTGCACATACACTTTGAGATATCGTCCAGGGATAATTAACCGAATTTTTTTTGGGCATACCAAATGCAATATCGTAAAAAAGATTTGATTTTATTGGTCTTATTAATGAGGTAAAAGTAATATTTTTTTCCATATTACTTTCAAAACCTATAAATATTTTTTTTTGCTACTTATAAAAGTCCTAATTTCAATTTATTTAACATTGCTATTTGATCAGCTCCCTGACTTTTATTTTCTGCTTGACTTTCAGAAACTTTATTTTCTGACATTTCCTTATTGCTCTTGTTATTTGACAATTGTGCATTCTGATTTTGTTTAGATTCCTCAATTTTTTGAAGTTTTGCTTTATCTACACTCTTATCTCCAGTAGGTTCGACACCATAAGCTCTCAACTGACGCATAATTCTTTGATGCTCAGAATCTATCATATTACAACTAAGCATTGACGATGCCATTGAAATTGAATTTACTGACATATTGCTCTACTCCAATTAAGTATATACTTAATATATACCCAAATATATAATTTTGTTTCGGCTTTGTTTGATTATTTTACAAAACTAAATAATCTACACTAAACTTAACTTTTCTTTTAATTAATTTATTTGTACTTATAAATATAATATTGTTATGTTTTACTCATATGACAACACTTTTTTTAATAATTTAAAAAAGCCTGACATACAACCTCCTAAATGGGTTTTCAAATATGTTTGGTCAACTTTATTTCTATTTATGGGAATATCATTTATTATTATTTTAACGGCAGAAAAATCTTTTTTAAAAAATATTGCTATAACAGTATTTTTAATACAGTTATTCCTAAACTTATACTGGACAACAGTATTTTTTAAAGAGCACAATCTAAGAAAAGCTTTTATAATAGCACTTTTATTAACTGTAATAGTATTATGTATGATAATCTGCTTTTTTAAATTATCGACCATTGCAGGAATTCTACAATTTCCATATTTTTTATGGCTCATTTTTGCCTGTATTTTAAATTATAAAATAATTCAATTAAATAAATAAAAAAGACCGATATTAATCGGTCTTATATTATTCCATCCTATCCTTAATATGTTTTTCCTTTTCTTATCCTTAATTTCCAACGACTGGTAACTGCTATGCTATAAAGTTTGTACCATATCTGCTTGCACCATGGAAAAATGATTGTTTCATCATTTCAACCAAAGTTTTGCGAATTACCTGCCTTGTCTCAAATTTCACTTCGCTTATTGCTTTTGAAGTTTCTTTATATTGATTTGCAACAGAATCTGAAAATAACAATGTCCTTGCCATTTTTAAAGCCTCTCTTTTTCTTTATTTATCTCTCGTACTTATATAAAAACTTTTGATAAAAAATTATTGACTTTTTATATTTAATTTATATACTTTTTCGTTACAAAAGTTAATATTTTTCTTTTTTTAAGTTTTATTAATGCCTGAAATTCAAACAAAGCAATAATTTTAAAAAATTCATAAATTTATCTTTAAAGGTAGAATAAAAAATACCGATATATAAAACTGTATTTCTATACTCAAACAAAGGAGAGAATTATGGTAGATGGAATTAACGGCGCAAATGGTATTAAACCGCAAGATTTAACAATTAATTGGAACGATTGTACAGCTAATGAAATTTTGGAATACAAAGATGAAGGTCAAGAAGTACCTGATGCAATTTTATCTTGGGCCGAAGATATGTCAAAAAATCAAGGTATGGCTGATGAAATAACTTATGAAATGGCAATGGAAAATCCCGATCAAATTTCCGCCGGAAATCCAGATGATACAGATACTACAGCAGAAACTACTATCCCAATTACAGAGCAGGCAAAAAATTACATCTCACAAAGCGTTGAATACAACAATTCAGTTGAAAGTCTTACAAATGATATGGAGACCATTTTAACGCAGGCTGAAGAAACAGCAACAAATATTGAAGAATATTCTAATAATTTATTATCACAGATAGAGACATTAAACGCACAAAAAGAACAATTACAAGCTGATAAAAACAGCAATTATTCAGCAATAAGCGCAGCACAAATAGAAAATCAAATTAAAGAACTTGCGACTTTAGGTCTTTCAAGTATAGAAACTCAAGCACAAAATGTTTATTCTTCAACAAATGGAATTAATGAGGCATTCGATACATCTGATATGGCAAAAACTGTAGGCTCAGAAACTATTAATATTGGGAACGAAGTTTTAAAATTAAATGATATTACATCTATTAACATAGGAAACATCGCGGTATCATTAGGGAATCAAACAATAAATACAGCAAATGAAGGTGAAAACATTTTTAATGATGCTTCTAATGAGAATACAGCAAATGAAGACAGAGTAAACACCGTAAAAAGCACAATATCTAATGCTACAGGAGTTTTTGGTACACTAACAGCAGAAAATACAGAAACCGAAAATAATGTAGAAGATACGACAGAAGATACAACAGAAAATGAACCTGTAAATGAGGCAACACAAAATGCAACGGACAAATTTGAAGAAGATAGAGCAAATAATAAAGAGGAAACTGAAATAGATCCGACACTTGCAGATACTACAATAACTACTGATCCAAACGAAATTCTAAAACGCAAAGAGCGCAGAGGTTTAGCGTAAGGATTTTATTGCATCCTCAATATTTTCAGCATTGAAAATATAATTACCGGCAACTAAAGAGTTTGCACCGAGTCTGGTGCAGACTCTCGCTGTTTGTGAATTTATCCCGCCGTCAACTTGTATAATAAGTTTTTCATCAGCGAATTGTCTTAAAATTGAAATTTTTTGCGCACACTCTGAAATAAATTGCTGACCGCCAAATCCCGGCTCTACTGTCATTATTAAAATTAAATCAAAATATCCAATATATTCTATTATTTCCTCTACATTAGTCTTAGGCTTGATTGAAATACCGGCTTTCAATCCCAGACTTTTTATATAATCTGCTATTGCAACTACATCTTTCCTTTCGACAGCTTCAAAATGAAAAGTAATTATATCAGCTCCGGCATCTGCAAAAGCTTTAATATATTTTTTCGGGTTTTCAATCATCAAATGGACATCAAAAGGTAGTTTCGTAACCTTTCTTATGGATTTTACAACAGGAATCCCTATTGATATATTAGGAACGAAATGTCCATCCATAACATCAATATGCACCCAGTCAGCGCCGGCTTTTTCTATCATTCTTATGTCTCTGCCCAAATTTGCAAAATCACTGGATAAAATTGATGGTGAAACTATTACTTTTGGCATTCTACTACCCCCAACTTTTTACAAGCTAAATATGCACATTTTTGCTCTGCCTCTTTTTTTGAATACCCTTCAGCTTCTGCTATTACTTCATTATTGTATTCCACCTCAACTGTAAAAATACGATTATGAGGAGGTCCGCTTTCTTTTACAAGTCTGTACACAGGCGTTTGCTTCGTCAATGACTGGGTATATTCTTGCAAAATTGCTTTTGCATTATATTTATCCATATTTTTATTAATTTCTTCTATATAAGGAATAAATATTTCCTCCAGTTTACCTGTAAGCAAATCAAACTTTTCATCCAAAAAATATGCACCAAGAACTGCTTCAAATGCACATGCGGTAACTGATTCGAGTTTCATGATGCCTTGTTTTGTATCATGTTCTGATGCAATTATGATTTTATCAATTCCAAGTTTTTTGGAGATATTTGAAAGAATATAATCGGACACTACAATAGAACGAATTTTAGATAAATCTCCCTCATGTGCATCAGGAAATTTTTTATAAAGAATAGATGATACCACAAGTTTTAAAACAGCATCTCCTAAAAATTCAAGTCTTTCATAGCATTTTGAATATTCCAAATTATTTTCTTTTGTATAGGAAGGATGTGTAAGAGCTGAAACAAAAAAATCTTTGTTACCAACTTTTATTCCAAAAATCTTTTCAATATCATCCATCTAAAAAAGTCCTTTTATAAAATTAACAATACCGTTTACTAAATCATTTGAAAATACAAAATACTTACAGAAATAATACATAACTGGTATTGTAAAAATAAAGCTGTCAGTTCTATCTAAAAAGCCACCATGTCCAGGAAGAGTATCCCCACTATCTTTTACACCAGCATCCCGTTTTATCAAAGACTCGCATAAATCTCCGATTTGAGCAAACACAGTACATATAAGTCCTATAATTGCAGCATAAAACCACTCATAATTAATAAAATAAGAAACAATTACAGCACCAATAATTGCACAAAAAATACCGCCAATAGAGCCTTCAATTGTCTTATTTGGACTTACAACAGGTGCAAGTTTGTGTTTTCCAAGATGTCTTCCAGCATAATAGCAGCCTATATCCGTAAGCAAAATTGCAGTGAACATCATTACTACAAATCCAAGACCGTCATGAAATCTTGCAGAGGATAATTCTCTTAAAAACATTAAATGCAACGGAAACCAACCACAGTATATAAATCCTAAAACTGTAGTGGCTGCATTGGCTATATAAGGCTGGCGTCCGCGAAATAATACCCACATAAAGGCTATTATAGAAAATGTGCTTACCGCAAGAGCTGTCAAGTCAAACCTTTGAAAATAAGCATTCAATCCGAATACAACTTCAGCCAGCCATATAACTTTTAAACTTGGATAAAATCCTTTGTGCTCTAATATTTTGACATATTCTCTCGATGCGAAAAAAACAAAAACATATAATAATATTAGCAAAGCAATTCCGCTTTTTATTATACATGCCATTGAAATAGTTCCAAGAATAAACCCCGTAAGCATTCTTGTAGCATTTTTGTTTAATCCGCCAATTACATCCATTATACTGTCAAAACCTCTTTTTCTTTCTCTGATACTGCACTATCTACAATACCTGTATATTTATCAGTAAGCTTTTGAATTTTGTCTTGATTGTCTTTGACCGTATCTTCTGGAAGGTTTTCTGATTTTTCCATTTTTTTCAAATCATCAGTCATATCTCTGCGAACATTTCTGATTGCAACTTTTGCTTCTTCACCAAGCTTTTTAACATCTTTAACAATTTCTTTACGTCTTTCTTCTGTCAAAGGCGGGAATGTTAATCTTATGCAAATACCATCACTGTTTGGTGTAATACCAATTTCTGCCTTGATAATTGCTTTTTCAATTTCTTTTAATATAGACTTATCGTAAGGTGAAATAACTAATGTTGTACCATCTTGAACCGTTACTTGAGACATTTGTCTTAATTGAGTCGGAACTCCATAATAATCAACCAAAACCTTGTCTAAAATCATAGGATTTGCACGACCTGAACGAATGGATCCAAATTCTCGTTTCAAAGACGCTATAGCTTTTTCCATTTTCTCTTCACCAAATAAAAATAGTTCTTCTAAATCTGCCATCAATTACCTCTTTCAATATTAACCTACGAACCTATATATGTACCGATTTCATCATTGTTCAATATTTTTAAAATACCGTCTTGTAATAGAAAATCAAATACAATTATAGGAATATTATTTTGTTTACATAGCGCACAAGCTGATGTATCCATTACTTTTAAACCATTTTTAATAATATCATCATATTCAATTTTTTCTAATTTCTTAGCATTGGGATTCAATTTAGGATCATCTGTGTATACGCCGTCAACACCATTTTTTGCCATAAGCATTGCCTCTGCATTAATCTCAGATGCTCTTAGGGCTGCTGCTGTATCAGTTGTAAAGAAAGGATTTCCCGTACCTGCTGCAAATATTACAACTCTGCCTTTCTCAAGATGTCTAATTGCTCTATGACGAATATATGGCTCTGCAACTTGATTAATAGTAATCGCACTTTGCACTCTGCAAGATACACCTATTTGATTGAGCGCACTTTGCAAAGCAATAGCGTTCATAACAGTCGCAAGCATTCCTACATAATCACCGGATGCCTGATCCATTCCAAGTTTTGCACTATTTTTCATACCGCGGAATATATTGCCGCCACCTACAACAACTGCAATTTCAGCACCTGCCTCCTGAGCTTTTTTTATCTCATTTGCAATCATCTTAACAGGTTTTTGATCTATACCAAATTGCTGATCTCCTAAAAGCGCTTCCCCGCTGATTTTTAATAAAATCCGTTTATATCTTAAATTTTCTTTTCCCATTTTTCCCCTTTTTTATTTATATTAACTTAAACTAAAAGTCATGTAAAGCTAAATTAAAAATAACTTTATGGTTGTTTATTAAGTTTTGTAAATATAAATATATTCCCTTAATGCGCATAAATACTGGATCCTAAAATTTTATATATATTTTTTATATTTAAAATAGCACTTTTTTATATCGAAAATTGTTTATAAAAGTATAAGAGATAAATCACACTAGAATAAAGGAGAATATATGGCAAGAGTATTGATTTCAATGCCTGAAGAATTTTTAAACAAAATTGATCAGGTAGCAGACGGAGAGAACAGATCACGCAGTGAGTTAATCAGAGAAGCTTTGAGAACTTACATTTACAAACAAAAAGTAAGAGAATCAACCACAGCTTCAAGAAATGCCAATATTCTGGAATCGATGTTGGAATAGTAAAAAAGTTTTTAGTGGAAACACTTTATTTCAGGGACAAATGTCTCAGCGGTTTTTAAAACTGCAGGATGCAAAAGCATTCAGGTTCATTTATTGAACAGACTAAAATTCAATAAGAATTAAGGTCAGAAAAAGGTTATCAGATTTGGGTTTATACGGACACATTCAACTATGTGTCCGTTTTTGAATAAAAAAATAATGGTAATAAAATTATTACCATTATTTTTTTATATAAAATCATTAAAACTATTTTGCATTGTTATTATTTTTTGTATTTAAGGCTAGGAAAGTACCAATACCCAAAAACGCTGCACCAATAGTAGCGCATATAGCTGCGTATTTGCCTTGAACACTTTTAGCGGCCTTTGTTACAATTTCAGAAAACGGATTTTCTTGAGATTTTAAAAATTTCTTTTTATCATTATCCCATACTGAATTAAAAATATGAGTTAATGTCTTTTTCTTTGTTGTTAATGATCTTATTTTTATAGTATTTTTAATTTCTTCGATATTTTTACCATCAAACTCTCTATTTAAACTCTTTTTGATAGCTTGTTTTACATCTTCAACAGAAGCTGCTTTTTTTACATCTTCTATAAATATATGATCATTAAGTTCAGGATTAATGCCTGCTAAAGTATTGTTAGATTCTAAAATTGCACTTTTAAAAATATCTATTTCACTGTCTGAAATACCATCTAAAAGTTGGGACAATGGATTATAAATCATACCTTTTAGTTCTTCAACAGTATTTATCTTATCTAATTCTTTAATTGTTAACTGTGATTGTTCTAATATATTTTTTACTTCATCAGGCATAGTTTTTGAATATTCTTTATTGAAATTATTTTCAATATTTTTTAAAAATTCATCAGTAGGCTCACCTTTTTTTAGAAAAGGCTTTGAATACCAACCACCCAAACCACCAACAACAGCTCCAGTCGCTGTAGCTCCAACTGTATAAGAAGTATTATTTGAATTCCTAACCTGATCTACCTGCATAAATTATTTTTCCTTTCTATTTTGAATACATATATAAAATAAAAACATTAAAATTATTGCGTTCATACAAATAAATATTAATATATTTTTACATTTAATTTGTTAAAAAGTTTTAATATTTGACCTGAATATAGCAAAAAACAGCTTGATGTTTTTTTATAAATAAGGTATCATTAAAGACGAAAAGGTGTGTGTATGAAAAAAGAGGATTTAAAACAAATCAAGATAAGCGAAATTGATTTCGCATTACCGGATTTAAAACATACTAAAGAAACAAAAGCCATAGCTATTTCAAAATGGATTATATCTTGGATAGAAAATGATTTATTAACTGGTAAAGTTAAAATCAATGATCTGTTACCGACAAAACCGGAGTTTGCATTTATGCTTGGGGTAAGTATAGGAACTATGCAAAATGCACTCAGATTTGTAGAAGATGCTGGATATGTAGAATCTAAACAATGCATAGGTACTGTTATTAAAGATCGCAATCAAGAATCAAAAATGAGAAAATTGACATCAAAAAGGGAAATCACCATTGAAGAAATCAAAAAATATATAAAAAAACAAAAATATAAAAATGGACAAATATTACCATCATCAAGAACAATTGCAAAAGATATCGGAAGTTCACCGAATACAACTAGACTTGCACTGGAATATCTTTGTAAAGAAAAAATTTTAGAACATAAATATAAAAATTCAAATGATTCTGGCTGGGTAGTAAAAACATCAAACTTCAATTTGGAAAAAGAATATATACCCCAGATTACCCTTGTAAAAAAAGTGGAAGCTGATCTTAAAAAATACATAACTGAGAACTTAAAAATAGGGGACAGACTCCCTGCGCATTTTGAGTTAGCTCAAAAGTTAAATGTTAGTATTAAAACTATTCATGACGCACTGAAATGCTTATCAGATGAAGGAATTTTACTTTCAAGACGGGGAAGGTACGGAACATCAGTAATAAAAATGCCTGATGACAAAACTATCGACATAGGTATTGAAACCTCTATATTTGCAAAAGCCCAAGATACAGCTTTTTATTACTATGAAAGAACACAAAACAGCATTAAAAAATTAATAAGTGAAAATTACTCAATAGGAGACAAATTACCCTCAATAATGGAATTGTCACGAGAAATGGATTTAAGCCCAAATACAATAAGAAAAGCTTTTCAAAATTTGGCAAAAGAGGGTTACCTGACATTTTCCAGAGGCAGATACGGCGGAACTTTTGTAATCGATATCCCTGAGATTGAAACGCAAGGATTCAAATGGCTTGCTGTTAACCCGAATTATGCAAAAAGCTTGAATTAAGAACTGTTTTTTTTTAATCACAGAATAAACTTAAAGCAAATAGCAACAAAAAGCGGTTCAATTAATTTGAACCGCTTTTTGTTGTTCCTATTTTTTAATACTTACTTTTTAAAATTTCACAGGATAATCTTTTGGAACTTTCCAGCCTGAATGTTGAATTAACGCTCCACAGTATCGACCGGCATATATACCACTTACACTTTTACTGCACCCATATTGAGAATCATTCCTTAATATATCTTCATCTGAATATTCTGCACCTGCTATACTAACACCTTTTCTACGTAAATTCCCGTTTAATACAGATGATTTGTAATCTAACATAAATCCAAAAACATCCCCGCCTATTAATGCAGGTCCTTTCATAGGTCCATCTATATCTATCCATATCTGCCAGTGTGGTCTTTGGGTATTTTGAGCTCCAGCCCACATAAAAATAGATGAACCATTACCTAATAATACTGTTATTGCTGGAATAACAGTAGATTTTCCTTCTAAATATCCGATATTCCCTGACAAACTTTTTGGGTCCGTCCAACATATTTCTGATTCCTCGGGGGTACATACTTTTATAACTTTTAATTCAGGTAACAGATAATTATTAAAAAAATCCTCTGTACATTCTATTGAACTATCCTCATTACAATAAGGCCATTCATCAGTAAATCCATGTTTTGCCTCTGCAAGTTGTACCGCTTGTGAAAAAAGTGACAAATTCTTCTGCAAACTGCTCACTACTACACTCTTTTTATACCCTGAAATCAGCATTGGTATAGTCATCGCTGCAACTACTCCGATTATTCCGATTGTTATCAAAACCTCTGCCATCGTAAAGGCACTTTTAGAAAAGACTTTTGATAAAGTCTTTGGGTAAATTGATACTTGCTCTTTTTTTAAATCTGTTGGCTTTTGTGTAAATCCTATTTTTTTACCAACCAGGAGCTTATTTTCGGGTGCCCCCCCCCCCCAGAATTTCAATCATAGTCTGCATTTCCAGCTCCTTTCATTTTTTTAAGGACATATACTTTCCCAGTCTATTTCACCACTATCTTCACCTGGTTCTGTTATATGCTCTTCTGTTTCCAACATTACCATCAATGTTAATTTTAATTGTTTTTTGTAATTTTCTCTTGCTTTTTCTATAGTTTTTGCACAAAAACAAAAACTGGGGATTTCTTCTATCATTATATAATGATAGGGATTTCCTTCAAAGTCTAAATCTTCGCCTTCTATCAATGTCCAATTAAGATTTAAATAATAATCTATATCTTTTTCCATAGCATATTAATCTAATGAATTCTCACTCAACGGTTGTGTAATCATAATTCCGTCACCGCCTATTACATCAGCTTGTTGACCGTTTATATAAAGAAATACAGGTTTTTCCGTATTACGTTTGGCTGTTTTTATCAACTGAAACAGTCTTTTATATACACTCTCGGTTCCTCCTCCTGTGCTATAAGCAGCTGAAAGATTTATAATTACTTTATCAGGTTTTTCGACTATACTCAAAAGCTGAGTCCCAGCAGGAATTTCTGTATATACACCTTTTGATTTTTCATCTGGTTTGGGGCCTAAAATCAGACTGTTTATTGAATATTTTATTTTTGAGCCGTCAACATCAGGATTATAAATGCGTTTTACAGCACGATATACCTCTTCGTTATTTTCATTTTTACCAATGAAAAACACATTCACATATTCTTGTGTTTTAACAGGTTCAGGCTTTTTATCCGGTTCTTTTTGCTCATCCGGTGGGACTTGAACAGTCGGATTTTTAGGGATGTCCACAATTTCTTCGCCAGGAGTCCAGTATTGAAGTCCGTAATATACACCGGCTGCTACAAGCGCAGTCAGGATAAGGCCTATAAAAAATATTTTTACATTACTTGCAGTCTTATTCTTCTTACGTCTTCCCATAATTTATTCCTTATATTGAGTTAATACATCTTTTGGTACATTTATTATACCTGTTATGTTTATTTTATCATTAACTATTTGAACATTTCTTACACTCAAATCAGCATTTTTGTTTTCCATCACCTTGAGTGTATATTCAAACGGGTTGAGATAATTGAATACTTTTGTCAATTTATTTAAATCAACTTTTGCGTATGGATTTAATAACTCTGGATTATCAAGTTTTACTTTACCATTTTCAACATGCAAATCGGTAATTAAAGCTATTGAGAATTTTGAGCTTGATCCAAAATTCAAAAACGGAATATTCACATTAAACACGTATATAAATTTATTATCTTTAATCCTTGCTTTAGTGGAATCAATTTCAAACAAAGAAAGGACTTTACCAAAATTATTCACTTTCTCTATCATTGCGTCATATCCTGCCGCTTTCATTGTATTATTCAAATCATTCTCAGAAAGCGTTACACCAAAACTCAAGGGGAAATCTTCTTTGAAAACAGCAGTCGAATTTTTCTTATCATAGACAATATAGTTGAAATCACAAAGTGTCTGAATATCCATAGTACTGAAATATACACCGTCAGCAATGACATTTTGTCCATGAATTTCCATTGACTTGAATCGTCCTGCTTTTAAGTCGGCTATGCTAAAAGAATCAACATTAACAGAAAATTTGCCTTCTGCATTTTTAGTAACTTGAGATTTTAAAACATGCTCTGCAATTTTAGAACCCAAAAGATTTGTACCAGTAACTTTGCTCATTACAGTTCCGAATTTACCTGACATATCATATGGCGCTGAACAGGTATAATTATATTGGGCATATGATGGTGCAGATATCAATATACCTGCCAATATTAAAAATGCCATCAATTCTTTCTTCATTTTCAAAACACTTTCTTAATTAAGATTTTTTTGTCATCAGCTATACCGACTGCATTTATTATATCATCATAAATTAAAATTACAACTTGACCTGTTGAAATATCATTCTTATTATGTATTGGATTTCCATGTGATATTTTTTCATACTCATAATCATTAACTATAATTTTTGGATAATTAAGCAATTCTAGTGGATTAATTAAATTTTTATGAACATCTTCAAAGGTTTTCAGATTATCAAGATGTACAGACATTTCTATTTCAAAATTCCCTGCATGAGTTCTTATCAGCTTATAAAGGAAAGCCCCGATTCCTGTTTTTTGTCCTAAATCATTTGCAATTGAGCGGATATATGTTCCTTTAGAACATCTTACCAATATCTGAGCCTGCTGATTTTCATAATCAAATTTCTTTAACTCTATCCGCTCAATAAAAACTTTTCTTGGCTCAACTTTTACCTCTTGTCCATTGCGGGCATATTCATACAATTTTTTACCTTTTACTTTTATTGCAGAATACATAGGCGGCATTTGGGAAATTTCACCGCTGAACTCCGGTAAAATTTCTAAAATTTCTTCTTCTTCTATCTTCTTACCAGAAATTGAAGTTATTTGACCATCTTTATCGAAAGTATCTGTAGATTTGCCGAACTGTAAAAATGCTAAATATTCTTTATCATCAGCAAGGTACTCAATTAATCTTGTAGCTTTTCCGATACATACAGGCAATACTCCCTCAGCAAAAGGATCAAGAGTACCGGTATGTCCTATTTGTTTTATTTTAGTCACCTTGCGCAAAACAGATACTACATCATGAGATGTCAACCCTATAGGTTTATAGATATTCAAAAACCCAAATAGCTGACTCCCAGCCTGCACAATTAAATTTCTCCTCTTGAAATTTTATCAATTATCTCACTGACTTTGGAGCCCTTTTCTAATGAATCAGTGTACACAAACTTTAATTCTGGTGTCAAACGAAGTCTGATTCTTTTTCCAACTTCATATCTTATTTTAGGAGTGCTCTTTTCAATGGTTTCTTTTGTTTTTTCAACCTGCTCAGGAGAGCCTAAAACACTGTATATGACTTTTGCAAAAGAATTGTCATGAGACACTTCTACATCTAAAACTGATACTACTCCTAAAAGTCCGCGGATTTCTTTACGTAAAATATCAGAAATATCTCGCATCAATTCTTTTCTTACACGTTCGTTTCTGAGTGTCATAATTTTCTCCTTCTAAAAGGATTATAACATAAAAAGATTTTATTTGAACATCTACTATCGACCTAAACGAATTTCATCAATATCAATATATATTCTATATCCGAGAATTTTGCAAATCATTTTCATCTCGGTATATTTAAGGGATTCACTTGCAAGTTTATGAGATATAAGACTTTGTGTATAATTTTTACCGCTTAGCTCCGTCATACGCTTTGCAAGTTCGGTAATCGTCATACATTTAGTCCCTAGCATTATTTTTACTTCTTCACGAACGTTCATAGCAGTATTATACATTTCGATTGACAAACTATGAAAATATGTTTATAATCATGAATATAATTCATTAATTATGAAATATTTAAATATTTTGTTACAAGGAGGGGTATGAAAAGAGGATTTACACTTGCAGAGGTACTTATTACACTTGGAATTTTAGGAGTTGTAATAGCGATGACATTACCAAGTTTAATTAGTAATTATCAAAAACACATAACCATAGTAAAACTAAAAAAGGCTTACTCTATAATATCGCAAGTTACGGAAAGAGGAATTGCTCAATATGGTGATATAAGTAGTTGGGATCCCTTTTATGACAAAGACAATAATTGTGAAAAATATTATAATAAATATTGGAAACCTTATTTACAAATTATAAAAAGCCCTGAAAAATTTGACAGATTTTACGATGCTGATTTATATAAAAAATATGGATACAAAGGTCCATTTTCAAATATTACCGGTTCTCCATGGTTTGACTTAAAAGGTAATCAAAATTTAAGTATTACCGTAGGATTTGAGCTAATAACTATAGATAATATTCTAATACATGTTGATATGAATAATAATGTCATTGTAGATATAAACGGTCCACAAAATCCAAATAAAGCAGGACGTGATGTTTTTTGGTTTTCTATTAACAAATCACAAAATAAAGTTAAACCTCTATCTTATTATATGAGTGAAAAAGAATGCGGAACTGTAAGACAAGCAAGCTCTTGGGGTGGAGGATACACTTGTGCTGATAAAATAATGAAAGACGGTTGGGAAATAAGAGATGATTACCCCTGGTAAATAATAAATATTCTACAACAGTTTTACAATTCTGAACGAGCGACTTCTTCTTTAGTAGAGACTTCAATGATATCTCCAACTTCGATATCGTTCCATTTTGCGAACGAAATACCGCATTCAAAGCCTTGTGCAACTTCTTTTACATCATCCTTGAAACGTTTAAGCTGATCAATTGCCCCTCTGTATATTTCTTTGCCGTCACGATATAGAACTGCATCTTTGCTTCTTACAATCTTACCTTCGGTTACGTAACAACCGGCAATTCTAATCGTTTTTCCGATTGTAAAGACCTGACGTACTTCAGCTTTTCCGAGCTCAACTTCCTTAATTTCAGGCTCAAGCAATGAAAGCATCGTCTTTTCAATATCTTCAAGAATTTGATAAATAATATCATATTTCTTAATTGTAACGCCTTCTTTTTCAGCTGCTGCTAAAGCATTGCTGTCTTCTTTTACGGTAAATCCGAGAATTAATGCACCTGAGGCTGATGCTAACATTACATCAGCTTCTGATATATCACCGACACCGACATGGATAATTTTTGTTTTGATTTCTTTTGAATCTAATTGTGCTATTGCCTGTGATACAGCTTCTGCTGAGCCGTGAGTATTTGCTTTGATAATTAAATTCAATTGAGGTATATCATCTTCACCTGCGACAGCTTCACGTCTTATATGTGCTGGAAGCATTGCATCCAATCGTTTGTCACGTTCTTTCTCTTTACGTTTTTCGACAATAGCCTTCATTTCTTTTTCGTTTTTAACTACTTCAAAATAATCTCCGGCTTGAGGCACTTCTGTCAGACCTAAAATTTCGACAGGAGTTGAAGGCTCTGCTTTGGTAATTCTTTCACCACTGTCTGAAAGCAATGCTCTGACACGACCACAAGCGGTACCTACAACTATACAATTACCAACGCGTAAAGTTCCGTTCTGTACAAGCAATGTAGCTACAGGACCTTTACCTTTATCAAGATTTGCTTCGATTACAACACCTGATGCTTCAGCTTTCGGATTTGCTTTTAAATCTTGGACATCAGCGACAAGAAGTATATATTCCAAAAGCTCATCTATACCTGTGCCTTGAAGTGCTGAAACTTTTACTGTAATCGTATCACCGCCCCATTCTTCGGGAACAAGTCCGTGTTCTGTAAGCTGCTGCAAAATTTTATCGGGGTTTGCACTTGGCTTATCAATCTTGTTTACCGCAACAATAATAGGTACTTCAGCAGCTTTAGCATGATTTATAGCCTCAATTGTCTGCGGCATAATACCATCATCGGCTGCTACAACCAAAATTGCGATATCAGTTGCTTTTGCACCCCTTGCACGCATTTCTGTAAATGCTTCGTGACCGGGGGTGTCTACAAATACTATTTTCTTTTCATGATTATTGTCTAAATATACGGTATAAGCACCTATTGATTGAGTGATACCTCCAACTTCAGTTGCTACTATTTTGTGTTTTGAAGCTCGAATACTATCCAATAAAGTTGTTTTACCATGGTCAACGTGTCCCATAATACTTACAACAGGCGCTCTTTTTTTCAAAAGCTTTTTATCTACTTCAGATAGAGCCTTTTGTTTTTCTTCTTTTTCCAATTCTTCTTCCATATAAGCATCAAGGTCTTCTTCCAGTACCTCAAGCTCATATTCTGCACAGATTTTTTTAATTACATCAACGTCAATTAGCTGGTTAACTGTTGCCATAATTCCTTGAAACATTAAGAATTTAACTATTTCCGCTGGTGTTCTTTGAATTTTATCAGCCAACTCACTAATTGTCATTGCTCTGTCTACAACTATTTGAGTAACTTTTTCTGTCTCTTCTTCTTTATGTACACGTTTTTTATGTTTTTGAGCAGCTGCTTTTTCTAACGAAATTCTTTCTTGTTCTTCTTTTTTATTAAAATCTTTATCTTTTTTCTTACTATCTGAACGGCGTTTTGAAGAACCTTTATTTTCATAAATTTCCTGCGAAATTATATGACGCTGTATCGGTTTTCTGTCACCAGGTTCAGGACGTTCTCCAGGCTTTTTAAAGCCTGTTTTAGGTTTTTCCCCTTCTTTTAAAGTCTTATTAAAACGTTCTGGACGTTCATTTCTTTGATTTCTATCTCCTCTCGGAGGGAATTTACGAGACTCGTCTGATTTATTTGTATTTGCTGTTTGCAAAGGTCGTTGTGGCGCACGTCTTACTATTTCTAAACGATTTTGAGGCCTTACAACTTCTATTTGAGGACGTTTTGGTTTTTCCTCAACTTCTTTTTTTTCTTCTTTTTTTACTACCTCTTCAACTGAACTATCTGCAACAGTTTCAGCGACTTTAGCTTTTTTTACTACAAAAGCCTTAGGTTTCTTTGAAACAGGTAAAGAGCCTGTTTTTATATAATCTTTCAATCGTCTTTCCTGATCGGGAGTCAATGTACTTGAATGAGTTTTACCTGTAATACCCATTTCAGTAAGTTTTTCAATAATTTCCTTACTTGTTATATTCAATTCTTTAGCTATTTCATTTATTCTTTTTGTTTCAAAACTCATTTATTAATTTCCCTTTCAGTTCCGGCGGCACAGATATTTTTAAGGCTTTTGATATCTTATTCTTTTTAAAAGCATTCTCTATGCAAGTATTATTATAGCAAAGATATACAGATCTGCCAAACACTTTGGAATCTGGGTTTATAATCAAGTCGCCATGCGGGTTTTGTTTGGTTATTTTAATTAATTCTTCTCTATTTTTACTTTTTCCGCAACCTACGCACTTTCTTTCTACCACTAATTTACCTCTGCAAGTTTTTCTAACTTTAATTTTTGGTCATATTCCATCAACAGCTTTATTAATTCATCAAGTTCACCGTCTATAACTGTCCAGACATTCAAATTATGATTTAGTCTATGGTCAGTTAAGCGTCCTTGAGGGAAATTGTATGTTCTGATTCGTTCACTTCGGTCTCCTGTGCCTACTTGAGAACGCCGTAAATCAGTAATTTCCTTCATTTGCTTCTGGACTTCCATATCATAGAGCTTTGCTTTTAAAATTTGCAATGCTCGTTCTTTGTTTTGCAATTGAGAACGTTCTTCAGTACAAAAAATCATTATGCCTGTAGGTTTATGGAATACTCTTGCTGCAGTTTCTACTTTATTTACATTTTGACCACCAGCACCACCTGAGCGAGCTGTTGTGATTTCGATATCATTCATATTCAATTCTACTTCAACATCATCAACTTCAGGCATTACCGCAACTGTTGCTGTTGAAGTGTGAACTCTGCCTTGGGATTCTGTCGCTGGAACCCTTTGTACTCTGTGGACTCCTGATTCATATTTTAATTGAGAATATACAGCGTCACCTTTTATTGAAATAATAATTTCTGATACTCCGCCTGCTTCACATTCTGTCTTTGACAAGACTTGAGTCTGCCAGCCTTTTTTATCAGCATATCGCATATACATTCTTGCTAAATCCCCTGCAAAAATGTTTGCTTCATCACCGCCAGCTCCACCTCTGATTTCGAGCATAATATCTTTATCATCCATAGGATCTCGAGGAAGAAGAAGTATTTTCATTCTTTCTTCATATTCTGGCAATTTAGCTTCGTTTTCTTCCACTTCGGCCTTCAAAAACGATTTCATCTCTTCATCGTGCTCTGATTTTATCAATTCTTTTGCTTCGGCTATAGCATCCACTGCCTTTTTCCAATCATAATAAAGTTCCACAGTCTCTTCCATTGACTTTCTTTGCTTTGAAAGATCCCTGAATTTATTGTAGTCTTGTATTACTGCAGGATCAGAGAGTATAACTCCTAATTCGTTATACTTCTTTTCTATTTGTAAAATTTTGTCTAACATATCTTTCATAGCTCTAGTATAACAAGAACATTTTTTTTTTCAAATTTATATACACTGAATACTAGTTCAGCATATTTATTTTTTAATTTAACTAAATTAGTGAATTAAAAAAACAACGAAAAATTATTTTAATTATCTATTATTTAATATTTTATGGTAGACATTCCCAATAAGTTTTTGCTGAATCATCTGGACATCTATTTTGCAGTGCAAAAATAGTACAACCATAGCCATTTTTTGCATCCGTAGAATTTTTCGAACAATATAGATTTTGATTACTGAAATTCCAATAAGAATGTACTTTATTAACTCCTAGTGGAAAAATTTGTCGTTTATTTGTATCGACTCCAAAATAAAAAATGTCATGACCCAATATATTAGGTTTTTTGTAAGGTCCGTTAATATCTATTACAATCCAATTTGCATAACAATTGTACATTCCACCTACTGCCATACCATCATTTGTCATCAATTGTGGTAACTGTGGGCACCCAACATCTGCTTGATTTTTTTTATTGTACGTTTTTACCCCGCCAAGCTGAGAATATAAATTAGTACTGCCATATACACTATCTTTATTAAAATTCTTTACAATATTATATTTCCCCCATAATTTAGAATAGAATTCCGTATTTCTATCACCAGCCACACTGCCGGAAATATTAGATATTGAATCTGTTTCAGTATACACAACTGCCTGCATCAAAGCTGAATAAGCTTTTTTTAAAGAAGTTTCCAAAACTTTATTCTGATACTTAGATATAATAGATGGCAATGTCATCGCTACAACTATTCCGATTATGCCTAAGGTTATCAATACCTCTGCCATTGTAAATGCTTTTTTCATACTGACCTCTCCATTGACTAATATAATATTCATTTTACTATTAAAATGGTCAGTACGCAATCGGTTTATTTTTTTACCACACAGGAGCTTATTTTCGGGTGCCCCCCCCCCTAGAATTTCAATCATAGCCTGCATTTCCAGCTCCTTTCACTTTTAATATACAACATTATATCAACAAGTTTTCATTTATACACTCATATATTTATACGAAATCACAAATTATAATTTGACTGTTAGGAAGTTTTTAAATAAAATTGTCGTGTTTATACATAACAGGAGAAATAGTATGATAGAATATTTCTTAGGCTCATACATAGTAACTATTTTAGGACTTCTCGGTGCATATTTTTGGGGTAACCATGTGTCACCTGGTACTGGCTGGACATGTGTTTTTATTGCTATAGTTTTAAGTATTTTAGAAGTCAGTTTATCTTTTGACAATGCTGTTGTTAATGCCATGAAGCTCGAAAAAATGTCACATAAGTGGCGTCATAGATTTTTGACCTGGGGTATATTAATTGCTGTATTTGGTATGAGATTTTTATTCCCGATTCTAGTAGTATCTATCTTTGCAAAAATAGGTATGTATGACGTTGCTAAAATTGCAATGACTGATTCTGAGCAATACGCACATTATCTGCATGAAACTCATGCTCCTATCGTCACTTTTGGCGGAACTTTCTTAATGATGCTATTCCTCAATTACTTTTTTAACCACGAAAAAGAGGTCCATTGGTTAAAAAAAATAGAAGCTGCCCTTGCACATCTTGACCATTTTAAAGGAATTGAAATAGTTATTACTTTAATTGCTTTAATGATTACACAACATTTTATACATGGTTCTCAAAATCACTATTCACTTTTAGCAGGGATTGCTGGCGTTGTAATTTACTTAATAATTGACGGTGTTACTCATTATCTTGAAAAACATGAAGAAATGAGATTGGCTAAGTGTGCTGCTGATAATGTTAAATGTGGAGGCTTGATTGCATTTATTTATCTTGAACTTATTGATGCATCATTTTCACTTGACGGGGTTTTAGGAGCTTTTGCATTAAGTAAAGATATTATCATAATATCAATCGGTCTTGCAATCGGTGCTATGTTTGTCAGATCTTTAACCATTATGCTCGTAGAAAAGAAAACCCTTGCTAAATTTATCTACCTTGAATCAGGTGCTCATTGGGCTATTGGAGCTTTATCAATTTTGATGCTTATTTCTGCTATTAGAGAAGTACCCGAAGTTGTGACTGGATTAATCGGTCTATTATTTATTGTTTCTGCTTTTGTATCATCAATTTTACACAACAAAAAATTAGAACGATGCATTGCTGAAGAAAACAACGATAATATTAGTCAAGCTTAAATATACTTAAAATAAAAAATGCGCCGATATAATCGGCGCATTTTTTGTATTTATCTTATTAATCTATTTTCCAACTATTTAAATATTTTTCTTGTTCAGGTGTCAGGGTATCAATCTCAATCCCCATTGATTTTAATTTTAGTTCTGCAATTTTTACATCTACTTCATGAGGAAGAGTATAGAGTTTGTTTTCTAACTTACCCTTATTTTTCACAAGAAACTCAATTCCTAACGCCTGATTTGCAAAACTCATATCCATAACACTAGCTGGATGACCTTCTGCACATACAAGGTTTACAAGTCTGCCTTGAGCAAATACGTATACTGATTTTCCATTTGTAAGCTTGTATTCTTCCAAATTTGGACGGATTTCTACTATCTCTTTTGTGTAAGCTCTAAGATCACCAACATTTATTTCCCAATCAAAATGACCTGAATTTGCTAAAAATGCACCATCTTTCATATTTAAAATATGTTGGACATCTACAACATGTTTATCACCTGTAACAGTCAAGAATATATCCCCTTCTTTTGCTGCTTCAGCTATCGGCATAACCCTATATCCTTCCATTGCCGCTTCCAATGCTTTTAAGGGATCTACTTCACATACAATTACATTTGCTCCCATTGCTTTTGCTCTTAGTGCACATCCTCTACCGCACCAGCCATATCCTGATATTACAACGGTTTTTCCTGCAATCAAAATATTTGCGCCTCTTAAAATACCGTCTAAAGAACTTTGACCGGTACCGTATCTATTGTCATACAAATGTTTTGTCAAACTGGTATTCACACCGACTGCGGGGAACTTTAATTGACCTTGTTTTTCAAGGGCTTGTAATCTTATTATACCTGTTGTTGTCTCTTCTGTTGAGCCTATGACTTTTGAAGCCATTTCAGGTCTTTCAGAATGAATCATTGATACCATATCACAACCATCGTCTATAATGATATCTGGATTATGATCTAAAGCTTCTTTTATATGACTTTTATATGTATCTACACTTTCTCCAGCTATTGCAAATACAGGAATTCCCCAATATTTGACAAGCGCTGCAGCTACATCATCCTGTGTTGATAACGGATTTGATGCAACCAACAAAGCATCAGCTCCACCTGCTTGCATTACAGTACATAATGCAGCTGTCTCTTTAGTCACGTGCACACAAGCTGAAAGTTTTAATCCTTTAAATGGCAATTCTCTTTCAAATCTTTTTTTTATTTCAGTCAAGACAGGCATATCTTTAAATGCCCATTCTATTTGCTTTTTGCCTTGCTCTGCCAGGGTAATATCTTTAATATCACTTTTAATAGTTTCACTCATTATCATCTATTATTCTCCAATTTTTCGACTATAATATACATTATAGAATACTAAAAATACATAAGAAAGAATTGTAAAATTTTCTTAATAATAAAGTATATTTTGACAAAAAATTATCTTCAGGATAATTATATTTCATAGAAATAAGGAGTATTTGTGAAAGTCTATTTTGATCCATTTAAACAGTCAGAGAAACGTCAAAACATCAATTTTGAAGGCTATAGACCTGTAAAAGATGACAAAGGTAATCGAATATATGAATTTAATTATCCATATGATTCGAGTAAATATGATTGTTATCTTGAAGTTTGCTCTGTGGAAACAGATGACTATAATAACTACTATATTGTAGAAGGTTTACAAAATAATTTAAGTGATGACGGTTATTTAAAACTTGATCCTAACAATAATAGAATCAACTTAGCAGAAACTTTCAATCTAAGTGAAGACGAACCTTTTGCTTATCACTATGCTCTTGTCCCAAAAGGCGCTGATCGGACAAAACCGGGAGTAACACCTCTTTACAAAATTGATGCAGGTGATTTTATTGATTCAATACATGGAAAAGGGGATCATGAAATCTATAATATAGTTACAAGCGGAAAGCCCAATGGTTATAACAGCGGGTCTATGAAACTCCTTATGCCTGATTTTTATAATCCGATGTGGACTTATGATGATAAAGGAAATATTATAAAAAATAAAAAATATAATGAACTTTTGCATGTTGTAAAAACTTTCTCCAACAAAATTGGCGGAAATATTGCCGGAATAGAAAAAGATGTAAGAGATGGTAAATTTGACGGATATGCTAAGATTATATCTACTCCGCTTTTTACCGATGATAGCTTATCATCACATGCATATTGGAACAAAAACTGTATGCAAATGGCTCAAAGCCTAGGTAATATAAATAATTACGCATCATTACAACGTGAGATGTTTAAAAAAGGTATTAACTTTGTTTCTGACGGAGCCTATGTAAACGAAGGACTTGAAGGGGTACATTTTAAACATGTTCTCAAATGGGGTGAAAAATCTCCATTCTTCAACTGGTTTAAAGCTCAAAACCTTAAAAATTCACCTCTTGCATTAGGTGTATTCAGCAAAAATACTGATTTTATAAGTCATAAATTAGTAAACTCTCCTTATTCTTATAAACAGAATTTAAAAACTGGAAAAATAGAAATAAGCAGAAATAAATTATATAACTCTAAAGAACCGACTTATCTTCAAATATTTGATAACAGACTTGTCAGCGATAAATACAAAAATGATTCACAACATTTGATTAAAGCATATGATATTCTAAATACTGACAATGTCTTAGATATAAATACCCATGATGATACTATAATTCCTTATTCTTTTGAAATAGACCCTGAAACTTACAATAAAAATATTGAAAAGTTAAATGAATTTAATAAAAGCAGATCAAATCACAATTTATACGAAACCATAGAATATGCTGCTAATATAGTATTTCCTGCAAATAATCAACCTAAAAAGCTTAGGGAAATAAAACAAAAATTGACTGATGCAACAGACCAAATTGAAAAAAATAATTCTGAACTACGATATGCAGATAAAGTTAACCTTATAATGCAAACAGCTAAGAAGGATTATAATCTTAATATAAGTACAGAAGAAGAAAATAAATTAAGAAATACTATTCTTAAATTAAAAAACACAGTGCCTCTTGATAGTTACTTAGGCACACGTTTTGTATCTAAATTTGAAAACTTTATATTGGAAGAAAAAATTGAAGGTAACTTTAATACTTGGGATGCGAATACGGATATTGCAAAATTAAACTACCTATATTCAAATGCCGATACAGAAAATATAAAACTCAGCTACAAGACCGAAG
The DNA here is from genome assembly GCA_944326565.1 of Candidatus Gastranaerophilales bacterium. Classification (GTDB taxonomy): domain Bacteria; phylum Cyanobacteriota; class Vampirovibrionia; order Gastranaerophilales; family Gastranaerophilaceae; genus Scatenecus. The sequence goes on from CALVEL010000006.1 coordinate 94,863, forward strand.
ATCAAAAAAATGCACAAAAAGCACTTGAGCAAGCTTCATATGAAGTGCAGGATTATGCAATTACATCAGCAAGTTACTGGACAGGAAAAACAAGTGATATTTTAAATCTTTATGTAGCTCAACAATTAAAGTTTAATCCTCTGGACAATGAAAACCCTAAAAATATCTATAATAAAATTCTGAAAAATATCGAAGAGGGTAATTTACCTAAAAAACTCAAATCAGAACTTAACACTGATATCATAAAGAATGTATTAACAGGCGCTTATGATTTAAAGGGTGCTCAAAGTGATATTGAATACAAAAAATACTTACTTGCAAACTTAATGGATTTTCCTCTCGATTCAATTGAATTTGGAGATAATCTCACAGCGGTACTGGCAAGTCCGTATATCACAAAACGAGCAACAAGTGAAGAAACTCTTGGCAAAACCAGATATGATATGTATTTACAAGGTAATCCACACCTTATTAGTGAATATACCACTACTTATAAAACAATGGATAATATTTACAATAAAGAAATCTATAATTTTGCATATGAGATTATTGATAATTTAAATGATATAATGCCCCAAGATTCTAAGATTTTCGATGGTTACAACACCACAATTTATGGAAGATACGTAATTCCGTATTTGGCAAATATCATAGTAAAACATGCTTTTATTAAAGCTCTTGCTCCGAAAACAAGTTATACATCAAATGAAAATACCGGAGAAATTATATATGATTATAATGCTTTAAAAAATACTAATTTAGAATCTTTAGGGTTTGTTCCATCTAGTCCTCAGGATGAAGCAAAAGAAGTATTACACAAACTTCAATCAGGAATTAAAAAAATAAGTAATCAAGATAAAAAAGAATTAGTAAATATCTTATTTAATACTTTAAAAGGAACAAATGTAAACAGTTTCAAATTTGCAGAAATGATTACTGACAGACTAAATGCCGGACTGGATTGGAGAATTGACGCAACTAAAGATATCGGAGATATTGATTCGGTAAAAGGCGGTTATGAAAAAATTGAAAATGTATGGACAGGTGTTACCGAATTTTGGAAAAATTTCACTAATGCCGTACATGAAAAGAATCCAAACGCATACATTGTAGCTGAAATTACAGATGAAGGCGATATGTATGCAAGAGGTCATGGAGATAGAAGTCATAAATATAACTCCCCGCAAGAAATGATAAAAAAATTCTTGCGCGAAACTAATATGACATCTACTCCTAATTACTCACAATTCTATTCTTCTATACTTAATTTATTTGGTAAACATTTTGAAAAATACGAAAAACATGGCACAGATTATAATAATCCTGACGTTAGCCAAAGATTTATCAAAAAATGTTGGGAAATTTTTGAATATATGCCATATATGGGAATTTTAAATTCTTATAATTTTATAGGCAACCATGACAAACCGCGTGTTTTACAGGGATTAGTTATAGATACGGACTGGTATCAAACGAACCTCAATGACACCAATAATAAAGAATTTCGGAAAAGAGCCTATAGAATACTACATGATAAATATTTAGGTCCAATAGCCGATCCTGAAAAATTTAGAAATCCTGATGATTTAAGAAAACAGGAAGAAAGTATTATTGACTCTGAAAAACTTTCCACTGCAAGTGTCAAAGCACTCGCTATGGCTGAAGCACTACAAAATGCTTTTGATAAATCGATTACAGAAAAATATCCTCACAGCAAAAACAGCGCACTAAATGAAAAAGTATTCAGTGCCATTTTCAAATCTATATCAGATCTAGCAAATGGTAAATATAAAGGTGAAATAATACAAGCTGACAGTTTTGGTGTAAAACCTGTAGATGTTGCTGTAGATATCATAATTGACCAAGCCCAGAACCAACATGGATTGAATTTATCTCAATCAGAAATTGATTCATTAAAAGCAACTACTTTAAAATATGCTTTAGGACCTGCTTTGAAAAAATTACAAGCAATGATGGAAACCCTTTCTATATTACCTGGGCTCCCTACTTTGTATGCAGGTGACGATTTAGGTGCTACAGGTTATGAATCAGAATCTAAAAATATATATCTGCAAAACAGATCTTTTGTTCATAACGAATGGCTTGATAAAAATAATAAAAATTATGAATTTATACAAAAACATTATGAAAATATGAATAACATAATGAAAATGAGAGGCAGACCGGAATTGCATGCACTAAATGACGGCGCTCCGTTTATTTTGGATGTTCAAGACGGCAGACTAAACAATAATGAACATGTTGATGTTACTGCTATTCTAAGACAGGGAACTGACAATTCTATAGTTATATCATTATTAAATCCTACAGGAATCAATCATAATTTCAATGGAGAATATAATCCTCAACAAATAAATCTTGAAAGAATTGATATTCCTAACAATGATTATAAGTCACCAAGATCTCTTACTAAAGGAATAACCCCTGGCACTATTCTATACAATGCTAAAGATGAAAATGATAGATACATTGTAAAAGAATATAATAATGCAATATTTATTAAAAAATTAGTAAGATTAAATAACGGCTCAGAAAAAGAAGAAAATATAAAATTTGACGGTACGACAATGACTTTATATTCAAAGCCCGTACAAAATAAAACAAGAAGACTATATAATAATAAATATTATTTTGGACCTACACGAAACACAAATAAGGGAATTAATCCGAAAGATCTAGGCAATAGACTATCTGTTATTTCGGTAGCTGAATAATTATCCAAAAATTTTTCGAACTAAATTGTTTATATTTTTACTGTATGGCGGAAACATCATTTCAGCAATAGGGTTATTGCCACGTATAATAATACTTTTCAAATGTGTAAATGTATCAAAGCTATATTTGCCATGGTATCTTCCGATCCCTGAATATCCCACACCGCCAAAAGGAAGTTTTGGGTTTATCACTTGATTTATCGTATCATTTACTGCTCCACCGCCAAATGAGAAACTCTTAATTATTTCTTTTGAAAACTCTTTATTTTTTGAAAATACATATAGAGCTAATGGCTTATACTTTGTTCGTAATATTTTATACAAAGATTTTTTTTCATTCCAAGATAATATAGGAAGTATAGGTCCGAAAAGTTCTTCTCTCATAGCAGGCGATTCTATATCATCTTCATCAATTACAGCAGGCTCTATATACAATCCGCACTCATCCGTATGTCCTCCAAATACAACTTTTGATGACTCTTGCTCAAGAATAGTCTTTAATTTGTAAAAAGCATCCCTATCTATAATTCTTCCATAGTCAGGAGAATATTGGATTGATACGCCATAAAATTTACGTATTGTTTTTATTATTTCATCAATAAGCTGTTTTTTTATATCACTATGAGCTAGAACATAATCAGGTGCTATACAGGTCTGTCCAGCATTTAAAAATTTTCCCCAAACAATACGTTTAGCTGCAAGAGATATATCAGCAGTATTATCAATAATTACAGGACTTTTTCCTCCTAATTCTAATGTATAAGGAATGAGTCTTTCTGCTGCGGATTTGGCGATTTCAATTCCCGTTTTTGGACTTCCTGTAAAGAAAATATAATCAAAATCACCTTTTAAAATTTCGGGACTTGAGATTTCATCAGACAAAATACTTCTTACATAATTCGGATTATAAATTTCTGTCAATATATTATGTATAATCTTTGACGTCTGAGGAGCCTTGGGAGAAGTTGAAATCACTGCGCAATTTCCAGCCGCTATTGCTCCAGCCAGAGGTAATAAAGCTAACTGTAGCGGATAATTAAACGGAACTATTATAAAAACAACCCCATAAGGTTCTTTTATAACCATAGATTTCACCGGTTGCAAAAATAACGGAGAGTTTACAGACTCAGGCTTTGACCATTTTTTAAGATTTTTTATAAGATAATCAATCTCTTGTATCACAAACCCTATTTCTGTTGTAAAAACTTCAAAAGTACATTTATGCAAATCTTCATAAAGAGCTTTTTCTAAAGCTTGTTCATTTTTAATTATTGCATTTTTAAGCACTCTAAGCTGTTCTATACGAAACTCTATATCTTTAGTTTTATTTGTATAATAAAAATCTTTTATTCCATTTAAAATTTCATTTATGTTCATACAAAAATTTAAAAATATTTAGAATGTTTAGACAACCGCCAAGTATATTAAACTGCAAATCTAAAATGAACAAGATCACCGTCTTGGACAACATAATCTTTACCCTCAAGACGGGTAACACCTTTATCTTTGCAAGCAGCATACGACCCGCAAGAGACAAACTCTTCATATGGTGTAATTTCTGCTCTAATAAAACCTTTCTCAAAATCAGTATGAATTACACCAGCAGCCTGCGGAGCTTTAGCGCCGGCAGGAATTGTCCAAGCATGCACTTCTTTTTCACCTGCAGTAATGAACGTTCTTAAATTTAAAAGCTTGTAAACTGATTTAATCATACGATTAATTCCGCTGTCTTCAATACCTAACTCTTTTAAATATTCCTTAGCCTCATCTTCGCCTAACTCTGCCAACTCTTCTTCTATTTTTGCAGAAATCAAAACAACTTCAGCACTGTGCTTTGACGCGTATTCTTCTACTTGTTTTGTATAAGCGTTTCCGTCTTTTAAATCATACTCTGAGACATTAGCCGCATAAATTACAGGCTTTGTTGACATAAGATTTAACTGTTTTACAACTGGAATTTCGTCTTCATCAAAATGCTCTTTTATATTAATAAAAGTACCTTCGGAAAGAAGTTCGGTTAATTTTTTCAAAACTTTATCTTCCAATACAGCTTCTTTATCTCCACCTTTAGCTTGTTTTGAAATTCTTGCCTGACGGCGTTCTACTGAGGCTAAATCAGCAAGTGCAAGTTCCGTATTAATTATTTCAATATCATCTAAAGGATTAACACGACCTGCGACATGGATTGTATTTGGATCGTCAAAGCATCTGACAACCTGAATTATTGCATCAACTTCTCTGATGTTGTGCAAAAACTGGTTTCCCAGCCCTTCACCTTTGCTTGCACCTTTGACAAGCCCTGCTATATCTACAAACTCTATTGCTGTCGGAATTATTTCATTCGTTTTGCAAAGTTTTGCAAGTATTTCCAACCTTTCATCAGGCACATTAACAACCCCGACATTCGGCTCTATTGTACAAAACGGATAATTCGCACTCTGCGCATTTTTTGCACTTGTCAAAGCATTAAATAAAGTTGATTTTCCTACATTCGGTAATCCTACAATCCCTGTTCTCAGCATATTTATATTCCTTTTTAATCTTTATACTATACAATAATTCTACACTAAAAATAAGGAATTTTATAAAATATTAAAAGCTATAATAAATTAGGTTTACATTTCTTCAGTAGGACCGCCCACTACTTGGATTCCGAATTTCGTACGGAACAGGTGACGGACTGTATCTTCTTGAATTTCATACATCATTTTATTAAACATTTCATATGCTTCGCGTTTATATTCAAGAAGCGGATCTTTTTGACCATAAGCTCTAAGACCTATACTGTCTCTCAACATATCAATATTATGCAAATGATCAATCCATTTGTTATCGACTACGCGTAATAGGATATCTTTTTCAAGATTTCGTATTACATTACTGTCAGAAAATGCTGTCTGAGGAGCATAATCTGAATCATATTTTTCAAGCACTTCGTTATAGAATTTTATCACTTCCTCTTCATGGTCACGATATGCTTTTATTGCAAAGTCTTTAACTTTTGAATATATCGCTTCAAAACGTGAATTTTGAATATCGCTGATTGAAATAAATGACAATTGCGGAATAATCGAATGAAGCTCTTTTATCATTCTTTCTAAGTCTTCATAAATATATTCTTCTGGATGCTGCTCTGGAGAAATATAACTTCTTAAAAGTCTGTCAATCTCTTTTTCTATCATAAAATAAATGTCCTCTGACAAATTTTTGCCCGCAAGAACTTTTCTACGCTGTGCATAGAATTTTTCACGCTGTACATTCATTACATCATCATATTCCAAAACTGACTTTCTTATATCAAAGTGGTAAGTCTCAACTTTTTTCTGCGCTGATTGAATTTGTTTTGTAATAAGGGCATTTTCTATCGCAAGATCTTCTTCTACATTCAACATATTCATCAATGCGGTAATTTTATCACCACCAAATATTCTCATTAAGTTATCCTCGAGTGATAAGAAAAATCTTGTAGAACCCGGATCTCCCTGACGCGCAGCTCTACCTCTCAATTGGTTATCAATACGTCTTGATTCATGACGTTCGGTACCGATTACATGAAGTCCGCCGGCTTGGACAACTTTTGCATGTTCTGCTTCTGTGATTTTACGGGATTCGGCTAAAACTTCATCTTTTATTCTCTCATAGTCTGCGCTATCTGGAGTAACACCCATTGATTCAAGTTTTTCTTTTGCAAGATACTCAGCATTACCACCTAAAAGAATATCTGTACCGCGCCCTGCCATATTAGTTGCAATTGTGACAGCTCCGACACGACCTGCTTGTGCAATTATATATGCTTCTTTTTCGTGGTGTTTGGCATTTAAGACATTATGTTTTATCCCTTTCTGCTTCAACAAAGCTGAGACATATTCTGATTTTTCTATACTTATTGTACCAACCAAAACAGGTCTGCCGATTTTATGCATTGCGATAATATCTTCTACCACTGCATTATATTTTGCTCGCTCTGTTTTATAAATCACATCTGGATAATTGATTCTGATATCAGGTTTATTTGTCGGAATTGTTGTTACTTCAAGATTATAAATTTTACCAAATTCTGCCTCTTCTGTCATCGCAGTACCGGTCATACCTGATAGTTTTGGATATAGTCTGAATAAATTTTGGAATGTAATACTTGCAAGAGTTTGTGTCTCATCTTGGATTTTTACACCTTCTTTTGCTTCGACAGCCTGATGTAGCCCGTCTGACCATCGTCTGCCTTCCATCAAACGACCGGTAAACTCATCTACGATTAGCACTTCACCGTTTTTTACTACATAATCTGTATCTTTAACAAATAATTCTTTAGCTTTCAGTGCCTGCAAAAGATGATGCGCATATTGGGTGTTGATGTCAAACAAATCTTTTATATTTAGTAATTCTTGGGCTCTGTCTATACCATCTTCTGTCAAAATTATGTTCTTATTTTTTTCATCGACTTCATAATCCACATCTTTTTTCAACTGTGGTGCAATTTTTGACATCAATTGATATAATTCAGCTGATTTTTCTAAGCGTCCGCTTATAATTAGCGGGGTTCTTGCTTCATCTATTAAAATTGAATCAACTTCGTCTATGATTGCATAGTTATATGGGCGTTGTACAAGCATTTCAAGGCTGCCTGCCATATTGTCACGCAGGTAATCAAAACCGAATTCATTATTTGTACCGTACGTAATATCGCAATTGTATGCTGCTTTTTTAGCTTCAAAATCTTCTGCTGTACGACCACCTGATAAGATTACGCCTACTGAAAGACCTAAAAATTTGTAAATTTTTCCCATCCATTCGCTATCACGTTTTGCCAAATAGTCATTTACCGTAATTACATGGACACCTTTACCTGTCAGAGCATTCAAATATGCAGGAAGTGTCGCTACTAAAGTTTTACCTTCACCTGTTCGCATTTCTGCAATATGTCCGTTATGAAGAAAATATCCGCCAATCAACTGAACATCAAAATGACGCATATTTAAAACTCTTTTGCCTGCTTCTCTTACAGTTGCAAAAGCTTCAGGAAGCAGTCTATCTAAAGCTTCTTTTTCTAATTTTCTATCTGTATTAAAATCGTCACTTTTAGGTCTTTTAGCCAGAATTTCCTTAAATTCATCTGTTTTTGCACGCAACTCCTCATCTGTCATCTGCTCAAATTGAGGTTCCAATGAATTTATATGATCAATTATCCCCTGAATACTCTTTACTTTTCTTTCATTAGGGTCACCTAAAAGTTTCAATAATAAGCTTATCATTATTTAGTTTTCCTCTCCATTAAGTCTTGATGTCTAAATTTTAGCATGGACATAAGAATTTTGACAGACAGCTTAACAAAAAAATAATAATTACAAGCTTAGCTTAGACTTTTTACAACTGTAATCATAATAAAAAAGCCTGACAATTATATATCAGGCTTTTTATGAACTGAACATTGTAAACGTTTTTTCTACATTGTTATTTATCAAGTTTTTGACCGTATCATACTCTGTTGTTAATGAAGAGATTTCCAAATCAAGCTGTTTCATATCGACTTCTAATTCTTCTTCTTTGTAGTTTATGCGGCTCTTCTTTTGAGTATACTCTAATTCGGCTGCTGTTATTGCATCGTCATCTGTTACTTCGACAACATATCCATTATCTAAATATCTATCTTGATAATAATAGAAATCATTGCTCATTGATGAAATAAAGTATGTAGCATTTTTCAAAGTATTACTTAGATATTCTTCATCATCAATCTGGTCATTTTCAATCCATCCATTCTGACAAATATTATTAAATAATGCACTATAAAATTCAGCTACATAAATTTCTTCTGTTGAATTTGCATTTTCATTTTTTACTGTCCACATATAATATGGATCATCAGTTACATAACTTGACTGAGCTCCATCTGTTACTATGTAATAAGATTGGTCAAAACCATTCAAACCTTGAGCATAATATGTCATAAATGATTCTGTTAAATTAGACAAACTTATAGCCTGAGTACCATAGTTTTTATTCTTAGTAGCGTTCTTCATTACCCAGCCGTTATAATTATCTGCATTATTAACAGCATTATCGAATGCATCAGTAGAATGCTTATTGTCACCTAAATCTCTGCAATCACCTAACAAACCTAATGTTTGTTGCAATGCATACGCAAAAGCTTGCTGAGTTTGTTCATCCCCGTTTTCAACATCAAACAATGCAACAAATGCATTAGCCATATCATTAATAAAATAAATTAATGCTTTATCTGATTCTGAAGTTGTATCTTCCCAATCCGGTTGAGTTGTACCTAAGAAATTAATTATGCCGTTGTATGTACATAAGCCAACAATTCCACCAAATAAAATCCCGCCAACCGCACCACCTGTCATTACAGCTGCGATACCGGCAACAAGCTTTTTCCACCAGCTTATTGATACTTTGTCTCCAGTTTTGGCAAATGTTATATCTTCAGTCAACAAATCTGATAATGTAAAATCTGTATCTGTCGTAATAGAATGATTTACTGTGAAATAATTTGAATTTGAATCACCTTTATCTGCAATACTTGATTTTAAATTTAAGCCAAGATCATTACCTTCTGCATCATATCCGAACTTAAATGTCAGCTTGTCAGCCAATTCTTTTTGAGCATTAGTACCTTTTGATCCTGTTGCTATTACATTTTCCATATATACAATCAAATCATTAATACCCATTTCTGAAGCTTGAGTTTTGTCAACCAAAGGTCCGCCAATACCAACTTGTTCTATAAGTCCGATTTTTCGGCAAGAAACAGCAGATGATTCACTCATTCCACCTGTTTTGACCATTTGGTTTATAAAATCTGAATACATTTGAGCATATAGGGTTGTCTTTGTTCCATCCTCAAGAATAACTGTTTTGTTATTAATACCACCTTCTGGTATCCCTGCAGCTCTTGCTGCTGCTGCCATTTTGCTGTCCAAGACAACTTTTCCATCTCTTGTTGTAATCAAATATGGGGTATAATTATTAACTGCTGATGGTTTCATCATAATATCGTAACTTAAATCGAATGCATTATCCCCTGTACCATCAGGATCCCAAACTAATTTTGTTTGATTTAAAGCTAATTGATATTCTTCGGTAGCTTTTTCCAATTCACGGGTAAGAGAAAGCTTCTCCTGTGCAATTTGCATAGATTGAAATTCACAGTTCGCTTTTCTGGCTGTTATTGCTAAAAATCTAGCTTGTGATGCTGCCAATCCCATGTTGCTGCCCGTTTTCCTTTCAATTCAGCTTAGTAACAATTCTTTGCCATGGTAATCGACATTTTTTATTGAAAACTTTAAATAATAAGCTTGTTATGTTACAAATTTTAACATTTTTAAAGGCATAAATTAATATTTATGCCTCTCATTTATAAATTATTTTACAGTAATTATAAAATCATAAATTTTGTCTATTTTCTCTTTCATTTCACTGAATTGTTCTTTCAAATCATTAAAACTGTGAATTGACACAAATTTTTCCTCTATATCTTCTATAATTTCACGGTGTTTTTTTTCCAACTGCTCGGGAGTCACCACTATTCGTTGTTGAATTAAAAATATCATTACCGCTACTATTATTGGTGAGTAATGTAACAAGCTTTCCATTTTTATCCCTCTTTTTTTTAATTTTAATTAACTTTAGTCATAATTTATTGAAAATTCTATACGAATTAATAAAAAAAGGATGTAAATTGATATATTCTTCAATAGGTATCGCCTTTTCGCAATCTCCAAAATTTGAAATTTTATGGGACTTTATAGACCCTAAAATTCTTTTTATCAGACATTGTCTGACAATTGAGGGTACGATAAATGTTCTTCCGATATTTCCTTTTAGCTTGGATACCAAATCCGATTCATCACGATAATTTGTAATCAGCTTTGAGTAATCACTGCCATTTTCATAAAGCTTGGAACTCAGTCCAAATGGATTAAAAGTTACGGTCTTAATTTTATGAATTACTCCTACATATGTAGCTTCAGTACCTCCTTCACTATGACCAATAAGTGTCAATTGATCATTATAAAAACCGAATTTTTCTTTACATTTTTTATAAAAATAATCAGCTATACGCATTTGCATATTTTTACCAAATATACCCATAATTAAGTTTTCGAGATGATCTTTTATACTTTTTTCATCTGTTCCTATGTAACAAATAACGTATTCACTATCATTCGAGTATAATACTCCTTTAAAATTAGTTTTTAAATCATGAAAACTTTCTTTTTTTAGCCATTTACCAAAAATTTTAGTTTCATTTTTAAATTTAATTGCATCTTCTGCGAATATACATAAACTTTTATATGTATTTGCTTTTTTATGATTTTTTTGAATTTCAATTTCGTTTTCCATATTATTCCTTTCTTATCCTGAATAATCAGAATAAAAATTACAATTTAATAGGCCAATAATAATCAACAAGATAGGATGCCGCATCCATGGGGTGTGACAAAAATTTAAGCTCTTTTGACTGTTTAATTTGCTGATAGGTTGGAATATCTATTTTTGAAGAGCCTTCACGATATTTTAAATTGTAGATATTATACAAAAGTTTTTCACATTTCTTATCGACATATAGACAAACTTCACCGTCTGCAGATCTGACTTTTGCATTAAACGCAGCTATTCTGTTTTTTATTGGAGGATTAAAAGCTCTTATTTTAATATCAACATCATAGCCGTATTTTAAAAGTCTCTTTTTTATAATTACGTAGTTTGTATATTCACTTGTACAAGATCGATTATCACCTGATGCATCACCGTTTATTATTACTTTTGCTTTATGATTTGGGTATCTTCGGTAAAATTCATCACAAGCTTTTGCTGTAGTTGTATTTTCCATTACTATTTCATCAAAATAAAAAACTTTATCTTCTGTTCTGTGCGCAAGAACCCAAGCCATGGGATCGACATTGAAATCACAACTTATATGCAAATCCATATCGGGGCAGTATTTAATATCCCGAATATTCTCGTCAGTAAAATCTTTTACAACAAGACCGTTATTATATTCTCCGTTTTCTGCCAAAACAAAAATTTTATAATACTGTTCATCATATAATTTTTTCAACTCGTCACAAAAACCATCAGGTAAATATATATTTTGAGTTGTAGGAGCTGTTATAAGTCTGTAATTTGGAGCGGTATTTTCTACAAAAGTTTTATATACCCAACCTCTTTGCATTTCAGGGTTTGTGTGCCCAAATATCCGATATGTGAAATTTTTCCACCAAGGTTTTATTTTTTGTCTCATACGGCTTATAAGCATTTTAAAAGTATCATAGGGAATATCAGACATTTCTTCGATTTCTACAAAACCGAGATTTAGAGATTTAAGTTTATTAGGCTCGTCAAAATGTCTAAACAGAATTTCACTGCCGTTTCTAAAAGATAATTTTTGCAAAGAGGAAGACCATTCAAAATCAACACCTTCTATAAAATTCATATTTTCTAAATGTTCAAAATAACTTTGCAATGTAGTATCTCTTACAAGAGTATAAGTCTGTGCCCCGACAAGCCCTCTTATACCAGGGAATTTAACACTCAACAATATACCCAAAAGAGAACCTGCAAATGTTTTTCCTGAACCGTATCCACCTTGGTAAACAGCTACATCAAGAGTATAGTTGTGCGGTATTTCCAAAAAATCACGTTGTGCTTTTAATAATTTATATTTCATCTAACTATCCCTATCATTTTCCAAATAATTATTAAAAAAAAGGTGCCGCAAGTGATGAGGAGCCATAGGTAAAGATAATTGGCGGCACCTAAAGAAAGGATTACAAACTGCATAAGCAGCTGCAAGAATTATGTATTGGTGTTAAGTAAGGAGGTTTTTGCACCTGTTGTTTCTTGTGACTTCAAAAAGTGATTTGAATTTTCAATTCCGTACTGCTCTAGTGCAAACTTAAAACATTCCATCCAGTCTACGTTCTGAGAAACTTCCGGGACTTCAGCAAAAGATTTAACAACCTCAAAAAGCTCTTTTAATCGTAATTTCCTTTCAAATGTAGCTTTTCGGTCACCATAACGGTAAACATAGTTGCCATTACGGATTTTATCATCTATCTGTAAAAATGTTGTACAACCTTTTTCACTGACTCCGATAAGTTCATTACCTATTTTAAAATTGGCTATTATTTCTGCTGTTTTTTCAACCATCGGCACAATAACTTTTCTGTTAATAGCATCTAAAAGCATATTTAATCTTGCTTCCTGACCGTTTGCTGAATAATTTAGTTCAGTCGCCGTTCTTGCGGTTGACTGTGTATTTCCTGCCATATTTTTGAAAATACCTGTTGCACTCTCTATCGTTGATTTAAAGTAGTTCAAAAAGTCCCATCCTACCATTGCTTTATCAAAACTTAACGGTATCGGTTGATTAGGCATTAAGGCTGAATCATATTCTATAATTTTACCGGGTTTTACTACTTGTTCTCCGTTAAAACATCCTTTAGGAGCAAGATAGGGGGGATTCATCATCAAAGCAAGTGCATCAATTTGCTTATTCAAAATAGTTGAGGATATGTTATTCAAAATTAAAGCAACTCTTAATGGTGAGATGCCTCTACCTGTAAGCGGCGATTCTATTATGTTTGCGTGGATAAACGGATTTATAACAAAAGGATTTGGTTCAAATCTTATAATTTCACGTCTTGCCCCGACTACTACAAGCCAATTTTTAAGAAGTGTCCCATCTTCAAGTTCAATATCTCCCCAGTATTCCAAAATTTCGACTTTATTTTCTTCTACAGCTTTTTCAGAATTTCTTGTTTTTTTACTTGCCACCACCTCTTTCAATGTTTCCAGTTTTTCCTCAGTCAATAAATTATTTGACTTGTCTGAACGTAATTCATCTATTGTTGAATAAGTTCTGTAAATTTTTGCACACCTGTCCCAATTATCTTTATCGGTTTTATCAAAAACAAAATCTTCAGCTTTAATATATTTAACTTTTGCATTGTCATATACAAGTTTTTCTTCCAATATAAAGGTCTTATGCTCGGGATTTTCCAGTTGTTCTTTTACACTTAATGCTCTTCTTATCTGCTTAATTTTAGTTTCCCAACCGATAAACAGAGTGCATTCCCCTGTCTCTACAATACTGTCGATTATTTTTTCAATTTCATCTTCCAGGTGCATTTGCTCAAATGTATTTACAAGCATAGCTTTTTGTAAATTCGCATATTCCTGACAATCCGGTGTCGCTCCAGCTACATCAAACATAGCTTCTGGATGAGAATATAAATTATCACTGATATGTGACTTTAAAGTCTGAGCAAGTTCATAAATATCAGGAAGTGAAATTTTATTATCCCAACCGTTTAACTTTGGTATATCAGCATTATAGATAGTATCACGCATTATTCTGTTATCAGTAATCTGGCTTGCTCGCAAATCATTATATCTGTCATATCTGTCTGAAATATCCCTTACTAAAAGAGTTTCTTGCTCGGGTGTTATCTTTTGCGTTAAATCTTCTGTCTCAATTTTCATATAATTTACCTTTCTTTTTTCGTTTGAGCGCTCTTTGACAATTTAATTAGGAAGATCCGTAAAACAAATTCCAAAAGTCTGATTTTAAAAGAGAATAGACTTCTATATCCTGTAATTTTCCATTCTTTAAAGTTTCCCCTCTTAGGACACCGTCTTTATGGAATCCAGAAAACTTTAAAATTGACCGTACTCGGTTATTAAACGGATAAATTTGAGCTTTTACTTTTTCTAGTCTTAAAGCGCCAAAACAATAATTAAAAAATTCAATGGACAATTTTCTAGTAAAATTTCCCCAATATTTTTTTTCAAGACAGACCGTTACCTCATAACAGTGCAGTTTTTTATTATTTCCGATTGGATTATCAAGATATATAAATCCTGCGAAGTCATCATTTTGTTTATTCAAAACTATGAAAAACAGCTCTCCACATTTCTCAATCATATTAATCAAATTCATATAACAAACTTCTGGAGCATAATCATCATTTAAAAATTTTGCGTATCTTGAATATAAAAACATCACGTTTGATAAATATCGGGTATTTTCATATCTTGAATTTTGTCTGTCTATCACTAGTTTTACAAATTTACACATATTTTTTCGAATTTTACATAAGCATCATCTGTAGAAAACATACTCATTTCACCGTTCAAAATTTTATTGCGGATATTTGTCTGCAAACCTAGCAAGGCTTCTGCCTGAATTCCGTTTATATAAGTTTCAAGTTTTGTCTTGCGGTTGTAGAATTTGTAGACTGCATATTTTGAAAAAATATACTTTTGAGGAGCCTCATTAATTTTTGTATAAATTTTCACCTCTTTTTTAGCAGCCTCTTCTTTTGCCCGTTTTATTTCATCTTTGAATTCTGCTTCTATTTTCATTTTTATCAAATCATCAAGACTTGCATGACTTAAAAGCATTTCCTCAATGTCTTCATCTTTGTTCTTCATAAAATCTCCTTTTAAAAAATTTGGTTAAAGATATTTTAAATTTTGTCATCATCTAAATTTGAGATTGTAATTATCTTTGCTTGTTTGTATTCTTCCTCTTCATTTGCAGAATTGAATCCTAAATACTTGCAAAGACTTTCCAAAGCTTTCAATCCTGCTGAGGTATCTCGAAGTTTCTTTTTACCTGTAAAATTACCGTCTTTATCAAGAATTTCTTCTTCTTCCAGTGAAAATTCTGCTATCTGTAATAGTTTTTGAATTACATATCCCTTGTGTACTCTTAATGATGATATGTGTTTTTTTAACTGCTCTTTAATCTCATTTATTACAAAATTATTTGATAAAAGACTGTTTGATATTGTCTTTAGATCCTTCGATTTATACCCCGCTTTTTTGGCGGAAAGTTCACCGTCTAATGACTTTATATATTCGGTTACAAACCGTTTTTGCTGTTGTGTTAATTCCTTCATATTGTTTACATTTCTTAGTAAAATTTGTGTTTTTGTGAAAAAAATTGTATAATAATATTGCTATTTATATTTCGGCTAGTGTAAATCTTAACAGGGGGGAATGAAAACTTCCTGTTTTTTTTTGCCTTTTATATTGGAAAGCTAATAGCGATATAGTTTTACAGATGGAGCATAGTTAGCATCTATTGAAATTTTTGAGCGCATGTTAGCTAATGCACTGTTGTACATGCTCAACCAGTATGAAAATTTTACATGCTGAGGGTTTGATTTTAGACGCATACATGTCCCATAAACTAATATCGGCTCTGCAAAGACTTCAGGAATAAGCGATATATCATCTTCATTCTCAAAAAATGCTTTTTCCGTTCCATCAGGCTGTCTGACTGCATTTGATGTGTAATATATTACATTAATTTGTTTTTCTTCATCAAACTCAGGCAATAGCAGCATCTCATTAAATCTGCTGTAAGTTTGAGATGGCGCTTTCGACATTATAAAATCTTCCGGTCTTTCAAAGTATTTATATACATGCCCATCAATTACGATGGATGCAATTTTTCCATCAATAGTATTCTCTATTTCAGATGTATTTGCAGGCAGGTTAAGTGTTGCTTTTCTCAATTTAAAATTCCAATTGTCATAGCCGCATACTTCGGTATTTATTATATTTATTATATTTTTAATTTTTTTATGATCATTCTTTATTAGTTCAGCGAATGAATTTACCTGCTTATAACTGAGTTCGACAAGACATTTATTAACGATTTCAAAATAATTCATATTTTCTCCTTGTTTTATAAATCTCCTGGGCGGACGATTTGAGATTGACCGCCCGAAGATTTATATAATTTGCCTAGATTAACGAATCAATCCTTTGCGTAATTGTTCCATTATTGCTCGTTCATTTTTGGCAAATTCAGCACCGCTCATTTTGCCGATTTGCTCACGCGTAAATACCCTTGCATTTGCATCTGCAGAATTAGAATTTTGAGCATTTGCTCTCAATTTTTGTTTTGCTGCTTCATTTTCGTCATTTAGTGATTTTGCATGAGCCTGTTTTTGCAAATATCCTTCGATTGCACTCTGCTCAAGAGCTTCTATCATTTGTGATATTTGAGCAATTTCATCTTTGTCAACAACCGCATTTGAATTCTTCAAATAATCCAAGACCTGATTTCTACCGTTTTGATTAAAGAAATTAGGATTTTCTTTCACGAAATCCTCAATTCCAGATGCAATTACCTTCTGAGAAGGAGCAGAGGCAGCTGCTTGTTGTTGTTTAACTATATATTCCTGCGCCTTATTAAGAACATAGTTCATCAAATGTTGTCCTTGTACCGGATTAATAATACCTGCCTTCATAAAATTATCAATTATACCTATATCTCTAATTGTTATTTGTCTGGCAGCATCCATATAATCCGTTGTATTCCCCGCAGAACCTCTTGCATTTGTAGCTATATTGACAGATCCGGGATATACAGAATTTATTGCTGATTGCTGAGGCACGGCAGCTGATGAAATTTGATTTGATGTATTATTATTCATTGATATCTCCTTATTTTTTTCGTAAAGTACCCTTTAACATAAATTTGTCTCAGGGTACTTTTATTAAGTTTGAGAAATTAGCAAATTATGCTGCTGCACTCGGATCTTTAACTACCATTTTTGCTAAAGCTTTCGGTTGAACAGTTTTTGCACCATATAAGTACAAGCCCCTTACAAGATCTGAGAAGCTGTCTTTATCTCTCAAACTTTCAATTTTGGCCAACTGTGATGCAAAAGTAATAGCATCATTTGTTCCAGCTAGAATATAATATTTATTTGAAACTGCTGTAAGATTTGTACTTACTAGAACATCCATACCTGCAATTCTGCCTATTGCACCCTCTCTAAGAGTTTCATCTGCAACATTGTTAGCTCCGATAAACTCTGTACTTTGAAGTAAATAAGATTCCACAAGCGGGTTAATAACAACCCAAGGACGTTTTCCGGCTTTTACAGCATTTGAGTCTTTAAGTTTCATTGCCAAGTTTACAAATTGTTCATATATTGTAGATTTACTTAACGATATGGGTGCTGAATCTGAGCCGACAATATTAGTTGACTCTACATTTGCATGCATTGAAAGTAAGTATGAATCTTGGACTTCTTCAATCGCATTTTTAGCGTTTGTCAAATGAGCTTCCATAATATCAGCGTTTGACTGCACTTGTGCTACATCATTAATTTTAAATGCAAAGAATTTCTTTTGATCAATTATCAAGTCTGATGAAGTTGGAGCTAATTCATCATAAGTTATTGCACTATCACCCAAAGTTTCAATTGTCACAGGAGCAGGGGTTATAATTTTTACCTTATCGCCCTGATTTTTAATTTCTCCTTCATAATTTCTATTTACACATTGGAGCATTACACAATCTTTTTCTAACATTGTGTTCAGTTTTGCACTCCAAATTTCAGGGATAAATGCAGAATAAGAATTTTCAGCCATTTTCAAATTTCCTTTCATGTTTTTTTAACTAAATACACATATAAATAATGAACGGTGCTAATCGTCATTGTAAATTTCTCTAAATTGAAGTCCTATAATTACAACATCTTCATTAATTTCACTTCCTTCTACACATAGTTGGATTGAATAATTCGCCTCTGATATTTCTGCTTTTTCCAAAACATCTTTATTTGCAGGCCATACAGGAATATCCGCATCATCTGGGGTCCAATGGCAAGGCAGGTCATCTAAAGTCGAATCATCTGCCCAAATTAAATGTTCATAATGAATTGAATAAATTTTTTCAGGATCATCTGCAAACTGACTATCGTAATCTTTGTATACAGTAAAATCAAAATTATTATCACTTGCATCATCCAAAATAAAATAGAATTCATCAATAATTTTTCTGTGAAAAGACGAATCTATTGCCAAAAATGGGGATTTCCACATAAATTTTATAGGCTCTCCGTTAAAAGTTGACCCTTGATCCTCTTTATAAATTTTTCCGCTATTATCACCTGTAATGACATAATCATTAAACATGCCTGCAGCAGTTATATTTTGCGGAATTACACGCTTGTACCACGCCTTATTTATACAATCATTTATCCATACTATATGATAATAATCACTTGCTACATAAGGAATGAAATACCACATTTGATTTCTATTTTCATAATATAAACAGATAGTTTCAGATAAATTACTTTTATTAAAACTGTCAAATTCTGGTCTTATATTGTTAGATATCTCAGATCCTAATTGAATTTGATTTAATTCCCCAACTTGCTCAAGAGCATAAATACCAGATGATAGAAAATATTGTTTATTTTCTACATTTACAATACTTCTTGGTGCAACTGTTCCTTTATCCGCAAAAGGAACTATTGCAAAATCATCAGAACTTGTACCTGTTAGAAGATATACCTTATTTCTTTTATAAATTGCAAGATAATCTTTATAAGCTTTAAGACCAGTAATTTCATCTGTATCAGTATGGAAATCACTTATATATCCAGCATCGCCTTCAGTTGTAAAGTCATCATAAGTACCTAATGCAGAATAATAAATTGTTGATTTACTTGCTACCCAAATACGACTTCTATAGACAGTCAAAACACTTCCTGTCACTGGAAGTTCTGAACCGTCTTTCAAATTACAATCAACAATTTCATATCCGCTATTGTTTTTTATGTAAAATAGTCCGTCACTTTCTGTAATAACTAATACCCCATTCAAAAACGATGCAAAGTGCGGTTTTTTACCTTCCAAAGTTTTGGTAAGGACAGTAAATTGTTGTGTTTGCGGATTATATACATAAATTTTTCCTGATTCTGTTGTAATAATAAGTTTTCTATCATCCTTATTACACATTTCAAATAAGCCGGTAATTTCATCAGCTTCAGGAAGCTCACACAATATAACATTACCTGCTTGTTTTTTTATACCGCGATTTTTATATATTTCTATATTTTGACTATCAGACCAATACATTTTCTTTGTATTTAAGCCTAATTCAGTTTTGGTTAAAGCCTGATTGATACCACCAGACAAATTGTAGTAAGCTGTTTCCATAATTAAACCTCTTTCGCTTTTGACATATACCATTTAATTTTTGATCTGATAAAACTCCCAGCCTCGTTTTTATCAACCCAAGGATAAGGCGGTATATATGTAACATCTATTTTTCCGGCACTAGAAGTATTTGGATTTTTAATTCCAAATTCATAATGAGTCATCACATTTGACGGACTGATGTCAATTCCGTATTTTAGTGCTAATTCTGCACATAATTTCATTGCAGATTCAAACTCATTTTGCGTAATAAGATATTCCCCACAATTAGTTTTATTTCTAAAATCTTTCATTCCGCACATTGCAACACCTATAGAAGCAGTATTACCTCCACCTGTATGTGCTGCATACAAACCACTTTTACAATTCAAGTTCGCTTCAGGAGAAAACTTACCTTTATAAATTTTTCCATCTTTATCTACCAAAAAATGGTAATAGTTTTTCTCTACCGCATTTGGATAATACCCTCCTGCGGTCCAATGAATAATAATTCTTTTCATAGCGTACCTTATTTTTATAACTAAATTTCCAATAACTTCGGATTATTTATGAAAAATAATACTGCTGCATTGACTCTGTTTTTTGCATCAAGTTTAAGGATAATCCGCATCATATGAGTTTGTACCGTACGTTCGGAAATTTTCAATTTGACACCAATTTCCTTATCTGAATAACCCTTTGCAACCAAAGTCAAAACTCTCAATTCCTTTGGAGATAATCTCATTCTCTTAATTCCTTGTTGTTAAAAGGTTATTTTGTTTATTATCTTTAAATCTTAGCTTACACAAAACTTCTCAAATTAATAATATTTCTTTTGAAAAAAAATGGGAGGATTTGAACTCCTCCCGCAAGAGTAAGATAATTTAAGAATATTTCCGTTTTTAATAAACGGATTTTCTGTGTATCTTAGAGTTGGAGTTAAATTGTTAAAACCTTTATTTGTAACTACCGTTCAAGAATAATTTTATCATCTTGCCGCAAGCATTTACTTTCATATTTTCCTATTTTCAATGTGCTCAAATTTGAGGAACAAAAAGCTTTACGCCCGTATTCTGAATACCCCAAATCTTTTTTATTTACCTGTGAAATATACAAAGGCAAACTATCTTGTTCATACAAAATTAGTCGTTTAAGTTTTTCAAAAAAATCTTCAGCTTTTTGGTTTGTTTTTCTGATTACCGAAATTTTATTATCCAAACTTCTTCTTGTAAGTTGTATAACTTTGCATCCACAGACAGGACATTCATCCAAGCAGTCCATCCGACATTCACTAAAATTGTCATCAGGCTTAATAAAATACGTCCTTGTCCTGCGCAAACCGCCACAACAATGAATATATCCCATTATTTCTCCCATTACGGCTGATAAATAACTTCCCTTCTGATTTCTGTATCAACCTTGTCTACATTTTGAGTATAAACGATTCTCAAAATTATAAAAGTCCGCAATTACACGTAAGTAAAATCTCGTACGTAAAAATACGGACAAAAACTTTCTAAAAACAAAAAATAAATGCCTTTTCAAATACTTTTAAAAAGACATCTATTTTAAAGTGTTAAAAATTTCTAATAAACTAACCATGACCTAAAACTATTAATCCGGCCCAAATAAACAGCATACCTGTAACTATTCCAACCATAGATAGGTGCCAATTTCCATACTCTCTTGAAAGTGGAAGCAAAGTATCAAAAGAGAGATAAATCATAATTCCTGCAACAGCAGCTAATAAAATACCAACAAGCACCTGAGGTAAAAACAAAGAAAACAACACCATACCAATCAAAGCCCCCACCGGCTCAGTCATACCAGATAAAGCTGCATATAACATTGCATAACGCTTTTTACCAGTTACATGATAAATCGGTAAAGCAACAGCAATACCCTCAGGTATATTGTGTATAGCAATAGCTAGTCCGACAGTAATCCCTAAAGTTAAATTTTGAGTAGTAGTCAAAAAAGTTGCCATACCTTCTGGAAAGTTATGCACACAAATGGCAATAGCAGTCAAAAGCCCTGCTCTTTTAATTTTATGACGATGATTACAAGGCGCCTCAGGATCAGCAAGCTCATCAGGGTCAACGTGATCAGGTAAAAAATAGTCAATAAGAATTGCAACAACAATCCCTATAATAAATCCCATAAATACCATCCACTCATGCATATTAGGATAATTTACAGATAACATCTCAGATGCCTCAGGTATAATATCGGTAAACGATAAAAATATCATTACCCCGGCTGAAAAACCAAGTCCGACAGAAAGTACTCGAAGATTATCTTTTTTTACAATAAAAGCAATCCCGCCACCAATTGCAGTCGTAAGTCCTGCAAACAAAGTCATTAACATCGCGGGTACAAAATTTTGCGGTAAATTCATAATTCCTTCTCCGCAAATATTCTATCACAAAGTTGAAAAATGTATATAAATAAAAAAACTAATCAGGTACTTCTTCTAATATATCTTTTACACTACAATTCAAAAATTTCGCTATTTTCTCTAATGTACTCAACTTCATATCAACATGTTCGCCTTTGGTAAGCTTTGTTATCGTTGCCGGACTAATACCAGTACATTCTGAAATTTCTTTTCTTGTATATTTCCGCATCCAACGGACTCTATAAATATTAACAATAACCATACTCACAGTATAATTTGTGTACTTTATAGTTTCCATTAAAGATTTGACATTATCTTATAAAGATACTATACTATATTTATAGTAACATTTGTTTACACTTTTAGGAATTTTAATGACACATCAAAACTCTCAATTTGGAAGATATGACGACTTGATAGCAGAACTTGAATATAAACTGCAAGATATACTCTCGCACATAAAATTAATCTCTAATACAACTGCAATAGCAAAAGACTTTGAAATTACGCCTCAAAATATCAACTCTCTCGCATTAACATTACATGATAAAACTATTAATGCTATTTTTATAACTGAAAAATTGAAAATTATATTTGAAAATAAAGACAAAAAACTTTAGATTTCGACATCTTTCATCATATCAACCAAAGTAGCTACCGTTGTATCCATACTTACGATATCAGTTGTACGCTGTTGTAAGAACGCATTAATTCTTGGCATCAATTCAATAGCAACATCTAATTTCGGGTTAGTTCCAGGCTGATACATACCTACATCAATTAAATCTTTATTTTCGCGATACAAAGCCATAATTGCACGCATTTTACCTGCTGCAGCTTTATGCTCTGGAGTTGCAATAGAGGACATCAACCTCGAAATACTGCCTAAAACATCAATTGCAGGATAATGATTCATTTCTGCAACCTTACGTGATAAAAATATGTGCCCATCAACGATACCACGCACAATATCGACAATCGGATCTGAAATATCATCACCTTCCATCAATACTGTATACAAAGCGGTGATAGACCCTTTAGGACTGTTACCCGCGCGCTCGAGGACTTTTTGAAGCCAAGAAAAAATTGAAGGCGGATAACCTTTCATAGTAGGAGGCTCTCCAATTGAAAGCCCAACTTCACGACCAGCCATTGCACAACGCGTGACAGTATCTGTCATTAAAAAGACTTTTTTCCCTTGGTCTCTAAAATATTCACATACAGCAGTCGCAGCCTGAAGTGCTTTTTGACGAATCAAAGGCGGCTGATCACCTGTAGAACAAACTAAAACAGATTTTTTCATACCTTCTTCACCAAGTGCATCTTCAACAAATTCTTTTACTTCACGACCACGTTCTCCGATTAATGCAACTACGTTTACATCTGCATCTGAATTTCTAGCAATCATACCAAGTAAAGTACTTTTACCGACACCTGATCCTGCAAAAAGTCCGAGACGCTGCCCGCAACCCATTGTCATACAGCTGTCTATCGCTCTTACACCAGTTGAAAAAATCTCAGTGATAATAGGACGTTCAAAAGGGCCTGGCGGAGGACCTTCGATAGGTCGCCATGTAGCGCCTGTCGTATCAAGAGGTTTCCCGTCAATAGGTTCTCCCATCGGGTTTATCAAACGCCCTAATAGAAAATCACCAACTGGTATTATAATTGGTTTTCCCATTGACGTCACAAGACTTCCTTGTCCGATTCCGTTTCCATCTAAAAGCAAGAGCAATTGAGCAGCTTCACCTTTAAAAGCAACTACTTCAGCCGGTTTTTTTTCTCCCGTATCAGTTTCTATATAGCATAAATCTCCGATTTTAAGTCCGGGAAGCTTTACTTCTACAGTAAGACCTAAAAGCTTAGACACTGTACCTTTAAACTGGTATAGGTTCGTTTCGTTTAGTTTATTTTTAACTCTGTTTTTTAAATCAGCAAGCCTGCTGTCATCCAAATTTTGCATAATATAATTATAATTATTTTTTCTCGAAAAAACAATTTTTTTACATAATATTTGTTATTACTAAATAAAATATTAACTTGAAGCCTCCGGCGGGTCTTACGCAGACGGCGGTCGCTTTTATGGAAAAGCGACACAAACCACGACCTGATACTGCGTTCGCTAATCAATTGTAATTTGTTACACCTAAAGCAAGCAAACTCACTACGTTCAAACAATGCTTGCTTTTGTTATTGTGTAACAAAAAATTGATTGCTCACTCCGTAAAAGTCGACTATTTTTTAATTGCGACAATAGCGTAGTGAACAATAATTGCAGGCGAAAGTTTTTCAAAGCCGTCATTGTTTGAGCAAAGCGAGTTTGACGGCTTCTTTCTTGAGCCTTGCTTATTATTAGTGAACGCAGCGTGTCGATGGTTTTGAGGCACTTTTTCCATAAAAAGTGCCCCCGTCCGGAGGACTTTTATATAATCTTTGTTTGATTCATAACAAATATTATGTAATTTTGTTAACAGCTATCTTGATTATCTGCTTTCTTTGTGATTATAATTAACGTGGAACGGGCAATTCCTCTTAGCCTTGTTCAAGGATTTTTTTTAATACGGCGCGGCTGCAGTATTTGATTAATCCGAATTTACAAATTACAAACAAATTAAGAAGGAAAAACAAATGTTAAAAATTAGATTAAAAAGATTGGGTGCTAAGAAAAACCCATCATACAGAATTATTGTTATCAATTCAACAACAAAACGTGAAGGAAGACCTGTACAAGAATTAGGTCATTACAATCCTAAAACTAAAGTTATGAAATTAGACAAAGCATCAGCTCTTGATTGGGTTAAAAAAGGTGCTCAGCCAACTGAAACAGTTGCTTATTTGATTAAAAACTGTAACGATGATGGTACTTTAAACTACAAGAAAAAAGAAACTGTAAAACTTTCTAAAAAAGCTCAAGCTAAAGCTCAAGCAGAAGCTGAAGCAAAAGCTAAGGCTGAAGAAGAAGCTAAAGCAGCTGCAGAAGTTGCAAAAGCAGAAGAAGCTCCTGCTGAAGCATAAGAAAGACATTTTTTATATTAACAAGAAAGAGTATGTATACACATACTCTTTTTTGTTATATTAATTTTTAAATTTATAATTATAGAACTAAACTTCTTTATATTTGCTTATTTCTACAAAATATTGCTCTAGTGCCAAATACCCTTTATAAATCTCGTTTGAGATGTTAGCATATCTATTTGCATCAATAAACTTTAATTCTTTTGCTCTGATTTCTAAAATTTGATCTGATTCATTTTTAAGAACTAAATCTTGAGATGAAGACCATTTTTGCAAAAGTGCTAACTCTTCATACATTTGTTTAATTGTCGTATATTCTAATACATTAAAATCATACTTTGCAAGCAGGGCTTTCTCTGTATTTGAAATACGGCTCATTACCGCTTGAAATTTAAATATTCTTTTTATGATTGTATAATTATCCGCAACTTTTCTGTGCGAATAAGGTATTGTATTTTTTGCCAAAAGCGCCGCATAAGAACGAGAGGTGAAGGAATCATCTTCTTTGGAAAAAGCACTTTTTGAAGTTAAATCAAAATTGGACTTTTTATCTAAAATTTCTTCAATCATCGTTACCCCCAGTTATTGTAAACCGCTCTTGTTTTAGTTAGGTTAATCATAAAATAAACATAGTGTATCTTTAACAAATTTTGTCAATTTTTTTACATAAATTAAAAAAGTCCGAAATTTGATTTCGGACTTTTCTTATTTTTATATTTAAAAACTAGTTTACCAACTGTTCCATGATTTCGAACGGCTTTTCTGCAACCTTCATTGTTTTTTCATCAATTATACCGCGTTTTAGTTCTGTGAAAGTCGCATTTCTTGAGTTGAATTTTTTCTTCAAGAATTCATAAGATACTTTCGGATCGCATTTATCACCGCAAGTGAATAAGTCTACTGCTGCATAGCCTAATTCTGGCCAAGTATGGATTGCAAGGTGACTTTCTGAAATAATTACTACCCCTGAAACTCCATAGGGGTTAAACATATGGAAACATTTTTGGACAATAGTAGCACCACATTCAAGGGCGGCATCCACCATGTACTTCTCTACTTTATCAATACTGTTTAATGTGTTTGGATCACATTCAAAAAATTCTGCTAAAACGTGTTGTCCTAAGTGGATTTCTTTTTTACCGTTTTCCTTAAACGCTGTAAATGGTGATGTTATTGCCAATTCATGTGCCTCCTTTGTATAAATGTATACTTACTAACCTTACTGCAAAATTATCCAATATAATTTGCAATCAACATATTACTACAAAAAATAAAAAATTTGTATTTTTTACACTTTTATTTTATTTTTTTACAATTCTTTAAAATATTATCGGTCTAAATGCACTATTATTAATGCTCTTTTTAGGTGATTTTTATTAAGTTTTATTAATCTTGAAAATTAGTTAGTTATTTTTATTATAGAATTTAGTTATGAACAATAAAATTTTAGTAGTAGATGATGACAGTGCAATAAATGAACTTATTAAAGTCAATCTTGAGCTTGGCGGATATAAAGTTGTACAAGCATTTGATGGCATAAAGGGGTTTGCGCTTTGCAAACAAGAAAAACCTTCTCTTGTCATACTGGATGTTATGATGCCTGAAGTTGACGGTTTTACTGTTGCACAAAGAATAAGAAAAAACGAAGAAACTAAAAATATTCCAATTCTTATGCTTACTGCACTTTCTGAGCTGGATGACAAAGTAAAAGGATTCAATATAGGCGTAGATGATTACTTGGTAAAACCTTTTGAAATGGATGAACTGAAGGTAAGAGTGAGAGCACTTTTAAAACGCTCCAATCAAATCCCTGAAAGTATCGCGACTAGAGAACTACTTACTCTTGGTGAGATTACTCTGCTTCCTGAGGTATACAGTGTTAAAATTAACGACAAGATAGCTAAATTAACACCTATTGAATTTGATATTTTTAATTTACTGTTCCAAAACCATGGAAATATGGTATCATCATCTAAACTGTTAAAAGAAATTTGGGGATACGCACCAGATGATGATGTCGAGACAATAAGAGTCCACATACGACACCTTCGTTCAAAACTTGATAAGATTTCGGACGGGAAAAAGTACATAGAAACTATCTATGGCGGTGGATACAAGTTAAGTGTCTAGTAACTATCTTATTTTATAAGGATAATTTTTGGGTATTTTCCATCCGTATCTAGCAATTAAAGCCGAACATCTTATTGGATTAGATTTGCAACGTTCCAAAATTTTTTCGTCTGAATAAATAGGTAAGTTATCAAACGGAATTATTCCTCTTATATTTTTAATATTTGCAGCCGTAGCTCTATTTTTAGCAAGCTCAAACACAAATAATTCACTACCATAAGCAGCCGTTTGA
Organism: Candidatus Gastranaerophilales bacterium; assembly: GCA_944326565.1. Taxonomy (GTDB): domain Bacteria; phylum Cyanobacteriota; class Vampirovibrionia; order Gastranaerophilales; family Gastranaerophilaceae; genus Scatenecus. Next base: position 122,347 of record CALVEL010000006.1, read on the forward strand.
TCTGAAGGACCACCACTCATTAGTGCAGTATATTTTTTATAATATTTTTTGGTATTTAAAGTATAAACAAAATGATGACAATAAGAAAAAACCGCCATATCACCAGATGGGAAATAAATAGCCATAAATCTGTCATCATTCATTTTAGAATAACGATTTCCATCTATATGGTTATAGTAACCACACTCGTACTCAGTAGTTTTCAAATAATTGGCTAAATATTTTTTGAAAAATTCACAAGAATTATCTCCATAATCGTCCCAATACTTTTCTTCACCATTTTCTAACGTTGAAAGATAAAAAGCTTGGTTCATGACAGAATAAAACCTAGCTAACCCAGTCTCTAAAGCCTTTTGTTTATATTTGCTCATTACACCAGGAATAACCAACCCCGCTATTAAACCAATTATTCCAATGGTTATCAGAACTTCTGCCATTGTAAATGCTTTTTTCATACTGACCTCTTTTTTACCTAATATAATATTCATTTTATCATTTTTATAGTCAGCATGCAATCGGTTTATTTTTTTACCACTCAGGAGCTTATTTTCGGGTGCCCCCCCCCCCCCGTATTTCAATCATAGTCTGCATTTCCAGCTCCTTTCATGTTTATAAATTTCTTTATTTATATTTATAATACCACATTTTATATTTCTGAATAAAATACTAGATTATAAACTGCAAATTATTTTTATTATTTTTCCTGCTCATAGCCGAAATTTTTTAAAGAGTTTTCCTTTTTACGCCAATCTTTTTCTACCTTAACTTCAAGTCCCAGAAATACTCTCTTTTCTGTTATCTTTTCTAATTCAATCCTCGCTTCCGTTCCTATTTTTTTAAGCATAGAGGCATTCTTCCCAATTAAAATACCTTTTTGACTTTTGGTCTCGCAATAGATATTTGCATAAATTCTATCAATTTCTTCTGTTTCTTGATATCTGTCAATTTTAACAGCTACAGAATGAGGAATTTCATCTGAAGTATTTAGTAAAATTTTCTCTCTTATAATCTCTTCAGCTACAGATCTCATTGTTTCTTCGGTAACTATATCCTCTGGATATAACAACTCCCCATCAGGAAGTTTTTTATAAATATTACTAAGCAAAGTATCAATATTTCGTCCGGTCTTCGCTGAGACTCGAACTACGGGAAGATTTTTTTCGAAAAGAGTTTTATAGGACAAAAGATTTTCTTCAACCTTTTCAGGCTTTTTAATCTTATCAACTTTATTCATTACAATAATTATAGGAATATCAGTCTCAAGAAGATTTTGAGCAATCCATTTATCCCCCTTGCCAGCAGGATCTGAACCATCTACAAGAAATAATATAACATCCGCATCAGGTATTGCTATTTTAGCTTCATCAAGCAAAAATTCCCCCAATTTATTCAAAGGTTTATGTACACCTGGAGTATCGACAAAAACTATTTGACCTTTGTCTGTCGTATAAATTCCTTTAATTCTTTTTCTTGTTGTTTGCGCCTTATCCGTTGCAATTACAATCTTTTGCCCCAGCACTTGATTTAAAAGTGTTGACTTTCCTACATTAGGACGACCTATTATTGTTACAAATCCGCTTTTCATGTTTACAATCTTAACACAAAAGTATCAAAATATTAAGAAACTAGCAATTTTTTTCATCTCAATGTATTATATAATATATAGTGGTAGGTAAAAATAACGGAAAAAATATGATTAAAAAATCCGATAGACTTAGTCTTATCTTACTTTTATGCCTTAGTTTAACAAATTTTACATCAAATCAAGCACTGGCGGAAAATACACTTAATCAAGTTGATGTAAGACGAAATGCAAGTGATGGACTGGAATTTACCCTATATACATCAAGTCCTTACGCTGATAATGTTGTTGTAACTAAAAAATCAGATAATAAATACGTTATTTTAATGCCTAATGTTAATAATGCACCTAATGCAAAACCAGATTTTTCATCAGTCAAAGATATTGTTTCTGACTTAGACGTACGGGCAGTAAATGATGGTCAAGGCGGATATACAAAAGTTACAGTAATTACTAACCGTCCTGTAGATATAAAAACAAACACTGCAAAAACAGCACCTGTAACTCAGGAGCAACGCGAATATAGAGCATTGATAGCTCAACAAAAATCCAAACCTTCAGCTCCGCCTATAATTCAAGAAAAAACAGAATCAAACAGTTTTAAATTGCCTGAAATTCAACCTACAAAAACTGCCGCTGATATTGTTTCTGTTAAAAGCAACTCTAAAGAATCTAGCAATAAAAATATAACAAACCAATCAAAACAAATTAAAGTTGCAAATAATACTCAAACTAAAAAAGTTTCTGAAACAAAACCTGCTGTGAGCCAAAAAGTTGTATCTGTAGAAAAAAAACAGCTTAAAGAACTTAATAACATAATTCCTACTGCAATTAAGAAAACAGAGCCTATCAAAATAGAATCCAAAGAAGAAAAATTAATTCCTGATGAAAAGGTTTCACTCAATAATGAAATTAAAAAAGAAGTGTCTGTTCCTGAAACTAAACAGCCAGAACAAAACATAGAACCTATAAATGATAATGATAAACAAATTCAGTCACAGGAAAATATAAAACCTTTAATCGCATTAAGTAAAGATATTTCTAAAATAAAAAATAAGATTCTAGGAAGGATGCCCAAAAACATGCCTATAACTATAGCAATAATTTTTATCCCGATACTTTGTATTATAGCTTTATTTAATCTTATAAGAGCATCTTTAAGAAACTCCAATCTTTTAAAGAAATCCTTTATGGATAATATTGCAAAACGCAAAAATGTAGTACAAGTACCAAATTATGATAATATCATAAATAATGAAAATTTAAGCTGGCAAGAAAAATACCAACAATATATTGACGCATCCGGTGAAAAACCAGAATCTGCTAAAAAAGTTACCAAATATAATTTTGTGAAAGAAATTCCTATAGATGAAAATATAAAAGCTGAATTTATAGAAGAAGAACCTGCAGAAAAGCTTGAAAGAATAATGCAGGCATCACCTGATATAGAAAAAACAATTATCGCTGATGATATCACAGAAACGGAAATTGCACTTGCAAATACTGATAACCTAGCAGATGAGACCGTTACTATTAGTAAAACTTTATCAAAAACAATAAAATTAAAAGCATTTGCGGAAAAGACAGCACTTGAAGAAACCCACAGAAACAAAAAAATCAAACACAGACGTATACATTTAGAAATTCCAAAGGAAATGCCTCATATCAATTTAGGATATTCGAAACTGCATACAAATCCAAGAACTTTCAAAAATGCGACTTTAAGTGTGTCTGATTTAATTGCAAACAGTAACAAACTTCTAAATATCAAACCAGAATGCAAAGAAGACAAAAACGACTATGAAATGATTTCTATAGATGAATATTTCAATATAATGTCCGATGATAAATCAAATGTAACAAGCTCTTTATCAAAAGTTGTTGCTAATTCACTGGACAAGTCAAAATCAGCTAAACTTGAAAACAAATCAATACCAACAAGATCAAGTAATCCGATTAAACCAGCCAAAAAAGAAAATCCATTAAGCGGTTTACTAATTAAATCAAAATTCGACATAAACAAAGACAGCGGTTTTTATCTTGTATCATTAGAAGGAAAATCAGCAGTAATAGGCAAAGTTAAAGATGAAATTTTTGTTCTTAAAAAATTTGATAGAAATATCACTAAACCGCTTCAAGTAAGAAAAGACAACCAAAATGTTTATATGATAAAAGCTGATGATTTCAAATCTTTAGTTGAAGTAAACAACGATAAAATGGGTGTTTTGATAGAATTATAATATTTAAAAGACAAGGAAAGAAGTGAAAAAGAGCGCGATTAAACTGATATTTTTATTAATATTTTTAGGCGCGCTTTTTTGTGGTTGTACAACAAAAGAATCTCAAATAACTATTCAATACTCAAGCTGGGGCTCAAAATCAGAAATTAATATTTTGAAACCAATTCTTGATACCTTTGAAAAAGAAAATCCTGATATAAAAATTGACTTTATGCACATCCCACAAAACTACTTTCAGAAACTTCATCTTTTATTTGCCTCCAATACAGCTCCTGATGTAGTTTTCATAAACAATATTTACCTTCCTGTATATGCTAATGCAGGACTGCTCGAAGATTTAACTAATACAGATTTGATTAATGAAAACTTTTATAAAAAGGCCCTTGATGCAATGACTTACAAGGGAAAAATTTATGCAATACCTAGAGACATTTCAAATTTGGTAATTTTTTACAATAAAAATATATTTGATGAAAAACAAATTAAATACCCTGACAAAAACACGACATTCAATGATTTTTTAATAATGTCACAAAAACTTACTGATAAACAAAAAGGAATTTTTGGAATAAGTTTTGAAGAAGATCCTATATTTTACCTGCCATATCTAATGAGCGAAGGGGGAGGAATTTTATCTGATGATGGTAATAGCAATATTATAAATTCAAAAGAAAGCCAAAAAGCAATAAACTTTTATTCAGATTTAAGAAATAAATATCACGTAGCACCCACAAACAGTGAAACAGCGAGTCTTACAATGGCTCAAATGTTTTTACAGGGGAAACTTGCAATGCACCTTTCTGGCAGATGGCTTGTCCCAAAATATCGGGAAGCCGCAGAATTTGACTGGGATATTGCACCGTTTCCAAAAGGTACTAAAGGAAGTATAGTTCCGCTTGATGCCTCAGGCTGGGCAATTTCATCTAAATCAAAACATAAAAAAGAAGCAATGCAACTAGTTAAATACCTCTCCTCAAAAGAAAGTCTTCAAAAATTTTCTAAAAGCGGACTAATCGTTCCAGCAAGGATAGATTCTGCAAATTCTAAAGCTTTTTTAGACGGCAATAAACCACAAAATGCAGAAGTATTTTTGGATATAATTGAGACATCAAAACCAACTCCTGTAAATCCAAATTATTATGAAATACTTGATGATACAAATAAAATACTTGAAAAAGTTTTTAACTCAAACTTAGTTAAAGAAGATTAATTTATTTTTTTCTGTTATAAAGTTTTTCAAAATCAATATCCAAAACATCCATAATCGCAGCAATAACAGTCAAAGAAGTATTAGTCTCCCCCCTTTCAATTTTACCTATATGCTGACCAAATCCCAAACCGACTTTTTCAGCAAGACCTTCTTGAGAATATCCTGCCCTGTTTCTTTCAGCTTTTAAATTACGTCCAAATTCTTTCAATATCTCTTTTTTATCCATTTTTATATTTTAGACAATTGACAAATTGTAATCTACACTTTATAATACTTTATATACACTATATTTAATGCAAAAATAACTAAATAAATTGCACAAGGAGCTGATTATGAAAAAAGGATTTACACTATCTGAGGTTCTCATTACACTTGGGATAATCGGATTAGTTGCCGCTTTAACTTTTCCAATTCTTTTAAAACACCATAGAAAAACAGTCATAGAAACTCGACTTGCCAAATTCTATACAACAATGAATCAAGCTGTAATGCGGGCTGAAGTAGATTTTGGGGACAAAAAAGAATGGGGAAAAATTGGAGACGGATTTGAAACTGATGAAAATGGTAATCCAGATAAATCAAAATCAATACCTCTTGCTTGGTTTAACACATATATGCGGCCATATTTAAATTTGCTTTATGTAAAAACAGCTTCTGACGGAAGAGTTTTAGCATACTTTCCGGACGGAAGTCTTGCAGCGATAGGAGAAAATGCAATTTTATTTTATATTGATGCATCATATTACAGTGAATACGAATCAAGTGATGGTGAAAAATATCCAAACGAGATGGACTCTGGAACCAAGTGTTTTTTATTTGCATTCTGGCCTTCTCGTGAAAATAATAAATCGCATTATAATAAAGGCGTTGAACCTTACATAAGTATTTACTGGGATGGGACAAGAGAAAGTTTATTTACTGGAGACTATGGTTGCAAACAAGAAACAAATCGAACAAGACCATATTGCACTAAACTTATTCAGATGAACGGCTGGAAAATTCCAAAAGACTATCCTCTAAAATATTAGTTCTTTTCATGCTAAAATCAAACTATGAAAGAATATGATTTTTATATAGTGCCGACACCTATCGGGAATTTAGGTGATATAACACTAAGAGCAATAGAAGTTTTAAAAAACGTTGACTTAATCGCCTGCGAAGATATACGTGTAACTCAAAAATTGCTCAATCATTTTGATATAAAAACAAAATGTATTTCATATCACAAATTCAATGAAAAAGAACGTGTAAATAAAATTTTGGAGACTTTGCAATCAGGGAAAAAAATCGCACTTGTATCAGATGCAGGTACCCCATTGTTTTGTGATCCTGGCTCTGTTTTAGTAAAAGAATTGAGAAAAAACAACTATACAATTACAGCTTTGCCAGGAGCAAATGCCGTTGCGACATTTTTATCACAAAATTCAAGAGATAGTGAAGATTTTTTCTTTGCCGGTTTTTTACCAAAGTCAAAAACTCAAATCGAAAATCTTTTAATAAAATACCAAAATACCAATATCATATTTTATGAAAGTCCTAACAGATTAAAAGAAACACTGGAAATTATAAAAACCAGAAGGAATAATCCACATGTATCAATAGGCAGAGAACTAACAAAAATTTTTGAAGAAATCATCACAGACCAAGCTGATAAAGTAATTTCTTATTTTGATAACAATACTCTAAAAGGAGAAATCGTAGGCATGATATATGCCAATAATTCACAGCAAAATCATGCCTTAGACCTTGATGAAAAAATTTTAAAACTGAAAAATAAAAATTTTGGAGCAAAAGAAATTTCTATAATACTCTCAGAGCTTTATAATGTTAGTAAAAAAGACATCTATAAAAGGGTTTTAGACATATAAACAAATGTTTCATATCTTAATATTAAATTTTTTACTTTTACAAGTTTATGGTATAATGTTTTTAAGAATGGAGAAGATTTAAGGACTCGGATTTCTTGCAATCAAAAAGAATCATATATCCAATAATATTAGCATTATCATTAATGACATTAAATCCGTTATCAAGCTTGGGAGCAGACAGTTTATGGGATTACAATGCCATGGATACCTCAGGTAGCGAAATGGCTGAAAACTATGATTATTCACAAGCTTCAGCTCCTGTTACACAAAATGTAAAAGAAAAAAAACATTTTAAATTTTTCAACTTTTTCAACAACAAAAAAAATAAAGAACAAGAAATAACAGAACCTGCAATTCAATTAGAACAAACCCAACAACCGGAATCTAATTCAATTGAAAAAGAAAATGAAACTTCGCCATCAACAGAAGATACAACCCCTCAATTTAAACCTCTGGCAAGACCTCAAGAAACTAATTATTATGAAAACAATAATGAAAACGAAACACCTGCAGTCTCCAGAGCTTTAAAAAAAAGTGATAAATATATAAAAGAAATTGAAATACACGGTACAAATGTTATTGCACCAGAGGTAATACTTACCCAAATTAAGCAAAAAAAAGGTGAAATTTATGACAGAAATACCGTACAAGAAGACTTGAGAAATATATACCAAATGGGATATTTCAGCGAAAAAATGCGTGCAATTCCTGTAAATAACCCTGACGGCACAATAACTCTTAAAATAATATTAGAAGAAAATGCACCCGTCACAGACTTCACAATTGAAGGAAATACTGTTGTATCGACAGAAGAAATTCTTTCATACCTGATTGATATGAAAGGTAAACCTCAGAATATCGCCCAGTTAAACGAAGCAATAGCAAAAATTCAGCAATGCTATGCATCAAAAGGCTATATTCTAGCAAGAATAGATTCAGTAACAGATGATCCAGACGGCACAGTAAACATTAGCCTCAAAGAAGGAACTATAAATCGAATTCTTATTGCCGGTAACGAAAAAACAAAAGACTTTGTAATAGAAAGAAATGTTTTATCAGAACCCGGAATGATTTATAATGAGAATCTTTTAAAAGAAGATATCGTAAGATTATATGCATCTCAAGCATTTAAAGATGTCACAAGAGAAATTACACCTTGTCCTGATATACCAGATGCTTATGACATAACAATAAATGTACAAGAACAACGTACAGCAAATATTTCAATAGGAGGCGGTCTTGATACAGTAACCGGTGTATTCGGATCTTTAGGAATTGCAGATAACAACTTTAGAGGCCGAAACCAAAGAGTATCATTAAACGGCTTGGTCGGTTCTGGTGTAATCTTAAATGATGCATCTATTATGCGAAGAATGAATATGCAGGTTGAATTGAGCTTTTTCGAGCCATATTTCTTTAATGCAGATACCTCATTAATGAGCAAATTATTCTTCAGAGATTTCGGAAGCTATCAGGTACCACTTGCTATAGAAAGAAGATTTGGCGGTGAAGTAACAGTAGCCCACAGAATAAAAAAAGCAAAACATTTAACATCTACATTCTCTCTTGGAGTTGAGAATATTGACGTTCGAGAAGGTGATTTCAACAAGATAGCAAGCTTGTATCAAAAATACAATATTCCTATAGAAGAACGTGCAAAACAATTGGATGGCGGACTATTTATGTCATTAAGTCCCGCATTAATATACGATTCACGTAAAGGCGGACCTGTAACAAGAGAAGGTACTATTGCTAGTTTAAGATTTGATGAAGAAATAGGACTTGACGGATTTGATAAAACCCATGGTAAATTAACAGGTTCTATCAAACATTACATACCCGTAGGTAAAAAATCATCTTTATCATTCACCGCAAAAGGCGGCGGAAGAATTCATGGTGATGATATGCCTGAAGTTATGATGTACAGACTGGGTGGTCCTTATACCATAAGAGGTTTCAAAATGAGCGGAGTCGGTACCGGTGATGCTTTCATTATGGGATCAGCAGAATTTGCAACCCCAATACCATTCTTAGACAGAACACGACTTGCAAGAAAAGTTAATTTCTTAAACAATATTCGTTTTACAGTATGGGCTGATGCAGGTAAAGTATTCAATCCGACAGTTACAAATACATTGTATGACAGACCGCTTCAAGCAATTACAGCCGGTGTGGGTTTGAAATTGTATATACCGGGAATGGGACCTCTATCTGTTGATTACGGTATTCCATTCACTAATGCAGGTGAAAACGGCAATCAAAGCGGTTACTTTACATTTGGTGTCGGTGATTTAATTTACTAAAATAATAAATTAAGGAGGTAATATGAAAAAAAATTTAGCAGCACTCGCTCTTATCTTAGGCTTATGCGGTTTATCAAGCCAAGCTATCGCAGGTGGCGTTGGATATATAAACTATCCTAAAGTACAAGATAATTTCCCATTTGCACAAGCTGCAATAAAAGAAGTTGATGCAAAAGGTCTTGAATTACAGCAATATATGGTAGATAAAGAAAAACAATACAAAGCTTTAGATACACCACTAAAAAAACAAAACTTTGAAGAAGCAACCGCAAAAGAATTTAATGCAAAACAAGAAGCACTCCTAAAATTAAAAACACAAAAAGAAGAACAAGTGTATAATAAAATTCAAGCAGCTGCAAAACAAGTATTAGTTGAACAAAAGCTTGATGCAATTGTTGACTTTAGAGTAATTTTTGTAGGTGGAGTGGATATCACTGATTTAGTAATTCAAAAATTAAAAAGCGGAACTTACTAATCTTTGAAAGGTTTTTTATGAAATATTCTCAAGACGGTGAACAGTATCACATTGGACTAAAAACTGGTGATGTCGGAAAATATGTAATTTTACCGGGAGATCCCAAACGTTGCAAAAAAATAGCAGAATATTTTGATAATGCTGAATTAATTGCAGACAGACGTGAATACACAACCTATACAGGTTATTTAAACGGAGAAAAAGTATCAGTGACCTCAACCGGTATAGGGGGTCCGTCTGCTTCAATAGCTCTTGAGGAACTTGTTCAAATCGGAGCTGAAAAATTTATCAGAGTAGGCACCTGCGGTGGTATTGATATTGATGTAAAGGGCGGAGACCTTGTAATTGCAACAGGAGCAGTCAGAATGGAGGGGACATCAAAAGAATATGCTCCAATAGAATTTCCTGCTGTTGCTGATATTGAAATTACAAATGCTTTGATTGAAGCCTGTAAAAAATATAATAATACCTACCATGCCGGCATCGTCCAATGTAAGGATTCTTTCTATGGACAACATTGTCCTGAGAAATCTCCGGTAGGCTACGAATTGGTTAACAAGTGGGAAGCCTGGAAAAGACTCGGTTGCAAAGCTTCAGAAATGGAATCTGCTGCTTTATTTGTTGTTGGTAGTGCTTTGAAAGTTAAAGTCGGCTCAATATTTTTGACAGTTGCCAATCAAGAACGAGAAAAACAATCTCTTGAAAATCCTATAATTCATGATACCGATATAGCAATAAAAACAGCAATAGAAGCTTTGAGAATTTTGATTGAAAAAGACAAAAATTCAGGAGTATAAAATGTTTAATAAAAAAATGCAGTATATTATAAAAACATGTTCAGGGGATAATATGCAGGAACTGCAAAATCTTCTAAATGAAATGTCCATGAACGGATGGGAATTGTACAGTATGAATGAAGTGGAAACAGATGAAGGTATAAAATTTAACTGCATTTTTATGTGTGAAACCAAAAATGAAGAAGATACCTCCTCTTCTGATATCATAAATATATCAACTTTCAAAAGCCAGATGGAAAAAATGCTTTCTCCAAAGCTTTCACCTTATGAAAACTGTCTTGATATACAATCTAAAATTAAAAACCAACAAAATAAGATTACAAAAATAAAAAAAGAACTTGAAAAAGAAGCACCAGCATCCGTAAATCGTAAACGATTAAATGATAAAATTTCAGCTAACTTAAAAGAACTTGATGAATTGAAAGCTAAATTAGCAAAAGCAACTTCGCCTGATGTTATGTATGAAAAATTATACGAAGAAAAGCTTTCTATACATTTAAGTGATGAGCTGGTAGAATATCTCGAAAATGATGATAATGAAACACAAGAGACTCTTCTTGCAGAAACGGTTAAATCAAGATTAAAACTTACTGAAGAACTAGGTTATGTAATACCTAAAATAGTTTTTCAAGATGACGAAAATTTAAATCCTTATGAATTTGCAATAAGAATTAGAGGACTTGATATATTCAGAGCATGCGTATACCCGAATTATACAATGTACTTTGATAAAGATTTAAATCTTAAAACGAAAATTAAAAATTCAATTTATGACACAGATTTTATCACAGGCGAAAAAGTAATATGGATTGAAAAAACAAAAACAAAAGACTTTTGGGAAAAAGGTCTTACAGGTGCTGAATATATTGCACGAGCTTTAGAATATATAGCAATAAAATATGTAGATGAATTAATGGAATATTCTGATGTTGAAAAATACATTGACATAGTAAGCAAAAGAAATGAGTTCTTGGTAGAAAATTTAATACCTGACTTCATATCAATATCTGACTTAAAGTTTATTCTGACAAGTTTAGTAAGAGAAAAAGTATCAATTAAAGATATCACATATATTTTTGAAAAAATGAACGACTTTGCAGAAGACTGTACTAAATCTGATTTATTGAAAAAAGTCCGTCTCAGTATTTCAAGAAGAATTTGTGCTCAATATGCGAATGAAGAAGGTATCATCCCGCTTTTTGAAATATCTGAAAATACAATAGAAGCTTTCATGCCGAATTTCGAAGAAGATGAAGACTTTATAATCAAAATTGACGGGGAATATGCAGAAAAACTTGCGCAAAAAATAATCAAAAAATCAAAACAATTAGGAATTGAAGAACCTAAAATTCTTGTACCTATGGAACTTAGACATCTTTTCTTCACTCTTCTTTCTAACTATATGAATAATATCGTAGTACTAACAAGAGAAGAAATAGGTTGTAATTACGGGATTGAAATTATAGGGATCATCTAGCAAAAAAAAATATTTACGGTTTTTTATACAGACATGCTAATCTCACCAATACAAAACAAAATATATACATCACTTTCATTCCAACGTAGACCACGCGAAGATGAAAAAGAGGATATGCAAAGAGCTATAGAAAACGGATTTGATGTAGCTGGTGTAAAAAAAAGAATTGCAATTACACATGGTTCGGTGTTTCCTGCTGTAGGACGAGATACTTTTATCGGTTCTCCCTATGGAGAAGGTGCTAAAGAATGGATATCTTTTTTGAAACTTTATGGTTTTAATGGCAATCAATTAGGACCAAATGGTGCTTTATATGGGAATAATCCTTCTCCTTATAATTCATCTGCCTTGAATGAAAATCCTTTATTTGTCGACTTAAAAGCTTTGACCTCCGATAGATACGGACGTATTTTAAGTAAAAAGACTTATGAAAGAATAACTTTACCTATAGAAAAAAATGACAAAAATTATGCATTTGCAGATTTTGCAGAAGCTAAATTGGTATATTACCTTGCATTAAATGAAGCATATAGAAATTTCAAAAAAAATCTGGCAAAAGGTCAGCCTAATGCAATAATGCTAAATAATCAATTTACAGAATTCAAAGAAACTCCAATAAGTGATAAAAATACAAAAGGCAGCCAAACAGAAGAAGAAGGTATCTACAGAGTATTAGCAGCAATATATAAAACAGAAGATTTTACAAAATGGGACAGATTGGATTCTAATCTAATGTCTGAAATTAGAAAAGAAAATCCTGCAGCCGTTGAACGATATAAAGAATTAAAAAGAAAATATAAAGATGCAATCAATGAATATCAGTTTGAACAATTTATAGTAACAAAACAAATACAAGATAATAAAGAATTTAGAAACAAACTTAAATTTAAGTATTATTCAGATCTTCTAATCGGATGTTCTAAAATGGATTATTGGAGATATAAAGAAGCATTCTTGGATGGGTATTCTGTTGGCGCATATGAGTATGGTGATAAACCTCATCAAACTTGGAATATACCTGTACTTGACCCAAGGAAATTGTTTATAGGATATGATGAATTGAATATAGGCGGAGAATTTTTAAAAGAGAAACTGGAACATGCTCTTGAATATTGCGAAAATATAAGAATTGACCATGCACTCGGATTAATTGATCCGTTTATTTACAAAATAGATACAGTTAAATACGATGAAAATGGAAAACAAATAAAAAATAAAATACATGGAGATTTCTTATCAAAATTATATGATGAGAACGGAAATAAAATTGATGACTATTACAACTATCCAAGAATATTAGAAAAACTTGTTTTACCAGTATTAAAAGAACATGATTTAGACAAAGATGCTCCAGTCTGGGAAAGTCTATGCTGTGAGCCTGAGCTTTATAAAAAAATATATTATCAAGAAAATAACCTTCCAAAACTTGTACAAACCGAATTTAATAAAGCAGAAGGTGAAAATAATCGAAATTGGTTCTTAATAGGCTCACATGATTCAATTCCTGTAATGAATATGTTAAGCTCTGAGGATGGCTGGAGAAGAAATAACTATGCTTGGGATGCTGATTACTTATCAAAATATCTTCATAAAGACCCAACAAGAGAACAAGAAAAAGAAATTTTTTATAAAAAAATAGCAAATACTATTGACGGCATACCTAAAGTTGGTAAAGAGCTTGAAAAGGCAGATAGAGAATTAGTAAAAGCAAAATTTGCAGAATTATTTACCAAAGAGAAAATTATGGTATCTTTTGCGGATATATTAGGCATAACAGATAAAAATATTGTCTATAACATAGGCGGCTCAAATAACGAAGCAAACTGGAGAGAAAGAATTTCCTCAGATTTTATAGATAAATATTATGAAAATCTTTCAAGCAATAATCCGACCGCTCTAAATATTCCAGAAGTATTAAAAATAGCAGTCCAAGCAAAATTGGATATGGAAATAACACAAAGTCCAAATCCAGATCAAACAAGAAAAGAGTTAAATGAAAAATATAAACCACTTATTGACAAACTTGAGCATTACGCTAATGTATTAAAAGAAAAAGAACAGATTTAAAATCTGTTCTTTTTTATAATATAAAATTTAAATAATAAAATTAATCTCTATGTATTCCTATTTGGTATCCCGGCACACACAAAAATCCTGGTACAGTTCTTGTAATAGCTGTAGCTAAAGGAGATTTATCCGCCATTAAAGTAACAGCCATGCTTAAATCATCCACATGCGGTGCAAAGTCTGTTTTTTTAATTTTTCTATCAACGTGCTTATGATAAATTTTTTCATTTATAAAGTTTGACAACTTATTACCACCGACAATTCCAACACCTAGTCCAATAACTGTCATAAAAGCAGAAGGCAAAGCTTTTAAAAATTTATTAAAATAATTTATACATTTACTGTTTAATCCTGGGACTTGAGGTACCCAACTTAATATTTTAGATTTGTTTTTACTATACAAATGAGAGACACCACTTACACATATCACTGGGACTAATACATTTCCCAACAATTGGTTGACTGTCTCTCTCAATTTTCCTTTGAAATATTTTTTATCATCAAATACAGCCCCGCCTGCAAGCCCACCAATAGCAGACCCTGTAGCAAGAGCTATTATTTGCGGCTCTTCTATTTCCATTAATTTAGCATCAGGATTTTTTTTGCTAAAAATTTTCAACATAGCCCAATTTTTCGGACTTTGTGAAAAAATAACTTTAGGATTTAAAGAAAAACCTTGTTTTTTAGCTATCAAAGCTGAAGTTATACCTACACCTAACATTGAACTAAATAAAACACCCCTTTTTAAAGATGGTTTTATAGATTCATCTGAATTTTCTTTTCTTGATATATTATTATCTTCATGCTTATTTTGAATTAAATGTTTTTGAAAATTTATATTAGAATATCTTTCTATATTCAAATTTGATACTTGACTCAATGCCATAATAAACTACCTTTATATTCATTTTAGCAAAAACATGAAAAAAAAATTTCTTGTTACTTATAAATCAAAAATTAACAAAACTTCAAATCTAATGTATTACAAACTATTAAAAAAAATAAATATTTAATAAAAAACTAGCAAATTTTTTCATTCAGCAATATTAAATTATTGTAAATAACCAAAAATAAAAAAATGACTATACAACCCACAATACAAAAAAATGCATATACAGCCCGACATTTTGTAAAAGGCATGGCAAGCAGAGGACTTGCACCGTTAATATTGCTTGAGAGTACAGTTATCTCAGGTAGAACTTACCAAGCACATAAACGAGGCGGTTTCTACGAAGCTCGTGAAAGGGTTACGGAAGAATCATTGGGAGCAATCTTTTGGTTCAGCGGAGTTCAAGGCTTTAACAAATTAATAGACTATTTTGTTGGTAAAAAAATACTTAAACTACCTGAAACAAATTTTGATGTAGGAGAAGATGCTCTACATAACCCATTAAAAAATTACATTCAAAAAAATAAAATTTCTAAAAATAAAATTGCAGCATTTAAATTTGGTAAAGTAACAAGTAGTATTATTCTTGCCAATTGCTTGGTAGGTATTGTTGTACCAAGATTGAATCAAGCACTAACAAGATATTATAAAAATAAAGATCAAAAAAGACTTGATAAAAAACAATCCGAAAATAAATCACTACAAATAGAGAATAATTATAAACCAAATAATAAAGTATCATTATCAAGCTTTATAGAATCTGCAAATCCTAATCGACCAAAATCTCTATCTTTTGGCGGAATGATAAATACTCAAACACTTTTGACATTAGCAAACCATTTTGAAAATGATGCAAAATATCAACTTTTATCAACAGATGTCGGAATAGCAGGAGGTAGAGCTATAAGCTCCCGCAATAAACATGAACGTACTGAAATTCTATTTAGGGACTTAACCTCAATATATTTTTATATGTTTAATATGCCAAATATGAATAAATGGCTAAATCAGATTGAAGATGGCTACAAAACAAGACTTGATCCAGTCTCAGCTAAATACGCAACCACAGAATTAAAAACACTTCTAAAATCAAATAACGGACAGATGTCTGTTGAAGATTTCCGTACAACGGTTTTGGGACAAAACAATTATCAGTTAAATCCAAATATTGCAAATAAATTTAAAAACTCTGACAGTGCTATAAAACTTGATGACTTTTTAAATGAACTAAGACAAATAGTATCCGGTGAAGAATATGCAAAATTATCAAATCTTGCAACTGAAATGTCTAATCTTCAACCCGCTGTTGAGGGCGTCAAATTGTTATCAAAAGAACAAGTTGAAAGTATTTTTAAAGGCGGTAAAATAAATAATCCTAAATTCTTAGATAACTTGTATGAAATAGCAACTCGTGAAGATATCCCATTCACCAAGACAAAACAATCTAACAGAAAAAATCCATTCAAATTTGTCTCTCAAGCCGAACTTGAAGGGGTAAAAAGTGATGCTATAAACTATGTTGAAGACATAATAAAAAGAGCTAAAAATGGTGTAATAACCGAAGACATTTTAACTAAAGCTTGTCGGGCAAACTTTATGAAAAATGCTATAAACTGGGGTACAGGCTTTATAATTTCATCTCTTTTCCTTTCTACATTAATACCTAAAATGCAATACTGGCTAACTAAAAAATTAACAGGCAAAGACCTATTCCCGGGAACAACCGAATATAATGACGAAAAAAATAAAATATAGGTATAAAATTTAATTTTTTATTTATAATTCCACACTTGTAAATAAACTTTGAGCATGTGATAATCTTGTTGGAAAGGCAAGAAATGTCAAACGTTTTAGTATATACATTAGACGGAAAAATTTATATCAACCTTACCAACCACTGCACAAATGAATGTATCTTTTGTCTTAGAAATGATAAAAGTGATGTCAAAGGACAAGAGCTTTGGTTGGATAATGAAAATTCAACAGCACAAGACGTTATTGAACAATTTGAAAAAATTTACCAAACAACCCCATCTAAAGAAATTATTTTCTGCGGCTACGGTGAACCTATGCTGAAACTTGAAGTATTAAAGGAAGTTGCAATATATATTAAAAACAAACTTCCACAATGCAAAATCAGAATAAATACAAACGGTCACGCAAATTTTGTGTATAAAAGGAACATTATACCAGAACTCAAAGGTCTTATAGATGAGTTTTCTGTAAGCCTTAACGGAGCAACCAAAGAAGAATATAATGAGCTTTCACAGCCAAAATTTGATGAAGCTTATGAAGAAGTTAAAAAATTTATAAAAGCTTGCGCTGATGAAAATATATCAGTTGTTGCAAGCGTAGTTGAGGGCTATAAAGGAAGACATCTTGATATTAAAAAATGCGAACAAATCGCAAAAGATCTTGGTGCAAAATTCAGAGTGAGAGAGTGGATTGAAAACGGATACTAAGAATTGAAAGGAAAAATTATGCAAGTAAAAAACATCACAAACTCACAATTAAATCCACAAAATTTCCAAGGCAGAATTGACATAATACCTGGGGATTTAAGCTATGAGCCTGCGAAATATGTTAGAAAAGCTTATAACTCTCTGACAGAGCTGATTAAGGACAAGCCTTATAACTTATATATTAGACAAAATCATAAAAATCATAACGTAAAACTTATCCTACAAAAAGAAGATTCTTTTATAAAAGATAAGGGATTTAAAGCCGAGGGCTGTATTTCAGATGATGCTGATTTATACGAAGCTTTAACCAAACATCTTATAAATATTTATGAAGAGAAATCGCAAATTCCTCATAAACACCTATGGAAAAAGATTAAAACAAAAATTAAAGCAGCATTTAATAAAAAATAAAAAAAGAAAAGTAAAAACTTACGAAGAAAGGACGTAAAAAAGATGAGTAATTTAGACAAAATCATGAAACCGAAATCAATAGCGGTTATCGGTGCGTCAACAAAAGAACACACAATCGGATCAGATATTATGAAAAGATTACAGGAATACAATTTTAATGGAAAAATTTATCCTGTAAATCCGAAAGGCGGAATAATAGAAGGTTTACAAGCATACACTTCAGTTGGAGAAATCCCTGGAGATGTAGATTTAGCAATAATAGTAGTAAATGCAAAATTTGTTTTAGATACAATTGACCAATGTCATGCAAAAGGTATTAAAGGCTTATGCATAATCACTGCAGGTTTCAAAGAAACCGGCAAAGAAGGTGCTGAAGCAGAAAAACAACTTTTAGCAAAAGTAAAAGAATACGGCATGAGATGTGTAGGACCAAACTGTCTCGGTGTTGTAAATACTCATCCTGACATCAGAATGGATGGATGTTTTGCAGAAAGTCTTCCTGAAAGAGGAAACATCGGTTTTGTATCTCAGTCAGGTGCTTTAGGTGGAGGTATTTTGAACATATTAAAAGACCTTAACCTTGGTTTTGCTCAATTTATTTCAATCGGAAACCAAGCCGATGTAAATGCTGAAACGGCAATTGAATACTGGGAAAATGATGATGATGTAGAACAAATTCTTCTTTATATGGAATCTATACAAAATCCTGCAAACTTCAGAAAGTTAGCATCAAGAGTAACTAAGAAAAAACCTATTTTGGCACTAAAATCAGGACGTTCAGCAGCAGGAGCTTCAGCAGCATCATCCCACACAGGCTCATTAGCCGGAGCTGATAAAGCTGCAGCAGCATTGCTTCAACAATCAGGTGTTATAAGAGAATTTTCACTACAAAATCTTTTTGCAACAGCAAAAGTTTTTGCAAACTGCCCGATACCAAAAGGTGATAGAGTAGCTATTATTACAAACTCAGGCGGTCCTGGAATTATGGCAACAGATGCTGTATGTGAATATGGTATGCAAATGGCAAAAATTACAGATGCAACTAAAGAAAAATTAAGAAGTTTCTTACCTTCTGCAGCATCCGTCAAAAACCCAATAGATATGATAGCTTCAGCTCCTATCGAACATTATAAACAGACTCTTGAAACAGTTATAGCTGACGAAAATGTTGATATGATTATCACAATCTATCTTCCATTCCTTGGCTTAAAAGATATTGATGTAGCAAAAGCATTAATGGAAATTAAAGCTGAACACCCTGAAAAACCTGTAATCGGTGTATTTATGACTAAAAATGAATTCTTCACAAAACTTTCTGATATGGATGTTAATATGCCGTTCTTTATGTATGCGGAAGAAGCAGCTGACGGACTTAACAGATTAAATCAACAAAGATTATGGATGGAAAGACCTGAAGGTAAAATTCCATGCTATGACGTAGACAGAGCTAAAGTTGAAAAAATTATCAAAGGTTCTTTAGCTGAAGGAAGAGCACAATTAACAACATTAGAATCAATTGATGTATTACAGGCATATGGAATTCGAGCTTGTAAATACGGTCTTGCAACAAATGAAGAAGAAGTTGTAGAACTTGGAAATTCAATCGGATATCCTGTTGTAATGAAAATGACATCAAAAACGACTTCACACAAAACAGACGTTGGCGGTGTTGTTGTAAACATCAAATCAGAAGAACAATTAAGAAAAGAATACAAAGGCTTGTTAGAAAGACTTGAAGCAAAAGGACTTCTTGAAGGGCTTGAAGGCGTAATCATTCAAGAAATGGTAAAAGGCAACCGTGAAATGGTTTGCGGTATCGCAACAGATCCTCAATATGGTCCAATGATGATGTTCGGTCTAGGCGGTGTCTTTGTAGAAGTTATGAAAGACGTAACCTTCAGAATTGCTCCTTTGACAGATGTAGATGCTGAAGAAATGATTAAATCAGTTAAAGCATACAAGTTACTAGAAGGCGCAAGAGGTACGAAACCTGCTCAAATCGACCAAATAAAAGAAACTTTATTGAGATTATCTCAACTTGTTAATGACTTCAAATTTATTGATGAATTAGATATCAACCCATTATTGATATCAGAAACAACTGGTGAAGGAATTGCCGTTGACGGACGTATCAAAGTAAGAATGGAAGAAGCAAAAGAAGCTCTTGGCTGTTCTTGCGGATGCGGACAAGTTGAATGCTCTTGTCATTAATACATAATAAGAAACAAAGAAGGAGGCTCGTTATACGATGCCTCCTTTTTTAAATGAAATGTAAAATTTTATTTACAAAATGACATATTTTTTATTTAGTAACTTAATATATAAGAGAGGGTTAGTGATAAAGGAGTATATGTGTATGAGAATTTCTGCAATCAGTTATCAGACAAATCCAATTTTTACAAACAAAGAGAATAACAAAACAAATAAATTGAAAAATTTAGCTGGAGCAACAGCAATTGCAATTGCAGCCGCAGCTCCTATGAGTGAAACTGAAGCTCAAATAATTCCCTATCCCTATGTTCCAAATTTTATATATCCGACATATACAACCACTGCTGACGCTGTAAATACTCCAAAATGCTTTACAGTCGGAGATATTACAACTAATTCCAACTCTGATAAATCATTGAGAGAAATTTTTAATGAAATCGATACTAATGGGGATGGGGTCATTTCCGCTAAAGAAGTTGTTGATACTGAAAGAACAAATTGGAATGAAGAAAATATCTATCCTTTTACATCAACACAAGCAAAAAATGTTCAAAAAAGGTTCTCCGCACTATCAAAAACTTATAATAAAGGGAATTCAAATCCAAAAACAATAAATTACAGCGAATATAAAGAAATAATGTCTGATTATGAAGAGTCAAATGATGTGAATTTTGTACCTATATATACATATCCTTATTATTATACTCTTCCACCTATACATTATCATAGACCTTACAGACCGCATATTCACAGACCGCCTGTTCATAGAACACCACCCCCGCACAAACCTGATCACCATAGACACTAATTACAATACGGCTAATATCATTTTTTTTTATTAATTGAAGCTGTTCTTCTTTCGTAAGCGATAATATGTCATTTATGTCAGATTTTAGAGTTGAACTTGCATTAGATTCTATAGATGAAAAATTTAAGATATGGGACATCAGGTAAAACAATAAAAGGATTTCACATGGGAGACTCCGGAAATGACGGAGATTTTTCAATGAAAACAGAAAAAATCTACGAATATTGTCAACCTGGTAATAATATAGGGACACACAAATGTGGTGTACTACTAGAAAGAAATAATTGGAAATTTCCTAAAGATTACCCCATTCCATTTTAAAATAATTTTGATATGCTAACAAATTGACCTTATTGCTTATTAATGCTTTAATACTTTTATGAATTATATTTTTTATTTTCTTATTACTATTTCAATAATAGCGGGAGCAATAAACGGAAGATTATCTGATGTTGTAAATGCAATTCTTACAGGAGCAGAATTATCAGTAAAAGTAGCCTTTTCTTTAATAGGTATTATGGCATTTTGGCTTGGTATGATGAAAATCGCTAAAAGATGCGGACTTGTAAAAATTATTGCACAGATAATAAAACCAATAACCAAAAGACTGTTTAATGAAATTCCAGAAGATTCATCTGCAATAGGCGATATAGCAATGAGTTTTTCAGCAAATGCGCTCGGCCTTGCAAATGCAGCAACTCCCATAGGTATAAAAGCTATGGAAGAATTACAAAAACAAAATATTGATAAAAAATCAGCATCAAACGCGATGTGTATGTTTCTGGCTATGAGTACAGCAGGATTTCAACTTATTCCAGCTACTGTAATTTCCGTATTGATAAGTATCGGCTACAAAAATCCAACAGAAATTATTGCACCAACTCTATTAGTAACAACAATTGCTTTTCTTAGTGCCATAACTATCGCAAAAATTTTCCAACGATTTTGGGCTCCTCAAAAAGAAATCATTTATAATACTGAAAAAGATAATCAAGGAGGTGAAATATAATGTTTCACCAGATCATGAATATAATTTCACTTTGGACACTTCCTTTAATTTTAATTTTGATACTAACTTTGGGACTTATAAAAAAAGTGCCTCTTTATGAAGTGTTCACAGACGGAGCAAAAGAGGGGTTTAAAGTTGCAGTAAATATAATACCTTACCTTGTAGCTATAATTGTAGGTATATCAATGTTTAGAGCTTCAGGAATAATTGAAGCAATAGGTCAAATTCTTACCCCTATGCTATCACATTTTAATGTATCAGCAGACGTAATCCCAATTATGATAGTAAGATCTCTTTCGGGTTCAGCAGCCCTAGGAGTGTTCTCAGACATTGCCCACAATGCAGGACCTGATGCCTATACAACAAAACTTGCAGCCGTAATGGTAGGCTCAAGTGAAACAACTTTTTATATTCTTGCAGTATACTTTGGCGCTATAGGCATTTCAAAATTCAGATACGCACTTATTGCAGGTCTTTTAGCTGACTTTATCGGAATTGTTGCAGCAATTCTGGTTTGTAATTACATGTTTTAATATCAACCCAGCTTTGAATTTGTTCTTCTACAGTCGGTTTTACAATATTTTTAACTAATACAGCATAATCTATATTTATAAAATTTATCTTTTCTAAAGCCTCAATTATAAATTCTTTTCCCCCACAATTGTGACAAAAATGATCCTCAGGAACAACTTCACCATTTCTAATAGTTGCCTTTAACTTGACACCGCAACAAGCACAGCGGGGCAAATACCATTGATTATGAATTAACTCCCCACAATCTGGGCAATAAGAAAGTTCCGCATCCGGTCGAACCCTGTCATGAGTACAAACCCTATTTTTTTTAAATAACTCCAATATAATCATACATAATTTATAATACTAAATTGCCAAAAGTCAAAAACTATCAAACAAAAAAATGATGAAAAAATATAACAAAAAAATTAATATAATATAATGACAATATCTACAAATATAAATCAGTATATAGAAAATTCTAAAATTAATAACAAATTATGCAAATGGTCTAAAAGTACCCTACTAGTAAATATTACCCCTATAACCGCACAAATATCTGACAAAAATTTTATGTATTCACAAGTTGAAAAAGCAATGCTCTCTTGGAATACAATTTTAAAAGAAAATAATATAAATTTGGAATTAAAAATAACCAAAACACCAGCTCAAGCCGATATAATAATCCATTGGACGAAAGTCGGCAGAATATACGAAGGCATGTGTAAATATCTAAGTGTAGTAAATGGAATAATAAATAAAATATCAATAGAAATAGGTCTTCCAAATGAATATTCACCAAAAGAAATAACAAACCTAAGCATTTATTGTGCAATAATGCATGAATTAGGACATGCACTTGGACTGGGAGATGGAATAGAAATAGACGATATTATGTATGTTCCACACAAAAAAAATATTACAACCCCAAGTGAAAATGACATATACGTACTAAATAAAATATATAAACAATAAAAAAGAGGAAAATTATTATAAAAATAAAATTCCTCTTTTCTAAACAAGACCTTGGCAACGAGTTATCTTCCCAGGCGGTGGCCCGCCAAGTATTTTCACCGATGTGAGTCTT
>CALVEL010000007.1 GCA_944326565.1 Candidatus Gastranaerophilales bacterium
AGTAACATATAATGTAAAACGAATAGAGACATCAGGCTTGAATGTTTCAGCGATAGCGGAATTACAAGAGTGTTCAATGCTAGTTAGTGATGGCGGAAACTCAACTTGTGCAATAAAAGTAGTAGCCGCCGGGGATACGAGTAAGAATGCATATTGCAGTATACATTTGACAGGAAATGAAGTTAAAAATGATTCACTAAGTAAAAGTAATTCATATAAAGTTATTTGGGAAAACTTAGAGTGCGGTAAGCAATATTTTGTCCGCGCAACTGATGGCGGAAACGATACCGGACCAAATACAGTGCAAGTAGATGCAAGTCCGACACTAATAAATTCATTAACAGGCACGCAGACCGTCACAGTAACATTTGGAAATCCTGGGGATGCTAGTTGTCGTCTGACATTTACAAGCAGTGGCGATACCGGCGGAGCAGCAGAGGGCCAATGTACAGTCACAAGCGGTAAGGACAATTCGACAAAGACTGTAAACTTGAATAAAGGAACACAGTATAAGGGCAGCTTGTCAGGCTTGTATTGCGGTTACGGCTATACAATAAGCTGTAGCGGTACAGGCACAGGTTCAACTTATAAACTTACACCTACACCGCCAATTATATCATCACTTACTGGTACTCAGAATGTTGATGTTAAGTTTGAAAAAGGACAAGAAAATAATTGTACTGTAACAATGCAGAGTGCAACAGGTGGTACAACAATTCCTGCAGGAGGTACAACCAAAACTGTTGAATGTGGAGAAGTTTTCGATGTAGAAGCAATAACTTCAACTGGATATACATTTGGAGGTTGGAAAGTTATTAGTGGAGATGGAAACTTCCAAGGTCCACAATACGAAAGTTCTCCATTCTATGCAGAAAGTGATTGTACTATAGCACCTACATTTAATAAAGATAATAATTGTAAGGTTACAATGCAGAGTGCAACAGGTGGTACTACAGAACCAGCAGGAGGTACTACAACTACAGTAGAATGTGGCAAATCACTTCAAATAGATGCAAGTGCATCATCAGGATATTCATTTGGTGGATGGAAGATAGTAAGTGGTACTGGTTCATTCAGAGGTTCTACATCTGATGCAGCAAATGAATTTTATCCTGACACAACATCTACAATTGCACCTATATTCAATGGTGGACTAAAAGACAATAGAATAGATTTGATTGAAATAACATCTAGTGGCGGTTGGATTTCGTATAAGATAGTTGCAGATTATCCTATAAAAACTCCTATCACTATAAAACTAAGTGCAAGAGGTACTTGTGAAGGATATGAGCCACCATATCATGGTGGGCAAGTAGAAAGACCTGATTATTCTGACTTTGATGAATATGAACCAGGTGGTGGAGCTCAAATGACAGCAACATTAAGTGCAAATCAAAGCAGTTGGTCTTTTGGTATGAATCTACCTTGTAAAGTTCTAGGCGGTGTTTACCGAGTTGAGGGTGTTGGAGCCTTTAGTTTTACAGAATTTTCTGATAGTAGTTACAACTATAAACGCGGTACAACAAGTGCTAATTTCTAGCAAATGAAAATAAAAATATAAAATATTTTTGCTCAATATAGGCGCCCAAATTTAAATATGTTTCATACTTGGGGCGCCTTTTCCTTTTTTATGTTGACATTATTAAAATAAACCTTAAATAAATATTGAATATATCATACGAAAGTATGATAACATTATGTGTAATTCAGGTTATAGTAGAATTGTCGCATTATTAGTTTTAATGCAGGTTAAGATTAGTGAGGTATTGTAAAAACCGGTATGGGGCTGAACTTAAATAATATTTACCAACGCCCATATATTGTAAGGGATGGCAGAGGACTTGTTAAGAAAAAACAGGATGATGATGCCAGAAAGTCTCTTGTACAAGCGGAGCAGGAGGATAAATCCCAAAATAATTCACGTAGTCGTGGCTTGCAATATGTTGAGGATGCAAATTCTCAATATGTAAAATCTTATCAGAATATTACTCCTGCTGAGTCTCAGAAAGCTCAACAGTTATATGGCCAAAATGCCCGTAGTATAACTAATTCAAATTCTTCAGTAGAGGGACGTTCCTCTAAAATTAATATTGCTCAGATTTTAAAGGATTTTAAAAATACAGCAGTAGCGATTGGTACACCTCCTGAATTAAGTGAGGAAGTCAATAACAGAATTAGTCTTATTCAGGCTCAACTGGCTCAGCCTAATCCTGATACTAATCTTGTAAAATCTGACTTGATGAATGCTTCAAGACAGCTTGATAAATATATTTCTAAAACTCTTAATAAAGATTCAAAAGTCGTAGAAAATTGGGTGAATGCTCTATTTTTACAAGATATTGATTTTAAATATAACGAACAAGAAATTAATCCGCAATTTCTTGTAAAATTTCCAGAGGGGTCTACTGAGCAGGCTGAAAAAACTCAGGTTAAAAATCTCCCTGAAAATGTTTCAGAAGTTGAAGTAGCAAAAGGGGTAGTAGAAACTGTTGATAATGAGCAAAGTGCTCAAACAAAAGTTTATATTCCTCAAGATAAAGAATTAAAATCACTATTTTTGCAATCTAAAAAATTAGCTTATGCCAATCAACCTAAAAAAGCAATTGAAAATTTTCAAAAGGCTTTAAGTCGCGCTGAAGAAATTGGTGATACCGAGACAGGCGCAAAAATTTATTTTGAAGTCGGAAAAATATATGATGATCATGATTATTATGTTCAAGCATTAAAAAGTTATAATAAATCTATTAAACAGACATCTGATAATAATGTAAAAACGAAAGCCCATTATTCAATGGCTCAAATTTATGATGATGTCAATCAGATTAAACCTGCTTTGGATCATTATTACAGTTCTGCTGCCTGGGGTGGAGAATGTGAAAATCTTGCTGCGCAATCTACTTCTTTGACAAAGATGGGAAATATTTATACTGATATGTATGAGCAGGATGCTATTGATTATTTAACTGTGGCTGATGATTTGGCTGCTGAGACTGATAATGCAAAAGTTAAAGGCTATGTATCATCAAGTCTTGCA
This sequence comes from Candidatus Gastranaerophilales bacterium, assembly GCA_944326565.1. Lineage (GTDB taxonomy): Bacteria > Cyanobacteriota > Vampirovibrionia > Gastranaerophilales > Gastranaerophilaceae > Scatenecus. The sequence goes on from CALVEL010000007.1 coordinate 3,035, forward strand.
AAGGCTTATGACAAGTTCGGCGAACCGCAGGAAGCTTTAAAATCTTATTCAAAGGCTGTTAAGTACTATTCTGATGCCAATTCGCCTTTGAAAGCTGCTCAAAGTTATATGGATGCTGCTGATATCATGATTGATTACAATTGTACTAATAAAGCTAGAGGTTTATTACAAAAAGCTAAAAATTATGCTTTACAAGCTGATAGTGCTGATTTGACCGAAGAAATAGAAAAAAAATTAGCAAACCTTGTAGCTTAATAAGGTTTGCTAGTTTTTATAATTTATTTTTAATTTTTTAAATATTATTTTTTTACGTCATCTTTAATTATGATAAGATTATTGGCTATTTTCATAGCACAAGTTGGTAGTACAACGTGGTTAAGCCCGTCTGCAATGCTTAAAATGCTTCTTGCTTTTAAAGTTACATCCTCGCCTTTGTACTGGAATGTGTAATCAGTGTCTCTGTCTGAACGAATTGTAATTTTGTCCATTTCTTTCCCCTTATGTCGACTAACAATTCTTAATTATACCATAATTTCTAAATAAATCAAGGGCTTATGTCTATAAATCCTTGTCTTGTTTGATTCCCAGTGGATTATAAAAAATGCCTTCTTCTACTACTTCGTTATATAAATCTTCATCTTTTTTAAAGTCAGATAATGTATAAGGATACAAGTCGATGCATACATCCATTTCAGTCTCTATTTGACCTATTATTGGCCAAATCTGTTCTCGTTTTGATTTGTCCTCAGTATCAAAAATGGCTACTAGTTCAATATCTTCATCTTCATGATCTTGACCGTCAAGATATGCCCCAAAAAGGTATAAACCCTTATAGTCATCAAACTTTTTCCTGAATGAGTTTGATAACTTTCTAATTACTTCATTTAGTTTTTCAGACATTTTTGAATTCACTCCTTAAATTATTTCTGTCTATTGTCTTTTGTATAGATGTAGACAGATTTTTTACGGAAACCATATTATTTGCAATTTCATCTTCGCCTAAAATAAATGCATATCTGGCAACTTTGGATGCTTTTTCAAGTTGTTTTGTGAATTTTTTATTCTGTAGATCAAACTCTACGCAAAGTCCCTGTTCTCTTAATTCTTGTGCAAGTTTTATTGCATCAGTAGTTGAATTTGAGACTATGTAGGCATCAAATTTTTCAGGCTCAATTGGTTCTATAAGCGAAATTAATCTTTCCATTCCCATAGCCCAGCCTACTGCAGGGGTATCTTCTCCGCCTAAATTCCTTACCAGACTGTCATATCGACCACCGCCGCATACTGCGTTTTGAGAACCTAAATTGTTTGATTTTATCTCAAAAACAGTTCTGTTATAATAATCCAGTCCTCTTACAAGAAGTTTATTTTCTGTAAATTTTACATTTAATTCTTTTAAATATGTTTTTAATTTTGAATAGTGTTCTGCACATTCTTCGCATATAAAGTCAGATTGGATAACAGCTTTGATTTCAGGTTTTTCAAAAATCTTTTGACAGCTTTCAACTTTGCAGTCTAAAAGTCTTAGGGGGTTTTTTTCATATCTGTTTTGACAATCTTCGCAAAGATTATTAAACTCAGGTTTCAATATTTCTTTAATTTTTTTCTTATATTCTTCTCTGCATTTAGGACATCCTAGTGAATTAATCTCAACTTCCAAATCATTAAGTCCGAGTGATTTTAAATAATTTACGGCAAGTAATATAGCCTCTGCATCAGCTGTTGGTTCTTTTATTCCAAACATTTCAATTCCTACTTGATGAAATTGACGTTGTCTGCCTGCTTGTGGTCTTTCATAGCGGAACATCGGCCCTTTATACCATAGTTTAACCGGGGAAGATAATCTGCTCATACCGTTCTCTATGAAAGAACGTACAACACCTGCTGTATTTTCTGGGCGCAATGTTAATGAACGATCACTTTTTTCAAAAGTATACATTTCCTTATTTACGATATCTGTGGTATCTCCTACTCCGCGTGCAAATAATTCTGTTACTTCAAAAATCGGTGTTCTTATTTCTTTATATCCGTATTTTGAAAAAATCCTATTAGCGGTATCTTCTAAAAAGTGCCACATAGGCATATCTTGAGGAAGTATATCCTTTGTCCCTTTTACTACTTTTAATATATTAGCCATAAAAAAATTATATTTTGAGCATATATATTTGTCAACAAACACTATAATTCAGATTTTTTTGAATTATTGTAAAGATTTGTAACTATTTTTGTGATATAGAGCAATTATATTGGAATAATATACTTTATATATGTATAAGAGATATAGAGTTTCTGTAACTGAGGAGATACATTATGACGGATAGTATGAGAATCGATGCTGATTATAAAGTTAAACCAGGGTATGAAGATTATTCAAGTAAGACAGTAAAGACTGATGATGATGAATTTAAAAAGAAATTAAATTCAATTCATGTATCAAATAATCTTGCATATATGCCGCCTGGAGGCATTGGGTCTCTATTAAACGGTTCAGGTACGCAAAATACTGACGGGGCGTTTTCTGCTTAATGTTTATTTTGCATAAAAAAATATTTGTTATAAAATAGTCCTTGAAACAGAGGACTATTTTTATGCTTTTGACAGCTGATATCGGGAATACGAGTATTACTTTAGGCTTATTTGAAGAAGATGCTCTTGTAGAAGAGTTTCGTTTGGCATCTGATAAGGATTTATCTTTAGAAGAGTATGAGGTGCTTTTGAAATCTTTATTTAAAGATTTTAAAGTAGATGGATGTATAATATCTTCAGTAGTTGAAGAATTGAATGATAAATTTAAAAAAGCAGTTAAAAACGTCTTTAAATTTGATCCGATGTTTTTAAGTCTGGATATAAATACAGGTATAAAAATTGCTTTAGATAATCCTTATGAAGCAGGTGCTGATAGAATTGCAAATGCTGCGGGTGCTTATGTTTTGTATAATAAGCCGGTTATTGTTGTTGATTTTGGTACAGCTACGACTTTCGATATAGTAAATAAGGATGGAGAATTTATTGGAGGTGTAATAGCTCCGGGAATAAATTCTCAATTAAAGGCATTGAATAAATTTACTTCTAAATTGCCGAGAATTGATGTTGCAATTTCCAATTCAGCAATAGGTCATAATACTGCTGATGCTATTTTATCTGGTGTAATAAGAGGTTCTGCTTGTATGATTGACGGGCTAATTAAGCAGTGTGAGAAAGAGCTTGGAGAAAAAGCTGTTTTGGTTGCAACAGGAGGTTATTCAGGACTTATTTGCAATTATCTGAAACGTCCGTTCGATTTTATTAACCCTACACTTACTCTGGAAGGACTTAGATATCTTTATCAACTTAACAGGCTCTCTGCTGTTGTAGAGTAAATTTTGATATTTAAAAGTTATTTGTTTAGGTTTATATCCGATTTAATTTTAAGTTTTTGACGGCTGAGTGCTTTAAATAATCGGAGAGTTTTTTCTTGTGGGTAGGATTTAATTAAGTTGTCAATCTCTTCAAGAGTTCTGCAAGCTTCAATTTGTCTTATATCATTTTCTCTTTCATCTAAAAGCTTGTTAAAAATTTTTAGTATCTCTTGATCATAATTTTTGTTATTAAAAAACTCTCTTGAAATTTTAATTTTTTTATTTGTGTCTAATTGTTTTGTAATCATCCATATTGTATTATAACATTGCAGATCTGATATTTTGAAACTGGCTTGTCCTTGATCACTAAGTCCTTGAGTCGTTCTTAAATTTGGTATTTCAAAGACTTTGCCTTGGTATCCGACAATTTCTGGAAGTTTTGAATTGTCATGATAAATATTGACAGTTGCTTTTTTGTTACTTGCTTTTATTGCTTTTAACATTTCTTTCATTGTGTTCATATGTTTGACATACCATTGAGCATCCCCAGGTATTATATAAGCGTTTGTAAAGTTTTCAGGCATAAATGTGTTTATTAAGAATTTAAAGTCTTTGCTGTCTGCATTGTAATATGTGTGGTACAAAAAATGGGTGTTTTTATCTTTGTTATATAGATATAAAACTGAGCAATCATAAACTGATGAGGTAGATAGTGGTTTATCGGCACTTGATTTTAAAAAACAATTTGCCATTGCATCTATATTGGTAGAGTATCCTATTTTATATAATTTTTTTAGTTCTTTAATCCCGAAATTTTCTTCAAAATCAGGTAAAGGTATTGACCCTTTACATTCTGTCCCAAATTCTCCTGGATGAACATTTTTTATTATTGATATACATTGAGGAATATCTTGTTTGTTTTTTGTAAATAGGTCTGTTAAAATTTTGGGTTTAAGATTTATTCCAAAAGAAGGTATAGTATATCCGCTTTTTAAACTTATCTTTGTGTAGTTTTTATAATGATTATTAATTTTATATTGTGAAGTTATTTGCATTATGTTTATATATAACTCCTAAAAATTTTTTTTGCTTATTAATTTAAAATAATTAAATCATATATGTAAATTGCAAAAAATTCCCCATAAGATTTTCGTTCCATACTTGTACATTTTTAGGAACTGAAAGGACTACAGGGGTAAAATTCCAAATATATTTGATATCAGCCTCTACGAGAAAATCAGCAGTTGTCTGTGCAAAATTTTTAGGAACGGTTAATATTGCTATATCTACATTTGATTTTTTGCTTAAATTTGGAAGTTTTTTTATATCAAGTATTAACTTATTATTTACGGTATTACCTATTTTTTTAGGGTCATTGTCAAATAATGCGATGATATTTAGTCCGTAATTTGTAAAATTGTCATATTTTGCAAGTGCCATTCCAAGGTTTCCCGCACCAATTATGAATGCATTTTTGGTTTTTGAAAAACCAAGGGTTGTCTCTATTGATTTTTTAAGCTCTTTTACGATATATCCGACTCGGCATTTTCCTGAATTGTTTAAAATGCTTATGTCTTTTCTGACTTGGGAGTCATCAATGTTTAAAAGAGCAGCAATCTGTTTACTGGCAATGAATTCAATATTCTTGTTAATGTAATCATCCAGAATACAATGATATAAAGTAAGCCTGTTAATAACTTTTTCCGAAATTTTTTTATCCATACCTATATTATACACAAAATAAAAGAGCGGATACTTTCCGCTCAATGTATATGATATTAGTCTAAGAGATTGTGGATTTCAAGTTTGATATAACTAAGAGGTGCAGTTGTGGCAGCAACTGCACATTATTGAATGGTTGCACTTCTGCCAAAGTACATTGTATTCGGGGTTAATATAAAACTGTAATCGATATCTCTTGTCTATATTATATATACCCAAGAGGTAATTCTTTATAACTATTTGTTAAGAAAAATTAATACTTTAGTATTACTTTTTTATGAAGTAATACCAGTCTTGAGAATTAGTGCTTAAAAATAAGAAAATTAGAAGAGTAATACTTTTAGTTTAATCCTCTTTGTTCTTCTTGTTTGAGAAATTCACACATGCCTTCAAGGCGGTTATCTTCCATCGCATCAATTAATTCTTGGACATCTTTGATTTTATTCAGAGCAAAACTTGTCTCAGCAAGTAATACGCAGTCATTACAGAGACGATATTGTCCGTATTGGATGGATCCTGCAAGACATTTGTACTGTCCGCAGCAATCGCAGTCAAAAAATTCGTTTTCAATATCTGGATTTTCTTCTATATCATCAAGACGCATTTGTTCAGTTACTTGTTGCATTTCTTCAATTATTTCTTGTTTGCTTTTCATAATTTTTCCTTCTATTTAATCAATTCAGCCATTTCTGATACAGCTTTGCCTAGTCCTGTAAATACGGCTTTTGATATTATCGAGTGTCCTATATTAAGTTCAATGAGTCCCGGTATTTCCTGCATTCTGTGAACGTTTTGATAATTAAGTCCATGTCCTGCATTAACTTTAAGTCCAAGACTTTGAGCTAATTTAGCTGCATTTTTAAGTTTTAAAAATGCAATTTCTTCATTTTTTGTCCCAAATGATTCAGCGTATGTGCCTGTGTGCATTTCAATAAATTGAGCGCCGGTTTTTGCAGAGGCTTTGACCTGTTCTTCTTCAGGGTCTATAAAAAGACTGACAATAGTTCCATTATCAAGTATCGGCTTAATAAACTCGGTTACTTTTTCAAGTTGACCAAAGACATCAAGTCCGCCTTCGGTTGTAATTTCTTGTCTTTTTTCAGGTACAAGACATATTGAATGAGGTCTAATATCAAGTGCGATTTTTTGAATGTCTTCAGCCATTGCCATTTCAAGGTTTAATTTAGTTTTTAGAGTTTTTGTGAGTGTATATACATCTTCATCTTTTATATGTCGTCTGTCTTCTCTTAAATGAGTTGTAATTGATGTTGCTCCATTTTCTTCTGCAATTCTTGCAGCATCGATTACTGATGGTTCCACTCCTCCTCTTGCGTTTCTCAATGTAGCAACGTGATCTATATTTACACCTAATAACATTTTGACCTCTTTTCTTTTTATTATTTTTTTAGTTTTAGTTTGTTTATTTTTAACAGTGCTGTATATGACGGTAAAATAGTAATTTTCTCATTATTTTTACAGTATTTTACTGTATAATTAATAGCTTTTTCAATATCAGGATTTATTTCTATTTTATCAACTGGTATACCTGCATATTTTAGTCTTACAGCCATATCATTTGCACGAGTTCCTGATGTGATGATTGTGTTTTTGGCATGTTTTAATTGCTCAAAATCACTGTCCCACAGCCAGGAAATATCTCTTCCATCAGCATAATTATCGTTTATAGCAATTATTATTCTTGAGTTTAAATCAACAGTTTTTAAGACTTCACTTGCCCCGGTAGGGTTTTTTATAAGTTGGATTAAAGTATTATGACCGCAGATTGTGCGTTTTTCGGTTCTGCCAAAAATTGATTTGTAGCTATCGAGAGCTTTTTGAATTTCAGCTTGGTTTAGTCCCAATTCAAAAGATAAAGCAATTGCAGCCAGTGCATTGTAAGCATTATATAGGCCTACAAGGTTTACTGTAAATTCATATTTGATACCGTTATGGAGTATAGATATTTCAGAATAATCGTTATGTATGACAGCATTTGCTGAATAATCGCAATTTGGACGTTTGTATCCGCATTTGGGACAATAATAATGTCCTTGTTGAGCAAAAAATCTTTTAGAATATTCTAATGGTTCTTTGCATTGGCAATTAAATATTTCAGCAGGTGCATTAGAGTCATTTTTATAGTCGCATTCATATCGGACATTTTCAAATCCGTAAAATACTGCGTAATCTGTTCTGTTAAATGTTGCTACAATTGGATCATCGGCATTTAGAACTAATTTTAATTTTTTATTTTTATCAATTGCATTTTTTATGAAATTAGCTGTTGTCGCAAGCTCTCCGTATCGGTCCAATTGATCCCTGAAAAGGTTTGTGACAACAAGATAATCAGATGGCATATAGTCATATAATTTTGTAAGATAAGCTTCATCAGATTCTATAACTGAATAGTCAAACCTTTTAAATGGGGCTATATTAAGTGCAAATACGTTAGCGACTCCTGTCAGCATATTTGCCCCTTTAAGATTATGAATTACCGACTGATGTGCAGTTTCTAAAATATGTGAGATTAGTCCTGATGTTGTTGTTTTACCGTTAGTACCTGTTATGGTAATACTTTTTTCTTTTATATAATTTCTGCAATGAGAGAGAAAATTTGGATAATATTTCAATACAGCCATTCCGATAAAGGAAGTGCCGCCTGATTTTGATAATGTTTTTATTCCTAAATAGGCGCATCTTGCGAAAAGTAATGATGTATAAAATCTTAAATGTTTAAGCATAAATAGTCCTTTAGGCGTATTCCCAATCTCTTTTAAATATTCTATAATCCCAATATAATACAAAATAAGAAATATTTAAAATGTTTTTATTTATCGCAATAATTTTTATAGCAGAAATAATAATAGCCTTGACATTAATTTCATATATTGTAAAGGCAGATAAAGCAGTATTGCAATTAAAATCCGATATATCAAAGATATTACCTGATATAAAAACGCTATTAGGAAATGTAAAATCTGGTGTAAGTTTACTTAAAGAAAAGCGTTTGTGGTTGTTTGCATATATCAGAATAAAACGTAATCAGTATTTATTTAAGGCAATAAAGATAATTATAATATACACACTATTGTTTTTATTAAAGGGTAAATGTAAAAAAGCTGCTTCTGTGTGCAATGGGATATTGCTTGTAAGAGACATCTTAGAGGGCATTTCAGCCTAAAATGCTTGTAAATTTTTGAAAAACTGTTATAATATGTATATACATTATGAAAGAAGAGGTAAATATGAGTAAGAATAAATCTTTTATGTTCGGAATGGGTTTACTTGCAGGGGTCGTTGGCGGAATTATAGCAGGCGTCTTGTATGCACCTAAATCCGGTGAAGAATCAAGAAGAGAGATAAAAGAAGCGGCTTGTGAATTGTATGAAAAACATTCACCGGCTATAAATGAAGCTAAAAGACAAGCATTAGAAAATGTTGATTTGATGAAATATAAGTTAGAAAGACAATTCAGAAAATTCAACAATATGATAAAATCAAAGAAGTTGCAAAAAGCCAAAGAATTAGAAGATAACGGTGAAGCAACAGAATTTGATTACTAGAGTCTAACTTAAAAAGGAAAGAATTAAATGGAATTTTCACAAATCGCATTAAATCAAGGACTGACATTTTTAGCCTGGGCTACAGGGATTGTAATTCTTGTAGTGGGGAGCTTTTTGGTAAAATTGCTTATTGATTTGTCAGCTCTTTCGAAAAACTTAAATGAGACATCAATTTTAGTAAACACGGAATTAAAGCCTACATTAAAAGAGATTAATGAGACATTACATGCGGTGAATGCTCTTGTAAAAAGTACAGATAAGAATGTAGATAGTTTTAAAAATGCTATTGAAAAGACTTTCGGGAAGACAAAGATGATTTCCGAATCGATAGTCAGCGGATTAGTTAAAGGGTTTGTTACCGTAATGGGCTTGTTTGCAAAGAAGTAAAAAATAGCCTTTAGCGGTGATTATTTTCCCGCTTGGTATTGTTAGTATGGAAATGCAAGTTAACATTTACAGTATAAATAACTTTTTCGCAGAAAGTAAAATCAGATAACCAGATTATAAAAAGAAAAGGAGTAATTAATTATGTCAGCAACAAAATTTTTAGCAGGATTCTTGGTAGGTGGTGCAATCGGAGCTATTGCAGGTATTCTATTGGCACCAAAATCAGGAGAAGAGACAAGACAAATGATTGCGGATTCCGCAAAAGATGCAATGCGCCGTGCAGATGAGACTGTAAAACAAATTCAGTCAAAAGCTGATGATGTTGTATCAGATATGCAGAAAAAAGGTGATGAAATAAGAGATAAATTACAAAATCTTATTAATCAGCAAAAAACAGCAACAGTTACAGAAGAATAATTTATTTTTTAAACAAAAGCGGCACCGCAATTGCGGTGCCGCTTTTGTTAGTGCTTTGGAAATCAGTTATTTTTTTTCAATGCATCTTCAAGTGCTTTTTCAAGTACCTGAATTTTATTTTCTAAAACTTTTACTTTTGCACTACTTTCCTCGTTTGATACAGAAGTTTTTTCAAGTCTTCTTTCATAAGCTCCTTCTTTTTCTCTATTTTGCATTATTACAGGCAAAAAGAATAAAGCAAGCTCCAATTCTCCAAGGAAATATATTAATAAAATGAATACCCAAGCACCCATGGTTAAGCTATATGGAGTAATATTAAACAAATTTGCAATTTGCTGATTTATTAAGGTTATAGTAATTGTATTTCCAAAATTAACTATCATAAGATATATCCAAATGATCGCTATAAATAATGATATTATCCAAAATCCGTATTTCATAAATTTAGCTCCTGTTTTTTAAATAAGTGAGTACTTTTTTTATTTTTTCATCTGGTTCTATTTGCAATTCTATTATTTCATCAGAAAATGGTTTTGTAAACCTCAGATAGTAAGACTGTAAAACCTGTTCATCTGTTTTTACTTTAGCCATCCCCGCACCATAAAGAGTATCGTTAAATATAGGAAATCCTTTTTTGCTTAAATGAACTCTTATTTGATGAGTACGTCCAGTAATTAGAGTTATATCAATATATGTGGCATCTTTGTATCTTTCAATAACATTCACGATAGTAGTACTTTCTTTTCCGTTTTCGACAACTGCCATTTTATGAGGCTGTGTCGGGTGACGACCTATCGGAAGATTAATTATATCTTCATCAAGCGGATATACCCCTTTTATGATTGCTCTGTATTTTTTTGTAAGATTATGATTTTTAATCATATCTGCAAGATATTCATGTGTTTTGTTATTTTTTGCAATCATTAAAAGTCCCGAGGTGTTTTTATCAAGTCTGTGTACAATACCTCGTCTGAATTCTCCGTTTATATCAGATAAATTTTCGCCGAATTTATATAAAAGCGCATTAACTAAAGTCTCGCTTTTTTCTTGCGTTGTAGGATGTGTAAGCATACCAGAAGGCTTATTTACGACAAGCATATTTTCATCTTCGTAAATAATTTCAAGCGGTATATTTTCGGGTTGAATTTTTGAAATATCTGTATCAGGGATTTCAAGTTCTATTTTGTCATTTTCTTTTATCAAGTAAGAAGGCTTTTTATTTGTCCCGTTGACTGTGACATTACCTGTTTTAATCAATTCTTGAATTTTAGAGCGTGAGATATTTTCTGTAACGGATGCTAAAAAGCTGTCCAATCTTAAATCTTCATCATTTTCGTCAACAAAAAGTATCATAAATAAAATCCGTTTTTATTTCTAAAAACAATTATAGCGCAAATAAAAATTATTTTGTTTTCTTTATTAGTATCAATATAATTAACGCAATAACGCCGATTGTGATGAAAATATCAGAAATATTGAATACAGGAAAGTTAAAAGCTTTAATCTCAAAGAAATCTCTTACGTACCCAAAAATAATTCTTTCATGAAGATTTCCGGCAATTCCGGCAGATAAAAGTGCTATAAAAAATATACTTTTAAAAGAAATTGATTTCAAATGTTTTATTACATAAGCAAAAAGTAGTGTAATGGCGACAACTGAAAGTATAATTAAGATTTCACGAGAGTTTTGCATTATACTAAAAGCTGCGCCGTAGTTTTTTACATATGTAAGAGCAAATACACTGTTTGAAATGTGCAGTCCATGAGCTAGTTGTCTTACAAGTTGAGTAGAAAAATATAAATCAACCCAAAGAAAAAAGATAAAACAAACAATCAAATATATAGAACTACTCAGTTTTCTGTGCATCATCTTCCTCTTCTGTAATATATTTATTTTCAGGTATTACATTCACTCTGGACATTAAAAATGCAATTCCTGATACATAAACTCTTGATCTTGTCTCATCATAAGGGACAGTTTTTGCTATACCTATTGATGCTGTCGCATACTCATTTATATTTTTTTTATTGGCTTTAAAAAGTCTCTCCAGTTCATTATTTTCACCTAATTGTCTGAAAATTTCTTTAGGTTTTCCGATTGGATGAATAATTTCTTGATTTTCGATTGATGCGATAGCACTTTCATCTTCACCTAGCTCAATATCTAGTGAAGCTGAGTATTCTTGACCTGCACTTACCATATTTGGAGCTTTTAAATCCATTTTTATAAATCTTGCATCACCATATTTAAGCTGCGATTCTTCATTGAGAATCTGTTCGGCTGTAATTAACCATTTGTTTCCGAATTTTTGCAAATAATAAATACTGTTTGCACTTGACCTTAATTCACCAAAAGCATCTAAAGTCTCTGATTGTTCATGAGTAGTAGCAAGAGCCGTTTCAAAAGTCTGTACTGTTGCGTAATCCCCATTTACTTGAATATCTCTTACGACAGTTCCATAAATAATATCAGAATATGTTTCCCATGTATTTTTTATTAATTCAAAATAAACTTTTTTCCCAAATCCATCAGTATTTACAAAATTTTCAGCATATAACTCTGACAATTTGTCTAAATTATGAGAATTGGTATGCTTATCTTGCAGTTCGAATACTTCTTTAATTTGAGAAATAGTATTTCTGTATTCTCTATTTTGTACAATTTGTGCTTTGTAAGTTTTTAAAAACCCTGCATGAGCAGGTTCTGAATGAATGCTTAAAAAAGCTATGCTTAAAATTAATGGTAAAATAAATCTCTTCTTCATAATACAGGATTATAATATAAATTTTTTAAAACGTTAATAGTATGAATAAATTATATTTTAAATTTGCGATAGAATCTTTTTTGTGCTACCCTTTTTATGCGAAGAATTAGGGAGAAAAAGATGAAAGAATCATACTATCCGCAAGAAATAGAAAAGAAATGGCAAAAAGTTTGGGAAGAAAACAAAGCTTTTAAAACAACAGATGATGATGATAAACCGAAATATTATGCATTATCAATGTTTCCATATCCTTCAGGAAAGCTTCATATGGGGCATGTTAGAAATTATACAATTACAGATGTAATTGCCCGATATAAAAAAATGAACGGATTTAACGTACTTCATCCAATGGGGTGGGACAGTTTCGGATTGCCGGCTGAAAACGCGGCTATGAAACATGGTGCAAACCCTGAAGTTTGGACTGATGAAAATATAAAATATATGACAAAACAGCTTAAAATGCTTGGACTTTCTTATGACTGGGATAGAGAAGTTACAACTTGCAAACCTGATTATTATAAATGGACGCAATGGCTTTTCTTGCAATTATACAAAAAAGGGCTAGCATATAAAAAAGAAGCTGCGGTAAACTGGTGTGAAGAATGCGGAACGGTTCTTGCAAATGAACAGGTAATTGATGGTAAATGCTGGAGATGCGATCATGTAGTAGAAAAGAAATATCTATCACAGTGGTTCTTAAAAATTACTGATTATGCTGAAGTTCTTCTTAAAGACCTTGACAAGCTAAAAGGCTGGGGTGATAACGTAAAAACTATGCAGGTAAACTGGATAGGCAAATCTCAAGGTGCGATTTTAAAATTCAAAGTCTGTGATATGCCAGATGGATCTGATTTGGAAATTCCAGTCTATACAACCCGTCCGGATACAGCTTATGGTATTACTTATTTGGTTGTAGCTCCAGAGTATAAAGATATAGAAAAATTAACAACAGCAGAAAACAAAAAAGCTGTAGAAGAATATCGTGCAAATGCCCGCAAAATGACGGAAATTGAAAGACTTTCGACTGAAAGAGTAAAAACAGGTGTCCCTTTAGGTACTCACTGTATAAATCCGTTTACAGGTGAAAAATTCCCGCTATGGACTGCTGATTATGCGCTTGTCGAATATGGAACCGGTGCGGTAATGGCTGTACCTACACACGATACAAGAGACTTTGATTTTGCTAAGAAATATAATCTTCCAATGAAAGTCGTTATTGAAAATCCTGATAATCCTTCAGATTGCAAGGAAGAAGCTTATACCGAACCTGGTATCATGGTTAATTCAGGTGAGTTTAACGGAATGAGTAATGAAGATGCAAAAAAAGCAATTACTGAAAAAGCTGTCAAAGAAGGTTTTGGCGAATTCAAAACACAATACAGACTTCGTGACTGGCTAGTATCTCGTCAAAGATATTGGGGTGCTCCAATTCCGGTTGTATATTGCGAAAAATGTGGTATTCAGCCTGTTCCTGAGGGTCAGCTTCCGGTTTTATTGCCTAAGGATGTTGATTTTAGTGTAGTTGGAAAATCTCCGATTACTACATCTAAGACTTTTGTTGAAACAACTTGCCCGTGCTGCGGCGGAAAAGCAAGAAGAGAAACCGATACAATGGATACTTTTGTATGCTCAAGTTGGTATTATTTGAGATATTCAGACGCAAAAAATGATAAAATGCCTTTTGCAAAGGATAAAGTGAATAAATGGCTTCCTGTTGACCAGTATGTGGGAGGTATAGAACATGCAATTCTTCACCTGTTATACTCAAGATTTTTCACAAAAGCATTGAGGGATTTGGGACTGTTGGATTTTGATGAGCCATTCAAAAACTTGTTAACACAGGGTATGGTTTTAAAAGACGGTGCTAAAATGTCAAAATCTAAAGGTAATACAGTAGATCCTGATGAAATATTTGAAAACTATGGAGCTGATACAGCAAGGTTATTTATTTTGTCAGATTCACCTCCAGCAAGAGATTTTGACTGGTCAGATGCAGGAGTAGAGGGCTGTTATAAATTCTTGAATCGTGTATGGCGTCTGATTTCATCAAATTCAGAAAATATAACGCTTGATTATAAACTGAATTTTCCGCTTAAAAAAGAAAATGATGACCTCGTACGCCTTGTGCATATTGCAATAAAAGGAATTTCTAACGATATTGCGAATGATTTCCAATTTAATACGGTAATTTCTAAATATCGTGAGCTTGTGAATGCTATATATGATTGGCAGGGTAAGAAATCTCAATTTGATAATGAGGATAGACAAGTTGTAAGTTTTGCAATTTTAACTCTAATTAAATTGATTTCACCAGTTGCTGTACACTTATCAGAAGAAGCTTGGCATGAATTAGGCGCTGATAGCTCTATTCATGAAGAAAAGTGGCCTGAGTGGGATGAGAATCTAGCAAAAGCAAGTTCTATCACTTTAGTTGTACAGGTAAACGGAAAACTCCGTGATAAAATAGAAGCGGATGAGTCTTCAAGTGAAGAGGATTTAAAGAAATTAGCTCTATCAAGTGCTAAAGTAAAAGAATTTACCGATGGTAAGACGATTGTGAAAACAATTGTTGTTCCTAAAAAATTGGTAAATATTGTAGTAAAATAGATTAAAATAAAAAATAATAAAAAGCAGGATTAATATTATAAAATCCTGCTTTTTTATTAAAATTTTTCGAGAAACATACAAGTGCCATAAAACATTTTTATAGGAAGTGGTTGATTATTTTTAATTGCTTCATCAATAATTTTGGTATCCTCTGGTTTATGGCAGGCAAATCCTAGTTTTCTGTAAAACTTATGAGGAGGTTCTGAAATTTTTTCAGCATTATAAGCAATTAAATGTATTCTACCTTCCCCACCTTCTGTTTTGCTTAAATATTTTCCGAATTTAATAAAATCTGTACCAATTTTTTGTCCTTTTTTATAGGCTTCCAGTTTGTTTAAATAAAGAGATTTTGTAGGTTTTGTAATAGGATAAAAATCTTTTGTCAATGGTACAACATTAGCTTGCATATGTCCAAGCAGTTCTCCGGTTTTAGTTGAGAACATGTTAAATTTGTCCATTGACGAAAACCTGTAAATCAGTCTTGGCGGTATTTGTTTTAATGCTTTTACTGCCCCAATAAACATAATAAATTTCCCTTGTAATTATAATAAATAATTTAATCTGAAAAAATTGACTAAGTAAAATATTTTTTTTACAAAAGGTTAATATTCACTCCTTTAAAATATTTATGTAATATAATTAAATAAGTAGATAGCATTTAAAGAATAGGGATAGAGCTTTGAATAAGAAATATCATTTTATAGCAATTGGCGGAATTGGGATGAGCGGACTTGCAAAATATTTATTGGAAAACGGGTGTGAGGTCTCAGGCTCTGATATAAAAGACAGCAAATATGTTGATAAATTAAGAAAGTTAGGTGCAAAAGTATATATCGGGCATAATGAAAGTAATTTGCCAGAAGAGTGTGTAGTAGTAGCAAGTACTGCAATTAAAGAGGATAATCCAGAATTAATAAAAGCAAAACGATTAGGTTTACCGATTTATCATAGATCTGATTTGTTGGCAGAAATATCAAAACAGGACAAGTTTTTTATAGGCTTTTCAGGTACTCATGGAAAGACTACTACAAGCGGTTTGGCATCTTATGTTCTTGATTTGGCAGGATATGAGCCTTCTTTTGTTGTCGGCGGAATAATTCCAGAGTTAGGTGTAAATTCTCAATCAACAAAGCAAAAATATTTTATTGCAGAATTAGATGAAAGTGACGGGACTATTGTAAAATATACTCCGAATATTTGTGTAATAAACAATTTGGAACCTGACCATTTGGATTTTTATAAAGATGGTATGAAATCACTTCTTGAAACTTTTGAAAAATTTATTTCAAATTTAAAAGAAGACGCAATTGTTTTAATTAACAATGACTGTGAAGTATTAAAACAGTTACATGCACATAAGGTTATGACTTTTGGTCTTAACCAGGCTGATTATGTTGCTAAAAATATAGTATTTACTCAAGATTGTACAACTTTTGATGTCTTTTACAAAAATGAATTACTCACATCACTTTCAATTATATTGAAAGGTAATCACAATGTATATAATTCACTTGCCGTTATAGCAAGTCTCCATCAAGCAGGAGTTGATATAGAAAAAATTAAAAAGCACTTTGCGACATTTTCAGGTATGGGCAGAAGATTCCAAAAAGTCGGAGAATTTGACGGAATTTCTCTATATGATGACTATGCACATCATCCGACAGAAATAAAAGCGACTTTATCTTGTGCGGAAAGCTTTAAAAATAAAAGAGTAATAGCTGTATTCCAACCACACAGATATACCAGACTAAAAAATTTGTGGGATGATTTTTTAGGTGCTTTTGATGGAGTAGACAAAGTTATTGTTACAGATGTCTACGCTGCTTCAGAAGATCCTATAGAAGGTGTGAGCGGAAGAGCTTTTGCCAAAGAATTGTCAGAAAAAACGGATATTCCTTGTGAATATTTGAGTGGGGATATGAGAGAAGTTGCAAAAAAAATGTTCCCTTCATTGGAAAACGGTGATGTGGTGATCGGGCTTGGGGCAGGGACTATTACCGCATTAGGAAAAGAACTTCTTGCTTTAAATGAGGGGCTTGTAAACATTGCTAATTGAAGAAAATTTTGAGATAAAAAAGCTAACATCATTTAAATGTGGCGGCAAAATAAAACGAGTGATTTTACCGGAGTCCGTTGACGAATTTGTTGATGTCTTGAAAGATAATCCAAAAGCAAAAGTGTTTGGAAATCTTTCAAATACGTTAGTCTCATCTGATGGATATGACGGTACTATTGTTCTGACCGCTAAAATGGATAAATATATTTTTGAAAACGATTTTGTAACTTCTGAATGCGGATTAAAAGGTCCAAAATTGTCTCAAGCGGCAGCCGAAAAAGGATTAAGCGGTTTGGAATTTATGATTGCTTTTCCCGGCTCTGTGGGTGGTGAGGTCTTTATGAATGCCGGTGCACATGGGCAGTCTGTTAAAGATGTTTTAGTTGATGCACTTTGTTATAGTCCTGCAAAAGGAATTATAAAATTGTCAAATGATGATATGAGGTTTGGGTATCGTACATCTATCTGTCAAAAGGAAAATCTTACAGTATTATCTGCAAAGTTCAAGCTGAATAAAGAACCAATTGAGCAAATAAAAATTAAAATGCAAGAGAATTTAAATTTTAGAAAAAATAAACAACCATCACTTGCTATGCCTAATTGTGGCAGTGTATTCAGAAATCCTGAAGGTGATTCAGCAGGCAGGCTATTAGAAAGTGTAGGAGCTAAGACTTTTAGTATCGGCTCAGCTAGAGTATATGAAAATCATGCAAATTTTATTATAAACCCAGCAAATGCAACTTCTGAAGATATTTTGGAGTTGATGTTGAAAATGCATAATGCTGTAAAAGATAAGTATAATATAGAATTGACGCCTGAGGTAAGATATCTCGGAGGTTGTAATAAAAGAGAGGATGAAATATGCAAAATATTATATCAAAAGTAGATAAGAATGCCAAAATAGCTGTATTAGCAGGAGGGATGTCTTCTGAGGCAGAAGTCTCAATGCGATCTGGTAAAGGTTGTTATGATGCATTAAAAAGACTTGGCTATAAAAATGCAGAGCTTGTAATTGTAGACAAAAATATTGCCCAGACATTGCAAAATGGTAAATATGATTATGCTTACAACGCATTACATGGTAAATACGGTGAAGATGGTTGTATACAGGGTGTTTTGGAAATATTGAGAATTCCCTACTCAGGCTGTGGTGTGATGGCAAGTTCTGTTTGTATGAATAAAGAATATACAAAAAGAATTCTATTTACAGATTCAGAAATCCCATTGATAAAATCTGTTTTTGTAAGAAAAGGTGATGATGTAAAAGAAAAAACAAAGGATTTAAAATATCCGCTGATAACAAAACCAGTCTCAGAAGGCTCAAGCTTTGGAATGACAAAAGTAAATACTCCTGATGAACTTGAAAAAGCATATCAAGAGGCAGTTAAATACAATGATGATGTTCTTATTGAAGAATATTTAGTTGGGATATGTGCAACTGTTGGTGTATTAGAATGCGATGGGGAGCCTTTTGCAACAGAAATTTTGGAATTGCGTCCGAAAAATGAATGGTATGATTATGAAGCAAAATATACTAAAGGTATGACAGAATTCATTTTGCCAGCAGAATTGTCTGATGAAATGACAAAAAGAGTTAAAAATATTGCGGTAAAATCACATAAAATTGCAGGCTGCAGCGGTGTATCACGGGTAGACTTCTTGATTGTAAATGATGTTCCTTACGTTTTGGAAATAAATACAAGCCCTGGTATGACTGAGACAAGTGATTTACCTGCTCAGGCGGCTGCAATGAATATTTCTTATGATGAATTGGTTCAATTAATTTTAAACAGCGTAGGGTTAAATAAATAATCGGTGTTAATAAATGGAAGAAGAAAAATATTCACAGCAAAACGAAATAGTTGACGGGAAGCGTTTGGTAAAAAAAATGCAGCGCAGCCGTCAAGTAAGACAAGGCAGAAAACGTCAAAATGCTTTTCGTTCTTTTATGTGTTTATTTGTAAACATTATTCTTATTGTAACTTTAGTTTATGCTGTCAAAATGCCGCAATGGTATTTGGATAAAAATATTTTTACACATCCAGATAGCGCAACTTTGGAAATACTAAACAATAATATAGTTTCTACTTCAAAAATTTTGACTGCATTAAAGACTGAAAAAGTCCCTGATGTACCTATATATATGGCAAAGACAAAAAATTTGGAAGATAAATTAATGCAATTTGCACCGATAGAAGAAGTCTATATAAGAAGATATGCATTTCCTGCAAGATTGCAGATAATAGTAAGAGAAAGAGAGCCTTTTGTATCTATTTCACCTGATGTAAATGTAGCACCTATTGCATTTTTTACTAGGGACGGAAAGCTTATTGGCAGGGAGTATCTTCCCCTAAAAAAAGAATATAAGACTTTGAAAGTCTTATCTTATGGTAATAAGGGTGATGATTATAGCAAATGGGATGTCAAAAAATTGTTGAAAATTGATAATCTTGCAAAGTATATCGAAACATATTCAAAGGAGCCAGTTGAATATGTGGATTTAAGGAATCCAGAGGATGTATATGTAAAAATCAAATCTGTTAATATCAGACTTGGACGACTGGATGAGAACGCGTATGAAAGAATAAAACGTATACCGTCTATCATACCTCAAATTCAGTTAATGGATTCAAAAATAAAATATCTTGATTTACGATGGGAAGATACTAATTATTTAAAACTTGATGAATAGGAGAAATTTATGAAAATAGCATTAGCTCAGATAAAATATAAAACAGCGGATTTTAGTTTTAATTATGAAAATATAATAAAAAATATAGAAAATACTGATTGTGATTTAATTGTATTGCCAAGAGTAGATTTGGCGTCTATTGGCGGAAAGGATTTAGCATATAATATCGATTGTCTTGATAAAGAAATAGAAATGTATAATAAAATTGCAGAAAAGAATTATTCCAAAAAAGTTTTAATTGGAGATATTCTTATACAGGATGGAAATGCTGAGGAAGTAGAATTTTTTGAAATTGGAAATAAAAAAATCTTTGTATCTGATGAATTTGTGGAAGATGTAGATTGTGATTTGTATATTCTTGCGAAGAACAGATATTTTGCAATGAATGAAAATTATAAATTTATGGAAAGTATTGATGCCAAGTTTGACTTGATATATGTAAATTCTATTGGTATGGCAGATGAAAATATTTTTTATGGCAGAAGTTTTGCAAAAAATAAAAATAATGAATATGTATTGCAAATGCCTATTTGTGAAGAAAAAGTTGCAATTATTAATTTTGAGACACAAGTGAGTGTATGTGAAGATTATTTAGAAGGAGATGTATTTAAAGTAACAACATTTGCACTAAAGGAATATTGTGAAAGTACAGGATTTAAAAAAGTTGTATTGGGACTTTCAGGAGGTATAGACAGTGCTCTTACTGCGGTATTAGCAGTCAATGCATTAGGTAAAGAAAATGTTTTAGGAATTTTAATGCCTAGTATGTTTTCATCAGATGGAAGTATTGTAGATTCACTTCAATTGGCTCAAAATCTTGGAATAAAGACAGTTAAACATCCTATAACACCATTGTTTGATAATTTTATCGAAAAAATTGCACATGAAAGACTTCATGATTTAGCTGAAGAGAATTTGCAAGCGAGATTAAGAGCGCTGATATTGATGTTTATCTCTAATAGAGACAATTATTTATTACTTTCTACAGGTAACAAATCCGAAGCAGCAATGGGATATGGAACTTTATACGGAGATCTTGCTGGCGGATACAATTTGATATGTGATTTGACAAAGACAAATGTATATAGACTTTCTAATTATATAAACAAAGAAGATGAAATTATCCCGCAGGCGATAATTGATAAAGCGCCTTCAGCGGAATTAAGACCAAATCAAAAAGATCAGGATAGTCTTCCTGAATATGCAGTTTTGGATGATATAATCGAAATGTATGTAGAAAAAATGCTTCCTATAGAAGAGATTTATCAAAAATATTCAAAATCTCTTGTAGATGAAGTAATTCGAAAAATTCACAGATTCCAGTTTAAACGTAAGCAATGCTGTCTTGGTGTAAGATTGACAGAAAGATCTTTCACAAACGGAGTCTCTTATCCTATAGTTCAAAAATATGTCTAATATTTTTGTATTATAAGTATATTCAATACTATTTACAAAATAAATAAAATATATTAAAATCATCTTATGGAATTAACAGTATTAGTCGATAATAATACGCAAAAAAATTATGATTTGCTGGGAGAGTTCGGACTTTCTATATTGATAGAAGACGAATATAGAAAAGTTCTCTTTGACTGCGGTTACAGTAATGTTTTCATCAAAAACGCATATCATATGAATATTGATTTGGCGGATATTACTGACATTGTTCTTTCGCACAGTCATAATGACCATACAGGCGGTTTTTTGTGGCTGCAAAATCTATATAAAAAACTTGTAAAAGTCGGATTTGTAATTAATAACAAGAGATTAATTCTTCATCCTTATGCTCTGCAGCCGCATTATGATGAAAATTTTGAAAATATCGGATTCCCCGGTGATGAAAATACAATAAGTGACTTCTTTGATATCACTTATGTAAAAGAGCCTTATAAAATAACCGATAATTTAATATATTTAGGTGAATTTCCTGTATCAGACAGTAGTGAAGACCCTGATGAATCTGCGCTTGTGTATACATCACCAAAAGGATTAGTAATAATTTCAGGTTGTTCTCATGCAGGACTTGTAAATATTGTAGAATATGCAAAACAAGTGACGGGCCACCAAAAGATTTATGCAATTATAGGTGGAGTACATTTGCTTGCTAAATCAGATACAGATGTTAAAAAATTAGGTATATATTTGCAAAGACAGGGGGTTCAGATGATATATCCCTGCCATTGCTGTGATTTGCGTGCTAAAATTATTTTATCAAAATATATCCCTGTTAAAGAAGCATACTCAGGATTTAAACTGACAGTTTAACTATACAAGTTCATTGAATTTTATAGGTAAAATTGAAGTTGCTTTTTCAAAATCTTCATTGGATACCCTAATTGATTTTGCCAAAGTGCTTGATACTGCAGTAAGTGATTTAACAAAATTTGATAACTAAAGTTTACAATTGCTTGCAATTAAAAGTTTTCTGTAATAGAATCAAATATGCCGAAAGTTTCAAGGCTTTGGTATGCCTGGAACTTTTTTGTAACTACTTAACTTAAAAAGGAGAAGAAAATGCCAAAAATGAAAACACACAGAGCCGCTGCTAAACGTTACAAAGTAACAGCATCAGGCAAAATTACCAGAAGAAAAGCCGGAATAGGCCACTTACTCCAACACAAATCTGCTTCAAGAAAACGCAGAATTTTCAAGGTAGAACAAATTTCAGATTCACATGTAAAATTGGTATCTCATGAGTTACCATACAAGAAGTATTCAAGATAGGAGCAGACAATGAGAGTAAAACGTGGTAATGTAAGTCGTAAAAGACATAAAAAAATATTAAAACTTGCTAAAGGCTTTATTGGAGCAAGAAGCAGAATTTTTAAAGTAGCTAATATAGCTGTTATGAAAGCATTAAAATATGCTTACCGTGACAGACGTACTACTAAACGTAATATGCGCCGTTTATGGATTATAAGAATCAATGCTGCTGTTAGAGAACGCGGTATGAGCTATTCAAGATTCGTAAATGCTTGCAAAAAAGCTAATATTATCGTAAACAGAAAAATGCTTGCTGATATGGCTGTAAAAGATCCTGAAGCTTTTTCAGTAGTATTTGAAGCAGCTAAAGCAGCTAAGTAATCAATAAAGTTCAAATAAAAAATAAAAAGACTTCTTTTCAAAATTTTGAAAGAAGTCTTTTTGTTGTAATAAAAGTTTACAAAAAAAAATTAAAAGTCAATTATATTAAAAAAAAATACTTTATATATGTACAGGGTTAAAAATTGGAGTACAGTCATGAAATATCAGGGGAATTATTTTACGGGAAATTTAGCATGTCAAAATCTTGGTGATTGTTCGTTATGTCTTATACCAACAATAGCAAAAGATGAAACAAACAAAGAAAGAATTAATACAAAAGAAAATTTTATCACTCAATTGTTAAAAAAGACCAATAGAAAAAACTCTTAAAATAAAACGGAGAAAATTATGCCATCACTATCAGATGATTTTCAAATGCCAATAATGTATCAGGATTTGCGGAATCCTTCAATGGGTATGCTTCCTTCACCATACTTTGGTATGTATACAAATTATCTTGGAGGGATACGCTTACCAAGAGAACTACAAAATGATCAGTTTGTATATAAAAACAGAGCTACTAAAGAAAAAAATACTTTTAAAAAAGTTTTGTTAACGCTAGGTACTATTGCTGGTGTTATATTCCTTAAACAAAAAGGAGCATTTACTTGGATAGCACAAAAAAGCTCAAGTGTTGGAAATTGGCTTAAAAATCTTTTTAAATCAAAACCTCCAACACCTACACCATAATAAAAAAGTTTCAGCAACCCGAAATATATAAGCGAAGAATATAATTCTTCGCTTTTTTGTGCTATTATTAGCATGATAGTTTTAAAATTATAGGGGGTTATTAGATGGCTAAAGATTGCAGTTTTGATATTGTATCCGAATTCGACAGACAGGAGCTTTTGAATGCGGTTGACCAGACAAAAAGAGAAATTACATCAAGATTTGATTTAAAAAATTCAAATTCTGATATTTCATTAGAGGCTGATAAAGCTATTACAATTACAACTAATGATGAAATGAAATTGAGAAATATCTATGATATTTTACAATCAAAGCTCGTAAAAAGAAATTTAAGCATCAGAATATTAGATCCTCAAGGTATAGAAAATGCTTTGGGCGGTAATGTCCGTCAGGTGTATAATCTTAAAAAAGGACTTACACAAGAGCTTGCAAAGAAAATTACAGCTGATATAAAAGATATGAAAAAGAAAGTTCAAGCATCAATTCAAGGAGATTCAGTCAGAGTCTCAGGCAAAGATAAAGACGATCTGCAAGATGTTATTAAAATGCTTCGCTCTAACGAAGAAAAATATGACTACCCGCTTCAGTTTACTAATTACAGATAGTTAAATACTCAAATTTAAGGCGCCGGATTTTAATAAATCCGGCGCTGTTTAATTATTTTGAACAATTCCTTTAAAATAATTAATAAGAAATTTTTCTAGGATAATTTTTAGGGATTTTCCACCCGTTTTGCTGGATTAGTGCTGTACAATATGCACCACTAGCTCCTGTATTGCATCCAGATGTCGGATTTTCATACAAACTTGTAATATTTCCATCCCAAGCATACATATATGGTTCTAATCCTTTATTACGGAGATAATCCCAGCCAATACTTTTATTTATAGGGCAAAACAAAAAAGCAAATTCACAAACACCTAGAACATCTTCTCCTTGTGCTTGTCTTTTTAAACATTTTTCAGGATTTCTAGGATAAAAAAATATATCTCGATTGGTATGTCTTTCAAAACGAAAAGCACTGCCATCAGCCAGATAATACATATAAAATTCTTCTCCGGCAAAATTACCTGTAGAATATTTCAGTTTTTCAACCTTGTAAATTTTAAGATATGGAGCGAGATACAAATCAAAAGATTTTTTATGATCTTCCTGTCTGTTGAGAGCAACGCCATCTTCACCAATTATATCAGTATTCCAGTATTGCCAGCCATCGAAAGGACCGTTTTTAGCATCAGACTGCAAAATAGCTTGATTGAAAATAGAATAGAATTTTTTTAATCTGGTCTCAGTTGCAGTAATATCATATTTGTGAATCATAGCCGGCAGAGTCATCGCGATAACAACGCCCAAAATACCGAGTGTAATCAGGACTTCTGCCATTGTAAAACCTTTTATAATTTTAAACATTATATTATCCTCTAAATTTAATGCTATTAATTAAATAATATAATGTTTAACATTAATTGTCAATAAAAAATTAATTAATTGCATAATTAAAATTAAATAATAAAACTTTCATAATTAATTGTAAATTGGAGAAAATTATGAAAGAACTTAAAAAAGCATTGGGTAGCCAAATTCAAAAAATCCGCAAACAAAAAAAGTATACTCAGGAACATCTTGCTGAGCTTATAGGAATTGAGGTGCCAAGTTTAAGTAATATTGAAACAGGTAAGTATGCTCCTTCAATCGAAACTTTGCAAAAACTTTCAGAAGTCTTGCAAGTCAAACCTTGGGAATTTTATTATTTTAATGAGTTGACAGACAATGAAATGAAGCAAGAACTAATAAAAGCTCTTGATAGTAATCAAAAGCTTTTAAAAATTCTATATAATTTTTATAAATCAATTGAATATTAATGAATTTCGGTGATTTTATTTTTGTCGTCAACCATAACTACTGTTGGTTTATGTTTTTCAATTTCATCTGGTGTCAATTGAACATAGGTGACTATAATTACTTTATCTCCGGGTTGGACTTTTCGTGCAGCAGCACCATTAAGGCAAATACAGCCTGAATCTGGAGTCCCTTTTATTACATATGTCTGAAATCTTTCACCATTATTGACATCTAAAATTTCTACTTTTTGCCATTCTCTTATTTTAGATGCTTTCATTAAAGTCTCATCTATTGTGATAGAACCTACATAATTTAAGTTGGCATCAGTGACTGTGGCTCTATGTATTTTTGAAAATAAAAATTCTTGTAACATTTTTTAATCCTCTTGAGTTTATTTTAGAACAAACAAATTTAAAAATAAACTTTTAATTACTCTATTCTCACAAAGAAATACAACCCGTTAAGGTTGTACTCTTACTTGTTTATTTAATGTGCCTAAAGATTTTGCTTATAAACTTTTGTATACTTTTCAATATCAGGAGTATCTATTTCAAATACATGAATTCTTGAAGGACCTAAATCGGCTCTTATTTCTCCTTCTGCAGCTTGAAGAATACTTTCTTTTCCATAAGAGGGTAGAATGTTATTTATATCCTGATCAGCTTTTAATGTAGGAACTTTTATTATAGCAGCAACTTCTCTGTCAATGTTTTTGTTTGCAATGACAAGAATTGTTCTGCCATTATAATGTCTTGCATATGTAATTATTTGATCATTATCATCTCCAAGTTTTTCAAGCTCTATAAAAGAGCCTTTAGTTAGAATATCTTTATATTTATTTCGAGCCTCGAAGGCTTTTGTCATAAATTCACCAATTTCTGGATGTTTTCCTCCAGGTTTTCTTGAAAGATTGAATATATCAAGTTTTCCGGCGTGAGCTGTCATTTCATGGTTGTCAGTCATTGTGACAGGATTATATTTTTCTCTGTAAGGATAATCATAATAATCTCCGGATTGGAATCCGTCTACGATGTATGGATTAAGCATTGGAAGGGTGATTTGAATACCTGTTGTAAGGTTACAGTAATCAACTCCGCCATGGTACATTGGTGAAATATCATCATGTGTTGCAAAAGAACCTATTAAAGATTTGCCTTTGTCCAGTCTGTTGGACATTTCAATATTATCTTTAACATAATTAATGAAAGTGCTTGCTTTAGTCCATTCATGGAAAATGTGGTATTGTCCGTATATGGCATCAAAACCTGCTCTTAGAGCATCTTCAGGTCTGTCAAATGGCATATTTGCCTGCGGAGAAGCATCTTCGTAAGTATATGTCTCAGCGAGCCATGCAAATTCAGGATCTCTCATTCTAGAATAAGGAATGATTATATCCCAAAATTCGACAGGTTTAGCTCTCGATACATCAGCTCTTATCCCGTCTACTCCGGCCT
The DNA here is from genome assembly GCA_944326565.1 of Candidatus Gastranaerophilales bacterium. Lineage (GTDB taxonomy): Bacteria > Cyanobacteriota > Vampirovibrionia > Gastranaerophilales > Gastranaerophilaceae > Scatenecus. Next base: position 29,652 of record CALVEL010000007.1, read on the forward strand.
CAATACACATATCAATAAATTGTTTGTGAAGTTCTAATAATTTCGGATTTAATGTTCTTTTACCTTCATCTTCCCATGGTTGAAACATTCTTATATCATTCCAGCCTTGAGGTGTCTTGGCAAGTCCGTCACGCTCTTTTGCCATTAATTCAGGTTTTTCTAAAAACATTTCATAAGAAGCACAGCTTGGCAAATCAAGCATTACACGCATACCTCTTTTATGACACTCGTCTGTAAATTCTTTGAATTGTTCTATAGGTGATCTTTTGTCATTTGGATCCAGTAAAATAGGGTCTATTTCAAGAAGATCTTTTGGAGAATATACAGATCCTGCGGTTCCCATAGCTTTCTTTTTCCCCGGAGTATTAATCGGCAATATATGGAATGTGTTAAAGCCTTGTGCTTTAATTTCATCAAGGCGTTCTATGGCATTCTTAAAGTTTCCAGGTGTCTCATTACCGTCTATATATTCATTACCGTTAATATCATTGGCATTGAACGTTCTTGGTATGATTGCAAGAATTTTAGCTTCATTATTTTTAAACATCTTTCTTAGTTCGTTATGATAAGGCACATTTTGAGCTGGCTCTTTTGAGGCTATAGATTTACTTTTTTCTGTTTTTTCGACTACAGGCGCATTAATTCTTGCTAAACTCTCCAAATATGAAGAAATAAGTCCCGATCTGTTGTTTTGGGGCTGATTTTCATCATTATTAACAGAAACTTGTTTTAGTACAAGATTTTGTTTTATATTATTTAATTTTTCTGTTAAAAAATTTGTTGAATTAATCATAATCTTATCCTTTTTGAGTTTCTGTTGTTTGAGCAATAGGTTTTGGTGTTTTCATTTTTCCGAAGAAAAACTGAGCCAAAACAGTTACACCAAGGAGTATTCCTCCTGTTTTTCCAAAGGATGTTAGCCATTTTCTTGTGTTGTAAGCTTGTTTGCAATGGTTATGAACAATTTCATCTGTTGCGGCTCCTATTATTCCAAATATAGTTTTTGCGTCTATATCACAGTTTGAGCCGACTTTATGAAGTTGTTTTTCAATATAGTGTATATTTCCTATTTTTTCAAATACAACATTTCTATATTCTTTAAATTCAGATAAAATATTTTTATAAGGTTTCAATATTTTTTCTGTTTCAGGAGATAACATATCCTTATATTGTAATATCATTGCACGTTCAAATAATTTTGTATCTTGCGGAACATCTATTTTTCCTATATTTCTGTGTTTTTTGAAGTATTTATATACAGTGCGTCCGTTTTTAAGTTGAATATCACTTGTATCTTCTATATCAGGATATGGATTTCGCTGTTTGAAGAATTTTGTATAGAAATCAGCACTATGAGCGCTTATGCCTGAAGTTTTTGATAATTCAACAACTTCTTCTTTAATTTCTCTTGGTAAATCATTGATAGCTTGTATATATTGCTTATCACCAAGAGCAACTCTTCGGTATACATCTAAAGAATTTAAGATTCTGTATAAAGAACTCTTAACTCCTAATAATCTATGTTTAAGCATAGATTTGTATAAATCAGCGTATGTTCCTCCTTTTTGATATGGGAAATTGTAATTACCGTATAAATTGCTGAGTTCTTCTACTACATTTTGCATCTCGCCAGCTTTTAAATCAAAGTTTTTACTTATTTCTTTAACAAAATCATCAAATATTTTATCAACTAATTTGTCAAACTTAGTATTGCCTTGAGGTTGTAAGATATTGTCATTTACGTCTAATTTATTAATTAATTTATCTATATTTGCAATTTGAGAGACAAAATCATTCATAACTTTAGTATATGATTTTTTATCAGAAGCAATGTCATCGTATGTATTTCTGATAAATTCAGCAACTGGCAGCCTGTCTTGTCGTATTGCTTCTATTTGTTTAGGTGTTAGTTTTAATGTTTTTATAAATGTATCAATAGTATTTTGCCAATAGTTAGCAATAGTTGTCTCTGGAGCCATTCCCATTTGATTTAGAACATATTTATCGATTTTTACTAGTTTGTTATTCAAATTATTAAGAGCTTTGGTAATTATTTTTATAGTGCTTTGATTGTTTGAGTTGAGTACGGAATATTTTTCTAATGTCAGTCCTTTCCAGATAGGATTTTCTTTTTTAGGAGCAGCTATCAATTTTTTTATAATTAAATCATATTCATCTTTTGTAATTTTTTTATCAGGATTAGATTCATTATATTCTTTTAAACTATTTCGAATTTCTTTTGCATATTCTCTAAAAATACTGTTTATTTGACCGGGAGTTTGTTCATTCAAAAAATATCCTTTTTCAAGATCAAAATATTTAGTTAATTGTTCTTGTGATGGAAATATTTTTTCTGCAATTTCAGGAGCAATAACACCTTCCAGTGCTTTTTTACAGCCGTTTACTATTGTGTTTATAGAATTATTGTTTATTACATAGTTGTTTGATTCAAAAAGTTTTTTCAAATCTTGTTTTAATGCTTTTCTTACATATATTGAAATAAAATCATCAGTCATAGTTGTTGATAATTCATCTAAAAGATTTTCACTTAATGGCTGATTGCTATTTATGGATAATATCTTATCAACATTTTTAATAATATCTTTTTGTTTTGGTACTAAAGAGTTAAAATTATCTAAAATATTGTTATTAGAATTATTTCTTTGTTTTGCGAGAATATTTAAAAACGGTTTTTCAAGCTGATTGCATATAAGAGCACTCATAACAGGTGTTGCAAATCCCGCTGTAAGCATCCATAGCGTGTTACACTGAATTGCAATTTTTTTCATTTTCTCTTGTATAAAATCCCTTCTATTAGGAATATTTTTGGGTACTCCCATATAATTGCCGATTTTGTTTATTTTTTCATCAGAATATAAATCCCAGGGCAAGAACTGCGGATCTTGGAAGAACGGCTTTTTCCTGCCCATACTGTCTTCATATTGTTGTTGTACGTTAAATCCATATAATAAACGCGCAGGCAGTTGAATTGCCAGTTTAGGCCAAAGTGCCATTGAAGCTAAAAATGATCCTAGCCCTACAAATTCCATTCCCTTGGTCAGGGGAGTTTGTTTTTTTGTGAATAAATATCCTGCAATTGCAAGTCCGCCTATCTTCAATCCCAAATCGTTCATTTTACCTAATTGGTGATCATTGGCTTCTCCTTTTGCTGCATGTTTTAAAGCATTTACATCATATGCGATATCTTTAGCCATAATTACAGGTGCATTTAAAATATTACCTTTTATTAACCTACCCTCACCTTTTAATGGCTTTATAAAGTTCTTGTTTTTTAATTCATGATGTATGTCAAAATCAGGTACCTCTTTTTTAGATGTTGAGGTATTTTGCGTATGTATGAAATTTTGGATTAAATTAGTTCTCATATTAGTTCACCACATACTTTCTTTCTTTTTCGATAATATCAGCACTATCAAGTTTTGATGGCTTTTGAGAACTTGACATTACATTTAAAACACCAAGAATTGTTGCCCCAAGAGAGGTGAATAACATAGCTTTACCTGTAGGTTTGCGGTAAAACGCTTTTAGGCTGTTTTCCATGCTTTTTCCAAATGTAGATAGTGATTTTTTAAATTCTTCTTTGTTCCAGAATTTTAACGTTGCAACATCGAAAAACTCTTCCCAAGGTTTTTGGAACGCTATTGCTACACCTGTTGCTGCCCATAAATATGATGTTATATTTTTAGCAAGACCTGATTTTACTACAATTTCTTTTATTCTCGGTTTGACTTCTTGATCAGAATCTTTTAGTTTTGTACCTAACCCGAGTTTTTTAGCGACTTTATCATAATAAGCATTACGAGGCTTTCCGCTTTCAGGACTCATATATAATAAATCCCATCTTGGAAATTCTACACTTTCAAATACTTTATGATATTCAATGCTTGTAATATCTGTATCATAAATGTCATCAGGCAATTCATAATTAACTTTTGCATAAGGTAAATTGGTATCCACACCTGTAAGCCATTTTACAGGTGTGGTGATAAATGATTTTGAAAACTCTTTAGTAAGACCGTAAAATAATACACCTAGCGCCATTTTTCGACCTAAAGGTTTTGCAGCTTTTTGGGCTTCGGGACCTACAAAAAATTTGTTTGCAGAGTTAAAAACAGCCATGAGCATACCACTGCCGATAAGATAAGGAACTTGACCCATAGTTAAAAATTCATAGAAATTGGCATTTCGGTTACCTTTAAGTCCTTTTGCTGGGTATAGAGTGATTGCATTGGTAAATTTATCCATGCCGATACGAAAACGGGTAGAAAAATTGTTGCGTAATAATGTATCGTGGTTATATTTTTTTTCGTCAGATTTGTCTTTATCTGCAGAAAAATTAAGTTGTAGGTTTTTGTTACTGCTGACTGGTAAAATCATTATTACTCCACATAAATTTATGCAATATATTAATATCCCTGAAAGAAATATTTTGTCAGTTGCATATTGATAATTTACATTTTTTTACATTTAATTTTATCCGAAAATATTAAAGAAAATCAGTGTTCCTAGACCTGCTAAAATACAATACCATCCAAATATTGCAAGTGAAAATTTAGATACAAATTTAAGGAAATATTTTATACACAAGTATCCTACAAGACCGGATACAATTGTACCTAAAGTTATAGCAAGCCAATTATAAGTAAGAGCTTCATGGAAATCAATTTTTATAAACGGATATACCATGGATGCTCCTAGAATAATTGGAATACTTAATAAAAATGAATATTTGGCTGCTGTTACACGATCTAATCCAGTAAAAAGTCCTGTTGCAATTGTCCAGCCTGATCTTGAAAATCCGGGAAGAACAGCAAGGCCTTGTGCTAGTGCTATCAGAATTGAGCTTTTTAAATCAACTCTTTCTTTTTGAGCAACGACATTTTTAGAGATATATTCACTTACAAAAAGTACGATACCTGTAATTACTAGAAGTCCTCCGACTATAGATGGTGAATATACAAGCATTTCAGCAATGTCATGCAAAGGCAATGCCAGTGCTATTGTGATTAGGGTACCTAAAATTATAAAAAGACCGATTTTAGCTTCTTGGTCTGTGTAATCTTTTGTTTTTATTGCTTTTATCAGAGCTTTTAAAATAGATAAAATTTCTTTTCTGAAAAATATCAATACTGCAATTAAAGTACCGAAATGCAGCATTATATCAAAAAATACTTCTTCATTTGACTGTTGGACTATTTCTATTCCTTTAAATACTTTATAAAAATTTGAAGTAAATACCAAATGCGCAGAGCTTGAAATAGGCAAAAACTCGCTCAGTCCTTGCACAATCCCCATTAATATTGCTTGAATTAAGTTCATTTATTACTGCTCCTTTTCATAATAACTTGCACATGATGTCTGTGTTTCCCATACAGAAATTTTGCTTAATTGAACGATACGTTCTTTTAATTTTGAATAAATAAAGGCTGCAATCATTTCTGATGATGGACTTTCATTATGAAATTCAGGAATTTCATTGATATCTTTGTGATCAAGCAAATCTAATACAGAATTAAGTTCTTTTTTTAGAACTTTATAATCAATGAGAATATTACTTTTATCAAGAGTCTCTCCTTTTACATAAGCTTCTACCATCCAATTATGTCCATGCTGATTTTCACATTCTCCATTGTAGTTTAGAAGATGATGTGCGGCTGAAAAGAAAGCCTGTGTTTTAATTTCGTACATATTGATATCCCTTCTTAAATTTTATTGTCTATTTTTCAGAATTAATTCGCAAAATTCTCTTACAGCACCTTTTCCACCATTTTTAGAAGATATAAAATGGGCTGTTTGTTTTACTTCATCTACAGCATCATAAGGACAAGCGCTAAGTCCTGCTTTTTCTAAAATGCATAAATCAGGCAGGTCATCTCCCATATATGCAACTTCATCCATATTAAGACTGTATTTTTTTAAAATTTCTTTTAATGTTTCAAGTTTATTTTTTGAACCTTGATGAATTTCTTTGAATTTTAAATTTTCAGCACGATGTTGTACGGTGCCATTATTTCTTGCGGTTATAATTGCAGTAATAATACCGGCATTATTTAGCATTGTAATACCCTGACCGTCTTTTGCATTAAAAGTTTTATATTCAACACCGTTTTCGTCATAAGTAATACTTCCGTCTGTCATAACTCCATCAACATCAAATGCTGTGAGTTTAATTTTTGAAGCTCTTTGTGCTAAAGTATTCATTTATGCAACCCCAGCTTTCAACAGGTCATGTATATGAATTACTCCTATTGGTTTGTTATTTTCATCAACAACCGCAAGGGCAGTGATTGAATATTTTTCCATTAAATTCAATGCACTGGCGCCGTAAGAATCTGCAGAAATACATTTCGGGTTCTTTGTCATGACATCTTTTATTAAAAGATGTGTAGTGTCATGATATTTTAATAAAGTTCTTCTTATGTCACCGTCAGTCAGCACCCCTGATAACTGACCTTCAGAATTCAAAATCATTGCCATACCCAATTTAAATTCAGTAATAGTTTCTATTACATCAGTAAATTTATCATTTTCATGTGCTATAGGTAATTTGGATTTATCAGCGAGCATAAGGTCACTGACTTTGTATAAGAAACCTTTTCCTAATGCACCTGACGGATGGAATACAAGGAAATCTTCTTCTGAGAATCCTCTTTTTTCCAAAAGACATACAGCCAAAGCATCACCCATCGCAAGAGTTGCGGTTGTACTTGCTGTAGGTGCTTTATTAAGTGGACATGCTTCTCTTTCTACTGATATATCAAGTGTAACATCGCTGGCATGGGATAGAGTGGAATTTAAATTTCCTGTCATACCAATCATTGTGACTCCAAAACGTTTAATTAAAGGTAAAAGATTTAAAAGTTCATGTGTCTCCCCGCTGTTTGAAATAGCTATTATTACATCATTTCTTGTAATAATACCAGAATCTCCATGAGTGCTTTCAGCAGGATGTAGAAAATAAGCAGGAGTGCCTGTAGATGACAATGTTGCTGCTATTTTTCTTCCGATAAGTCCAGATTTTCCCATACCGGTAACTATTACTCTGCCTTTGCAGTTATATAAAAATTCGACAGCTTTATCAAATTCTTCACCTATGTTATTTTTTAATCTCAAAATAGAGTTTGCTTCTATTGTTAATACTTCTTTTGCAAGTTCGTTAATATTTTTTGTTGTCATTGTAATACCCATACCATACCTTCCTAAAACTTTTTTCAGTTAAAGTATACTATAAAATCGTACAAAAGTATTAAAAACTCGAAAAATATTAAATTTTATATATTTTCTTTCGATAAAAAAAAATATGGAAAGAACTTTTGATAAAAACTTCATATATCCATACTCATCAAATCCTATTAAAGCTATGAATGAGCTGAAAAAGATGATTAAAAAAAGTGAGCAGGATATACAAGTCGATTTATCAGAAATGAACGTAATTGATGCCATTAAGGTTTTGGTTATGCTTTCTTCTTACCTTTATCAAAAAACACCTGATAAAAAGCTTAAATTCAGATTTTATTCAAGTGATATAAAAAATGTTTTGACAACATTTTCTTTAAATAATTTGGTAATGGTATAGATTGTAATTAAAGAACTAGGAGTAAAGTATGAAAACGAAGACTATGATTGAAATTTTAGGGGGGGGGGGCACCCGCAAATAACGCTCCTGAGCAGGTTTTAGGTAAAAATATAGCATTTACATTATCAGAAGTTTTGATAACATTAGGTATAATTGGTATTGTTGTTGCTATGACATTACCATCTATAATCGGTAAATACCAAAAAAAGGTAACAGTTGAAAGACTTAAAAAAGTATATACCTTGATATCACAAGCGGTAGCACTATCAGTAAAAGAGCATGAAGAATTGGAGTATTGGGATTTTGAACTTGGCGCACAGGAGTTTATGGATACTTATTTGAGTCCGCATTTTCAAAAAGTGACTTCGGAGAAAAAAACTAACAACGATCGGTATTCCAAAACTTATGTATTGCCAGATAGCACAACATTTTATGGGTGGATGTTTAAGAATCCGAACCCAACGGTTCATGATCTAACAACTTTTTATCAAATAACGATAGATATAAACGGGGAACAAAAACCAAATCAATTAGGTAGAGATATTTTTATTTTTTATTTATTCCCAATGAAAAGAAATGTATTTAATGGAGGTTTAGGCAATCTGGCTATAAATGTCCCGAGAGCTGGATTATACCCTGATGGTTATGGTTATGATAGAGAAACTCTAAAAAACGATACTTGGCGTGGATGTAACAGAAGAGGTGATGAAGAAGCTTCAGGGGCAAGTAACGGATATAATACTGTTGGATCCTTTTGTTCAGCTTTAATTATGCTTGATGGATGGGAAATAGCTGACGATTACAAGTGGTAATATTCTATAATCTCTTTCTATTATGTTAATTTGCATTTTAGCATTTTTATAATAAGATAGACTTGTATGTGTACAAATTAATAGGGAGGTAAAAATGGAATTTTTACACAGTATCGTGCAGGCACATAGTGTTGGAATTTCTGCCGGTATTTTGCTTATCGCTTACGTGTTTATCGCATTAGAAAAAATCCCTAAAGTTACAATTGCACTTTTAGGTGCCGCTATAACTATATTATTAGGACTCGTAAGCCAAACAAAAACACTTGACGGCGGGCTTGATCCGCATTATTTTATCAATTTCGTTGATTTCAACGTAATTTTCTTACTTGTATCCATGATGATTATAGTAAGCATTGCTACAAGAAGTGGTATGTTCAACTGGATTGCAAACCAGCTTTTGAAACTTACCAAAGGACACCCTGTCGGAGTTTTAATAGCTTTAGGTTTGTTTACAGCTGTCACATCAGCATTTTTGGATAACGTAACAACTGTTATTTTGATAATGCCTGTGACATTCTTTATTGCAAGCAAATTGGATATTAACCCGATACCGTATCTTTTGACCGAAATTTTCGCATCAAATATCGGCGGTACAGCAACTTTAATCGGTGATCCTCCAAATATTATCATTGGTAGTGCTGCTGGACTATCATTTATGGATTTTGTAAATGAATTAACTCCGATAATTGCAGTTATTATGGTTGTTGTACTTACTGTACTATGGTTATTCTTTAGAAAAGATCTCCATACAACATCGGAAAGAATGGCTGAAGTTGCTAATCTGGATAACTCAAAGACTATCACTGATTATCCATTGATGATCAGAAGTGGTATTGTTCTTTTGTTAGTTATTTTAGGGTTTGTTTTGCATGACGTAACTCACATTGAAACTTGCGTTACAGCAATGCTTGGAGCAAGCTTCTTGCTATTATTTGAAAAACCAAAAGATATTTTATGTGATGTTGAATGGAATACAATATTTTTCTTTATTGGTTTATTCATAATTATTGGAGGCTTGGAAGCTTCAGGCGGTATCGCATTAATGGCAAGATGGATTTTGAGAGTTACAGAAGGATCTCAATCTGCGACTGCTATGATTATTCTTTGGGCTTCAGGTTTTATAAGCGGTATTATTGATAATATCCCATATACTGCAACTATGACGCCTATGTTATTAGAAATCAGAAGTGTTATGGGCGCTGAATATACACTTCCTTTGTGGTGGTGCTTATCTTTAGGTGCTTGTCTTGGTGGCAACATGACAATTATTGGTGCTGCAGCTAACGTAATCGTATCTGAGACTTCAGCTCATCATGGTCATCCGATTGCATTTATGAGATTCCTCAAATATGGTGTAACGGTTATGATTATTTCACTTGTTTTAAGTTCAGTATATATTTGGTTAAGGTTTTTACACTAATAAGCTGACTTAGATGAAAGCATAATGTAAAAAAAGTTCCCGTTTTTTATCATTTGAAAAGATACGAACGGGAGCTTTTTTATGAAGAAAATATTATTTTTTGATGTTGCAGAATATGAGGTCGAATTTTTAAAGCGAGCTTGTGAAGGGAAATTTGAATATCAGCTTACTGTTGAACCGTTAAACAGTTTGTTTAAAGTCTCTAAAGAACAAGAAGATGCTCAAGTAATTTCTTGTTTTACAACCTCAAGAATTTCTCAAGATGTATTAGAAAAATTTAAAAATCTTGAATTAATAGCACTTAGATCAGTAGGTTTTAATCATATTGATATTGACTATTGCAAGAAAAATAATATTTTTGTTGAAAATACCCCAAATTACGGTAATATGACAGTTGCAGAATTCGCACTTGCTTTACTTTTGGATGTGACAAGAAAAGTTACTTATTCTGCCAATAATTTAAAAAATTCAATAGTTGATGCCAAATGCACAATTGGGATAGAAATTTTTGGAAAAACAATTGGTATTGTAGGGCTTGGCGCAATAGGCAGTGAAATGGCAAGATTAGCGCATGGTATCGGATTGAAAATTTTAGGATATGATTTGGTTGAAAAAGAGGATTTAAAAGAAAAATATCATGTTCAATATACTGACTTTGAAACTTTAATAAAAAATTCTGATTTTATTTCATTACATTCTCCTTTGACAAGAGACAATTTTCATATGTTTAACAAAGACGTTTTTGATATGATGAGACCTAATTCTATTATCGTAAATACGGCAAGAGGTGAGCTTATTGATACACAGGCTTTTTATAATTCATTATCCGAGAAAAAAATTGCAGGAGCAGGTTTGGATGTATTAGAAAGTGAAGATACTCTTACTGATGTTGAATATCTTGTAGATGTTGGCAGAATGTCACCTCAAGCTCTTCAAAAGACCGTATTAAATAATCGACTTATGAAGCTGGATAATGTAATTGTGACACCTCACATAGCATATGATACTAACGAGGCTATCAATAGAATTTTAAATACCGCAATTTCTAATATAAATGCCTTTATTGAGGGTAAAATTCAAAATAATGTATATTAATGTAAAAAATATTAAAGAAGTAATTCCAACCTGCCGTAAATTGGGTATAGGTAGGTTAGAATGTCAAAAACGGAAAATCAAAATAAAGAGCTTGAAATAACTTTTTTTAATGGTGTTTGGATGTGGTTTAAGCTGCAAAAAGAAATTAAAGTAGGAAAAGCCACTTCTCAAACCTATGTTCATCTTGCTGAAATTTATTTAAATTATTTCATGTATAAACTTTCTCTTAAAAATGCACTCAAAGCAATAAAATTGGACAGAACAAATCCAGAGGCCTATTATTTAGCAGGATTTAGTAAATCTTATTTGAAAGCTAATTCTTTGTACGCGAAAAAATATCTTATAAAAGCTATTGATCTCGGTATGAAACAAAAGTATGTTCCCCTAGCTCTGCTTGCGATTATTGCAGTTCAGGATGATGACTTTGAAAAGTGTTTGGATTATAAAAAACAAGTTTTAAGTATGAATGAAGAAAATTCTAATTTCTATTTTATGTGTACTTGTATCTATATTCAGTCTTTTATGCTAAAAGAATCACTGGAATATTTGTTTAAAGGAATAAAATATTCTATATTAGAGCGTAAATGTCCTTTATATGGAATATTTGGTATAACACGTTTTTTACTTGAAAATTTTATAGTCAATTACTTTTATAAAAATTATTGCAAAGCATATTATCTTCTTTTCTCTGGAGAATCAAGAGCTGAAGGAGAAAAATTGTTTTTAAAAATAGCGGAAAAACATAAAAAGTATAAAGATACCTGTTATGAAACTCTTTTAGGTTATTATTATGAAAAAGACGATTATAAAAAATGTATTGATATAGCAAATAAGATTTTGATAAAGGATAGACATTGGAAAGTGTATAAATATAAAAAACTTTCATATATGGCACTAGGTCAAGAAGATAAAGTTATTGAAGTGATAAAGACAATGCAAAAAAACAATATTCAAACTGATGAAGAAGATTACAATATTCAACTTGGTAAAATATATTTTGCAAAAGAAAATTTTTCAAAAGCTTTGAACTATTTTAATAAACAAATCATTTCCTCGCCCAGCTCTCACCCTTTTTTGTATAAGGGAATGTGCTTAGAGGGACTTTCAGATTATGAAAATGCTATAAAAGCCTATAATTCATCTTTGGATTATGAAAAGACAGATCTTGCATATTATAGAGTGGCAAATTTGTATTATAAGGAAAAAGACTATCAAAAGGCTCTTGAAAATATAAATAAAGGGCTTTTATTGAATAAAGATGCCTATAATTACAATCTCAAAGGTGATATTTTGACAGCGATGCAAAGAATTAAAGAGGCTAGAATTTGTTATAAAAAAGCGGAAAATCTAGGATAAAATTTATCTGCAAGTCCTTTTACATTTTGGAGCATTTATTGGTTTCCCGAAAATCAGTCTGAGTCCGCCAAAGTTCTTTGACATTGTGTTTTTAATTCCACCTGTGATATCAGCAAGATTTTGCGTAATTATTTCTGCATTAGCTATAGAAGAGGAAATTTCTGCACCTTGAGAACTAATATCACCTGTTATAGAATCTATATTTTTTGTAATTCCTTCTATATTTTTCCCGGTCTCAACTATGCTAGAGGATGTTTTATCAATATTTGAAAAAGTGTTTTTTAATTGGTTTTCATTAATTGAATTGTTCATTTTTAATGCAAAAAGTCTGAAACTGTTTGACATTTGGGCAAGATTATTTGTCATGATTTTTATGGAAGGTCTGTTTTCATCTACAGTATCAGTTAATACATTTAAAAATTCGGTTAGAGCATCACTTGTAAGTTTTAAACTTTCCATAAGGCTGTTTGCGTTATTTGTTAATGCATCCAACTCACCGGTCAGTGCCTTGCTTGAAAAATAATTTTCGATATCAACTGTCATAAATCCGTTTATTCTATCTCCGTTTTTTAATGAGATTGAAGAAGGTTTTTCAGGATAAATTAAGTTTATAAAATCAATTTCTTTTCGCTCACGTTTTTCTTTGGTTAAAAGCGCTGTTGTATTTTCAGGTAATTTTAAATTTTTAGGATAAAGTACGATTGTAACTAAAGTTGATTGAAAGTTGTCATTAGGTTTAATTTTTTCAACTTTACCTATTCGATAACCTTTATAATATACAGGGATTTTGTTCCTGACTGGTCTTGCATCATTGAATTCTACTGTTAAATATGTGTAAGTCTTAAATCGGTATACACACATTAATGCTGATAAAATTACAAAAATTATAATAGCAATTCTTGCTGTTTTTTGTGTAATAGCCTTGGTTAAAAATTCTTTCATATTTGTATATTATTATTTTAATACTTTTATTGAATTGTCCCGTTGGCTATTTAAAAGGTTAATTATTCTATCATATTCGCAAGTTTGAAAAGATAGTCATCTTTTGTGCTTGTATGAAATCCTGTCGGGATGAAATGCTCTTTATATTTTTCAATTGCATATCTGTCAGTCATCCCTGAAATATAATCTGTTACAATACGCTCTATTCTGTTTTCATCACAAATGTTTTTTAACTTGTCACAGTATAAGAAATATAATTCTTTTATTACATTTCTAGCTTTGTTTTCTTCAAGTTTTGCCGGTGAGTCGTTATATACATTCTCAAACATCCATTTTCTAAGTTCTGTGGTGTATCCCCAAGCTTCTTCACTCATTGTAACTTTAGGTTTGCCTATTGAGTTTTCTATTATTTCATTTATCATTTTATTTAATCTTTTGCTCTGTATTGAGGAAAAGTAATTAATACAGTCTTTTGGAAGATCGCTTTCTGATATAATTCCTGCACGTATTGAGTCTTCTATATCGTGATTAATATAAGCTATTTTATCTGCAAGCTGCACAATTTGCGCTTCGGGAGTTTTGGGAATATATCCCCAGGTGTGAGTAAGTATTCCATCAATTGTTTCCTGACAAAGATTTAATTTTTCTAAAATTTCGACAACTCTTACACTTTGAATATTATGGTGAAAACCGCCTTCTACCAGTTCATTTAACACTCCTTCTCCGCAGTGACCGAATGGAGTATGACCTAAATCATGACCGAGCGCTATTGCTTCGACCAGGTCTTCATTTAAATTTAATGCGCGAGCTATAGTTCTGCCAATTTGAGATACCTCAAGCGTGTGAGTCAATCTTGTTCTAAAGTGATCATCAAAAGGCGATAAAAATACCTGTGTTTTATGCTTTAGTCTTCGAAATGCTTTTGAATGCAATATTCTATCTCTATCACGTTGAAATCTTGTACGTAATGGACATTCTTCTTCTTGTATTTTTCTCCCTTTTGAAAACTTGCTTTTTGTTGCAAATTCGCTTAAATAATCAATTTCTCTTTGTTCTAAATTTTCTCTTATTGTATTATTTTCGGTTGTAGTCATAAATCTTCTCAAAATTTTATACTTTGCTATTGAATTATAACAAAAATAAAATAATTTAGGCTACATTATTTAAATTATTTAATTTGAGCTTTAACGGGGAAGTGCTTTTTTCTGTATTCATCAAGCATAGATCCAGCTTTACTTATCAAAAGTCCTGATATACCGCCATATAGCATTGCACGTCCACCTGATACAAGACTTGCAGAAAAATATAATGACGTTGCAATCGCTCCGACTGCAGGAATACCTGCTTTTAGTAAAACTGAATACTGCTGATCTTTGTTTTCAGATTTTGAAAGCCCTAATCCGATTGCTCCTATTGCTGCAAGTATTGATAAGATATCAGTTGGTGCTGATCCCATTTTTAAATCGCGCATCATATCAAAAAAGTGGTCTGTTTCTTTGGTAATTGCACTGTCCATATATTTGACGGTTTTATTTGCAGATTCTTTTAATTTTAAATAGTCTTCTCTTGGCATAAGTTTTTTGTAAATGGTCAGAATCTCTTGTATTGAACCTTTTCCGCTGTCTCCCATGATATCTTGGATGCCTTGTATTTGTGATGAAAGCTGGTGTACTGTTTCTGTGTCATATTTATATATTTTTTTGTTCTCGCAGATTGAATTTGAGAGTTTTTTTAATATATTTTGAATTTCCTTATTGAGCTCAGTTCTTTTTTTAGCTTCACTATAGCCTGCAAGTTTTTTGTAATCTTCCAGTTTAAGTCTTAAATTTTTTATTAATTCTCTAGAGGCTTTATCTTTAGGATTTACAAAAGAGGTAATGTTTTTTACAACGTCAATTGAGCTGTTATAGATATCGTCAATATCACGAGTGATTATATATCTTGGATTTTTCGCCTCATTTATTAATTTTAGTTTTTTACCAGCAAGCATTTCTTCTGCAATGAAAGATTCATATACATTTTTTTTGCCGAAATTATCAAGATTTCCGATAGTTGCTTCCCACACATCATCAGATAGTGTTTTTACAGCTTTTTGCATATCTTCATATCGCTGATTTCTGCTCCTTTGTCCAAAGTTGCTGTTCCAGGTTCTTCTGATTTTTGTTTTTAAATTTTCTATATCATCTAGCCATTTTTTAACAGCTTTCCCTTCTACTAGCTCTTGACCGTTTCGGGTATTCAACAGAATTTTGTCATCAAAGTCTTCAAATGTTTGGAACATTCCATACATTTTTGATTTAGCTTTTTCATAAGATTTGTCTACTGTTCTTCTTCCTATTTTTTCGTATATTGATGTAATTTTACGATGTATTTTTTTTGTATATTTATTTTTGGACATTAATTTTTCAAAAGAAATATCTTTAATTGATACAAAATTATTTATACTTTTTGCTTTTGCCATAAAGGAGGTAAGTTTATTTAAGGTAAATGTATAAAACTCTTCAAGTTTGCCAACTTGACCGTTTTGTCTTTGTTTATATAATTTTGCTTCTAGTTTTTGTGCCCATCTTTCAAGATTCTTATATGAATTTTTAGGCAATCCTCTCATTAAAAATAAAATAACAGCGCCTACACTTAGTGCTGATATTGCAATCGTTTTACCAAGTCGGTTTGTTTCTTTATCCTCTCTTATTTTTTTCGATAAAAAACAGTCGCTGGTCTGTGGTAATTTTGTTGTCGCAAAGTAATACTTTGCCTTTTTTGAATTAAATTCAGCAAAAGGGTTTTGAGTATTATTTTTTTGTATAACTACCGCTTCAGTCATAAAAATACATCTACCTGTTATTATAAACGTTTTGAGTATTATTTTTTTGCTTAATATCTCAAAATAGTTAATTTATATTAACAATAGAATTATTTATTTCAATAGCGGCTTCTTCTGATGAAATTTTATCTGATAAAAGATTTTTTATATGAGATAGCTGCTCTTTATAATTTTTTCTGTATTCGTTATCATATAAAATCTTTTCAATTTCGTAAGTAATATTTGCTACAGTTACATTTTTTTGAATAATTTCAGGTACAATAATTTTGCCTGCTATAATATTTGGCAATGATACCATTTTTATACATCTTACAATCAGGTAAATAAAATAGAACAGCCAAGGTCCTCGATAGGCAATAATCATAGGTGTTTCATAAATTGCAGCTTCCAGTGCAACAGTACCTGATGCTAAAATCAGTGCATCAGATACGCTTAGTAATGCCTGATTATCACCTTTGATAACTTTATATTCAGTGTTTTTTAAATATCTATCAAACACTTCATCTGATAAATTTGGAGCATGGGAAATTACAATTTGTATATCAGAGTGTAAGTTTTCAAGGTTTTTTGCCGTTTTTACAAAAATATTCATAAGCTGAGCAAGTTCAAAAGTTCTTGAGCCCGGAAAAATAGAGACAAGTTTTTTTGATTTATCAAGGTTATATTTTTCAAAAAAGATATCCCTGTCTGATTTTTCAGGCAATTGTGATACCAGTGGATGTCCGCAATAGTGTGTTTTTATTCCATATTTTTCATACATTTCTTTTTCAAATGGAAATATGCATAATACTTCATCAATATTTTTTTTGATTGTATTTATTCTCCATTTACGACTTGCCCATACTTGAGGGGGAATGTAATAGAAAGTTTTGATTCCGGCTTTTTTTAAAAACTTTGAAATTGAAAGGTTAAAAGCTCCATAATCAGTTAATAAAACCAAATCAGGTTTATATTCTTTTGTAAGATAATCTACCAACCTTTTTCCAAGAGAAAGGTGATCAAGAATAATTTTTAAAGACAATCCGACAGCTCCCATTTTTTTATGGTCTGCAAAAAGTTTTACTCCTGCTGATTTTAAATTTTCACCGCCAATTCCTTCTATTTTTATGTCAGAATTTAACTCGAAAAGTTTTTTTGCAACTTTTGAAGCATGGATATCTCCTGAGTGTTCTCCTGTAATTATGAAGACTTTTTTCATGAATTTACTGCCATTAATACAATATTATTTTCATCTGCAAATTTTACAACTTCTTCTTGATTTACAATAATTGTCTCATTAGCCTCTACTGCAAGAAGTGATGCTTTATATCGTTTCATTGTCTTTAGAGTTCTTAATCCAACTGCAGGTATGTCAAATCGTTTATCTTGAGCCGGTTTGGCAACTTTTACAACAACAGCATCATGTTTTGCAAGTTTTGCACCTCTTTTGATGCACATGTCAGTACCTTCAATTGCTTCTACTGCCATAATCATTTTGTCTTTTATGACTACTGATTGACCGACATCTATTTTACCCATTTCTTTTGCAAGCCAAAAACCATAGTTTACATCTTGCAATTGTTCTTCGGTCGGTTTATTTTTACCGAGAACTCCGGCTGGAATCATCAAGTTTTTTATAAATATTGTCTGATCAAGAACTGTTATGCCAAGTTTTTCAAATTCTCTCACAATAAGCAGCATTACCTCATCATCATTTAGTCTTTTAATATTTTTCAGCAATTCTATTGCTCGTGAATCAAATTTATGAAGCTGTAATAGCACTCTTTTATGAACTTTACCTAAAAATGTTGCTTGTTTTATTTCTTCTGTTTTTAATATCTTTTCTATCTTATTAATTTCTCCTGGGTGACATTCATATACTTTTGAGCAGTATTTTTTTAGTTTTGATCTATTATCACTTGCAAGTGAAATACAGATTACATCAAAACCGTTTTCTTTTGCATATTGAGCCATTTTAACCGGTAATATGCCGTCTCCTGCTATTAATCCCTGTTTGTTTTCTAACATTAATGACACTTTATATTTCCTCTTTTCATTGTTATTTTATCACAATTATTTTTTTAGTGAATTTATTTCTTCAACTTCTTTTTCTGAAAGCAAAACAGCACCGCCTAAAAGTTTTGTTTGCAATACCACTTGAGCGTAGCTTTCTGCTAATTCTAAATTAAGATAAGTCTCTTTAATTGTTTTACCGCATGTAATCATTCCATGATTTGCCATAAGTATTACATTATAATTTTTGAAATATTTTGCAGTTTTATTAACAAGATCTTCAGATCCGGGTAATCCGTAATCTGCTAATGGAATTTCGCCGAAATAAAAAATATTCTCTGGCATTATAGGCTCATCCAGTGCTTTTTTACAGGCTGCAAATGTGCTTAAATATGGTGAATGCATATGTAAAATATAGTTTATTTCTGGTCGTTGTTTGTAATATTCGATGTGCAGCATTTTCTCACTTGAAGGTTTTTTATTTCCTTCGACTAGGTTACCTTCAAAATCTATTAGTACAAGCTCATCGTATTCAAGAAATTCATTAGCAGAGCCTGAGGTTGTAATTAAAATTTTATCTTTGTATCTTGCAGACATATTGCCTGATATACCGGGTGTAAAATTTTTTCTCCCGGCAAGTTTTCCGTATTTTATTAATTCATTTTTTAACTTTTCTAATTCCATTTTACTTAAATCTGTTCCTTATTAGGATCTTCTATATTAATAACTTCAGCGTAGGTTCTTTTTTCTTGTTTTCTGATTGGTCTATCTTCAGGGAATACTACCGGTTCTACGTATTTCTTTTTATCTTTTCCCAGTTTGTCGGGATGTCTTATTTCCATTCTATCATATTCTACAGAAGAGCCTTTGGTATCAAGTGCGAGAGCAATCGTAAAATATGTCTGTTCTCTCATAAAATCATATCCAAAACTTACTTTAAAATCATCCGGACCTAATGCTATTATAAAAGCACTTTCTTGAATATCTTTGTTGTTTGGAGAATCTCCTGATAAGTTGATTGATGTTGCATAAGCAAGTGTAAGATATTTGTTTACTCGCAAGGCTTCTCTTATTGATACGTTTGATTTGCCGTAACGGTATGCGTCAAATCGAGGCATTGGTGTATCATCGGAGTATCCTGCAAGAAAATAAGAAATATCCTGCATCCAGTATTTATATTGTGTGTGAATATAAGGTCCCACTCTACCTACAAATTGGGTATCTCCAGTTCCGTATAATGCTGCACTTCCTTGAAGAGCAACACCTGCATCCAAATGCAGTCTTTTTTCTTTATTATGATAGGAATATAATGACTGCATTATTTGTGACATATATTTGAAACGCATTGTACCTATTTTAGAATCAGGTATGCTGTTATCAAATTTATTAATATTACCAGCCTGAGCGTAGCCTATACTAGCTCTATGACTGAAGTTTAGGGGACGATTTTCTCCCATGAAGTTAGGAAGGGTTGTCTTATCTGCATAAACCAATTCAGCCATATATTTTGCCATACGTTGTCCCATCCACCAATCGTTCATGTATGAATTTACACCGTATTGCATAAACAAATTGTCATCTAAATATTGACGACCTCTTAGCACAAATATATCGTTTGCACTTCCATACATCATATCAGTACGGTTAGTACTGCTTGTGTATCTTATCGCTCCGCCTATTCCAAAATCGTTTTTATAGTTTAAAAACGGAATCAGTTTTATCGTTGAGGCAAAAGGTGTATCGAAAGCAAAACCAGGTCCTAAAAACATACCTATTTGGGATCTTGAACCAAACTCTGGAATATTTGTCTCTACGTAGCCGTGATTTTTATTTGTATGCGCTGTAAAGCTTCTAAAGTTAAATAATTTTGAGTCTCCCAATTGGATTGAGCCGTCTTTTACTGTAATTACATCATGTTCTTCTTTTGCATCTACTTTAATATTTTTTGCTATAACTTTTACTTTTGTATGACCGACAAGTTCATCAAAACTTGACCTTGCAGCTTCTGGAATGACCATTTTGTCTATTCTTACGCGCATAAAACTTGTTTGAAGTTGTAAAATATAAGGATGTTCTGATTTTAAAGAGCCTTTTTCCAATACGACCAAATCGTCTGAAGCGTTTGCTGTTTTGGCATATACGGTCATATTCATTTGTTCTGATTTAAGGTTTGTTATAAGCGCATTTTCTTCATTCATATTTACTTGAAGAAAATCTCCGTACATTTTATTTCCGTCTTTTTCAACTTCTACATTATCAAAAGCTTTCAATACATTGGTTTCTGTATTGTACGTAATTCTATCTGCTATAATAGTCACTCCTTGAGGGGGGAAGATTATTTTAGGACGCCCTAGAGCTTCTACTTCAGAAGTTTCTTCAAGATAATTGACTACATCACAATCCAATATAACATCTTTTTCTGCTTCTACTTGTTTTACTCCGCCCTCAATTTTTGTAACGTCATTTCCATTAGCTGGAGTTATTTCTGTTTCTTTATTATTTTTATTTTCAGTTTCTTTTTCATTAATTTTTATTTCGGAGTTATCTTCGTTTTTATTTTTTTTAAATAAATTCAGTTTTTTCTTTTCTTTATTTTTTTCTTGTTTGTTTGCAACATCTAATAAATTTTGCAAATTTTCTTCTTGAAGATCTTCTAGAGTTGTCTCTTCATCGAATTCATCTTCAAGTTGTTTCAAATACTCTTCCTGAAGCTGTTTTTCTTTAAGCATTTCTTCATGAGCTTTTATTTTATAATGATTTGTTATTTTAATCCGGAGCTGTTTAAAAAGGGGCATACCTCGAAGGTCTTTTGTCTGTGGACCATATAATTCTGTCATTCCCGTATCAAAATGTTCTTCTTGGGATTTAACTTCAAACTTTCCTACAGGACTTTCATAAAAAAACTGCTGGATATTTTCTAATTCCTGTTGTTCTTTTGTCTTTTCTACCTCAGAGCTTTCATACATATCCATAAAAGCATATGCTGTATTCGGTAACATTAGTGATATTAAAGTTATGATAACTAATTTTTTCAAAAAAGATATTCCTTATGCTAAATATAATTTAACGGATTGTTTGGCTTTCCGTTAATTCTTACTTCAAAATGGCAATGAGGTCCTGTTGAGTATCCTGTTGTGCCTTCCAGTCCTATAACTTGTCCTTTTGTAACTGTTTGTCCATTGTTTACTTTTATTGTTGACATATGGGCATATAAAGTTGTCATAGGTTGTCCGCCTACTATACCATGGTCAATAATAACAACTTTTCCATAGCCACCATACCAGCCTGAGTAAATTACTTTACCTCCATTTGATGCTTTTATGCTTCCGTAATTCGGACCACCTATATCTACTCCTGAATGGAATGTTCTGCTGTTAAATATGGGGTGTGTCCGCCATCCAAAAGGAGAGGTAATGCGTCCTGCGATAGGTTTCATAAAGCCGGAAGAAGATACTTTTACTGTTGAGTTTTTGTATCCTTTGCTGATCATTTTTTGCAGGCTCTCTGATTGTCGTTCCAATTCTCGCTCAGCTCTTTGGTAATAAGCTTTATCTGTTTTTAATTTGTTTATCATACTCTGATTCTGAGCAATAGCTTGTTTTATTGAACGTTGCTGATGATTCATGTTCTCAATCGTAGCGGCAAGTGCTTGTTTTTTTGCCTCAACATCTTTTTTCATTTTTGCAAGTTTGGTAGATTTCTCTTTTAGTTCCACCATTTTTTTATAATCACGTTTTATGATAATTCTTTCAAAATATACTACATCTAAAAGAGCATTTAAATCTTTTGCTGAAAGTATTAATTCAAACATTCCTAGTCGCTGGGTTTTAAATACTTGTCTTATCCTGTTTTTCAGCTGAGCATCAGTAGTATTAAAATCTCGTTGAGCTTTGGAAAGTTCTATTTCCATTTGATTTAATTGATTTTGAATGGCATTGTATTGACTTTTGGTACTTGCAAGAGTCGAATGGGTTGTTTCTAATTTTTGTTGATTTTTATATAATTTATTTTTTTCAAGCCCTTCTAGTATTTGGATTCTTTTAATTTTTTCACGTGTTTGTTTTTTCTTTTGATCCAAAGATGTTGCAAACACAGGTTGCGGAGCTATTGTAAGAATACAAATTAACACCGCTAAAACGCTTATAAATAAGTTTTTTATAGTTCTATTTAAATTCATTTAGTTTCCTATTTGAATAAAATTGGTAGCATCATTAAACCTACCGTCCAGGCAATAAAAGTTACGGCAATAATACCGATTATCAATTTCTGGTGTTTTCTGAAAAATTCCATCTTCTTCCCCTAAGTTACTATCTATATTGTACTATAAAAAATATTTTGTGCAATTATGTAAAATTATATTTGCAAAAAATCCTGTTATCTATTAATATTACTTTATGGATTATACTTTTATCAGTGATATTGAAGACAAAAAAAATTTTATGAATGTGCAAGATACAAGCATATCTCCTTTGCTTGTTGAAAACAATCTTGATAATTTTATAAAAATGAAAAATTTTTTCAGATCGAATGATTTTATGCTTCTTGTAAGCGGATATATGGGAGTTGGAAAGTCTTCGATTATTGAGTATTTTTTTAATTTTCTTGAATCTGATACTATCATTCTAAAATATAATTGCTATGAGACTACAATTTTAGATGATATGCTCTTGGTTTTTTTCGAAGTTTTTAAAGAGCTGACTGCTGAAAATATTATTCAAGCACCTAAAAATCGTTCTGAAAATTTTATTCAAAAAATTACTTCGTATCTACTGTCTATTAATTCACCGATAGTTATTTTTATTGATTCTTTTGACGTTGTATTAAAAGCTAATAAAAAAGAAATTTTAGAGTTTTTTAAACAAATTGAAAAATTTTCAAAAATAAAGGTGATTTTTTGTGCAAGAAAATTTGAAATTGAAGATTTTGATAATAAATTTTCTTATGCAAGGTTGCAAATCGGTGCTTTGGAAAAAAATATTTTTGAAAAATATCTAAAATCTTTTGATATAAAATTGATAGGACCTGTTTCTGATGAGTTATACAAACATACTAGAGGTTATTTTTTATATACAGCATTGTCGGTAAAAATTATCCAAATAAGAGGCTTGAGTTTAATAGAATTTATTGAAGGGTTTAGTAAAACTTTTTTATCGTTTAATGATTTCATTTTGAGAGAGGCTCTTGCTTTGATTGATCCGGTAAGTGGACATCTGTTTCGTTTTTTGACAATAATCAGGCATCCTGTAAGTATTAATCTTTTAAGAGCCTTAAATCTTTATGATGAATACAAAGTTAAGGTTTTTATTGATACTTTGATACTTGCAAAAGAAGGTAATATGATTTATTTGCAGGATTACTACAAATCTATTGCTGAAAATTCAATACCTGCAAATGTTTTAGTAAAACTCCATAAAAGTTGTGTCGAATTATATGAAACACAGTTGCCTTTGAAGCCTATGGAAAGAGACTTACTTATTTCACGTGCAACAATGAGGTCTGAAATAGAATATCATAGCATGTTTTTACCTAAAAAACCTTTAGTGAAGCCTAAAGCTGTGATTGAAAACGGCTTAGTTTCTATACCTGAAGAAGAAAAAAATGCGGTAATTCATGAAGTTCCACCTAAGAAAGATATAGGTAGCATAAGGTTTATTTTTGAAAGTGAAGAAGAAGAAAAAGATATACTCAATAAAATTGCTGATTCAATAAATGAATATATAACATTTACTGATGAGCAGATAAAAGAAATTGAAAAAGAAAATAATATGTCATTTGTGGAACTTGTAAATCTCGCTAAAAACGAAGAAGACAAGTTTAATTTCAAAAGAGTTATAATGATTTATCAAAGAGCCCTAATGATGAAAAATGATCCGGATTATCAGGTGTTCCAGCCGAAAATATATTCTAAACTCGCTGAAGCATATGAAAAACTTTCGGACTGGTTTAATGCACAAAAATACTATGATGAGGCTTTAAAATTATATCTAGCTTCCGGTGATACTTACAAAAGCTCAGATATGAAGCTTAAAATCGCAAATATCTATTATGTAACTTTCAAAAAAGATTTAGCAAAAGAATTCTTAAATCAAATTATTACAACAGAAAAATTGCCATCTGATATATATGTAAAAGCATATATTCTTTTAGCTGATTATGCTGAAGATAATTTGGAGTTTTCATATAATTCTCTTAAAAAAGCCATGAATTATGCTGAAAATTCTGAAGATGAAGTTCTTTTAGCTGAATTATATTATAAATTTGCCGTAATCAGTGACGAAATCGGTGAAACGAAACAAGCTGTTGTTTTTTACAAAAGTTGTATTGAAATAAACAAGAAAAATAATAAATATCTCTCTGCTGCATACTCGAACTTGGCTGCAATATATGAAGAGACTGGAGTGCACGATTCAGCTGTAAAATTTTATGAGCTGAGTTTGAAAGTGGATGAAGCAAGTAATAATTTGAATGGGATATATCTTTCTTCAATGAAATTAGCATTACTGCACAGAAAAACTAATAAAGAAAAGGCTCTTAAATATTACAATTATGCTTATGATACGGCTTGCGGGCTAAATGAAGTTTTTTATAAAGTTTCCTCAACTATGGCAATTGGAGATTTTTATTTGATTTATAAAAATCAAGAATTAGCAGTTTTGAATTATTTAAAAGCTAAAAAAATGGCAGTTGGGAATTTAAGTGAAAATAATATTAAAAAAATTGAAAAACGTATTAATGATATGATTAATCAAATTGGTGAAGAAAAGTTTAATGAAATTTTGAACAGGCAGGAAAATGTTTGATAAAAATGATTTTCAAAAATATATAGAAGTGTTTTTAGTGCAAAATTCAATGCTCAATTTGATCTCTAAAAATGATGAAAAATATCTCTGGGAAAAACATATTTTTGATAGTCTTGCTATAGAAAAAGTTTTTGAAAAATATGGCAAAGGGAAAAAACTTCTTGATATAGGTACAGGCGGAGGGTTTCCAGCAGTACCAATTGCGCTTGCTCATCCTGATATAGAGGTATATGCTCTCGATAGCATTCAAAAAAAAATTAATGCGATAGAAAATTTAAAATCTGAACTTAATATTAAAAACCTTCATCCTGTGTGCGAAAGGGTTGAAAATTTTCATGAAAAGTTTGATATAATAACTTCTCGAGCTGTTGCACCTTTGAAAGTTATTGTAGAATATTCCGCACCGTTAATGCATAGCAACAGCTTCTTTGCAGCTTATAAATCACGTAAGACAAAAGAAGAAATTCAAGATGCACAAAAAGTTCTAAAAAAATACAAACTCTCTATTACTGATATTTTTGAATATAATCTCCCTTTACTTGAAATTCATTCAAGAAACATTATAGTAATTAAAAAAGATAATTAATAAGTTCTAATAAAGAAATTTGCGTTTAATGCATAAAAAAAACCACTCATTACTGAGTGGGTCGTTTTCTGCATCCTAATGGTCTCTTTTAGTGTTTATTATTTAGGAGTTTATATGTTTTTGGGGTTAATGAATCTATTTATATTTAGTGTTTCGACTACACTTAAATCTTATGTCTTTATTATTGCATATAAGATTTTAAATGTCAACAAGATTGTTCTTTGCATTTTAAAAGAAATCCGAAAAGGTACATATAGTGTAGAATTTACACTTTACAAAACTTAACAAACTGTTATTTTTATAAAAAAACGGGCATGTGGTTATTGTAAACAAATGTAAATCTAATACCCCCAAAAAGAGCAATTATTTAATTAGTATATACTTTATATATATAAGAGTATAAAAAAGGACAAAGGATATGGCAAGCGGTTTTAATAACGGTGGTATCGCACCGATAAATAGAGTCAATTTAGCTGAGGATGCTCAGCTTGGATTGAACAATACATATGATACATCCAAGGTTGCACAGTCTGAGAGTACAAGCCGGTATACACCAAATGATGACTATTGGAGCCAAAGTAATATAACCAAAAGCAGTTACAATTTGGTAGGTAAAAATTGGCTGGCTAACCCATTTGCCCCGAATCCAGATGCGATAGGTTTCATAGGCAAAACAACTCAGACCAAAGTGAATGAATATGGTGAGAAAATAGAAGTTCCAATAAGAAGAACAGAAATAGCTTGGGCATAAAAAATCAGTACATTAAAAGTACTGATTTTTTATTTTCTATTGTAAATTTTTTGTAAAAAATAGACATTTGGCTAGCAAATATTTTATTTTGGGGTTTAAGTATATGTGGGTATTAATGAAATAGAAAGTGTAGTAATATAATGAGAATTAATCCTATTTCTTCGCTATGGTCAGTAAAAAAAACTAATATATCAAACGATAACTATAATCAGGGGTATATACAAAATCCTTTATTAGATAATACGAAAAAAGACGTATTTGTAAAAAGTTCAAATATTCAATCGGCAAAAGGTTTGGCAATACCCTTCCTTGGATATGACGTCTATATAATAGATGGCGGAAATCATGCTAATGATATGGAGCATTTTGTAAAAGCTATAAATGAAAATGTTGATGTTCATATGTATCGAGCTGAAAATTCAAGAGATTTTAAATATAATAAACCTCTAAAAAACATAGAAGAACAGCTTAATTACATAAACAGGTATGAATTAACCGATGAGAATTCATTTGTTGCAATACCTGTATCAATAACAGTTCCTTTGCAGAATCTTGCAGAGCAGTACAAAAGAATTACAGGTAATTACATACACCTGAAACCACATACAGTACAGTCAAATAAAGAAAAGTTATTGAATTTCTTAAAGACGATATATTATAACCCGGACAGTTACCGTAAATACATACAATATATGGATCCTGAAAATCAAGGGCTTGAATATGCATATGGTATTATACAAGAAATAAATAAATTAAAGTGTCGAAAAGTCTATGTACCTGTTGCAATGCCTCAGGTGAAGAATATGGAATGGCTTGCCAAAGAAAGAGGTGAGCTGCCTGAGCTTACAAATTATCTAGCAACCGGCTATGATAAAGACGGTAAAGTTCAAAATATGATGAATTATCTAAAAGAGAAAGAATGGTATGATTTTAATCTTTTGGCTCTTTCAGATGCGGATGTAGTAAACATGAAAAAAATGGATAATTCAGAACATCTATATTCAGCTTACGATACTACAATAAAAGACGGAGAGCGCGGGGTGTATAACCTTACACCCATACGCGAAAACGGTAAAATTGTAGGTTACAGTTTTAATGATACAGAAACCAATGAATATCCTTATTCTGAGTTTCCACATAAAGATAAAGTAGAGTTGGTATCAAAGTTTGTAGGGCTTTCTACAGATGAGGTTGTAGCAGATGATGAAAAGACTGCTAGATTTAAGCAAGCATTGACAGGTAATGCTGATTTGAGTGAATTTAAAGATAAATTATATCCGGTCTGGAAGTTATTTGACGAAAATGATTTGTATAATAACAAAATTTATGATCGTGGTGATTTTGTAGATTCTACATTGCAGTACTATTTTAGACGCAACGGAGATTATAAAATAATTTATCCTCAAGCTGATTCTGAAAGTAGCGGAAGACCTAGTGTAATGGGACTTAGAGATGGTAATTACGCAATGATGACTGCATTAAGCAGAGATGTTAATCAGCGCAGATTTTTAGATTCTTTGATAGAAAGCAATGTAAATTTGCAAGATGGTATAAGGGGCAGATTGTCTAATGCGAAAGATAGTATAGAACGCAAAGATTATGTAGCAGGTGAGAATTATCTTGGAGTTGCAAAAGAATATGTAGATATCATGGGCGGTCTTGATAGAAAAAATAAGATGTTTATGGAAGTCTATAAACTTTTGGCTGAGTCCAAATATCATAATGGAGACTATTTAGGTGCCAATGGATTATATAATGCATATTTAAATAATTTGTGCAAGAATTATATAGAGCAACTGAAAGCTAATGGATTTAGAAGTGTTGTAAATGAAAGAGATGAAATAACTGAAATCTTTGATATACTTGCAGATATTGCTGACAAACGTGGGGAGTATTTCCCAGCACAGCACTGCAGACGTGCTGCTAAAGAACTAAGAGAAGGCTCAAAGTTAGGTAATATCATAATTAACCGCAGAGCTAATGATGATACAAATATAGGAGATATTTTTGCATGAGAGTAGAAGGACTAAGAGGATTATCTTTTACCGGGTCAATAATTGATTCCCATATGCATTGGGGACATTGGTCTCGTAATAATAATCCTGAAAATTTGGTGTTTTTTAATAACGACTATTTGGATGCATTTGTAAGATCTCCTTTGGATGTTACTGTGCAAGGTAAAAAACAGCAGGATAATATAGAAAAAGTTTTAATATCAAATCTTGATTGTTTTGTAAATGGCGGAATAAAAGATGAAATTTCAGGCAATAAAGAAATGCTTGATTTTTGTAACAGTAATCCTAAATATTTTGCACTCGCCTCTTGTCAACCTTCAAAAACAGAAGGTAAAGCGGTCGCAATAAACAATCTGTTAAATGAAAATCCGGGTAAGTTTGTAGGATTAAAACTCCATCCAAGAAATTTCAATCTTTCAGCTGAGCATCCCTCATATAGACCTTACTTACAATTAGCAGAAAGATATAAACTTCCTTGTCTTTTCCATTCAGATATAAACCTAAATACAACCCCTGAAAATATAGATAAGATATCATCACCTGAATCTATTCATAAATTAGCAAAAAAATTCCCAAATGTTCCTGTAATAATGGCACATATGGGAGCTGGAGATGCTAAATCTCATCAAAATGCTATTGATGTACTTTTGAAATCAATAGATAAAAATGATTCAAAACTTTATGTAGATATATCTTGGGTTGATTGGGGTCAAGATGGACTCAGCAGTCCAGAGAAACCAAGTATAGTTAAATTGATAAAAGAATTGGATAAACGTAATGCTACAGATAGAATATTATTCGGTACTGATGCCCCGCTTGGATGTTTTGGAGAATCTTTAAAAGGCGGATTATCATCAAGAGAAGCTTATGAAAAGACTGTAGGAGATATAAAAACCGTAATAAAACAAAATTTTGGCGAAAAAGCTGATGAATTAATTGATAAAATTTTCTATAAGAATGCAGATGAATTGTTTTTCAAAAAAGAATGGGCAGTGCCTAAAAATATAGCTAAGAACAAAACTTCAGTCGGTAAAGCTGTTGCAATGGCTATTGGAGCATTACTTGTTTTAACTGGTCTGAGTTATTTGATAAAATCATTTAAATCTTCAGATAATTCAAATAAAATTGTAAAAAGATAAAAATTATTATTAAAAAAAATCCTGTTTGATATCAAACAGGATTTTTTTTTAATGTGTTATATAATCATATAACATTATACACTAATTTTTGATTTTGACTTATTAATACAGTCGATCAAAGTCTTGGCAACGGTTTGTTGTTCTTCTTTTGTAAGTTCAGGGAACATAGGAAGCGAAATAACCATTTCAGTATCTTTTTCAGTGTAAGGTAAAGAACCTTTGCCGATGCCTAAATATTCATGAACTTTTTGCAAATGTAAAGGTATCGGATAATAAAGCATAGCACCGATTCCATTTTCTTGAAGCATTTTATGAACTTCATCGCGGTTAGGAATTTTAACTGTGTATTGGTGGTAAACACAATATGTATTATCTAACTCATGTGGAGTTTGGATATCAGCACAATCTTTGAATAATTCATTGTAGTAATAAGCATGCTCACGTCTTTTTTCATTCCATTCTTTAATGTGAGGAAGTTTAACTCTCAATATAGCAGCTTGTACTTCATCAAGACGGCTGTTTACACCTATTTCGTCATGATGATAACGGATTGCACCGCCATGGTTTCTTAAAGCGATAACTCTGTCACGAAGTTTTTCATCGCTTGTCATAATAAGTCCGCCGTCACCCATACCTCCTAAGTTTTTAGTAGGATAGAAACTCAAACATCCGAAATCACCGAATGTGCCGACCATTTTACCTTTGTATAAAGCACCAATAGCTTGGCAGCAGTCTTCAATTACATGCAGATTATGACGTTTAGCAACATCCATAATGATATCCATATCACAAGGCTGTCCGTATAAGTGAACAGGAATTATAGCCTTCGTTCTAGGTGTAATAGCAGCTTCTATTTTAGATGCATCAATATTGAAAGTATCAGGATCAATATCAACAAATACAGGTTTTGCACCAACAATACCAATAGCTTCTGTAGTTGCCACGAAAGTAAATGCAACTGTAATAACTTCATCACCTGTACCGATATTTAAAGCTCTAAGAGCCAAATGCAAAGCATCAGTTCCAGAGTTTAGCCCAACTGTATATTTGCAACCGATAAAATCAGCCATTTCTTGTTCAAAAGCCTTAGCGTTAGGTCCTAAAATATAAGAGCCTGAACGTAGAACTTCACATACTGCTTTTTCAACTTCAGCACCAATTTGTGCATATTGACGTTTTGAATCTAAAATAGGTATCATACTTATCTCCTTCTTAAATTACCCATATTTTAAGTTTACCACAACCAGCAAGTGCCTTTACATAAACTTAATAAACAGTTTAAAGCACATTTTTAATATTTTTTAATTATCAAATTTATTCATTTGTCGGTTAGTGAAAAATTTTCAGGCAATTCGTTTTCAACAAGTTTGATTAATTCGGAAACCGGCATGTTGAGCGCTTCGCTAATCGTCCATATTGAAATAAGTTTAGGTTCGTTAATTCCGTTTTCCAATCTGGATAAAAGAGATTTTTGGATGTCGTATTCATCAGCAAGCACGCGTAGAGATTTATTTTGCTTTTCTCTTTCCTGCCTGATTACTTTTGCAAGGGCTTTAAAAATAAGTTCTGACTTTTTGGTATTTGCATGTTGCATATATAGAATATTAATGATAAAATTTTTAATATATTTCTATACATAGAACCATAGAGGGAAGCATAATATGCAAAATAAGATATTTTTGTCCTTCACAATTGCGGAAGTGCTTATTACACTCGGCTTAATCGGCATTGTTGCGGCAATGACATTGCCTACAGTTATTAAGAAATACCAGGAAGTTCAGTTTAAAAGTGCTTATAAAAAAGCGTATGCAGAACTTTCTCAAGTTTTTCAAGAGGCTTTGTTTAATCAGGAATTTACACGCACAAAAAGCTATGATGCAGCTTCAACTTTGGAAGAACTTGCTGTGTTTAAAGCAGGATTTAAAATTATGCTTGACTGCGGAAACAAGGATATTTATCGATGCTGGGCAAAAGGTGACACTGTTTGTGGCGGAAGTTGTTCTTCAGGCGATCAATCAGATGGAATTGACCTTGAAAATGGTTCACCGTCTGAAAATACATCATATTGTTTTTTAGATGTTTCTGGGCGAAGCTGGTGTGTGTATGAAAAAGGTCAAAATATATTTCTTGTCGATACAAACGGATTCTCTGGACCAAATTTATTCGGAAAAGACCGGTGGATATTTACATTTGGTGATGCTAACAACAAACAGGCAAATCAGGCTCAAAAATACAAGAAAGTAATAACCTTTTATAATCAGGATATTTTAAAACAGAGCAGTTTTTGTAAACATCCACCGTGCTATTACTATAGCTGGCTTTTGAATTAAAAGTCAGACTTTTTTGTATTCGCATGAAACTTCAAGGAAAATATTATAGAGGCGTACAATGCATCAAATTCTGTTTGTATAACAAGTCCATATATTTCACGGAAGTTTCTGTTGCTGCAGAAGACTCAAGAGTAACGTTTCAACTTACTGACGGCAGTTTGATTGTGCTCGGTATATATAGTACAGACAGTGCAGGTGAAAAATATAATTGGCAGGATGTTATTGTTGATATAAACGGAAAAAATAATCCTAATCGTTTTGGGCGAGATGTTTTTTATTTTGTAAAAACTTCTGAAAAGAGCGCAAAAGGTTTTTTGCCCCGCTGTTACAATAAAAGTTCGGATGAGATAAACACTGAATGCAGCAAAAATGGTACAGGGATGTGCTGTGCAGCAAAGATTATTGGTGACGGCTGGCAAATTAGAGACAATTATCCATGGTGATTTTCTTTATTAACTGCAGAAATCACCGCAACCATTGTCCAGAAGATAAACTGCAATTGCGGTCTAAAGAATACCGTATCAACCAGTCCGTGAATCATAAGTGCACAAATCGAAATTACTGCTGCTGATAAAAATATTACCTCTTTGGTATCAGCGGATTTAAGAATTATTTTGATACCGTCATGCAAAGTTGAGATTATAAATCCTAAAAAGGCAAGTAGTGCAAAAATTCCGCTTTCAACGGCAATTTCAAGAAATATATTGTACGCAGACAATGCATCAAAACCTGTTCTCATATAAAGTCCGTAAGTTTCTCTAAAATTTCTGTTTCCAACCCCGATTCCCAAAAGCCAGTTATCTTTAAACATATTAAAAGATGAATGGTATACATTAAATCTGAACGAATTTGAAGAATCTTGTCTCATTGCAAACATAGAAAGTACTCTGGCTCTTAGAGAAGTTGATAAAAGAATTGCGGATGTAATTAGTGCAATGCATCCTCCAACTATAGCAATATAAACTGCTTTGTAATTCTGCCAAAGATATTTTGCCGAAACCAGAAATGTTCCGCCCAAAATTACCAACATGCCTATATATGAGCCTCGGCATCCTGTTAAAAATAACGCTATACTAGAAACTAAAGCTAAACTTCCAAATATAATTGCTAATTTGCTTTTTTTCTCAACCAAAAAATTAGCTAAGACTGCATATAAAGCGGGAAGCCCTGCTACAAAATATCCACCCAAAAGATTTGGGTTATAAGGTTTCAATGTACCATATACTCTTGTCATAATTTCTTCGGGGTTTAAATTGGATACGTCTTGCCAGGTGGAAATTTCTTCTACGTGCGCAAAGTTTTGTAAAAATCCTATTATTCCCTCAAAACTTACACATAATCCTATTGTAATAAGGATTGGGAGTATTTTATCTTTATTGCATTTGAGAAAGTGTGCGACTGAAAAGTAATAAGATATGTAAATGATAGTTTTAATAAACCCTTTTAAACTTAATGAGAAAAGAGTAGAACCTGCAAGGCTTATAATAACTATCATAAAATATGCAACAAGCCAAATTTCTGCTTTTGTTAACTCCAGTTTTTCACCTTTTTTAAATAAAATTTTTATAATGGTGAGCATTGCTACTAACACAGCAATTAACCCAATATAGTCAGAAGGGAAAATTGTTGAAGCAATAAAAACAGCTATGATTAATAAATATATAAACTTATCAATATTTTGTATGATTAAGCTGTTGTTATAAATAAACTGGGTTTTATTTTGAATAAAATTAATAAAATTATTGAACATTTTCAACTGCACTTAATTCTTGGTTATTAACTACCTCATTTGTTCCATGAGTAAGCTGTATATTTGATACTGTTCCGTTAAGTCTGTAATCAGCGCCTTCTAATGTAATAGGAAGTCCAATTTTTATTTTATTTCCGCCAACAACAGCGCCATCTTTTGTAATTTTAGCTGTGTCTTTAAGAGTAACGATTGCATCATATACATTTGGTTGAGATACATCTTCTACAACGATTACGGTTTTTGTATTTTTTGTATTTAATACAGGAAGTACAATTTTTCTTTTTTCAGCTTTAACATTTGTAATCATAAGATCTGAATAAGGAACATTTCTAATACTGATAAAAGTTTTTTCATCAGCTTTTAGTGGTAAATTATTCCCTGTATAGGTAATCCCTCTAATATATACGTCAAAAGAAATTTCAGATACAGCATCAATTGCATTGCTTGCTGTTTTGTGGATACCTTTATAAGTTAAAAAGCCTACAAAACCTGCAATAAATATTCCGACAATAATAATGTAGTCGACAATTTTTAAATTTTTAAAAATATTTAGAAAGTTTTTCATAATTTTCTCCTATAAAATATTTTCGACAGCGCAAAGTAATTCGCCGATAGTCGTTGTAGCGCAGCCAAATTGTTTTACGACAAGGCTGGCTGCAATATTTCCGATTAACGCAGCATATACGCTGTCAGCACCTGTTGCAAGTGCAAGAGTATATACAGCAGTAACGGTATCTCCCGCACCTGTTACATCAAACACTTCTGATTTATTAAATACAGGAATTTTTGTATATTTTTTACTGGGTTCTGTAACAAACATACCATCTGCTCCGCAGGTAATCAAAATTGATTTTGCTTTGGTTTCTCTAAGTAGTTTATCGCCTGCTTTTTTCAAATCTTCTTCATTGTTCAATTCAAATCCGACAGATTTTTGAGTATCAGGAAGATTTGGAGTCATTGAAGTTATATTTTTGTAGATTTCAAGATTTTTTTGAGCATCAACTACGACTATTTTTTTGTGCTTGTTTGCAATTTCAATTGTTTTTTCAATAACTTTTTTTGTCAAAGTTCCGATGTGATAGTTAGAAAGTATTACAGCATCAACATTAGGAATTGCTTTTTTTAGGTTTTCTATAACTTTATCTTCGGTCTCTTTAGAAAGTTCGTCTTTTGTCTGGCGGTCAATTCTGACTATTTGCTGAGTAATGGAAGTTGAAATACTTCCTGAAATTCTTGTTTTAGTTGTAGTTTTGCGATTTTTATCTTTTACTAGATATTTATGACTTATATTTGCTTTGTTGAAAGCATCTTCTAATTGTCCTGATTGGTAATCGTCTCCACAAACTCCAATAACTTCAACTTTTCCGTTGTTTAATGTAGATGCGTTATGAGCAGCATTAGATGCCGCACCTAAGATTAGGTTAGTCCTAGAGTGTTGCAGAATCAATACAGGAGCCTCACGAGAAATCCTTTCAGCATCTCCGTAAATCATTTCATCAATCGCAAGATCACCCACTACAAGAATTTTCGGCTCGCTTAATCTTTTTATATAAGCTATTAACTTTTTTTTATCAATATCCATAACCTTTTTCCAATTTTTCTTTAATTCTAGCACAAACAAATTATTCTGCAAAAATCGGATTGAAATTTTCAGGTTTAGTAAATAAGACTTTATTAAGCGTGTCTGGGAGAAGGTTTGATGAGCATATTTGCAATACCCTCAGCTCCGTCAAAATTTCTTGCTCTCATAATCTCTGCTGCTTTTTCTCTATCATAATCAAGAAGTTTATGTTCGGCAGTAAATGAGCCGTTATTGATATCCAAAATTAAATAACAAGCCTTTAAATCTTCTGTCATCGGACGTCCGACACTTCCGTCATTGATTACGGTTTGTTTTGTGTTTGTCTGGTATCCTGCAGGCATGTGGGTGTGTCCGCAAAGGATTAAATCTGCTTTTACTCCCTTAATCATTTCTTCAACCTGTTCAATCGGAAGATTTGGCAGAATGTCCTCGTTGTTTCGTCTGGGAGAACCGTGTACAAGAAGTATTTTTACTCCCTCAATTTCAAGTTCTTTCTGAGGTGGAAGATTTCTCAAAAATTCCTTTTGATCTTCTCTTAATATCTTAACATCTTCTCTAAGCGCTTTTGCCATAAGCGGAAATGTATTTATCATATTTTCAAAAAGTTCCGGAGAATAATCAACGATAAGTTTATCGGTATTACCCTGAATTATTATCCAATCTTTTTGATTCATTACAAAATCAATTGTTTCACAAGGTTGAGGTCCTGCCATTGCAAGATCTCCAAGACAAAAGATTTTATCACAGTTCAGTTTTTTTATATCCTCTAAAACAGTTTTAAGTGCAATTAAATTAGCGTGAATATCGGAAATTACAGCAATTTTCATAAAAATTCTCCCTCTGTTAAACCTTTTTTCTTTATGCTACCATGAAAATATGATTAAAAGACGCAAATCACAACAAATATCAATTGGGAATATAAAAATCGGCGGAGATGCACCGATTAGTGTTCAATCAATGTGCAATACCGACACTCGGGACGTTCAAGCGACTTTAAAGCAGATTAACGAGCTTGCGGACAAGGGCTGTGAAATCGTTCGTCTTGCCGTATTGGATGAAGACGCTGCAATTGCAATAAAAGAAATAGTAAAAAAAACGCCCGTTCCATTAGTTGCCGATATCCATTTTGATTACAAGCTTGCGCTTGAAAGCCTGAATGGAGGAATCCATGCTCTAAGGCTTAACCCGGGAAATATAGGCAGGCGTGAAAACGTTGAAAAAGTTGTAAAGATAGCAAAAATTAATCAAACTCCGATAAGAATAGGTGTAAACGGCGGTTCTCTTGAAAAAGATTTGCAAAATGAAGGAATTCCATTATCAGAAAAAATGGTTAAAAGTGCAATGGGACATATTCAAATTCTTGAGGAACTAGATTTTGATTTGATAAAAGTTTCTCTAAAATCGTCAGATGTAATGACAACAATTGAAGCTTATCGTACGATTGCAGAAAAAATTCCGTATCCGTTGCATCTGGGAGTGACTGAAGCCGGTACTATGAGGCAAGGATTGATAAAATCTTCTATCGGATTAGGCACATTGCTTGCAGAAGGAATAGGTGATACAATAAGAGTTTCCCTGACAGAGAACCCTGTAGAAGAGGTAAGTGCAGGATTTGATATTTTAAAAGCTCTAAATTTACGCCAGCGTGGGGTAAATTTTGTATCTTGTCCAACATGCGGTCGTACAAGAATTGATTTAATTGCTTTAGCAAAGCAGGTAGAAGAAAGATTTAAAGATATAGAAGCCCCGATTACGATAGCAACAATGGGGTGTGCAGTGAATGGTCCTGGTGAAGCAAAACATGCCGATTTTGGTATTGCAGGCGGTATTGGTGAAGGGCTTGTTTTCCAAAAAGGTGAAATAGTTGCTAAAGTTCCAGAAAAAGACCTTATTAATAAGTTGGAAGAAATTATAAGAAAATCATACAAATAATCCATTCTTTTTTTGTGTAAAGAAATTATAATACTTTTGTCATTATCTAAAATTACTATTATAATTAAAATATACAGAGGTGGACTTATGAAAAATAAAATTTTATTTTTATCAAGCTTAATTATTTTTGCATCACTCCCAGCTGGGGCTGAGCTTACTGTGGATGATGTTTCTTCTCGTGAGTATTTGATGAATCATGGCTATGCAGAAGCTACTGCAGACATTGTTGAATTAAGTAAATCTGCGGTCAACGGCAATAAAGCTGATTTACCTATTTATCATAAATATGACAATAAGCCATTAATTTATAAATGGATTGATAAGGCTTTTATTTATCTTGATCCTGCCTTAGATAACGGAAGATTTATGCGTGAAGATACAAAATTCTCTCCTTCTGTGGATGATTTATAGAAAGAAATTGGTTCTTCCTCTGTTATTATCAATAATATTATTTTGTCAATATCCGCCGTCTATAGCTTCAGATAGCGGATATTCGCCATATCAAAAAGCAGGTTTTGATATATCAAAACTTAATCCAAAATCTTTAAGAGCAGAAGGGGATATGTATTTTGTAAACGGTTTTGATAGTTCTACAGAGACCGAGCAAAAAAAATATTATCAACTAGCAATGCAAAAATATTATCTTTTATCTCAAGCTCAGCCTTATAATTATTATCCATATGTGCAGATGGCAAGAATTTTAGATGAGCAGAAAAAAGATAAGCTTTCCAAAAAGAATTTCTTCAAAGCTCTTAATCTAGATAAACATAATCCGTATACTAATTTTTATTTTGGAGAGTTTTATATAAAAAGAAATATGTACGAGAAGGGTTTAAAATATTATTTGATTGCATATAATAACGGATATAAAGATAATTTTGTGACTAATTTAAAACTTGCAGAATTATATGAAAAACTAGGAGATTTAAAAAAGTCAGAGGAGTTATATAAAAAAGCAGATGAAATAAGTCCTGGGGATTTGTCTATACAGACAAAAATTAATGATTTGGATTTATTAAATTATGAAAAATCTGAATATTACCATACGATTAGGGAGTAAATGATGACATTGAAAAAAATATTTATAGTAATAATGACATGCTTTTTATTAGTTTCAGGTAATGCTTTTGCAGAGGAAAGTCTTGATAATAGTAATGAAATTATTAGTGCCTTAGATTTGCCTGCATATCAGGAATATCAGCCTAAAAAAAATGAAATTGTTTTCAATAAGTCATCAATGAAAATCAATTACGTAAATCCGACTGCTTATTCGAATAAACAAGGCAGTTATCTCCCTGGTGCTCGTGGTATGAATCAGCTGGTTGTATATACCGGAGGTTATGCAATAAGGACTGGTACAAATGAGTTTGGAGCAGAGGCTGTTGTAGAAGGTAATACGGTTACTGAAATTAGCGGTGCTGATTCTTTTATACCAGCTAACGGACTTGTAATAAGCGGTCATGGTGTTGCAAAAAATTGGATAAATAAAAATATCAAAATTGGTACAAAAGTTTATATAGATTCAGTATCGAATACTTTATATGTCTATACCACATCAGAGAGCTATCTTTTTGAAGCATCAAAAAAAATTGATGAAGCAAAAGCTATGGTAGATTACTATAAAGGTAGTGTTGCCAATTACGACTTTAAGGCTCCAAATGATTATATTAAAGAGGCACAGGATTATTTGAAGAAAGCTCAAAAAGATTCTGATAATATTCAAAAATATTCACAAGCTTCAATAGAATCCGCAAATATGGCATTAAAATCAATTGTCCCTTATAAAAATAATGAATTTAAAGGTGTTTGGGTGCGTCCTGTGGAAACTAAAGAAAGAGATATTGCTGAGTCTGTAAGAAGGATAAAGGCTGCTGGTATTGATAATATTTTCATTGAAACTTATTTTCATGGCAGAACAATTTTCCCGAGCAAAACTATGGAAAAATATGGGTTCATCAAACAAAATGAAAAATTCGAAGGTATTGATCCATTAAAATTATGGATTAAATACGCGCATAAAAACGATATAAAAGTTCATGTTTGGTTTGAAACTTTTTATGTAGGTAATCAAAGACCTGAAACTAACCCGAAGAATATTCTTGCTGTAAAGCCAGACTGGGCTAATAAGACTAAGCGTAACTATAATATAAATGCTCCTACACCATCTATATCTGAGCATAATGGATTTTTTGTTGATCCTGCAAATGCTGAAGTTCAGGAATTTCTTATAGCCTTAATTACTGAAATAATTGACGATTATAAAGTTGATGGAATAAATCTTGATTATATAAGATATCCGCAATCAGTATCAGTGAATGATACGAATGCTTGGGGGTATACAAATATCGCAAGAAATGAATTTAAGACAATATACAGTAAAGATCCTGTAGATATTTCTATTAGTGATCCTTTGTGGTTGAAGTGGTGTGAATATAGACAAAATAAAGTAACTTATTTTGTAAGTAAAGTCGGTGCTCTTGGAAGAGATAAAAATACCTATATTTCAGCTGTAATATTTCCAGACAGATTATCAGCGCTTGCTACAAAACAACAAGATTGGCGCTCTTGGAGTACTAAAGGCTATGTAAATGGCTTTACACCTCTATTTTTAACTTGTAATGCAAGGACATTGAATTCTTTAATAAAGAATGTCATGAATGCAAAAGCTCCTGGTACGGATTTATTTGCAGGTTTATTTGTTACGTTTATGGGTGGAAGTGAAGAAGATTTAATAAGAGAAATTCATGAGACCAGAAAGTTAAATATAAATGGTGTAATATTATTTGACTATGCGCATTTGGATGATCGTTATATAAAAACACTTGCAAGACGTGTCTTTGATGATTCCAAGGATGTTGCTAAAAATAATGGTGGCACAGTTAAGTTACAAAGGATTGATGGTACTGTAAAAGCTACGGGACAAAATGCAAAGAATAAAAACTCAGGAACAAAAAAAGAAAAGAAAAAGTGGTTTTGGCAGAAATAGCTATCTGTTTGTAATTTTGGAATTAAGGAAGAATGATTAGGGATTTTATAAAGACTTCGCTTGAAAAGAAAAATACTTTGATGTTTATTACATCAATATTTTTCATTTTAGGTACAGTCTCGTTTTTCAATAATTGGGAAATTATAACCTCATTTATAATATTAATTATCGGGATTATATTTGTACTAAAAAGTCGTGTATCATATAGAATTGTATTGCTTTGGACTTTAATTTTTTATATAGGATTTTTTAATGCATATTTAAGAATTAATAATTCTGATTCTCTTGCAAAGATTGCACCTATAGACGGTGAAATTACAGGTCGGATTATATCCATACCTAATAGTAACCAAGCGGATAAAACAAAATTTTTCTTAAAGGTTGAAGATTTAAACGGCAAGAAATACAAAGCAAAGACATATGTCACTATATCATCAGATGATGGTGATTTTTCGGATTTTAATATAGGAAACAGGTATAAAATAAAAGGGAAATTAAGAGAGCCATTTAAAGCCGGAAATCCTTCTCAATTTGATTATGGCAAATATTTGCGCAATTTTGATACTTTTACGCTTT
Source organism: Candidatus Gastranaerophilales bacterium (assembly GCA_944326565.1). GTDB lineage: Bacteria > Cyanobacteriota > Vampirovibrionia > Gastranaerophilales > Gastranaerophilaceae > Scatenecus. The sequence goes on from CALVEL010000007.1 coordinate 70,137, forward strand.
TATATGCGGATAAATCAGATTGCAAAATTATTTCAGATAAACTTCCTTTGAAGTGGCAGTTTATGCAAGGCTTGAATAATTTAAGGAATAGAATTATAAAAGTTCATTCCAAATATTTAAAAAGTCCAAATCTTGAAATATTAGGGGGAATAGTATTTGGAGATGATGCGGTAGCGCCGCCTGATTATATAAAAGATAGTTTTACAAATTCAGGTCTTTTGCATATTCTGGCAGCCTCAGGCATGAATGTAGCATTTATTTTCGGATTTTGGTTCTACCTCTCGTCATTGTTGAAAATCCCATACAAGCCGAGAGTAATAAGCGGTATGGGCATAATAATTTTGTATACACTAATGACAGGGCTTGGTCCATCTGTAATAAGAGCATCATTAATGATACTTTTTGTTCTTTTCGGTAAACTTCTTGATAGAGATTCACATTCAATTGCTCTGTTATCATTTGTCGCTATGCTCATGCTTATGTATAATCCTGCATTCGTAAATGATGTCGGATTTCAGCTTTCTTTTCTCGTAACTTTCGGGATAATATGTACAGCAAATGTATTGCTTGATAAATTCAAAGGTAATAAATTGAAAGAATTTATTGCTGGAACTCTTTTGATACCTATTGTTGCGCAAATTTGGGTAATACCGTTGCAGATGTTTTATTTTAATACGATAAGTACATATTCATTTTTTGCAAACGTATCAATAATGCCGTTTTTATCAGTTATAAGCTTTGGCGGATTTATTTCCTCAGTATTGTCTATAATTGCTCCTATAGCTGACTATGTATGTCTGATTTCAGATTTTATATTGAATATCTTTTTAAACATTTTGGTATATCTGTCAAATTTCTTTGCATCCTTGCCGAATTCATTGATAGAAACATTTCACCCATCGCTTTTGCAAGTATTTTTATATTATTTGATAGTTCTATTTTTGACGTTGATGATAAAAGAAGGTTATACGAAAAGGCATATATCTGTTGTGACAGGGCTAATTTTAATTTTAGTTGTGACTGCCCTGCATATTCCAAACGGACAGCTGGAAATAACAGCTTTTGATGTTGGCAATTCTGATGCTTTTCTTGTAAAAACCCCTAAAAACAAATACATAATAATCGACACAGGCAAAGCGGGCTATAAAGGCGGGAAATCACAAGGAGAATTTATAATAAGAAAATATCTAAAAGACAGAGGAATAAAAAATATTGAACTGATGATTATAACGCATTTTGATTCTGATCATGCAGGTGGAGCTGAGGATTTGATAAAAAAGACAAACATTTCAAGAGTATATGTAAATTCAAAAGCTGATTCATCTTCAATAGCAAAGAATATTTATGAACTATCAAAGGATTTAAAAGTAGCGCCAGATGATGGTATTGTATTTGAAGAGCCGGATTTAAAAATAAAAACTTTTGTCAAAAAATCTGATAACGAGAATGAAAGCTCAATAATGACACTGGTTACATACAAAGATTTTGACATGTTTTTTGCCGGAGATGCAGGCATACAAACGGTAAAAAGAATTTCTAAAAAGCTTCCGCCAAAAACAGAAGTCTTGAAAGTCGGACATCATGGAGCTTCAAACGCATTAGATGAAACTTTTATAAAGGGGCACTCTTTTTCAGTTTCTTTAATCTCTACAGGAAAGAACAACTACGGACATCCTAGTCCTTACACATTAGATTTGCTAAGGGATACTGATATATACAGAACAGACAGACATAACTCGATAAAAATTTCAACAAACGGTGAAAATTATAGAATATATACATTCAATTCAACAAGCAAGCAATACGACTTGAACTCCTCAAAAACAGCCGAATAATTAAAAAAGTATGCAAAAAATAAAATTAAATCAAAATACTTCTTTATACAAAAACTTCTTTATTTTCAAGTGCGTTTTCAATTTCATCAATAATCAACTTAGCTGCAGCGACACGATCTTCAGATTTTGTAATAGGTCGGCCTACCACCATAAAATCAACGCCAGATTTGATTGCTTTAGTAGGAGTGTCAAATCTTACCTGATCATCTACTCCAGCCCAAGTTGGTCGAATAGCAGGACAAACTATTATAAAGTCATCCCCTAGTTGTTCTCTGATTCTTTTAGCTTCATCAGCACTTGCAACAACCCCGTCAAGTCCTGATTCTTTTGCAACTTTTGCAAGCTGTAGAACATAATCTTCGATATTTTTATCTACACACAACTCTTCAGTCAAAGTCCTTTGTCCGAAACTTGATAAAAGTGTCACTCCAAGAATTACAGGCGGTTCTTTTTCAAGTCTTTTTGCAGCTGCATTAACAGCTTTGACAGCAGATGTTGTCATTTTAGATCCGCCTTGAATGTGAATATTAAAAAAGTGGATATTATTCTTGACAAGATTGATGCAGGCTTTTTGAACAGTATTCGGGATATCATGGAATTTGCCGTCATAATAGCATTTCCCCCCTAACTCTTCAATAAGTCTGACTGCTTCAAATCCGCAGTTTATAATAAGTGGCAGTCCGATTTTAAAATACCCTACATAATCTTTAAGCTCTGTAACTAACTCTCTTACTTCATCAAGTGTATCAACATCAAGTGCAAGAATAATGCGGTCTTTAGGGGACACAGGTTTAATCATATTACTACCACCTCACAATATATGTGAAGTCTAGCACAATTTTTTTTATAAATCAATAGACAGCTATATTAATAATATTGCTATAATTAAAAATTGTTTTTTAGGAAAAATACAATTTTATATAAACTTGTTCTATGCAATAATAATATTTTTATAAAATACAACCGAAAAAACAAATTAAAAAGATTATTTATAAAAACTTATAAAAAAATCTCTGTAAACGTTGCTGTCAGAAATTTTGAATATCAACCGCTTTTAAAATATCTTTCACTAATGGCAATTTTCGCCTGTCTAGGCCTTTTATCAAATCAATTATTGAATCTCGATATTCATCAATCTCTTTAGAGTTAATGTTAAAAAACTCATTTATATCGATTTCTAAAACCTCTGCAATCCTGATAAACGTATCAAGAGACGGATATGAATTCCCATTCTCAATTAGACACATCTGTCTTGGTGAAATGTAAATCAATTCAGACAGTTTTTCCTGAGAGAGTCCTCGTTCAATGCGGAGCTGTTTTATCTGCTTTCCAAGTAAATGTTTATCCAATACGCCCCCTTTATAGAGAAATTAAAACATTTTTAAATTCTAAATAATGATATAAATATCAAAAATATTGACAAATTGATATTGATGTGTTATTATAAATATGTAACTTATATTATGGAGGTATAAAATGTTAAAGAGAACTAATGGGCTGGGCGGTTTTACGCTTGCCGAAGTGTTGATTACTTTAGGTATTATCGGGGTAGTTGCTGCGATGACAATGCCTACATTGATTAACTCAACTCAAGGTGCACAATACAAAACAGCATTCAAAAAATCATTGACAGTATTATCACAAGCTGTTGTAATGAACATTGCATTGAATGATTACGACTTGTCTCAAGTTGTAGATGGTACTAATGCTACAGCAGATGCAGATGCATCAGGTGCACAATCATTATATGATCTATTCCACAATCGTTTGAACATTGTAAGAGAAGCAAGTGCTGCTAATTTTAGTGCGGAGGATGAGGATGTCGGTAATGCGAATTTCTATAAAATTGTAAGTGATGGAAATGCAGAAGAAAGAACGTCTTTTGCTGGTTCTGGCTCTGGTGGTGGAGATGATGACGATGATACTGGTGCGACCGGAGGTCATGGATCTACTAATGCGGCTACGTTTACGGGAGATTTAGAGGGTGCTACTTGGCCTGCAGCTACAACATTATTATTTATGAATGATGGTATTACATTTATTTTCGATAATACTCAATCCAATTGTCAAAAAGCTGACCTTGGTATAGGGGTAACAGAGGATAACTATTGTTATGGCTTTATTGATGTAAATGGTCAAAAAGCACCTAATAGAGTTGTTCAGTGTGATAATGGACAAACACCAGATGGATCTGATGATTATGCTTGTACAGTATCAAGTCCAACTGATATCTACCCGATTGCTATGTATGATCAATCAGTTATTCCTGCATCAGCTGCAGCAAGAGCTGTATTGTATAACAAGTAATATCGGAATCTATTCAAGAATATCTTGATAATACGGAGGGATTATTCCCTCCGTTTTAAAACAATTCTTTAAAAAGATTTTTTAAACTAAACTATTTGTTATAATTCTCGCCTTAGCTCACCTAGGGCGATTTTCTTATTTATCTGCTTTATAAAAAGAATATTTAATACGGTCTCGCAATTAAAAAAAGAAAAGCCTGAATGCTCAGGCTTTATAAGATTAATTTATTTGTGATTTATACTATGTTATAAGTAAAAGCTTATATTGTCAAGATTTATTCGTTAATATTTTCTTCTAAATCAGGCAGAGTCTTTGTTGTTGGCGCTCCTAATTTTTCAATTTTTTTGATTTGATTGAGAATATTTCCCTGACCGTTTAATTTTTTTAGACTGTTATCCAAATTCTTTCGGGCATTTAGTAATTCTTCCAAAAGTCCTGCAAATTTGTCGTATACACTTGCACAAAGTCTGGCCATTTCTTTTATATTTTTATTTTGTCTGTCAAGTTTGTGGAATGTATTTATTATTTTCAATGAGGCAAGCAAAGTTGACGGTGATACGGGCATTACATTGTTTTTCCAAGCATAATCCCATAGTGTACAGTCATCACAAAACATCATTGCATAACAACTTTCTATTGGGATAAACATAAGTACGTAATCAGGGGAAGTTTCGTTAAGAGCATAATCTCTTTTGGCAAGCCCTGTAATATGAGCTTTGGTAGAATCTGTAAATTGTCTTAGATGTACGGATTTTTCATCCTTGTCAGTAGCATTTATGTATCCATACCAAGAGTTGAAAGAAGTTTTGCTGTCTATAAAAATTTTTCTGCCTTCCGGAAGGTTTATTACAGCATCAGGTCGTCCTTCTTTTGTCCCTTTTTGAATTTCAAACTCTTCCCCCTCTCTTAGTCCTGAAGCTTCAAGAACTTTTTCTAAAACTATCTCGCCCCAGTGACCTGAGTACTTGTTATCAGAACGCATTACACTGATTAAATTTGATGTGTCCGTTGATATTTTGTTGCCTGTATCCAAAAAGTTTTTGATATTTGTATTGAATGTTATGAAATTTTGACTTTCAATTTCAAAATTCTTTTCTGCACGTTTTTCAAAATCTTCAATTTTATCTTTGAATCGCGTAAAAAATTCTTCAAGTTTTTCTTTATTTGCTTCGCTAAGACTTAAAGAGCTTTCTTGTATTGCTTTATTTGCCATATTCTCAAAGTATAATTTCATTTGCTCAAACATAATATCAACAGCTTTTTTCTCTGACTTTCTGTTGAAATGCTGAATTATCCAGACAGTTAATCCTCCAAACAATACTCCTGAAATAAAGATTATAATATCCATTAGAAAATCTCCCTCTTTTTTATGAATAATACCATAATTGGTTTACATCGAAAAGATTATGTAAAGTTTATTCAATAGAAAAAATCAATCATGCCGCAAAGCATGATGTAGACATGGATTGAGGGAATTTATCAATCTAAAGGTTTAGATAAATTTCTACAACTGCCATGACTACAATATCAATCAGGACATGGATGAATTTACCCCTCTAAAAATAGTAGTATGAATAGTGTAGAGGAAAACAATTTAATTTAAATAAAGGGGAAAGATGATGAGAGAGTTTAAAAGAAAATCAAGAGTTTTGTTAGTAGATGACAACGCAGATCACCTAAGAGGTGTAAAAGAGCTTATTAGTATGGAGCTTGGATATGACGTTGTTGGAGTTACGACAAGTGCTAATGTTGGTATAAACTTAATCAAAAAATATCGTCCCGATATTGTTTTAATGGATATTAATATGCCTGAAAAAGATGGCTTGCAAGCTATTCAAGAAATTGAAAAGTTAGAATTGGATACAAAGGTTATTGCTCTAAGCGGTTATGATGACGCTGATTTAATTTTTAGGGCAATGAAACTGGGTGCTAAAGGTTATGTATTGAAAACTATGGCATCAGCTCAATTGATTTATGCGATAGATGAGGTTGCTGCAGGTAAAATATACTTACCATCTGCTCTTTCTTCAAGATTCTTTGAGTATTTCCAACGCTCTTTCAAAAACGAAGCTGCTGTGCAAACAGAAGAAAATCTTCTTTCTTACCTTACTTCTCGTGAAGAAGAAGTTTTGGATTTGCTTACACAGGGTAATAACTACAAGGGTATTGCAGCAAAATTATTTATATCAGAAACTACAGTTAAGACTCACGTAAATAATATTTTCCAAAAATTGCAAGTAAATGACAGAACACAGGCTGTTTTGTATGCTCTTAATAATGGATTTGCGAACAGAAGACGCGTAAAAGTAGCAGTTTAATCTAAATAATACAAAGTTTATAAAGGTTTGACTTGCTATCAGGTCAAACCTTTTTCGATAAGGAGTTATATGCAAACTCAAGATGATTTTTTAAAAAAACAAGCAAGATGTATTTCGCATGAAATTCGTAACCAGATTTCGATATGTGATGTGTATTGTGAAATTATAAAAAAACACTTACAAAAAAATAATATATCCATCCCATCTGTTGACAATGCTCTTAATTGCATACAAAAATCAGCTAAAATGGTTAATAATTCACTTTTGGATTTGAAGTCTTTAAGTAATTATGATTATAAAGAACTTGATTTAAAGGAATTGCTTTTGCAGGCTGTAGATCTGGCAAAAGTATATGTACAAGATAAAGAAATTGATATTTTATATGAAGGTAAAAATGATTGCATTATAAATGCAGATGAAAATAAATTTCTTGCATGTATAATTAATTTATTAAAAAATGCCATTGAAGCTATTGAATATAAGGGTTGGATAAAAATTCAAACGATTATTTCTGGAAATTATACTGAGATAAAAATTTCAAACAACGGTGAAAAAATTCCCGAGAATTTCGTTGATAAAATTTTTGAAGAAGGTCATACATCCAAAAGTTTCGGAAGCGGTCTCGGTCTTTTCATCTGTAAAAATAATTTAAAATCAATGGGTGCTGATTTGAAACTTTTGTCATCTGACGAAAATGAAACTGTTTTTTTAATTACGGTGCCTGTTAAAGTTTCTTAATATTTAATTTTTATATTAACAAATAATTCCTATTTTGTTTTTTTATATTTATATAAAGAACGTAGGGAAAATATGGATTTTTTCAACTCTCTTTCAGAAGTAGCAAAGAACAGAAAAAATTTCAAAATCTGGGAACAGGACCAACGCGATAAGCAGGCTCAGCGCGAAGAACTCAGAAAAAGAAATCAATATACTGATGTGGAAATTTCAGAAGCAAAACAGCTCGGAGAAAGAATTATTGATGTTGTTGATATAATGGATAATCATTCCGAGAATGTTGCAGAAAATGTAGAAACTGCAGTCCAACCAATGATAGCGTTGGGACCTTTAGCTGCAACAGGTTTAGCTTTATATATTTTTTATAAGACCGGTTTGATTCCTTTAAAAACTAAAGGCAGAGAAATTTTAAATAAAATTTCTAATGATGAAAAAGCAAGAGTGCTTGTACAAGATATTAATAAAGAACGTAAATCCTTTAGAAAATCTGCTAACAATATAAATTATACATACTTTTTAAAAAAAGCAAATGTTGAAAAAATAAGGGATCCGGAGCTTAGAAAACAAGCTTTTGCTATTCATAATGAATATTCTGCACTTTTAAAACCAATAAAAAAGACTGTTAAACGAGGTTTTTTAGGTGTTGTCGGAACAGCAATAGCTTCATTTGTTGCAGCTAATATATTTGCTGCTAAACTACAGGTTGATAGCTCAAAAATTGCACGTTTTCAAGCAAGAAAAGTTTTGGAAGATCCCAAAGCTTTTGTAAATTATACTCCTGAGCAAATTGCAGAAGCTAAAAAGTATATAGAAGATCACCCTGAACTTAAAAAAGCAAAGAAAAAAGAAAAACTTAAAAGCGGAATGATAAAAAGTATTATAGGTATCTTGCGTGACAGAAGAGCATATTTGGATGCTAAAGCAAAAGATACTGATACCTCTCAAAAAGTATTAAGAAAACTTTCAAAAGAGGAAATTATATCTGCCGAAAAAGACAGAGATATTATCCAAAGAGCTGTAAAAGTTATGAATAATGAAGCTGAAAAATATTCAGAGAATATGGAAGTCGCGGCTAATGTAATTATGGGAACTACTCCTATAGTCGGAGGTATAGTCGGATGGATTTTAGGACTAGTATTAAATAAAACTGGATTAAATGAAAAGATGATATCCGGTTTTGTAAATAAATTAAACGATAAGGAAGTAAAAGAGGCATATGAGCATTTTCGGGAATTGAAATCACCGAAAGATCCAGGATATACTGTCCGATGGGGTAAATTTGTTGAAAAACTTATGGATAGCGGACATAAATTTGAATTTGATGAAAGTGGTCGTATTATTCCAAAAGATAAAAAAACTATCGCCAAAGAAATCTCTGTTATGCGCAAAAAAATTATGACTTTGATAATGTCTCATAAATGGGCAAACAGTAAAGTTTTAGGGGTGTTTTCAGCTCTAGTTTCCGCAATACCTGCATCTTTAATAGCTTTAAACCTTCAAAAATCCTCTGCACGAGCAGGCAGATATACTGCAAAACGAGAATTGGAAAAAGATCCTAAAAACTTTATAGGATACTCCGATGAAGAATATAATCAGGTAAAAGATATTAAAGGCAAAAAACAATCATTGGGTGAGAATTTTAAAGAATATGTGATGTTTATTCCTACGGTATTAAAGCAGTATTGGGCTTATAATAAATATAAGAGAAATGAATTTAAAGAGCATCAATTGTTGACTGAGCAGCTGCAAAAGCTTGATGTTACCGATGAACAGATGCAAGATGCAAAAAATCTTCAAAGAAAACTGTTTAATACCTTTGAAAAGGTAGATGATAATTCACAATTATATTCAGAGTCAATGGAAGCTGCAACTGAAATTATGCAGCCTGTTGTAATTTATTCTGCACAGGCTGTTATGTGGGCTCCTATTATTTATGGTGTTGTAAAAATTATTAAAGGTAAGCAGTCTCCGGGTGAATTTTTTGTTAAGGCTAGTGAAAAAGTTGCTAATGCTTCAAAACTTCTTAAAAGTAAATTTTTCAAAAAATATCTTGATAGTATAAGTAAAGCTATACCGCAAAGAATAGGTGATGTTGATTTGAAATTCAGACCAATAGCTGCATTAGTGAAAAATATAGATTTTAAACAAGCAACTATTGAAGAGGTTTTGAATGGCATTTTCAAAAATATAGATTCCAGTATTGATCAAATTTATAAAATGGATGAATATGAACAAGTTTCAATGCTAAAAGGACTTAAAAACTCAATTCAAAAGTTTTTGAGTGTATTAGATATAAAACCAGGAGCAGAATTTTCAAGTAATGATGAAAAGTTTGCAATACTTGGACAAGTCGCACCTTTACATAAATTTGTCTATATTTTGGATGAATTATCTTCTTATAAATATTCAGCAAATACTCGAGCTGATATGTTGAGTTATTTACTAGGTAAAAATCAATATAAGGTAAATGAAACTATAAATCAGAATATTTCTCAAGATAGAATTCGTGATGCAGCAATTTCAATAGCAAAACTGTTAAATACGGTAAATGAAAAATATCTTGAAAAATCGGGACGAGTAGATATGATACCTTCTATGTCAAGATATACTCCTGAAAGTATTTTCAGTATGGATGATGAAATAAAAAAAGAAATATTTAATTCATTGAAAGTAACCGGACTTGCAGATGTTAAATTTTCTGAAATATCAAAATTAATTTCTGTATTTAAAAATATGTCTAAAGAAGATTTAAAAAGTTTTGAAAAAGGTCAAAAGGCAATTACAAGTTTTACCAAATCAGTTAAAGATACAGAAGCATTTTCTTTAAAATCTGCAATAAAATCATTGAAAGACAAATACAGTGTAAAAACAGAAGCGGAAGTCAATGAAATTATGGATAGGTTAAATCTAGGCAGTATGGATAAAGCTAAATTTATGAAAATTTTGGATAATTTTGAAAAAATGCTAGATAATATCCCATCAGCTGAGATAGAAAAAATTCAAAATACTTTACTAAAATCCTTTAAAGAAAACCCTGATGAATTTATAAAACTTGTTTCAAGCGGTAGAATCTGTTCAATATTTTTAACTCCAATGCTTGTGAAAACGGCATTAGCAGCAGGCATAAGCTGGATTGCGCTTAATGTAATAGTCACCTGGTTGATAGAAACATGGCTTGCAGATATGCAGTTAAAAGCCGGAAGATTAGGTGTTATGAAAGCTATGGAATCTCTTCAGGATCCTGCATATTATGCAGATATTGACCCCAAAATTGAACAGAATTTCCATAGCTCAGTAAGTAAAACAAATTCTAATCTGTTAGATATAATGAAAAAATAAACATAAAAAAATAAGCTTTTACAATTGTAAAAGCTTATTTTTTTTAAGATGAGATTTATTTTACAGGCTCCATCGGTTGAGGTTCCGGCATTGGAGTTGGATGCGGTCTCATTGGTTTGCAACTTTTGTCTTTAATACATTTTTTTCTTGCTTTTTCAAAATTTTTTCTTCCTTCTGCTTTCATTTTTTTTAGTTCTTTTTTCTGTTTATCAGTCAAAATTGCTTCAAAATCTTTCATGTTTTGCATTCTTAATTCATGAGCCTGTTTTTTTAAATCTTTTATTTTTGCATCTATTACAGCGATTTTTTCTTTTTGCATTTCAACAGCTATACGAGAGCGAGTAACCATTTCTTTTTCTTGTTTTAACTCTTTAATTTGTTTAAAGATAGGTTCCATTTGTTCATGACTTTTAGCTCTTAGTTGTTTTGCTTGTTCTTTTTGTTCATCTGTTAATTTTAATCTTTTTTCAAATTCAGCAGATTTAGCTTTTGCATTTTTGCAAGGCGGAGGTGGAGGTACATCAAGTTCAGGTCTGCCTTCTCTAGCTTGTGGAGTTGACGGTAGGGTGCTTTCTGCTTGTTGTGAAACTTGTTTTGTCGGAGTTGTTGAAGTTGTATCAGCTGCAATTGCTCCAGTTGCTGTGAATGCTACAAGGGCTGCTAATAATAAAGTCTTTTTAATCATTTTTCCGTCCTTTCTTTTACATAAGGTCTTTCAACTTTTCTGCTAATTCTTTTTTTGCGTTGTAAAGTCTTGATTTGATTGTGCCAAGAGGGCATTTTAGTTTTTTTGAACATTCTTCATAACTCAAGCCTTCTATTTCGCACATAAGTATTACTTCTTTGAATTTTGGCCTTAATTCATTTATTGCTTGGATTATTTGTTTTTGTCTTTCTGTTTGTATAAGTCTTTTTTCAGGTGAGAACTTTTTATCTTTAATTATAACAAGTACATTTTCATCACTTGTTGTAATATCTTGTTTTTTTCTATAGGCGGATTTTAGGTAATCTTTTGAAACATTTTTGGCAACAGTAGAAATCCAGCTTGAAAAACTACCTTGTTCTTTGTATTTGTCGGCGTTTTTCCAAACTTTTACATAGACTTCCTGTTCAAGGTCCTCATTTTCTTCTTTTGTAATTAGTCTTATTATGTTTTTTACGTTTTGTTTGTTATGTTTAATTATTTCTCTTAGATCCATTATTCCACCAGTAAAAAGCCGTAGGAATCAACTGGGAATCCATAATCTTCTGCAGACAGAGTCTCACCGTATTTTATGTAATCCATCATGTCCTGATTAGTTCCTACTACACCTATTGAAGCTCCTCCTATTACAAGTGCAAAAAGAATACATGCAACTTTAAGATGATGCGGTGCAGTCCTTTTTTTCTTGTAGAAAGGTTTTACTTCGTTGATTAATTCTGATACTCTATCCATTTTTGCTTGTTCTTTTTGGCAATCTTCACATTCTTGTAAATGTTCATTTAAAGTTTTTGCATCTGCAAAAGTGAATAAAGCTTCGTATTTTGTACATCTTTCCTTCATTGTTGTAACCTCTATATCATTATAACGAATCTTAAAATAAAAAGTTCATTTTTAGATAAAGTTTTTACAAAAAAATTGTTAAATATTAATATTTGTAATATTATTTTGTAGAATAGCAAAATTTCAGATTTACATATTTTTATGCCGAATGAAACTATGAAAACAGCAATTTTAGAAAAAGTAAGAAACGCAGCGCATGCGCTTGGTATAAATAATAAACCCACATATGTTGTAATGGCTATTGCAGCAGTAAAAGGGATTTGTCGTCCTGCGTTTACCATGATGGATAAAAAAGAAGACCCTAAAACTAAAAAATATACAGCTATACGCGAGGGTTTGACTGAAATTATTGCAATCCCCGTATATTGGGCACTTGGGGAATTATCTGCTAAAGTTGCAACTAAAGCTTTGCCTAAAGAATTACAAAAAAAAGGCGCCAAAAATGCAATGTTTTTAGGAGTCTGTACAGCTGCTTTATTGGTAATTCCTGGGCTTTGTTCAGCTGTTATAAAACCGATTATGGGGCTTTTTTATCATGATAATTCTAATAAAAAGTCTGAAAATAAACTTGATATTACATCTAATTCTCCTAAAGTACAAATTTCTAATAGTCTAAGTGATAATTTAACGTTAATAAAACGCCCAAGTATTCAAACTTTTACAACAAGATCTGATTATGGGATGAAAGTAGGTGGCGTATGATTAGTGGAATAGGCAAAATACTTACGAGTAATTCTTTAAATAACATTACCTCAAATACAAATACTCAGGTTATGTTTGAAACGACTCTTAAATCTATTGGTAGACCAGGTTTTATTCTTATTGATAACGAAATTAATGAAGATACTAAAAGATATGCAGCAGCAAAAGAATTTTTATATCAAGCAACCTGTCTACTTATTTATGCTGCATTAGTTGTACCTGTTTTTAAAAGAGGTGCATTTAAGTTAGCACAAAAGATTTTTGATAAATCAAAAGTAGGTAACTTTTCATCATTGAAACAATATAATCACTATTTAAAACTCTGTGATTCATCTTTAAATAATAGAAAGATGACTTTGAATAAAGAAATTAAGGGCGTATATAAGACAGACGTAAGCGGTAGTAAAGTTAGTAAATTAGTAAAAGATGATTATGATGAAATTGCCGTAAAGGAATTATTAAAGGAAAATCCTGATACGTTTAGTGACTTGAAAGGTACTATAGAATTAGGCAATATTATTGGTTCTGTTTTTGGACTAGCAATTTTTGCCCCACAGGTATCGCATGCTTTTATTCATCCTGCACTTAGGTTCTTAGGGCTAGAAAAAGACAAATCAAAAGGAAATCAACAAAACTCAAATAGTTTGGATAAGACTGTATAAAAAGGTTTAAATAATAAGATTTTGAAAATATTCAATTGAACGTTTTGAAATTAGTTCAGCTTTCAGTTTTTTATTTTTTCTTTCCTTTTTGGGTAATTCAATTTTTTCAACAATTCCCCAATTTGAATTTATCGGTTGGAATTTCTCATGCAAAGGATCTGTAATATATTGAGTTAAAGCACCAAGCATGGTCGCTTTTGGCAACAATAAAAGTTCTTTTTTATCAAGATATCTTGACATGTTGATGCCAGCCAAAAGACCTGAGGCAATTGATTCTGTATAGCCTTCTGTACCAGTAAGCTGACCTGCAAAGAATAAATCTTTTTTATTCCTTGTCTGTAATGTTGGATTTAGCACTTTAGGTGAATTGATAAAGGTGTTTCTGTGCATTACACCATATCTTACAATATTTGCATTTTCCAGTCCCGGAATTGAGTGAATAAGTTCTTTTTGACTACCCCATTTAAGATTTGTCTGAAAGCCAACAAGATTGAATAAAGTCTTAGCTGAGTTATCCTGTCTCAGTTGGACTACTGCATAATTTTCATTTTCAGTTCTTGGATCAATAAGTCCTATCGGTTTCATCGGACCGAATCTTAAAGTATCTATTCCTCTTGAGGCTAAGACTTCTACAGGAAGACAGCTTTCGAAAAATTTTGCATCTCTTTCAAAATCTTTAAGCTCAATTCTTGGAGCTGTTGTCAATATTTGATAAAATTTTTCATATTGTTCTTTATTCATCGGACAGTTTATATAAGCCGCATCACCTTTGTTATATCGGTTCTGCCAGAAAGCTATATCAAAATTTATGCTTTCAGCTTCAACTATCGGAGCAATAGCATCAAAAAAGAATAAATGTTCATTTTGGGTGAAATTTTTAATACTTTCAGAAAGCCCTTCACTGGTCAAAGGACCTGAAGCTATTATTGTTGGAGTGTTTGGAATTTCTTTTAATTCTTGTTTAATAAGCGTAATATTCGGATTATTTAAAATTTTTTGTGTAACTTTTTCTGAAAATCCTTCTCTGTCAATTGCAAGAGCATTTCCAGCAGGAATTTGAGAATCATAAGCAATTTTGATTAATTCTCCTCCTAATAGTTCCATTTCTTTTTTTAATAGTCCGCTTGCGTTTGTTATATCATATGAGCCCAAACTGTTTGAGCAGACAAATTCTGCACATTTTTCAGTTTTATGCGCACCTGTATTTTTTTTAGGGCGCATTTCATATAACTTTACGTTTATTCCTCTTTTTGCCAGCTGCAAGGCTGCTTCTGAACCTGCCAAGCCAGCTCCAATTACTGTTACTTCCATATAAAAAATCCTAGTATGAAACACTATAGATGTCAATGACTCCAGTAATTTCGAACTGTTTGAAAAAAAATATTAAGAAATATAAATAAATTTATTATAATTGTAGTATATTACTTGAAAAAAAATGACGGATTAAGTATAATAATTACACTTAATCTTTTAAATTACATTTACATCTTTGTTAATTTTTTTAAATAATACAGACAAATGGGGCAATAAATGTAAGACGGAAGTTTTTTAAATAGTATGTGTGTAGTATTAGTAAAGTAAAGTAGGGATATGTCAGTACAACCAGTAAATTTATCAACAACAGACAAACAAAACAGACAAAAGTTTGCAAAATTAAAAGAGAATAAGGTTGCATTTAAGGGTAATGTTAATCCAATTGTTGGATTAATGGATTTTATAGATAAAGGGGGGTATCCGGCAGCATTTATAATTCAAGATGGTCTTGGATTTATCGCTCCTCGTGTTGGTAAAGGCATTTTGCGTGGTAGTGTCCAAAAAGATGAAGATGGTAATCCGATTTTGGACGAAAAAGGTCACAAAATAAGAAAATACAACTGGGAATATGCTCGTAAAGAAGGTATAAGAGAAGTCGTCACTGGACCAAGCGCGTTTTTAATACCGTTAGGTCTGTTAGCTCTTGTTAAGAAATACTTTGGAAGCGCCAATAATGTTAAACTTAATTATATTAATAGTTTTAGTAAACCATTTACCGAGTTCTTAGAGGATAACTCAAGTGTTTTGGATTCAGCAAAGGCTAATAAAAGTCAATTTTATAAAAAAGTATTTGAAGATGTAATAACAAAGACCATAAATGGTGAAGACGGAAAGCTTGGTAATATTCAAAATGATGAAATTACATCTATTGCAGATGAATTTACCAAAAAATTAATTGAAATTGAAAACGTAAAATCAAGTAAAGAATTTGATAAAAAGGCTAAAAAAGCTAAACTTGCCGAATTGGGTTCAATCGAAGATGATTTTATGGCTTTAGTTAAAAATAAAGTCGGCGGTACTGCAAATGAGTTAGCTGTAAAATTTACAGATTCAACCGGTGCTGCAAAATCTGGTTCAATTGGTGAGTTAATTGGTGCTATGAGTGATTATTTTGATGATGCACTTAACAGTACAAAAGAATTGGTAAAACAAAATTCAGGTAAAGCTAATATTCAAAAAGTTATAAAATCTTTTACTAATAAAAAAATGGGTTCAAGAGTATTGACGAATTTTGGTATATTTGGAGCTGTAGCTGCATTTTATACTCAAATTCCAAAATTATATAATATGGGCTTAAAAGGTAATCCTGCATTGAAGGGTACTGCAGCTGAAAATGTGGCACCTCAAGAAATTTCAGATAAAGATGTGAAAGGATCAACTGATGAAAAAGCACAAGATAAAGTTGATTCTAAAGAAGTTACTTTTACAGGAGCGGGTGCAGCTCTCGAAAAAATAGGAAATAAAGTATATAATGAAAAATATACTAAAAAATTATCAGATATATTTGAGCTTAACGGACCTGTAATTTCAGGATCAGCTATGGCAGCTTTGTTATATGGATTCTGTATTCCACCAAGATTACAGCATGCTTCAGATAAGTATGAATATGGTGAAGTAATTGTACGTGATATGACAGCATTTACTGCATTATTGTTCGGAGCAAAAGCTCTGGCTAGATTATTCTCTGATGCATTTACAAGATTTACTGGGCTAGCATTGAATAAAAAAGATATGGAAGGTCGTAGCCTAGGGCAAAAAGTTCTTGATTATTTGAATCCGAATGATGCAAGACACAGTGTATTATCAAGTAAACAATTAGATTCTAAATATACAAACATTGATAAATACAAAGATGGTGTAAATGGCTTTGTAGAGTTTATAGAAGGTAGTGGTGGAAATATCAAAAAAGCTTTATCATTAGATAATAAAATTAAAGCTGCAACAGATGCAATTGTACAAAAATTCAGTAACAAGTCTTTTGCAGATGCAAATGTTGATGACATTAAAGCAGCATTGCGCAAAGCTTCTTCTGATGAGGATAGAAGCCTTATCAATGAATTCTATAAGTTATTTGATTCAAATAATGGCTTGTTGAAACGTGCTAAGACTTATAACAGTGCATTTGGATTCTTATCAACTCTGTTATTAGTTCCGGGACTTATCATATGGCTGACACATGTTTGTGAAAAGATGACTGAAAGAAGAACAGCTCAAGATTTTGGAAAAAATTCGGCTAAAAAAGTTCTGCCCCAAAATAATGAAAATGTAAGTAATGCCAAAACAATACCGACATTAAATCAATTACAAGCTGATAAAATGTCAATGGCAGGATTTATTAATAAAAAATAATCTAACTCCTAATAAAGTTATAAAAAATGCCTCGAATTTATTTCGAGGCATTTTTTTAATATTAAAATCAATTATTATTCAATAAGAGCATTGATTTCAGCAACCATTTCATCAGGATCAAAGCCATGCACTTTAGCTCCAGCTTCTAAGTTTTCAAAGTGAGCAGCAGCGCATCCAATACATCCTAATCCGTATTTTTGAAAAACGGCAATACTTTCAGGACAAGCTTGAACTATATCCATAATGTTCATATCTTTAGTAATTTTTTCAGCCATATATGTACCTCCTTGACTTTATTTTACAAATCCTTAAAAACATTATACAACAAACAAGAAGGATGTGTAAGTATGAAGTTTTTAAAGAATTTATTCAAGGAAGAAGAACGTGCTATAGGTTTATCTTCTTTTAACAAAAAAAACAGCAGAGTATTGTATTCTTATACTCCGCAGTCCAATGCACCAAAACTTATCTATAACACAAATACTAAAAACAATTTCTTTCTGTTATAGACGTTAGTTTTATGCAAGTAAATCGAGTTTTTCAGCGCAAATATGAGCCCCGCACAGTTCCTCTCGTGTAAAGTCACTTTTAGCTTTTGGATGCTCTAAATTTGCAGTAAAATTAAATGTGTTTTTTACAAAATTTTTGGACTGTAAACTTGCATAGTTTACATAATTTGAATTAATTGCTGGGTTTAATTTTGTAATATTTAATCCGAACATAATAATCTCCAATATTCCCTATATTATAATAAAGGAAATATTGGTAGAAAAATTGCTTATTTTTTGCAAAATATTACAAAATGTTAAGCAACTAAATCAAGATTTTTAGCTAAAGTCTCACTGCCTGCGACTTTTGGATAGAATGGGTTATACCCGCCTTCAGTTACAGAGGTAAATAGTCCGCTGTTAAAGAAGTTTTTTTCAGTCGGTTGTTTTTTTTGTGTCTCAAAAAAATTGACAGCTTGAACTTTAGGAATGTAGTTTTGTTGAATTTTATCTATGTTCATTTTAGCTCTCCAAATATATAAACGTATTTAATAATTCTAAAATTCAACAGATGTTAATATTGTTACAAATCGCAATGAATATGTTAGGGGGATGAATAAGATTGAATGCGGGGAATTGCAAACAGCTTTCCTAAAATGATTAGAAGTATAAAAGAGCAGATAGAGCAAAATAGGGATTTAATAGAAAAATTAAAAAAGTCGAGATAATTCTCGACTTTTTTAATTATTGATCGCTTTCATGATGATCTTTATCTTTCATTAATTTTTCAAAGTCAGAGGGTTTAATACTTTGAACGAATTTTTTAAATTCCTGAGCTTCTTCTTCATCTTTAGCGCTGTCTGTTGAAACCGATCCGTTTGAAATTACGTTTGCGGTGACATAGATTGGGGCATCAACTCTTATTGCAATTGCAATTGCATCAGATGGACGAGAATCTATTTCAATGATATTATCTTCTTTGTCTTTTAGAAATAGTGTAGCATAATAAGTTTCTTTTTCGACATCATTAATTTCAACTTTATCCAATTCATAACCCATTTTTTCAATCATGTTGATTATTAAATCATGTGTCATCGGTCTTGAAACTGTCAAATTTTCAATTTTCCTTATAATTGCGCTCGCTTCAGCAGAGCCAATCCAAATGGGAAGCGCTTTTCTGTTTTCTTTATCATGTAATACAACTATAGGGGATCCAGTTCTTGTATCAAGGGCTATGCCCATAACTTTCATTTCAATCATTATAAAACCTTTCACAAAAGTATCTTATGATTATATTAGCCTATTTATAAGGTGTGGTCAAGTTAAATTCAATGAAAGTAAGCTAAAAGTATGAAATAGATAAGATATTTACGAAAAAAAATATTTATGTTATAGTTGAATTGTAGTTATTGTAACATGACAAAAAAATAGTAAATACGGAGTAATGGCCGAGTGGCTGAAGGCGGCACCCTGCTAAGGTGTTATGTGGGTCTAACCTGCATCTAGGGTTCAAATCCCTATTACTCCGTTTTTTAGTATAAAGATTAGGAATTAGTGAAGATATAAGTTTGAAAAACCGCCCCAGAGTGGGCGGTTTTTGATATGTAATTTTATTTAGAGAATTTTTTAAGCTTTATTTTTACCAATTTTTATTAAAACATCTCCTAAATTCTCTTTTTGAAAATTTAAAGGTGCAGATTGAATATAAAAATCTGTAAAAATATACAAAATAATAAAAATAGAGACATTATTGAAAATTTGTACTAAATATGTTTTATAATATAAATATGAACTTAATTTATAAAACAATAAATGTAATATTTGCAATATTTTTCACAGGGATAATTATTTCAATATTATCTAATACTGAATATTTTATGATTAATGATTCTATAAATTTTAGAATATTATCAATAATAACATTAATAAGTATGTGGTTACCAGTTTTTATAAGAGCCAATATTTTTATAATATTAATATGCATATTTATTTTTATTATTTATTTTGTTCTTTATATTTCTCATCCATTGCTATAGCACTTATTATTTTTTATAATCAGGCAACAAATCATGCATAAGTATTGAACAATCACAATATGGGTATTTGCGCCCTCTTTCTCGTCCTAACCTGTTTGCTACTTGATCTCTTTCTGAATCAGCAATAGCTTCTTCAATAGTTACTTTGTGAGATCTGGCATACATATTATGCCATTGATCGAATTTTTCTTTTTGATCACTCAAAAACATTGCATATTTTTCACCCAAAATACCCATTTCTTGTGTAGCTTCACAATTTGCTTTTGAGTGATAGTATTTATCCATTTCAAATTCTTTTAAATGATATGCATGATATAAAAGTTCTATATAATTTGATACAAAGATTTTTAGCGTGTTAAAAAATGCTCCAATAGGATTTAACAAACCTAAAACATCATGCAATAATGTTTGCCATTCGTCTCTTTTAGCATACATATATGCATAATCATTATCAACATTATTTTCGCACCAAAGTAAGTGTTTTCCATACTCTTCACTTAAATTTTCTAGGGTATTGTTTGCATCTTGTATTAAATTCTGCACTCTTAATACATCTTTTTCTAAATCTTGTACATTTGTTTCTACTTCAGATAAAAGTGTTTCAGTTTTATTTATATTTCTTTCAATCTCACTAATTATAAATTCTATTTTATTTATTGTATCACATTGTTCTTCATCATCATTAGAAGTTTGTGTTTTTGGGTTGTGATTATCCTCGACAATTTCAACTGTACATCTGCAATTTGGATGAGGTCGTTCCGGTATTTCATCATAAAAATCAAAAACTCTCCCATCCAATGATTTACAAACATCACAAGTCTGTTCCCCATTTTCCGAATGCCAAACATATTTGTTATAACTTATTCCACCTTTTAATACGGTATTTTCAATATTCGATTTTTCTGCCTCTGCATCTTTTTGAGAATCATTTTCACTCAATGTATTATAACGGTATAAGGATTTTTTAATATTCTGTAAATTTGTAAATTGTTTAAGTATTTTATTTTTATCTTCGTTACTAAAAACAGGATTTGAATGATTTTTTAATAAATTTTCTTGATATCTTGATAAATTATAAAATGTATCTTCTATATTTTTGTGATTATTCAAAATCTGCAATATCTCATTTTTTAAATTTGCCATATATATCCCCTTTACGTATATTTATAAACTAGTGTTGAATAATATTCATATTACCATTATTTTGCATATTTGTCAATTATTGTTGAGTTTTATCTCAGTTATGATACAATATGAATATGAATAAGCAGGAACAGCTAAAAAAATTTGGGACAGTGCTAAAAACACGACGTCAGGCTTTAAAGCTTAGCCTAAGAGATGTAGAAAAACTTTCTAATGTTAGTGCAGCTTTAATTACAAAACTTGAAAACGGGAAAATGGCAAATTTTCCTAAAGCCATTACAATTAAACAATTAAGTGATTCTCTAAAATTTAATGATGAACTATTCATTTTGGCTGATATTTTATTTGAACCAAAAGAGTTAAAAAAAGATAGCCCAAATTTTGAAAATGAATTAAGAGAATTATTGGCAACAAAAACAACTCTTAATTCAGAAAATATAAATCAAGTTTTATATTTTGTACTTGGGCTTGAAAAATTACAAAAAATTGAGCAATTAGACTAGTTAAACAACTTTTAATATATACTCAAATTTTAAGTATTCAACATCAACACAAATACTTGAAATTATTAGAAAAGAGAGTAATACTTGACATAGGATGATAAAATGGAATAAATTTTTCCTTTGAGTTTAAATCCCTATTACTCCGTTTTTTAGTATTAAGATTAGGAATTAGTGAAGATATATGTTTGAAAAACCGCCCAGTGTGGGCGGTTTTCGATATGTAATTTTATTTAGAGAATTTTTTAAGCTTAATTTTTACCAATTTTAATTAAAATATCTCCTTAATTCTTTTTTTGAAAATTTAAAGGTGCAGATTGGAATTCTTTTTTTTTAATTAATAAAAAGAGAAAATTGTAAAACCTTAAAAAAAAATTAAGTAATAGTCATATTTGTCATTTTGCAGTAATAATGTAAAAGGTAATATACCTCTTGTTAAGCAAAATCCTAGATGATTTTTGTGTTTGCAAGGAGTAACTGAAAGTTTTTAGCACAGTGAAGCAGATGCTTTGCTGTGCTGTTATTGTCTAGGGAAATTCTGCATAACCAAAGCATAGAGCGGGATTTTTGAGTGGCATGTTAGACAGCGTAGCTACGCACGGCACGCGTAGGCGGGGCGTAAGTAGCGAAGGTCTGCTTTTGTGTAGCTTATTATAAGGAGAACTAATGGAAAAAGAGTATCATATTTTATCACTATCAGGCGGAAAAGATTCTACAGCACTAGCGTTTTTTATGAAGGAGAATATGCCTGAAATCTTTGAAAAATTAGAACTTGTGTTTTGTGATACAGAATGCGAATTACCTGAAACTTATGATTATTTGAATAAAATTGAAATTTTTTTAAATAAAAAAATTCACTGGGTAAAGCCTGAAAAAAGTTTTGAACACCTAATGCTGTTACATAATTACTTCCCTTCTCCAATAAAAAGGTGGTGCACTGTAGAATTAAAAACAAAACCTTTTAAGAAATTTATTGCTGATAAATTAAATACAAATAACTCAATAATTCACCTTTTTATTGGAATTAGAGCTGATGAATTACAACGTGCAGAATATAATAAATATAATAATCAAAGAATAAAAGAGGTTTACCCATTTGTCAATTATGGCTTAAATTA
Organism: Candidatus Gastranaerophilales bacterium; assembly: GCA_944326565.1. Taxonomy (GTDB): domain Bacteria; phylum Cyanobacteriota; class Vampirovibrionia; order Gastranaerophilales; family Gastranaerophilaceae; genus Scatenecus. Next base: position 92,526 of record CALVEL010000007.1, read on the forward strand.
TTCAGATATTATGGAAATTTTAACTAAAGCAGGTATCGGAATTCCTAAATATTATGAATGGTCAAACCGTTCCGGTTGTTATTTTTGCCCGTTTCAAAACAAAAATAATTGGTTAAATCTATACGAGCATCATCCTGATTTATTTTTTAGAGCTAAGAAATATGAAGATGATAAAAATAACGCTAATAGTAGAAACTTCAAAAGAGTCGGATGGAATATTGATATGTCTTTAGAGGATATGATTAAACCTGAAAATATCAAAAAAATCAAAGAGTTTTATGGAAATAAAAAGCCTAAATTTACGGTTATAAATAAACTTTTTGATTTATTTAATTGAATTCCAAAGGTTAAAAAATATTTTTTTGTATGCACTATTTAATATTTGAGAATTTTTAATAACTATGCAATTTTCATCATTCATTCTTTCCCCTTGTTTAGTAAAATTCATAGAGCCTATAACAAGGATATCATCATCTATGATGATAGATTTCATATGCATTTTCCCATGCCAATTTTCAACTTTTAAATCAATACCATTTTGTTTTATATAATCTACATTTACATATTTCCCTTTGACACTTGTCTCATCAACTATGATTTTAATATTAATTTTTCTTTTGTGAGCGTTTATAAGTGCGTTGATAATATCATTATGGGTTAAATAGAATGCAGGAATATAAATAGATTTTTTGGCTTGATTTATCAAAGGTATAATTTGAGTTGTTGAGATTTTATTTGTCGGAGAAAAATAAACTGAAACATATTTTGCATCTACTAAAATATCTTCATTATTACCATCGGGACTTTTCATATTATGAAACTTTCCATTATACATTTGATCAAATTCTTTTTTATATAAATTCGCAATCTCTTTTGAATTAATTAATACAGCTATATTTGCATTGTACCCAGTTAAACAACTGGACGAAATATTTGTAGAACCTGTAAAGACTTTTTGATTATCAAAAATAAAAAATTTATTATGCATTAAAGCTCCCTGAAAATCAAATTTATATTTATAATCAGGAATATTTATTGAATCAGCGCTTTCATAATCCGTTGTAAAAGTTGGAATTTTATCCATTAATTTGTATGTATCAAAATAAATATTTTCCTTATTTTCTGTTAAATCAGTTACCCAACGGACTTTAACCCCTCTTTTTTGTGCGTTAACTAATGCTTCAAAAATCTTATCTTGTTCTGCAATACCATATATTGCAAAGTCAATACTTTCTTTTGCATTGTCTATATTGTATAAAAGAGCTTTACAGGCTGAACTTTTACAAGTGTTTTCTGGGTGTTTTTGTTTTAACGGACTTAGAATATATAATTCAATATTTCCATCTTTTGCATCGGGTTTTACGATATTTTTATAGGGTTTATATTTTTTTTGTTTTATTTCTTTAGGATAGCAGCAACTTGCAGGAGAATACTTGATTAATGGTTTGTTAATCAGCTCTTTATGTGAAGCTTTCCAACCATATTCACAAGTTGTTTTGTGGTATTTACCATTTTTCTTATTCAATACAACAAGATTAAGACTATGAGATTTTTCCGCATAGGATTTTATTTTATCTAGGTTATGATATGGTTTGAGTTCATATGCAAGGTTAGATTTTGTATAAATTGTCGCAAGTCCTGCTTTCAAAACTTCTTGTTCATAGCTTTTGCATTTACCCTGTCTATTGCAATCATAGTAGATTGACATCAAGTGTCTGTTGTTTTTATCAAACTTTTCTTCTGCTGTGTATTCAGCTCTTACAGGTTTATTCAGTAGCTCTTTTTCAGCAAATTCTTTCCCGTAATACCCAAGCCCTAAGGCTTCATCTTGAGTAAGGTTATAGAGCTTCATCTGCCAATTTAATCCGTCATTGAGTTTAGTTTCAAATGTATCAATACCATTGATGCGGACTTTTTCATCTTGTTCTGCAATGCCGTTATCATTAAAGTCAACATATACAGTATCGCCATTAATAACCTTAATTACCTTATGTTCAACTGATGCAGATACAGGTATAATTGACACTGTTGTCAGTATGAAAGCAATTGCTAAAATCTTTTTCATTACGGTTATTATACATAAAAATTTATACTAATTAAAATCGGAAAAAATCCCTGTTTTAATTTTATCTAATTTTTATAAAAATGTCTCCAAAATTCTCTTTTAAAAATTTAAAGGTACTGATTGGATGAAATTATATTTATAGAAATCATTATTAATCCTGAAGCTGTTTATAAATTTCTTCAAAAAAAACATTCCAAAAAATGGACTGTTCTTGTAATCGTCTGTCCATTTCTTCGATTTCGGCTCGGGTAAATCCTGCCTTTTCCCATTCAATATCTTCAAATTCTTTTTTTATTTGTTCTAGATTTTCCTCTTTCATAACTTTTACTCCTTATAATTTTTCAATGTCCTGCAAACTTGAAATGAATCATATTCCTGATAATAGTGCTTGATAATAATTTCTTTATTCGTGATTATCCAATCTTTGAGAGCTTGCATTTCGGCAACTGTAAACACAATTTTTTTATTTTCGTAATTATTGAAGGAGCCATCAATGTATATCTTCACCCAGTTGCTGTTATATTTTTTGCTCCTGTCGTTTTGAAAACGTAAGAATGGAGGCTCTCCTTTATTTTCAATACACCTCAAATGTATACACATCGGAAGGCCTGTTTCTTGTTGATTAAGTGGAGTCAAGAAAAAACTTTCAACTTCTTCTATAACTTCATCCTGTTCAAAAAATTCCAACATATTTGAATTTATATATTCATCTTTTAGTGTTTTTATCGGTTTCATATTATCATCCTGTGCTTGTTTTACTTCAAGTAGTTAGGCACAAATCTTTTTTATTTCTTGAATAAATAGGTTATCTTGGTTTTCAAATATTTCATTAATGTTAATTTTTTGAATAATTGTTGAGGTGTCAAATTTATCAACTAGAATAACATCACAAAGTTGTTTTAAATAATCAAAAGTTTTTACAGCTTTTAATAAACGAACTCTACCTTCAAAATCAAATGGAAAACTTGTAAAGAGCTTCACAGATTTATTTGCATCAATAATTAATTCAACAAATTTTTTAGTAGCACCGCATGATGTACCACCGCCTAAGGGTGCTACAAGTATTATTTCATCGTGAACTCTTATTGCAGATAATAAGTCATTTTTACTTTCTCTTACGGATAATTCCCCAAGATTAATATCTCCTTGAGCTGAATATTCTCCGCAAGTGTTTTTTCCTATTTTTAAACCGTTATATTTTTCAATAACATCTTTATCTGTATCAATAAATAGTTTTGGATATTTTACATTCAGTTTTGAAACTATTTTGCATCCACCTTCTCCAACGCCTATAATAATTAAATCATTATTCATGGTTACTCCTTTTATTTATAACATCAAATATATTTTCTAAAACTATTTTAGATATTTTGTCCCAAACAGTTTTCATTGATAAATGACTATCCTTTATAAAATTGCTATTATCAATTACAATACAATTTTTGTTTATGTATTTTAGTTTTTTAATTCCTTCTATTGCAACATCAATGCGTTTTTGACCTTCAAAATGGAATGGAGTTATTGTAATTGAAATAAAGTCTTGGTTAATTTCTCTTAGATAATTTGCTATTACTGGAGTTGCTCCTGTTCCGAAACCACCACCAAAACAGGAAACTAATATGATTAAATCGGATTTGTTTTGCATAAATTTTAACTTATCAAAATATTTCTTCATTCGAATTTCACCTTCTTCAACATTCCCACCACACCCTAAACTTTTCTTTGTTTGAAATTTCTTTAAAAATGTAACTATTTTTGAATTTATGCCAAGATTATTTGTTAAATATAATATGAATTTTGTATAAATAGTTTCAGGACCTATTAGGATTTTATTTTTTGTTTTAGCATTTTCTAAAACTTGTTCATCAGAATTGATTATAAAAGTTTCAATATTAGGATTAGTGGAATTCATTGATATGTAATCAACAATATTTTGTCCACCGCCTCCGATTCCAACAACTATTAACTTTTTATTCATAAGACTCCTTTAAGTTGTACATATAAATCATATTAAATGATTGCTATGTCAACTTTGGTCATATATGAATGATAAACCTAACAAAAGTCTTTATAGGAGCAATATTTACAAGTTTCATTGCTTGGAGTTGGATTAAATTTATAATTTTTTATGTTTGAAATTGCTTCTTTAAATTTTGCATCAATAGCTTTGCAGTTGTCTTGAGTTAAATTTAAAGTAAAATTATCTGTAAATTCTTCAGGAAAAATAAATATTGTTTCTTTTACAGTATTACCTGTAGATTTTTCAAAATAATATTTATATAGCCCCATTTGATTGTAATAATCTTCGTGTTCTCCATCTGGGCAAATAATTTTTGAATCTTTTGCACCTCCTGTTTTATAGTCATAAATAGTGTAAGTTCCGTCAGAATTCTTATCAATTCTATCTATAATCCCATAAAATTTTATTCCATCAAGCTCAAAATTTATAGATTTTTCAACTTCATAAAGCATTGAAATTGGAGTGTTGCACATCTGAATATAATATTCACTAAGAGCCTTTTCTCCTCGTTCAATATGAATTTCTCGTTGTTTATAACTCGACATAGGAAATTTATCTAACGCCTTTTTAAATTCATTTATAAACTCTTCTTTTGTTGGATATTCATTATTTTGTTTAGCAAATTTTACTGCAAATTCACAAGCTGAATGGACAGCTTTACCAAAGCTCAACGCATCAGGTTTTCTATCTTTTGGTTCTAAATCTAATATATAATTATAAAAATATTGACGAGGACATTTTAAATAAGTATTCACTGCACTTGGAGAGAATGATTTCCCTTCAAGTTTTTTATCAACCATAGAACAAAAATCTTTTTCGTAGTCATAATCGAGTTTTCTGAGAGCTTTTATATTTCCTAATAAAAATGAGGAACTGTCATAAGTAAATGGTTGCTGTTCTTTTTCAAAAACATCTTCAATGCTGCTAATAAATTTTGTAGGAGTTTGCGTTGAACCGTTAATATTTTTCGGATAAGAAAGTCTTAATGTATGTTTTGCTCTTGTCATACCGACATATAAAAGTTTAATGCAATCTGATTTTTTTAACTCTTTAAGTTCTGCATCTGTTTTATATTGAGAGGCCTCTAGCGGGATAGTCGGTCTTAAAGGTTTTGAACTACTTTCCCAATCCCTGTTTTTAAGAGTAGGCATATAAACGTATTCAAATTCTCGTCCTTTTGCTGAATGATAAGTTGATAATTGAACAGCATTCATTGCAACAGGTGATTTATCTATTTTTATCGGAATTTCATCTGTAAAGCACATTGTCAAATATTCTACAAATTCTTCTAAACTTATTTTCTTTTGTGTATTTGAAAAATTAGCAGCTTCATCTACAAGTTTTTTTAGTCCTAAAATATTTTCTATTCTATTAGTTTCAGAATTAATATAATAATCGAATATTCTTGTTTTACAGCCGATTTCTAAAACGACATTTTTCAATGTTTCATTCGTTTTGTAAGATAGTAAATTATTAAAAGTATTGATAAAATTATCTATTTTTTCATGCTCAATAAACTCTTGTTTATCAATAGAATTTATCATTTCTACAAAAGATTTGTAATAAGATTTTTGATTATAAATTGTTTCAAAATCCTTTGGGTGAATATTAAAAGGTTGTGATAGTGCTAATCTGAAAAATTTATCAGAATGCAGCTCAGGATTTATAAGTAATTGCATATAATAATATAAAACATTTGAAGATATTATTTGAAATATACTTTTACCTTCTTTTAATTCTGATGGAATATTTTTTTCTTTTAGCATTTCTGCAAATGTAGCAAGAGAATTATTATCCCTTGTAAGTATTGCAATTTCTGATAGCTCTTTATTGCCAATATCATCTTTAGGACAATCATCTGATTCAATTAGATTTACAATCTCATCAACAATTTCCTGATATTCTTGGAGAATATCTGCATAATGATAAAACCTTACTTTTCTATCCTTGAATGGCAATTTTGTATTTTTAGAAACTAAATGTTTATCAATATTATATTGCGCAAATTCAGGATTAATTTCTAATCTTTTATCATCTTGTTCTACAACTTTTCTTGCTGCATCTAAAATATTTTGGGTTGAACGCATGTTTTCTTTTAAACAAATAACTTTAGTGTCCGGAAATTCTTTTAAAAACCTCTCTACATTATCAATTCTTGCACCTTGAAATGTATATATAATTTGATCATCATCTCCAACTACAAAAACATTTTCACTCTCAAGAGCTTTAGTTAAATGAAAAACTATTTCATTTTGATTTTTGTTTGTATCTTGATACTCATCAACCAAAATATATTCATATTTATTAGCGATTTTTGATAGGAAAACAGAATCAGTTTCAAATTTTTCCAAAACAAGATTTATCATATCGCTAAAATCAAAATATCTTTGTTCTTCCATTTTTGATTGGTAAAGCTCATAAAATTTCCAAATCTCTTTAACCTTTGCGATTTTCTTTTCAATATCTTCAATATCAGTTAATAATTTTTTAGGAACTTTTTTATTGTTTTGGTTTAATTCTGACAGTCTCTTTTTCAATGCAAAAAGTTTTGGTTCCCAATCAGGATTTCTTTCTATATTGTTGAAAAATTTTTCCTTTGTTAATCTGTTTGCTTTGATTTCTTTTATATTATCTCTAATTTCTTTTATAAAATAATAAGGATCATTCCTTTTTGTCCTATAAACTTTTGAATCAATTTCATCAATACATTCTCTTATAAGAGAAATTGAGACCGCATCAGGTATTACTTTAATATTATCAGATAACTCAAAATCAATTGCGTTTTCTAAAATAATTTCATTACAAAAGCCATGATAAGTGTAGACATTCACCCAGACATCAAGCTTGCCTAATTCTTTTTCGAGTCTTGTTTTAACCTCATTTGTTGCAGCATCAGAAAATGTAAGACACAAAATCTTTTCAGGATTAATACCTTTTTCAATCATATTCTTAATTCTTTGAATCATTGTAAAAGTTTTACCTGTACCAGGCCCTGCGAGTACAAGATATTTGCCGTCAATATTATCAATACATTCCTGTTGCTTTGCGTTTGGATTAATCATTTGAGTTTATCTTTTACCTCTACTACTAATAATTTACACTCTTGGTTATCTTTAAATTCGCAATCTTGCCATTTATGATTATTCTTATTATCTTTATTAACTAGTTCGTGAAATTTTTGGACAAACTCCTTATTGCTAGAGCTCTTTGTTTGCTTAAATACTGCCTTTTTATTAGTCAAAAAAACGACAAACCCTTTTTTTACTGTGTTTCTAGATTCTATTTTGTTTAGTATTCTATTATAATCTTTTATAAAACTTTCTCTTGCATTAATTGATGTTTTTTGAGCTTGTTTACCTGTAAATATATATTTTAATTCTATTAAAATCTTAGGATTGTCGGATTTACATAATACTAGATCGCAACGACATTTTGGATATTCATCTTTATCATATATAAACTTTTCAAATTTAACTTTATAACCGCTATCTCTTAATTTAAGAGCTAGGTTGAATTGAAAGTCATATTCATTATCAAACGGTTCGTTTTCTTTTACGGTTTCTTTGATCCAATTACTTAAACTTTTTTTTGTAATTTCTTCCATATCTTATATACCTATAATTACTTCTTCCAGGTATTCTCTATACTTCTTCTTTAACTCTAATGGTGTAAGTATATCAACAGCATTTCCCCATTTAAAAAGGTTCCACATAATATGTTTATCACCACTTGCTTTAAAGGTTACAACTACGCTGCCGTCATCTTGCAAATTTATTTTTTGTGTCGGATGAAAATTATAATTCATAACATCTTCCGCTGCTTCCGGTATAAATTTTAATTTAACATCATAGATTTCTCCAAAATATACACCAAAAGATTTTTTTGAATATTCTTGCAAATTAAAACCTTTTGAGTCAAATTCTTCATGTGTAATCTGGATATTTTTTAATTTATGTAAAACATAATTAAACTCACTTTCGCCTTTTTCTTCCTCTCTTGCTATAAGATGAACTTTTTCCCCGTAAATTAATCCTAAAGGTTCTAAAATTCTTATTTTATCGTGGTATTCAGCTCGCAATTTTCTTTTTTCTTTTATTGCTTGGCGAATTACAGATACTTGTGCTAAATTTACTTTAAAATTCTGTGTCTGTCTTATGGCATAACCTTCAGATTGAAGAATTAATTCAATTTTCTCTTCATCTATTTTAGTAAATTTATGCTTTAGCGCCTTCATTTTTATTATAATATTCTCAATTTCAACTTGAGAAAGATTATTACAAGTCTTTTTAAGCTCTTCTAATAATGCAATATCTTCATTTGAGAAAGTCACCAATTCATTTAATGAATAGTTAGTAAATCCCCATCTTTTACAACGGTCATCAGTCTCTATTTCATCGACTTGAGAAAATGCTGTCAATACAGCATCTCTCATTCTTTCTGCGGTTCTTCTTGATATATTATATCGTTCTTGGATCTCATTTAAAGAAACCCCATTAAATTTTGATAGCATGAAAGTTATCAAGTCTAAAATATCTGTAACTCTCGAATATCTTGGCTTATCTTCCATATTTAAACTCCTTTTAAAATTCATTTTACGATAATAATATGTCAATGATGGTCATATAAAAAGTTGATATTTATAGATGATTTAAATATCAAATAAAAGTATTATAATTCTGAGTATTAATAGAGTTTATTGAATGGGAAATTTTATGTGCATTTTGAAATCTTTAAAAAAAGAATTTAATGATGATTATGAAATAAAAGATCTTGAGGAGAATAGAACAGGGCTGATAATATTTTCAAAAGCAAAATTTACAGAAACTGAAAAGAAGAAGCTATTTACTCAAAAGGAAAAATGCTTTTTTAAAAATAATATAACAAAAGAACCACATTCAAGATATTTGTATATTGAAAAAATTGAAGAACATAAAAAAGGTGGTATTTTTCAAAAACGAGAAGGATTAATAACCTTTGTAATGTTAAATCCATCTTATACAAATGAAATATGTTCAGATTTAACAACAAGTAAGGTTCGAAAACGAGCGTCAATACTAAGAAAATCTGTAGATAGCGGGTATAAGTATTTTGCAATTATAAATTTGTTTTCATATAGGCATCCTAAACCGCAAAAATTAAAAGAGATTTTGTCTAAAGAAATCAATACAAATTATGAGCCAAAAGAAGATAGCGTTTTTATTGAGAAATTTTTATGCAAAATAAAAAAATATAAAGATTTTGTTATTGCTTTTGGGAGTACTTCAATATATAACTATGAAAAAAATAAATTATTGAAATTACTAAAAGATAAAAATTTACAAACATTTTATTCTGATGGAAAGCCTTATCATACAAATTGTGGTAAAAAAGTATATGATGAAAACAAGCAATTACATTTATATCCTTTAAAATATGATGGTGGATAATTAAAATCCAATATTATTCTGTAATTCTTTTGATTTTTTAACTTTAACTTCATCTTCAAGCATTTTACAAAGTTCAGGTAATTCTTCAATACACAAAAAATCAGCTTTCTTTTTTACTGTGGCAAAATCACCTGCGGTCAGCCCTTTTATATTCACATTCGCGTTTTTTATTCCAAAGAAATATTCAAATGCTTTATTTACCTGCTTTTTTGTCATAAAATCAAATTTGATTTTAAATGTAAAACGCCTTAGACTTGCTTCATCAAGAGTATCAAGTAAATTTGTTGTACAAACAAATGGATATTCATGTGATTCCATCCAGGTGAGCATTTCATTTACTTGTGCTATTTCCCAATTTCTTATGGCATTATTTCTGTTTTGTAAAAAAGAATCAGCCTCATCAAAAATTAGCATTGCTTTTTTTGCCTTTGCTTCAGCAAAAGCCTCCGCTATATTTTGTTCGGTTTCTCCTACATATTTTGACATTAAATCACTAGCTCTTTTTAAAATTACATCTAGTCCTAATTCATTTGCTAGGTATCTTGCATATAAGCTTTTGCCAGTTCCAGGCTCTCCATAGAGACATAATGAAAAATTTAATTTAGCGCATGACTTTATCTTTGAAGTTAAGTTTTTTATATCTAAATCCGTATTTATTAAATTTTCATTGTATTCTTTCATCTCAAACTCTTTTTTCTTTTTTACATTTTTCTTTTTAGTTACAACACGTGCAAGATTTTCTATAAATATCTCAAAGTCATCTTTTGTTCCGTTAATAAGTTTAGTTGTGTTTACTGCATTTGCAATTAAAGATGGTGATATATTGTAACTTTTGTTTAATTCTATTAATGTTTTATTATCAATTTTTAATTTGTTTTTACGTAAAGCTCTTTTCCATATATTAAGTCTGATATCATCAGATAATCTTTCGAATTCAATAGTATAAGTCATTCGCCTTAAAAAAGCCGGGTCTACATCATAAATATTATTTGTTGTCCATAAAACCGGTACAGGAGTTTCTTCAATTAATGTATTTAAATAAGCTTTAGAAGCATTGCCAAAGTCTGTAAAACCTCGGTTCATAACATCTTCTGCTTCATCAAAAAGGATACATGAATTTTCGACTTTAGATAGTATATTTTGTTTAGATACCAAATCGTATAGGCGATCTTGTCGAGTTGCTTCTTTATCCATAGTCTCAGAAGAAACTGAATACATATCACATTTCGCTTTATTTGCTACAAGTTTAGCAAACTGAGTTTTACCAGTCCCTACAGCACCATATAGTAAAATATTTATCCCTTTAGATTTGTTTTTAATGGCAGAAGTTAGAATATTCAGTGTAATATCGCGATTTTTATTTAAATATTCAAAATCTTTCCATTTTAATTCAGATTTTTGATTTTTGCCAAGTAGAATATTTTTAATATGCGTTCCAGTTTTTACGTTATTGTCAAAAATTATATTCATAATAAAGTTATTTAAATAGATTTTATCTTCGCTTAAACCCCTTTTAATAAAAATTCCTTTTTCAATCATTTTTTTTCGTGTTTGAAGAGTATTCCAGCTTTTAAGTTTTAAAACTTTTATTCCAAATGTTTGAAAAGGGCTATATTCATCTTTATAAAGATCTTCTAAATCCCAAAATAGAGAATTAACTTCCTTTAATGCATAATATAAAAAATATTGAGTTTCAAATTCATTTAAATTATAAAGATTAGAAATTATAATTATCTTTTTTGCAATAAAATTTTTTTTGACAGATAAACTTTTAATATGTTTTGTTAATATAGCTACTAAATTTTTTTTAAATTTTACTTCAGTTTTATAATCTATTAAATGCTTATTGTCAAATTTTGGGCATAATTTTAAATCCAAATTTAATGTATTAATTAATTTTTTATAAAAATCAAGAAAAGCAGGTCTCTGTATTACTATAGAATCAATCAAATCAATTAAATACTTACATAGCATGTATTTTTCAAATGAAGTAACTTTACTACAATTTATAGATTTTTCCTTAGTTTTTGAATTTTTTTTCATATTTTTTTTACTATATCCCATTTACATAAATCCTTTCTTAGTTATATTATATGTAGGAATTATGTCAGTTTCGGACATATATAAAAATAAATAATCTACTGCAATTATTATATTTTTACAGTAAAAGAAAAAATATTATTGATTAATTTACGGAAACTATATTGCTCTTTGTTTCTAAGGGCAAATAAAATTTATCCTTTAGGCATTTCATTAGGGGTTATAATCCACAAATCTATGTGATGTGAGCCGGCTATTGCTCTTACTCTGTTAATATATTTTTCATCTTTTTCGCCATCTTCTGAGATTAATACAATTCCAGGAGTTTTGTTTAATTGATAGCCATAATAAATCGCTTGACCGATACTTTCAGCCCACTTTTTAACAAAGTCAAATTCTATTGCATGAGTTTGAGTTACACAATCTACTCTTGCTTTGTCAGGCAGAATATATTCTGTTACTCCGCCATTTGCTTTACACCATACATTTTGATAATCTTTTTCATAATATTTATGATTTTTTGGTGTATTTGCTGCAAAAGCAGGAAATGCAATATTTAAAATTAATAAAGCTGTTATAATTCTTTTCATTTTACTCATTATACATTGAATTTAAAAATATTAAACTATTTAAAAAGATGATTTTAAAAAGCCCGATATTATATCGGGCTTTTTTCGAATAAACAATTTTTTATATCTTCAGCAATAAGCTCTTTTTTAAGATGATATTTTTCATAAAGTTTGTCAACCGGAATACGGTCTGTAAATTCTTTTTCGCTTCCGTAATTTAGAACTTTCATAGCTGAATTTCCATAAAACCTTGCGATTTTTTCACCAAAACCGCCGTTTAAAAGACCATCTTCTAATGTTATAACAAGCTCATGAGCATTTTTCAAATCCTCAAGAAGTTCTTTGTCTATTCCTGTGATGAATTTTGGATTTATAAGAGTTGCATTTATACCGAGTTTATCTCTTAATTCATTTTTAACTTCTTCACCAAGCTTAAAGAATGTGCCTAGCGCAATAATAGCGACTTTTTCACCTTTTGCCTCTATTTTATATTTGTTTATTTTTGAATAGTCAGTATTATCTTCAAAGCCTCTTGAAATCAAATCTCCGGTAGGAATTCTTATTGCAACTGGAAATTCTGTTTGGTCAACCGACCAGGTAAGCATTTTCATATATTCTTCTTTACAAGTAGGTGCTAAGTATACGATGTTTGGTATATTGCTTATTAGTGGAATATCAAAAGTGCATAGGTGTGTAGCATCAGCGCCTGAAATTCCTCCCCAATAGACAAGCATTGTAATTGGAGAATTATTCAATGCAAGATCTTGTGATAATTGGTCATAAGTCCTTTGTAAAAACGAACTCATAATAGCAAGTACAGGCTTTGATCCGCTTTTAGCAAGAGCTGAAGCGTAAGCTATTGCATGTTCTTCAGCAATACCTACATCAGTGTATTGTTTTCCCATTTTCGTCCTGAATGCAGGTGTAAATCCATGTACGCCTGGGGTTGCTGGATTTATTACGATTAAATTTTTATCTTCCTGTGCTTTTTTGTATAAATATTCATTTGTAATAGAATTGTAATCTTCAATAGGTTCTGCATTTTGAGGCTGTTCGTCCAAAATGCGTGGGTTAATCCAGTGAAACATTTCTTTGTTTTGTTCAGCAACAGGAAGTCCTTTTCCTTTTAATGTTCTTATATGCACAACAACAGGATGGTCAATGTTTTTAACTTTGTTAAATGTCTCTATAAGTTGTTCAATATTGTTTCCTTCTTCTACATAGTAATAATCAAAACCTAAAGATTTGAAGAAGTTTAGTTCTGCTTTACCGTTTGTTTCTCTGAGGGTTCTAAGGTTTTTATAAAGTCCGCCATGATTTTCTGCAATGGACATTTCGTTATCATTTACGATTATTATGATATTGCTGTCAAGTTCAGCTGCATTATCCAGACCTTCAAAAGCTTCACCACCACTCAATGAACCGTCACCTATTAAAGCTATGACATTCCCTTTTTCACCTTTTAAATCTCTTGATTTCGCAAGACCGGTTGCAAGACTGACAGAGGTAGATGTATGTCCGACTTTGAATATGTCATGAGGACTTTCTTCTGGTGCTGTGTAGCCTGTGTATTTGTAGTAATTTTCAGGATTTGTAAAACATTCTTTTCTTCCTGTCAAAATTTTATGTGTATAACATTGGTGAGATACATCAAAAACGAATTTATCTTCTGGAGAATTGAACACATAATGCATTGCAATAGTTGCTTCAATTATACCTAAATTAGGTCCCATGTGACCACCAGTTGTATTTACTTTTTTTATTATTAGAGGTCGAATTTCTTCTGCTAATTCATTCATTTCATTAATTGAAAGTTCTTTCAAGTCTTTAGGACTGTTAATTTTATCTAAAACCATACTTTATAACTCTCCTTCCTATAAAATTATAGCAGAATAATATTATTTTGAAACCTGATAGTAATTATCTTTCAAGAAAAAATAAAAAGATTATAAATATTTTTAAATATGTATTTTTTCTGTATTTTGAGATTTGTTATTATCTTTAGTTACAGGGGCTTGATTATCTTTGTATAGCCAATATAGATACATATCTATGAGCAGGAAAAAAGTACTTAGAATATAAAGCCAAAATACCCAATCCATATTATCAAGAATTTTATGTGTTATACCGCATATGTAGCCTAGTAGTATAAGCATTGAAAAATGGATACTTTTACCATGTACACATTTACTTTTATAAGTTTTTAATGCTGCTACAGGCCAGCTTACTCCAAAGCATACCATCATTCCAGCTTCAAATACACTCATTTTTTCACCTCATTTACGAAAATTTGGATCATTTATTTATGCTTTTGTATCAACTTTATTATGGACAGACTTTTTAGGTTTTTCAAATCCTAATACTCGCATAATCGGGTGCAAAATGTGATTGCTCAATTCTGATGCAATCCAGGCAAGTCCGATTACTGTGCCGACTAGATTACTCAACTCTATTGCACCTTTAGCGACAGGAAATTCTGGCGGTTTTTCATCATTAAGCAGATGCTGTTTAAGAGTTAAAGAATCTCTTTCATCAATTTTTAATGTGTCAGAAATTTTTGATAATAATTTTTCATCATTTCTTTCTGATTTTTTGCGTGATGCTAATTTTGCATAATGCAAGTACTCATCAGCATCTTTAAATTTAGGTAAATCTTTGTCATTTTTGAGAATTTTTTGTGCTATTTTAAAACCGTATTTTTTAAAGACTAAAGGAATCATTGTAAGATAGATACCTAGACATAAAAGTTGATAGAGTCCTTCTTTAGTTGCTGCATATTTTCTTGTATCAAGATCTACATTTTTATCAAGCATAATAGCAGCAGGTCTTCCTGTAGCTTTGAATATGGATTCGGTTGTGACGGTATATTTTGTATTCATCGCAAAATTTGCAAATGCAGGGTTAGTGAGGATGTTAGCGATTTTATCTATCATAATCCGCCTCCTATTCTCATTCCTGAATTGAAATTGTTATACATTTTCCCGTAGTATAAGCTTTGAAATGCAGGCTGATTTGTTTTTTGCAATTGTTTTTTAGGGGTAGGTTGTTTTGTATTAGCTCCTTGAATTTTGTCTAAAAGCGGTTTGGTTGCATAATTGCAAATCCATGGTATGACAAACAAAGCTGTTAAACTTACGCTAACTAAAGATAAAGTAGATTTCATTTGAGGAAGTTTATCAAGTTTATTTGTATTTTTAACAATGTAGTTTGCAAGTTTTTCAACACCTTTATTTGTTACAAGATAAGAAAAAAATGCAACAGCACCGGTGAGTCCTTCTCTAAAGGCTGTATATGTACGGGATTTCTTTTCTTGTTTTTTATCCATCATAGTGAATGTAGGTCGTAATATCCCTTTTGATGCAGCAATGGTTAATGCTCCGTATAGAGCATCATTATTTTTGCCCAACTTCATGCATATGTCTTTGAATTTTTTTTGAAAAGGGGTAATCATTTCATATCTCCAGGTTTAATTTTAAAACTTTAATTTAAAATGTAAATATTGATATTAATTTTTTAACTTTAAAACTTTGTTTTTATAAATTATTGCATTTTGAGCTAAATAATATTATAATCCTTTTGTTATGAAAGGGAGTTTAATATATGGAAAATACTATTTTTACAAGAAGATCTATAAGACGTTTTTTAGGTAAGCCGGTAGAAAGTGAAAAATTAGACAGAATCCTGAAAGCAGGAATGCAGGCACCGTCAGCTCATAACGGACAACCTTGGGAGTTTTTGGTAATAACAGAACAAAATATCAAAGATGCAGTTTCAAAAATGAGTCCTTGGGCAGGGATGGTTGCAAAAGCTCCTGTTACAATTATTGTATTAGGTAATATTGACACACCTAATGTCAGATGGATTCAGCAGGATTTGAGTGCTTGTACTCAAAACATTCTTCTGCAAATTGCTGAAGAAGGACTTGGCGGATGCTGGATGGGATTTTATCCTGACGAAGAACGCGTTAAAAAATGCAGTGAATATTTCAATCTTCCTAAAAATATAATACCTTTTTCTTTGATTGCTCTTGGATATAGTGATGACGAAAACCGTTATGTAGACAGAAGTAATATATCAAAAATTCACTTTAATAAATACTAGTTATTGGTATCGGTTTTGTTTTCTTCTTCTTTTGCTAAAAGTAATTTAGAGTCTTTTCCATAGTCTTCAGATGTACAAATGTAAATTTTGAAAAGAGAGTATGGAAACATAAAAAATAGCAAAAGGTTTAGTATATATTCGAAAAATGCACTTGTTATAAAGTCAAATGCGAAGTATTCGTTTTCTATAGGAAATAATGTAGTTATTCCAGCTAACCCTCCGATAAAGTATAGACAAATGTATAAAACAAACAATATGATAAAAGCAAAAATGTATTGAATATATACTTTCATTGTAGGTTTGAATACTTTTTGCGTATATTTTACTAGTGCTATTATATCAAAAGTCTTTTTAAGAGAAAAATTTTCGGAAAATTTTATATAACTATAGTATATAGATGGCATAAATCCGATTAAAAGGATAGCAATAAAAATAGGTAATATAAGATCATCAGTTGCAGCATACCAAATCAAAGCAAGAATTCCGATAATAAAAAGATATAAAGTCCATATAATACTTAAAATTATTTGTCCGGGGATTGCTTTTAATTCTATTTTATTCCAACTTGGTAAAGTTGTAGTTTCTGGAGTTCTAAAGCAATCATGCAAAAATTGTATACTATAAATTGCAATAAGGATATTTAAAATCCAGTCAAAACAGTTTTGTTTCCAGGTATCGGGCTGACTGGTTCTAATATCATATAGAGTAGAAAGTGTAGTAAAAACAGCTACAATTACAAACAAAATAATATGTTTTTTTATATTATTTTTTATATATATTTTTTTTACAGTTTCAATAACAGCTTTCATAAACTACTCCATTTTTATTATAACTAAGTATATCACTATTATTATTTTATGCAACTTAATAAATATTTACTATATTTACTAGCAAAATAGTTTATGTTTACTATTTATAATATAATGGACTGGCATGAGTCTATTATGGACGGTAGATAATCTGTAGGAGATTTACGTATTGATTACTTTAACCCCAAATTACAAAAACCTTAGTTTTAAAGAAAATATTCAAAAGAATGAAAGCAATAATTCTCCTGCTTTTGAAAAATTTAATAAAAAAGATCGTCCCTATAATGACCCTTTGATGAAATGGCCTATACGCGGTCTGGCATTTACAAATGATATCGGTGCTGCGGTTATGGACATAGCACCAAAATTAGGAACATTGCTGTGGTATCCTGCGATGATGTATTTTGGGGCAGATATTTATGATAAATACCGCAATAATAAAGAATCTTATGACCCTAATACACGCAGAGGACTTTCTCAGGCTATATTTCAAGCTTTTGCAAGTGTAATATTCCCGATAGTTGCAGTCCATGCCGGACAAAAAACGGCATCAGTATTGGCTCGTAAAAGTAATGCAAAACTTTCTTTGCAATCTCAGGAAGAGGCATCAAAATTCTTGCAAGATTTTATGACAAGAAG
This sequence comes from Candidatus Gastranaerophilales bacterium, assembly GCA_944326565.1. Classification (GTDB taxonomy): domain Bacteria; phylum Cyanobacteriota; class Vampirovibrionia; order Gastranaerophilales; family Gastranaerophilaceae; genus Scatenecus. The sequence goes on from CALVEL010000007.1 coordinate 110,195, forward strand.
AAAATTGTATAAGTATAAACATAGAAAAGAAGATTTTAAATCAGAATTTGCAACTTCTTTGGATAACTTTATAGATAATAAAACTAGGGAACATGAAAACAAAAATGTATTCAAGAAATTCTTTGATTTAATATTCAGTGGTCGTCATCCTGAAGAAATGGGTAAAGAGGGCTTGGATAGACGTAAAATTATTCATGAGTATATGGATAAAAAAATAGATGATATTTTTGAAATTAGAGAGGCTCTCGATTCTAAAGAAAATGTTCGTCCTCAGAAAATTTCAGAAAAATTATATAAAGAATTTAAAGTCTTAAAGGAAAAATACTCAAAAGATCCTGACTTTAAATATTATGCCAAAGATTACGCCATAAAAGATGTTATAAATAATTATGGAAATTCGCAAATTTTCAAAGTTAAAATGAAAAAAACATTAGGCGGTTTTATTACGTTAGGACTTTTAATCAAACCTATTGATATGTTCGTTGAAAAAATCATAATGCATAAAATAGTAGAACCTCAGTTAGGAATAAATCATCAAGAGGTTAAGCAGGTTGCAGAATTCAAAAATAAAAATATGTAGGAATTAATCTATTTTTATTTTTAGAACAACTTTTTTAACTTTTTGTGGGTTAGTAATTTTTAATTGTGGTTTATGAGCATCATTAGGGTATAATACAGAAAAAAATCCCGGTTGCATTTCTAGTTTAATTATAGGTTTTATCCCATCATAGTAAAAAGCAATATCTTTATTTGTATCATATTCATCTTTAATTTTAAGACCGTCAAGGGGTGTGTATTCGATAATTTCTTCGCCTGATAGCAGTAATTGAATATCAATATATTTTTTGTGTGCTTCAAAAAATCCGTTTTCTTTTGTTGTATATTCTTCAACATTTGCATATACACTATCGTTAAGAATATATTTTTTACATTCAATATCTGGTGTTAAATTTTTTATAAAGTCAACAGCTGTTTTATCAAGGTTGTATAGTTCTATATTTTTAATTTCATCATAAATCATAATAAATTCACCTCTACATCAATTCTGACATCGCTTTTTCAAATTCTTCCTGATTTGTTGCTTTCCCATGCCAGCCGGCATTGTTTTCCATAAAACTTACCCCCTTACCTTTAATTGTATTTGCAATTATAGCGGTTGGTTTTGGATTCTTTTTTGCTTTTTCAATAGCTTCGTAAATTTGATTAATATCATGTCCGTCAATTTCTATAACATCCCAATTAAAAGCTTTAATTTTTTCATCTAGCGGGTTAATAGCTTTAATGTTTTCGGTACATCCATCAATTTGAAGATTGTTCCTGTCTATTATAGCAATAAGATTATCTAGTTTATGCTGTGCTCCGTTCATAAACCCTTCCCAGATATTTCCTTCCTGCAATTCTCCATCGCCTAAAAGAACAAAAACATTTGCAGTATTTTTATCTAATTTAAGAGAAATTGCTATACCACAAGCAATTGATAATCCTTGTCCCAATGAGCCTGTTGCAACTTCAACTCCAGGACAACAAGGCATTGGATGACCTTGTAATCTGCTTCCGAATTTTCTAAAAGTCATCAATTCCGCTTTATCAAAATATCCTGTCTGAGCAAGAACAGAATAATAAGCAGGTGAGGTATGTCCTTTTGACAATACAAACCTGTCACGAGTCTCATAGTTTTCATCTTCATGCCATTTAGGAGCTGTTTTTATACATTTATGAAAAAGTACGGTTAAAATATCAGCAGAAGATAAAGAACCTCCTATATGACCTGAGGCAGCATTATGTACCATTTTTACGATATTTCTTCTGTTTTCTTTTGCCAGTTCTTTAAGTTTTTGTACTTCATTTTCGCTAAGCATTTTATACTCCTGTTATTTTTTCTTTTAAGACTTTTAAAACAAATAATGGCAGTGTCGGAAATATTCTTTTAAATCGTTTAGGTTCTTTTATTGTTCGATATAGCCATTCAATACATAATTTTTGATAAATTTGCGGTGCCCGTTCAACTTCTCCAGACCATACGTCAAAACTTCCGCCTACACCTATAAAAAGACACTCAGGAAGAAGTTTTTTACCGATATAGTTGAATTCTTCCTGTTTAGGGGAACCAAGTGCTGAAAGCACCAATGCCGGCTGAAGTTTTTGAAGTTGTGATAATATTTCATTATTATCTTTAAAATATCCGTCATGATAGTAAACTATATTAATATCTGGAGTTTCTTTTTTTAAGTTTGCTACTGCATTCTCTATTACATGAGGTTTTGCCCCAACTAATGCGATTGATTTGTTCTCATTTGAATATTTTTCAATCATTTTTCTGGCAAATTCAATTCCTGCAATTCTTCTTACACTATGTCCGAGTATTTTCAACCCTAACTGTACACCAATCCCGTCAGGAATAACTAGTTCTGCTTCATTTATAATATTTGCAAAATCTTTATTTTTTGAGGCATAATCAATCATTTCGGGGTTAATTGTAACGACCTGACCTTTTGTAGCGTAATTAATGGCTTCTGAAAAGGTAAATGTATCGACATTCAATTTTTGAATTGTTACCAAATTTCTTTCCATAAATTAATTATAATCTAATAAATTGATTTGGTAAAGAAGTTAAAAAAATAAAATATTGCTCATGTGGCTAATTGTTTTATAAGAATGAAGAGAGTTTAATATAATTAAATCTTTTTCATACTTCCAGCTATTCTTAATTCCAACGAGCTCTGTTTCAGGGCTCTTTTTATTAATCTTTTTGGTGTATTATATTTATATGAATATAAAGGAACAGAAGGCTAGAGAACTTTTTAAAAAAGGTTATAATTGTGCACAATCTACATTTTGTGCTTTTTGTGATGATGTCGGAATTGATTTTGAGACGGCTTTAAAATTATCATCTTCTTTTGGAGGTGGCATGGGTAGATTAAGAGAGGTCTGCGGTGCTGTGACGGCTATGTTTATGGTAGCTGGGTTAAAAAAAGGATATATTTCACATAATGATGATGAAATAAAAGCAAAGCATTACGAATTAATACAGAATTTGGCTGGCAAATTTAAAAAAGAATATGGTACAATTATTTGTCGTGAACTTTTGAATTTGTCAGAAGGGGCAGATTCTCCAGTGCCGTCAAAAAGAACCGAGCAATATTACAAAGAAAGACCTTGTGAAGATTTTGTCGGTTTTGCTGCAAAAATTATAAGTGAAAATTTAATTAAAGACTAATAAATAATTTAATTTGCTTCTGGTGATTCATTTTCATCTATATCAGTTTCTTTTTCTGATATTTCCGTTTCTTTTAATATAGGTTTAATATTAATCTTTAATATAGGAAATAGCTCATCTCTGCTTTTGAAATGAGAGTATATAAGAACTCTTGGAAAACTTGTTTCAAAAATTCCTTTAAATACATTATCATTTGCTTTGTAATATTCAAATTGATATTTGTAGAAATCTCTGTCAGTATCGTTAAGAATCATATAGGCTCTTTTTCTGAATATAGGTGATTCTATAGTAATTTCGTTATCTTTAAAATCAGATACCATAATAATTTTTATATCAGGGAATAAAAACTGTACTTGTTCTTTGGTAAGTTCTTTTGCTTCAAAATCTTTGCCGTTAAATGTGAAATCAAAAAATTTAAGCAAATGTGCATTGTATCCTATTAGTTTGCCGTAAAACAAAAATTCATAGGTAGAATTTATATCATATTGCGTGTCTTTATATACATATTCAGAAAAACTTCCTGTGCCGACTGATACATGCTTTGTGAATACATAATCTTTCAGCCCGAGATTCCTTGACCAAATTTTTGTATTGGGGTTGTAATCTACAATTTGATTATCATTTATTGAATTTAATACATTAGGATTTGCGGTATATGCAAATGAAATGCTTGAAGCCATAATTAAAGATAAAATTGTAAATAATATTTTTTTCATATATCCCCTTTTATTCAAACTATTCATTAATTTGATTTTTTAAATTTTGTTTTACATCAGCCAAAGGTCCATTATTTGGTGTTCTTACATTAATATAATATTTTTTTATGTAAGTTACAGGAAATTTAGGTATCCAGCTTGCCCGCATAAAAATTGATACGGTATCAGCTCCTTTTGATAGCATCAATTCATCAATGGTTTGTTCATAAGCTGGTGAAATTGATGAAAACAGTTTAATAAAATAATCCGTTGCCGTCACAACAGAGTAACCGGTTGCTGGAAGTGGATTTGTGATAATTTCTGTTATTTTAAAATTTTGATTTTCTTTAATGTTTTGAATATCTTCAGGAAGAGTTAATGTATCTGCACTTACCTGCTCTATTTCATACCATTTGCCGTTATATTGAATTCGCATAATATTAGGTTTTGGCATATAGATATCATCACATTTATTATCAACTAATTGTTTCCCCTCAAAATCAACAATTCCATATTTGAAGTCCTTATAAGTCAGAAACATCCCGCCAAAAAGCAGATCAATTTTAGAATATTCCGGCTGCACGATTATGTTTCCGTTCTCATCATAAATCCCATAGTCATTATCGTTACCAAGTTTTACGAATTTGCCGAGAATCCTTTCGGCATGTCTGTATTTGGGTTTAATAATAAAATTACCATCACAGTCAATTATGCCGAATTTATTTTTCTTTTGGATAATAAATGATGTATCTCCAAGTCTTATTATTTTTTGATAGTCTGGTTCAACTATGATATCACCTGATTTGTTTTTTAATCCGAATTTGTTCTCAAGGCTATATACTTCTACATTTGACATGGTATTTTGTGCAACATGCCCTGTAATTGCATATGCACTGCTTGAAATTGATAAACATAACAAAAATAACAATACTAGTCTTTTCATAACTATATTCTAGCATAAAATTTTTTTATGCTAGAATTTAATTAGGGAGAGATTATGAAAATTGGTAGAAAAACTAAAATATTTTCAATAGTGTTTGTAACCGCAGCTGTATTAATAAGCTTGCCTTTTATATTATATTTAAACGTATTGCCTAAAGTAGTATCAAGTCAGAAAACTGCCAATTTTGTATCAGAGTCAGCAAAAAAATATGCGGGAATCGATTTGGAGGTCAAGGATTCCGTACTTGAAACTTCTTTAAAACCTGTATTGGGTTTTCGTATTGGGCATATTGCTATAAAAAAAGAAGATAATGAAATTTTAAATTTAGAAAATTTCGGTATACTTTTAAATTTTTCTGAAATTTTTAAAAAGCATATCATAATAAAAGAGCTAGGTGCTGATAATATATTCATAGATGTAAATAAACTTTCAGAGTTAGGAAAGTCTGATAAAAAAGAAACCGAACCAAAACAAGAATTCGATTGGAATATAGATATTTTCAGTGCAAAAATGTTTGTTAAAGATTGCTTAATCGTATTCAAAGCAGAGCCTGATACTTTTATTAGATTCCGCGGTCAGGATATAGAAGTTAACAACCAAGATAAGAAAAACTATATTCATTTCAGGTCGCAGACTGAATTTGAAAAAAATAATAAAAAAATCTATCTTACCGCCGCTGATAGAGATTGTATTTATATAGAAGATAACAAAATTAATGTAAAAGATTTTAGATTTTTTATAAACCGGTCTAAAATAGTAATTAATGCTTATGCCGATAATAAAAAAAATTATTACTTAAAAGCCGAGACAAACAATTTTGATATAAAAGATGTTATAGATATTGTAGAGTCCAATTTAATTATAAGTAACGGAAGCATGCTTCTTGCAGGTTTTAAGGATTTGCAAGGCAGTTTTAATTCAAAACTTGTGCTTACTAAAAATAAAATTGACGGTATTGTTACATTAAATAATTTTTCTTGTATATTACTTCCTCTTAATAATTTGAAATTAACTTTGAATGAAGGTAGAGCAGTAATTAACAACAAAGATATTTTATTACAGGATGTGAAAGGTTATTATGGTAAAAGTAAGCAGAATACCGTTGTAATGAATGGCGGTATATATGATTACTTCAAAAGTGCAAGAACGGCAGTTACTACAAATGCTGCTGTGACTAATGAATTTGCTGTAAATCATCTTTCAAAAATTGTGGGTTATCCTTTTGAAATTGTCGGAAAAGGCGGCAGCAGAATTATATTTGAGGCATTAGGAGACAAAATGGATATGACTGCTGCTTTTAAATTAGCTAAAGGGCAGGATATTTTAGTAGATGGAATGTCATTAAGTCCGACATCTTATGACAGAGCCGTTAATGCAGTAATGCACTTTAAAGGTAATGATATAAATATAGAAAAAATTGATTATTATATTGCTGAGAATATTCAAAAAGGTTCAAAAATAAAGCCTATATTGACAGTAAAAGGTAATGTAACTATGGCAGGTATAATTAAAGATATGGGTTTTGAAATTCCTAATCCTCTGCCAAGTGAGTTTTTGAACTTGTTTGTGCAAGGAAAAGTTTTTAAACGCGGAACAATTGCAGGTAATCTTCATTATGTAAATACCGGTAAAGTACCGACAATTCAAGGTGATATGAAAATTCAAGGGATGAGAATTCCTGCCCAAAGGTTATTTATTAAAGAAGCTACTCTAAAGACCAATGACTCTTCTATTATTTTAAGCTCAAACGGTAGATATCGAAGAACTGCATATGATATATCCGGTGATATAAAAAATGCACTTGTATTTCCAATAGTTGTAAATAATATTAATTTGAAAATTGATGATATTAATATTGAAAGGATTCTGAATTCATTTAATAATCAAACTGCTTCTGCTCAGGTAAATAAAGAAGAATTTGCTGTAACAGAAGAAATTGATTCTAAAACTGATGAGCAATTGGATAATGATGATACAGCACCTATTCTAAATCCTGGGCTTTTGGTAATTAATAGATGTATTTTGCATGTAGTTAAAGGGTCTTATAAAGATATCAATTTCGGTAATGTGTTTGCTAATCTTACATTAGATAAAGATTGTATTTTGAGAGTAAATTCAAATAGATTTGATATTGCAGAAGGTATATCTTCTACAAAAATTGAGTGTGATTTGAAAAAGCATCTATATTCTATTAAACTAGGTATAAAAGATGTAAATAGTGACATAATGGCTACATCCTTGCTGGCATTGAAACGTGAGATTACAGGTAAAGCAAGTGGACTTATTGAATTAAATACAGATGATTCTTTAAAACTTAACGGTCTGATTAAGTTTGTAGTCAAAGACGGTACTATTCAAAAAATAGGTCTAGTTGAATATATATTAAAATTTGCTTCCCTGTTTAGAAATCCATTGGCAATGATAAGTCCTGCAACTTTTTCGGATTTAGTAAATGTTCCTGAAGGTGATTTTGATAAAATAACCGGTGAATTGATATTAAAAGATAACGTAGTAGAAAAAATTAATATTAAATCTCAAGCAGATCAGCTAAGTGCTTTTGTCGTAGGCAGATTTGATCTTGAGACACGTGATGCTACATTAAGAATTTATACAAAAATGAGTAATGCCAAAAAGGGATTCGCGGGAGCTTTGCGTAATTTCTCACTTAATAGTTTAGCAAACAGAGTTCCTCTAAGCAGTCGTAATGACAGTAACTATTATTCAGCAGAGCTTTCTCAGTTGCCTGATATTAATGCAGATGAAAAAGATTGTCAGGTGTTTTTGACAACCGTAGATGGCGATGTTGAACATAATAATTTCTTGTCTTCTTTGAAAAGAATTAAATAAATTTTAACCGTCAAATGTTTTGTTTGATTTGAGTTTGATAATGTTATTTTTAATTTTTAAATATCTTTCACATTGTCTTACTCTATCATATCCTAGCATTATTCCAAGCATAAAATCTTGCTCTGCACTTAATTCATTTAATTTGGGGTTGAATGTTTTAACTACATCTACGCAGTCTTTTTCTCCAAAATATACATTTATTTTGCCGTTTGGAATTTCATGAATTACATAAGCAATTTTCTCGCTTTGTAATCTTTTTTCAATAGAATTTCTGTATTTTGCTTTTTCTGTTGTCAAAATTAAATTTCTAATTCCCTTTTTATACTCATATATATGATGATGAAATACTCTCAGATCTGAGTATTCGTCAGATTTGACTTTGTTATTTATTCTTGGGTCTGCCGAAAAATTTAATATTTGTCTGTTTGTATTATATAAGGCTGGAATAAAAAGATTTACTCTCATTAGTTAGTCTCTCCTAACAACAAGATTATCATAAGTTAATAAAATGTCAAGAATTTTTTTTAGTATATAATTGGGATAATGTTGAAAAGAGTTAATTTTGTTGATTAACAGGGGGAATATATGAATTCTGGTCAGGACTTGAGTAAACAAAACAAAAAAATACTTTATCAAATGGTGGAAGATTATAAAAAAATCGAAGAAGTTGAGGCAATAGTACTAGGGGGTTCATCCACAACCAATAATGAAGATGTAAATTCTGATTATGATATTTATATTTATTGTACCAAAGAGCCAGATATTGCAAGACGAAGAAAAATTGCATTAAAATATTCCGAAAATCCAGAAATTGATAATCATTATTTCGAGACGGGTGATGTTTTTTATTTAAGAGAAACTTCAAAGCCTATTGATATTATGTATAGAACACTTGAGTGGACGCGTAAAAATATTGAAAATGTTTGGGGGAGAGGTAAAGCTTCTTTAGGGTATACAACTTGCATTGTAGATAACATAAATAAATCAGAAATCCTGTTTGATAGAGAGGGTAAATTTAAAGAAATACAAGATCTTACTCAAACACTTTATCCTGATAGTTTGGCTGAAAATATAATAAAAAAGAATTTTTCTTTTTTAAAAAATGTTATGTTTTCCTATTATGACCAATTAAAATCTGCAATTGAAAGAAAAGATTATGTAAGTGTAAATCATCGAACATCTGCCTTTATAGCAAGTTACTTTGATGTAATATTTGCTAAAAACAGGCTTCTAAATCCGGGAGAGAAAAAACTGGTTAGATTTGCATTAGAAAATTGTCAAATTTTACCTGAAAATTTTGAAATTGATGTAAATAATTTGGCTGTAGGTCCAGTTGAAACTCGTCTAGCTATAGCAGAAAAGATGGTTGAGAATTTAGGAAAAATCATAAAATAACTAATAAAATTGCCGAAGGCGGGACTTGAACCCGCACGGATTGCTCCATACGCACCTGAAACGTACGTGTCTACCATTCCACCACTTCGGCATAATTCAGGTAAATTTTATATACTTATAATAATATCACAAAAATTGAAAAAAATCTACCAAAAAAGAGACCGATATTTCGGTCTCTTTTTTATAAAGTTTATTTTTTAATCATCGACACCTGTAGTTGAAAGACTTTCGCTATTGGTGTTTGCGTAATATTGATTTTGATTGCTTGTACCATCCATTAATAAGCTTAAATATAATAGTTGGTTAGCAGTTGCAAGATCAAGATTTACGAATTCACCTCCGGCTGTTACATCTGATGCCGATACTATTTTTACTTCGGTTTTTATATCAATATCTCCGTATTTGATGTGAACAGGAACGACATCACCAACTTTTAAAGTTTTATTATGACTAAGTTGTACACCTCCTCTTGATATGTTTAGAATACCATCAACAGTAGGTTCAGATTCAAATACTACAGGATTGGGGTTTCCATTAATATCAAATCTCATATATTGACGTTTATCAATTACTGAGATACTATCATTGATTTCTTTCTTCCAAGTACGTTTTGCATCATCCATGGTAATATCGTCATCATCATCGTCACCAGGAACAGGACCGTCATCATCGTCATCGTCACCAGGAACAACAGGACCATCATCATCGTCATCGTCACCAGGAACAACAGGACCGTCATCATCGTCATCGTCACCAGGATCGATAGGACCGTCATCATCGTCATCGTCACCAGGATCAATAGGACCGTCATCATCGTCATCGTCACCAGGATCGATAGGGCCATCATCATCGTCATCGTCACCAGGTGGGGTTGGATCATCAGGTTCTGGAACTACTAAATCATCAGCTTGTTCTTTATCAGGATCAAATGTCGGATCATCTTTTTGACCGCTGCCGTTAGAACCTTCATCAGGATTTCCATCACCGTCAATGTCAGCGTAGTAGTATATTCTTTCAATTGGATCTCTGCCAATTTCTAAAGCATCATCAGGTCTTACAGCTTTTCCTCTTATAGATACTGGGGTATTTGGATCTCCTGCATTTACTAAAGTGTTTGTATAATCATCTTTTGTAACTTCAGATAGACCGTTGCCCCTGTGTTTACCCATGTTAAAGTAATATCCTCCAACATAGGCATTATCAGCAGTTACAGTAACATCTTGATCTAGTCCCGGATGGCTTGTAGAGCCTTTACCGTTAATTACACCATTTTTAATAACAATAGTTGAGTTTGGTACAAGATTAGGATTTTCAACAGTTCCTAAATCAAGAGCTTTGATATTAGCTTTTTCTGGAAGGATTCCGTCATACATTCCATAATAGTCGCCGGTTTCTGAATATCTAGATGGGGCTCCGCCAAGGTTTTCAATATATATTTCAGAACCTCGGTTTACCACATTTACTTCATTTTGAGCTGTAATATCCCTAATATATGTATTACCTGAAAATTCAGCATTTACAGTTCCTGTTCTTGAAGCAATTGTACATACATTTGTATCATTTTTTGTACCATCTGCATTGTCATTGCCTTTAATATTTATATTGCCGATTGCTAAGAATTCGACTCCATCACCGGTATGAATAGGTGTTTCGTATAAATCATGAGGGGCACTGGCATCGTCAGCTTCATTTGCGATATCAACTTTAGCACCAGTTTGGATAAAAGTTACTTTGTTATCTGATTTTCCAATATCACCGCTCGCGATAGCTGAAATACCACTTCCTTTGATGTTTGGTGTTATGGAGTTGTCATCAGAGCTGTTTATTATATCATATCCTGTAGCTCCTTTGTTTGTTTTGTCATCTGCAAGCAGGATTACACGTCCGTCAGAATCTATTTTATTGATGTGCATATCTTTGTTTAAGCTTGCGATGTTAATTAAAGCACCAGTGCCGTGGCTATCAGCAGTTATTTTACCATCTATTTCTGTATTAATAGATTTTGTTAAATCTCTTTCTCCAGGTCCAACACCTGTACAGACGCCACCGTCACAAAGTCCTAGATCTTCACCAATAGAACCGTTTTGTGCGGTTATGTTAAGGTCAGCGTTATCGGTAGTTTTTATTTGAGTTGAAGCTACTCCATAGTTTAACAGATTTCCGTCTTGAACATTGATATTAATATCAGCATCAGAGGTAATATTAAAATCTGTTGTATCATGACCAATTACCATATTAGAGTTAATATTTGAAAATGATACTTTACCGTCTTTATTATTATGCGTTACATGTCCTTGGATATGCATTCCTTCAGTACCGGAATTTGTAACAGTTAATTCAGAACCTTTTGAGTTAATATTACCTATAGTAGAGATTAACATTTTACCATTGGAATTTGTCAAAGTGGCTTTACCGTTATTATTATTGATAGAACCATCAACAGTGAAACCTTTATCTCCGCTATTAGTCATAGTAAGAGCAGAGCCATCATTAGTAACTTGTCCCGTAGTTTCTACATTTAATCCGCCAGCATTATTTAAAATATCAGCAACACCGTTTTGATTGTGAACAAGTCCTTCAATATTCAATCCGTTATCGCCATTGTTAGAGATATTAAGTTCATCTCCAGCACTAATGACATTTCCGTTAATATCGAAAGTATTTTGATTATTAACTAAATCAGCAACCCCAGAATTGTTATTAATAGAACCATCAACAATGAAACCACCATCGCCTTCATTAGTCATAGTGATAGAAGTTCCATCATTAGTAACTTGTCCAGCAGTTTCTACATTTAATCCGCCAGCATTATTTAAAATATCAGCAACACCGTTTTGATTGTGAACAAGTCCTTCAATATTCAATCCGTTATCGCCATTGTTAGAGATATTAAGTTCATCTCCAGCACTAATGACATTTCCGTTAATATCGAAAGTATTTTGATTATTAACTAAATCAGCAACCCCAGAATTGTTATTAATAGAACCATCAACAATGAAACCACCATCGCCTTCATTAGTCATAGTGATAGAAGTTCCATCATTAGTAACTTGTCCAGCAGTTTCTACATTTAATCCGCCAGCATTATTTAAAATATCAGCAACACCGTTTTGATTGTGAACAAGTCCTTCAATATTCAATCCGTTATCGCCATTGTTAGAGATATTAAGTTCATCTCCAGCACTAATGATGTTTCCATTAATATCGAAAGTATTTTGATTATTAACTAAATCAGCGATGCCCGAGTTGCTATTAACAGTACCGTCAATGATAAAACCGTCAGTACCATTATTAGTCATATCTAAATCGGTACCGTTAGATGTTATATTACCGCTTGAAGTAACTGAAATACCGCCAGATTTGGTATTTGTAATAGTTGTGACACCTGTATCATTAGTTATATTTCCGCCAACTTCAATGCCTGTTGTACCACTTGTTGTATTTTCTGTTATTGTTAAATTTCCATCATTCGTTAAAGTTCCGTTGATAATAATTCCTGTATCAGCATCTTGACCGGTAATTACCATCTCACCTTTATTTTTTAAATTTGCTGTAGATTTAATATTGATTCCACCGGCTTTGTTGGTAACGCTCAATGTTCCATTAGGATTGGATACTTCTCCAGCAATCCTTACACCTTCACTACCAGTATTAGTAATTGTAGTTTCACTAAGCATTCCGAAGTTCTTAACTTTACTTCCTGCTTCAAAATTTGTCCCTTTATTAGATGTAATTATAATTTTACCATTGTTATTGGCAAAACCATTTGCTATATTCATATTATCCGCATTAACTAGAGATTGAAATAGAGTATCGGCCGCAGCTTTATCTGTTAACATTTCTGTTTGGTTGCCAACACCAGCAAGCAATATACCGCCGCTTCCCATATTGATATTGCCACCGCTTAATTCAGCATCATGTCTTGCAAGAATGCGACCGTCAATAGTAATATTTCCGTTACCTAAAACAACAGCATTTGGATCCCATTCTTTTGAAATTTGTTGAGAAAGTGACATGTTTGTTGTGCTATCAATGTCAGCTACAGGTATTCCGGATTTTAAAGCATTAAAAGAGTCTTGAGTCGGAGTAAGTACTTGTAATGATCCGACATTTAACACACCACTGGAGCCGACAACCATGCCATTAGGTGAAATAAATACCAAATTACCATTATCTTTAATTTGTCCGCCTAATTGCGTTAATGCATTTACTATACCATTTATTTCAACTCTGTTATTAACAAAGTTGACAAAAGTATCAATATCTCCCCTATTATGAGCTGGATCTCCACCATACTCTTGGTTGTACCATTGGAAGATGAAATTCATTATATCACCTTCACTCAGTTGTAAGTTTTGAAATTCTTTAAATCCTACTTTTTTGTCATTAAAAGCATCAGGTCTGATTTCATAGTGTCCAGTACCTGGATGCGGATTTATAGGGTTTCCGTTTCCATCAGTAATGTTAGAAGCATTAGCTTGATTCATAAAAGATTGTTGCAATACTAATACGGAACATAGTATTAGAGGAACTAATCTTTTTTTGTCGGTGTGTAATTTTCTCATACTCAACCTCTTATCTCTATTTTTAGCACATTAACACTTTAAATTTAAATTCTATATTTATATAAACGATTTTTTTTATCTAAACTTGAGTGTATTTGTGTAAAAATTTACAAAGCTTAATATTAAAAAAATATTTCTAAATTTTGGGCATGTATTTTTATATATATAAATTAATATTCCCAATATATCTAAAAAATATACAAAAAATATATTGTAAAGATTTGTAAAGGTGAATTTTTAGGGCTGAAACCTAGTAATAGCAAGAAATAAGTAAAATATTAAAAAAAAATAGATTAAATTTTATGCAATTTAGTACCGAAAAAAAACTTTATAAAGATAAAGAGAAGTATAAAAATGCACTTTTTGCAATTGTAAAAGGAGCAGAAAGGACTTATTATGTGTGCTGTTGAGTTTAATTATCAAACTTATTTTACAAAAGAACAATGGGAAAATTTACCAAAAGACGTACAAGACAGGTGTAAGGCAGAGCCTGTATTTGCAAATGTTGTAAAAACAAGTTTAGCATCAGGTACAAAACCTGCGGATATATCAACAAGGCTTGCAAATACGGAGTTAAAAACAAAAGCTAATGAAATGATGGGGCTAACTGTTGAAAAGAACTCACAATCATCAACAACTCCAACTGCAGTAACACAAAAGCCTAAAGAAACTGATATTGATGCATTAAAACCGAAAGTTGATCTTTCTGCTATGGATGATAAAAAGGTAAGAAAAGCAAGTCAGAAGCAATGGGAAGAATATTTTACTGCAAGATATGCACAAAATCCAGAAGAAGCTAAAAAGGATATTGTAAAGGTTCTTTATCAAAAAGAAGTCCAACAAACAGCAGCTGTCTTTGAAAAAATTCAAAAAGATAATCCTATATTAGTAAATTCAAAATATTTTGCAGAAGGTCATGCAACTGCTGATGAAAAAGCTCAATATGATCAAGATGTTGCAAGATTAATAGAGTATTACAGCAAAAAAGAAAATTTAGAAGCTGCAAAAGATGAATATAATAATGAATTTACACTAAGCCGCAACAAGAAAAATCGTGTGGGTACAGGTGAGACGCTTAATCCTAAACAGATTAAAGAATTGGCTGAGCGTAAAGCAATGATGAATTTTAAAATAGGTCCTGAAAGAATTACTTTGATGGCTGAAAATGCCGTATTAGGTGAGCATTTTAATAAAGCCATGATAGTGAACTTTGAATATAGGGATAAAATAGAAAAGGCAAAAGTAGAAGCTGAGACAGCTGAATCTAAAAAAATGAAAAAAGAATTTGCATTAAGTGATATAGAAATGCAAAAACAAATTGAAAAAGCAATGGAAGAAGCTCAGACTCCTCAATCTAAAAAAATAAAAGAGGATGCACTTGAAGCTGATAAAAATTCAAGAATAGAAATTCGTAAAGCTCGTTTGATGGGTAATGACAAATTAGCTGATGAATTGGAGCAAAAACGACTTAAAGCAAAAGCTGAAGCCGAAAAAAATATTGCTGATGCTCTTGATCCTGAAAAGAAAAAAGCAGCCGATGAACTGGTTACAAAACGTATGGATGCTTTGAAAAAGTTCAATGAGGATTTTGACAAAACACTTGATCCACAAAAGCTTAAAAAAGTTGAAAAACTTGAAAAAGAGCGAGTAAAAGAAATCGAAAAAATAAGAGATAAAGATGTAGAAATTCGTTCAAAAGATTTAAAAGAAATAGCAGAATTGATGGCAGAAGCTCAGGTTGATAAGCAGGTAGCTGAGGCAAAATTCAAAAATACAGTAATACATTTGAGTGAAAGAGAACGCAATTTTGTTCCTAATGACGGAAAAAATCATACGTTCTTAGATGCAGAAATGCGTGAATATATTAAAGATAATGCAGATATATTCGGTCGACCTTTGAAAGAAGGCGAAGCTCCTGATATGTACACAAAAGACAAAAATGGAAATCAAGTCGGTGTAAAATTCGATCAGGAAAAATTCCAAAATTACATGCTTAAAATGGCAAGTGACCATGCTTTAGATAACGAATATGCTGATGATCCTACATACAAGGCTGATTATTATGCAAGTATGAAAGATAGAAAAGCTTTGATAGATGAAAGAGATGATGCAAATTATGCTCAAATCAAACTCAAAGACAGACGCCTTGCTAAAAAACTATTTGAGGTCGCAGGTATTGAGACAGAAAAAGATAGAACTATTGGAAAACGCTGGGCTAATGTTGGAAAAGGTGCAGTAAAAGGTGCTGTATCAGGCGGTGCAATAGCTTTAGCTACTGAATATTTAAGTACAACAAAAATTGTAGAATCAAAATTTGCAGAAGTTGTCCAATATGCAGGGGTAATACCTTATAAAAAAGTAATAAATTATGATAAAATTCATAATGTTTCTTTGACAGGAGATGTAACATTAACAGGAACTGCTGAAGGAGATCAGGCTTATAGTACCCAAGTTACTGTTGAAGGTGTCGCAACAGGTGATGTAAGTCTTCCATATGAAGATTTGGTACATTATGAAGGCGGAGGCTATCTTGACGGTACATTTACAGGTTCAGGTTCCGGGGTAGCGCATGGCAATGTTAGTGTACCAAGTTATACAAATGGTATATTAGAAGGTACCGTAAATGTTCCTGTTGATTTACCTTACGATTATGACTACAGCCATGATTATCATTTGCCATACAGCTATGAAGGAGATATTCCAATTAGCGGTGTAGCAACAGGTCAAGCAAATATTCCTTATAAACAGGTTGTAGATGTCAACGGTAATGTTCATTGGGTTGCTGATGTCAGTTTGACGGATGAAGTTACTCTTAATGGAGATGTGAGAATTCAAGATCAGATTGTAGTCGAAGATGAGATAAAATATTCTGGTGAAGAAAAAGTCGAAGGTACGACAAGAGGTCGTGCTAAAATGGATTTGGGTAATGTCGGTAAAGCTGCAATAATTGGCGGTATTACCGGTGCTTTGAATGCGGCTGCTGATTGGAATAAAATCTGGGATGATGGAGAGCGCGGATATGCTAATTTAAGAGCTGTGTTAGCAGATAAAAATGTAGACGGTAAACCGGTTAAAGCTATAAAACCGGTAGTACAAGAAGAAATTGATGATACCCCTGCTCCGCTCCCTCTTGATGATTCAAAACCTCCTGTACCAGAAATAGACCAGGCAGATACTGAAAAATGTAAGGCGGAAGCAGAAAAAGATCCAAAATCAGCGGATGCTTATCAGCAAGTATTTGATATGAAAGGTAAGCTTTTATATGATGTAATTGCAAAAGCTTATGGTATCACTGATCCTAAAGAATTATATGAAGCAATCGGTATTGTTAAAGGCTGGCATGGTATAAGTCAGGCTGAAAGAAGGAAAAATATATGGATTGCTAACTTAGGTCTTAAAGGCTCTTTACAATTAGCTAATGGTAAGACATTTGATTTAGATCCTATAAAAGATCGTAATAAAATTGCTAATTTGGATCCAAATCAAAAAGAAGTAAAAGGCACATATCGAGAAAGAATACCAGCTACAGTTGAGTCAATAGGCGGAAAACTTGTTGTATATTGTCCTGGAGGCGATGGTACAGGCGAAGTTAAAGGTCAATATGATAACTATGAAGACGCAAGACTGGCTGCAAAATACTTCAACGAACATCAAACAATTCCGACAGATCAAGAGATTGAAGAAATGAAAAAGCCTAAAAAGAAAGAAGAATAATAAAAAGTTTTGTTTGCAAACAAATAGTCCATACATTTTATAGGAGGTATGAAAAAACAGAGAGCAAAACTGAATATGTAAAATTATGCGCAGGATTGATTTATCATTTCTGCGCATTTAAAATAAACAGTTGGATTATATTTTATTATCCAAGTCTGTGACTTAATAATAATTAATAATTTAAGTAATAATAACTGATACATGCTAGAATACATCATATGAATAAAATTAATAAATTTTTAAGAGTTATTTTAGCTCTTGTTATATTAACATTATGTACCCCGAATATTATATATGCAAAAGAACAGCAGGCTATTGAAAGTAGAGCTATAGCGGATGAAAATCTTTCATTGCAGGAAGATAATATTTCTTCGAAACTCCAAAAAAATATAAAAGATGCGATTGTAGAAATATATGGTAAAGATGATAGTGAAGAAATCTTTAATCGAGTAATGCAGATTGCTGATAAAGCTATAGAAAATCGTCCTGCTGATTTAAAAAAAGCTGATTTAACCAGAAAAGATGACTGGTATAAGGATGAAATTATCTATATGTTTTATATTGACCAGTTTGGAGTAAAAAACTCAAATGAAGCTAATACATTTAAAGATACTGAAATGATGTTTGGTTATCTTAAAGATCTTGGTGTAACAACATTACAAATGCTTCCGTTTGCAGATTCACCTATGCAGGATGCGGGATTTGATGTAAAAGACCCAAGAAATGTTCGTAAAGATTTAGGCGGAATGGATGAGTTCAGAGATTTTATTACTCAAGCCAAAAGACAGGGATTTAAGATTAAGGCTGATTTGGTCTTGAATCATTTTTCACAAGAACATGAATGGTTCAAATCGATAGAAAAAGGCGATCTTTCAAAGCTAGATTATTTTATAGTCAAAGATAAAATGCCTGAGTATAAAAAATATCAAGATGAAAAATTAGGGACAGTCGTAGAATATATAGAAGATGATGGAAAGATTTCCAAACGAAGGTTGATTTTTCCTGAAAATACCGAAAATCATTGGAGAAAAGTAACTGTAAATAACAAAGATTATTATTTTTATCATACATTTTATCCCTTTCAGCTCGATATAAACTGGGAAAATCCGGAAGTTTTGTATTATAGTCTTGAGACAATAAGTTATTGGAGCAATTTAGGGATAGATATATTCAGAATGGATGCAATACCATATCTTTCAAAAGAACCTGGAACTAATGCGGAAAATCAACCTAAAACTCATGCTATAATAAGACTTTTAAGCAATTATATTCAAGCGACAGCTCCATCATCAGTTGTTCAGGTGGAGGCTTGTCAAATACCGAAGGATATATTGCCCTATTTTGGAAAAGAAAGAACTGTTGAGATAGATGTTAATAATACAAAAAAAGAATTGAAAAGAACCGATGAGGCGCAAATTGCCTATCATTTCCCTTACATGCCTGCGATTTGGGCGAGTTTGATAACAGGAGATAAAAAATATTTTTTTGAAGCCAACAAAGAAACTCCTAAAATACCATCAACTACTGCTTGGGGGGTATTTTTAAGAGTTCATGATGAGTTGACTTTGGAAATGGTAGATCCTGATGTAAGAGAAATTATATATAACAATTTGGCACCTAAAGGAGCAAGTTTCAGAAAAGGTTTTGGTGTAAGCGGCCGTATGGCAAATTTTTTGGATAAAGATCCTGACCGTATAGAACTTGCATTTTCAATATTGATGTCTTTACCTGGGATTCCTATCATTTATTATGGTGATGAAGTCGGTGTTGCTAATAATTTTAAAAATGCGCAAAAATCAGAGGCTCAAAGAAAAGTAAAACAGCGCACTAACAAGTTAAAATTGCTCAGTTATTTCGATTCTCGTGATATTCACAGAGGGGAAGTTCCAGCGAAATTGTTTTATGGCTCGACAAAAGACTATTATGAATTTAACAGTAAAGTCTATAAAAAGGTTTGCAATCTTATCCAAATTAGGAAATCAATCCCAGCAATGGCAAGAGGGGAGTTCATCCCTATAAATACTAAATCTCCAAGTAATTTTGCTTATATCAGAAAAGATAAAAATCAACAGATTTTAGTGATAAATAATTTATCGGATAAAAAACTGGTAGCTGAAATTACATTGCCAGTTGATCTTATTATGAAAAATAACGGTCATATAACCAGTTTGAAAAATTTGATAAATGGGGACAATGTAAAAGTGGATCTTTCCATAACAAATAAGACAATGCATTTAAGAGTACCTCCATATGGAGTGTTATGGCTTGAAATTTAAAAATATCTACAATTAATTTGGAAATATTTTTAAATTAACGACAAAATAAATTGTGATTCATAAAATTTACATTTTGTTGCTAATTAAAATTAAGTTTAGTTAAAGTTAAACTTTTTTTAATTTTTGCCCAATATTTTTCAAAAAGTTAAGTATTTTATATCCATAAGATGTACGCCAATTAACTTCATCAATATATTTTTGAGATTTATTCATATAGTTATACAAACCTCTATTTATAAGTTCTTTTTCTATAGGATGGGATATTTCTTCTGGTTTTATAGCTCCTAATCCTGATTTTTTGTACGCTAAAAATTCTTGTTCTGTAAAGTTAAGAGCTTTTTTAACTTCTACGTCAACTTTTTCATCAACGTATGTCCCGCCTGTTTCGTACCAATCTGCGTGATAGTTACTTTGATTACTTTTTTTTGTTTCTTCTATCGATTCTTTTGATTCATTTTTAAATGGATAATATGTTTTTGTAATAAATGATAAAGAGGTATGTTCATTTCCAGCAAATGTTTTTTGAGGTTCTCCCCATAGACCTTTAAAATTTGGTGAATTGTTAATAGCTACTATTTTCATAATGTTAATCCTTTTTGTGAAAGTATATCATTTTTGAATTGTTAAGTAAATACCTATGTAACAGAAGTTAATAATAAAAATTTGATAGATTAAATAGTATAACAATCAAATTAGAACCGGAGGTTCGACTCCAAAAAACAGGTAAAAAAGCAATAAAAAATGCCGATGGCCACTCTGCCGAAAAAACAATTAAGAATTGTTTTTGAGAGGAAAGAACCGGAGGTTCGACTCCAAAAAACAGTTAAAAAAGCAAAAAAAAGCCGATGGCCACTCTGCCGAAAAAACAATTAAGAATTGTTTTTGAGAGGAAAGAACCGGAGGTTCGACTCCAAAAAACAGGTAAAAAAGCAATAAAAAATGCCGATGGCCGGAGTCGAACCGGCACGTGGGGTGAACCACACCAGATTTTGAGTCTGGCACGTCTACCAATTTCATCACATCGGCATAAATATTAACCTGTCATGTGTGATTATCATATCAGAAACATTTTTAAATTTCAATTATTTTTTAATTTTATCTTATATATAGCCTGACAGAGCGGTTAAGAATTTTCATAATCTTCGTAAAATAATTTTGGTTATAAATATAATTTGAGGTGTTATGCGAAAAATAGCTTTATTAATAGTGATAATTTGCGCATTAAATGGAATTTCGTTCGCAAAAACAGTAGAAGGCGGGGTATCAACAATTGAGACAACCGGTGGAAATCGAGTAATAGATACACAGACGAAAGAGCCCGTAGCTAATGCAAAAATTTCATTACCACTTTTACAATATAAAACTTATACTGATGAAAATGGTACTTTCCAATTAGGAACTGCAATTAAAGATAAAACGGTCATGTCTGTCGAAAAAGAAGGATATCGACCGCATTCTGTGACAATTGATAAAAGCGCTTTTTCAGATCCGATTATTGTAAGTATCCAAAAAAGTAATGCGGATGATATAAACTTATCTACTCAAATGATGCATCTTGGCGATAATAATTATTCCAAAAATTCGGCAAATTCAGGCGAATTCCAAGTGGAAGCTATCGGACCTTTTTATTCAAAGAGTTTTACTATGGCAGCTACTTGTCTAAATAAAAATAATTTTTTATTAATAGGTTCTATAATAGGTATTGATACTGCTATGGCAAGAGCAATGGGACAAAATAAAGTAAGAAATTCATTTTCAAGTCCGCCAGAAGTATTTTTTAACGGTAATAAAATAGCGGAGATACACCTTAATGGTGACGGACAAAAAATAAGAATTCCGAGCAATCTGATACGTCCAAATCAAAAAAATGAAATAACAATAAAAACAGGCAGAAACCTAATGCAAACAGCATATATCGACTATGATGATATCGAAATTATGAATATTTCATTAATTTCTGAATAAAAATTTTATAAATCTAAAATATTCTTATTAAGAATAAAAAACAAAATTTACTCAAAAAAAAAACGACCAATGGGTCGCATAAAGGGAAAAAAGGAAATGAAATTGAAAATAAAAATTTTAGTATAAAATAT
>CALVEL010000008.1 GCA_944326565.1 Candidatus Gastranaerophilales bacterium
AAAGATTTTGAAAGTGTTAGAAATCTGCAAAAAGAAATTCTCTCTGCTTATGAAGAAGATTTTACAAAACATATTCCCACTAATACAGTTGCTAAAATAAGGTTATTATGGAAATCTATTCCGGCACAGTTAAGTAAAGAAAATAAGAAATTTATATATGGAGCAGCAAAGGAAGGAGCTCGTGCAAGAGATTTTGAAGCTGCTTTGTCTTGGTTAATTAATAGTGGTTTAGTATACAGAGTAAATAAAATTACAAAACCAGATTTACCAATTACCGCTTACGAAGATTTCAACTCATTTAAGTTATTTGTGCTGGATGTTGGTCTATTAGGTGCAATGACAGATTTACAAGCAGATACGATTATTGACGGTAATCGTATATTTGAAGAATTTAAAGGAGCTATAGCCGAACAATATGTTTTACAACAATTTAAGACAATTAAAGATTTACCAGTCTTTTATTGGTCTAATGAAACCAGCAGGGCTGAAATTGACTTTGTTATCCAAATAAAATCTGATGTCGTTCCTGTTGAAGTAAAGGCGGAAAGGAACTTACAAGCTAAAAGTTTGAAGGTTTATATGGAAAAATTTAAACCCAATTATGCAATAAGAACGTCAATGGCAGATTATAAAAAAACGGATAATTTAATTGATGTGCCGTTATATGGTATAGAAAATATAGACATAGGGTAAAATATGCAGAAACATTATAAAAATAAACATTCAGTATTGGAGTGGAAAAGATTTTTTATAAATCATGGCGAAATAGGTCATGGTGGAAATTCTAAAATATATAAAGTAGTAAAAAAAACAGATAAAAGTAAAAAAGAAGTAGCTTTAAAAGATCCAGGAAAATTAACTAATATAAAGAAAAAGAGATTTCTTAATGAAATTAAAATAGTAATTAACGAACAAACTAATTTTGATGGGATATTGCCAATCATTGAATATTCGGCATCAAAAGATGAATGTTATTGGTACACAATGCCAATTGCAATACCCATTAAAGAAAAATTAAAAGATTCTTCCGAGGATAAAATTATATCTGCTATATTAGACGTTGCAAAAACCTTAAAAAATTTACATGCAAAAAAGATATTTCATAGAGATATAAAACCAGAAAATCTTTTTTACTATAATGGAAAATTTTGTTTGGGGGATTTCGGATTGGTTCATTATCCTGAAAGTGAAGAATTGACAAAGAACAATAAATCCTTAGGCCCCTGGGCAACGATGGCTCCAGAGATGCGACGCGAACCTAAAAACTATGATGGCGAAAAGGCCGATATTTATTCTCTTGCAAAAACACTATGGATACTTTTATGTAAAAAGAACAATTGTTTTGACGGAGTTTATGATTATAATGATTCTTCAATCGCTCTCAATGATGCAGAATTTAAATATCCAATAGTTGACATACATTTACTTTTAAAAGATTGTACTCAACATGACCCTGATAAAAGACCTATTATGGCAGATTTTTGCAATAGACTACAAGCTTGGTTGAATGATAAAGATGATTACATAATAAATCAAGCTAAAGAATGGTTATTTATTCAAAATCAGCTTTTTCTTACACCTGTTACATCTGTACAATGGACAAATTTAGATGACATAGTTAATATTCTTCAATTTGTTACCAAAAGAAGTAATTTAAATCATCTGTTTCTTCCAACTGGTGGAGGTACTGATGCAGAAAAAGTAGAAAAAGCATACGAAAAAGGGCATATTTTTATTTATAATATTGGCACAGTAATACAATTAAAGCCCAAAAATTTATATATGGAATGTTTTACAAATCCAATGTATAATTATTTTCTACTGGAAGCAGACAATATTGAGCCTATATGTAGAGAAAATACCAATACAAGCCGGGAGTATTGTGCAGCATTGCCAAATGGTGAAAATATTATTAGTGATGGAATAAATTATGGAGTATACAATTATGATAGTGATGAAAAGTTACCACAAGGTACTCTAATCGTAAACCGGTACACTGGTGGAAAATTTCTTTTTACATTTAAAATGTATGGCTACAATAGCATTAATAGTACTTATGATGCTCGACATAATGATGCAACGATTCAAAAGTTTAGAAAGTATATGGAAGTACTAGAATTTACTCAAAAGTTATATAATGATGGAGATGATGATTTTAGGGAAGTTTTAGATAAGTTTTATTCTATAAATCCTTTTAAGCAAATAGATAAACCAAAAAAACAAATAAATAAACGTTCTGTAATTGATAATAAAAAAAATATAGAAGAATTTGTTGCAAAAAATTTTAAAGATTGGGATTTTAGTGATTGTATACAAAAATATGTTTCAATTAATAAAAATTTTCCATTACATTATTATGTTGAATTTAGAATTCCTGATACAAGTTTTTTGAATTGTAGAAAACAAATATTCGACCCAGATAAATACCTATGTAAAGATGGAAAGATAAAAGAATTTAAAAGTTTAAATGACGCAGCTGAAGATATATTATTTATAACATCTCGTCAAAATTGCAAAGAAATATGCGAATTTTGCGAGAGTAAATTAAAAGCTATATTTGATTGCGTAGATTTAGATATTGGTTATGGAGTATTTTTTCATAAAGAGCTTATAAGAAATCCACAAGTATCCCCGAGCCATTTATTTAATAAAGCTGAAATAATGGAGCTGATGAAAAATGCAGATGATAGGCATTATAATACTTTAGTTATAGATGAAAATGGTTTTTTAAAAATTATACAAGATGATACTGAGGATGCATTTTTATTTCCAGTAAGATATTCACAATGGGTTGCAGGTAATAATTATGTAGGTAGACATGCTCTTCTTGACGAAAATTATATAAATGATATTTATATGTATTGCTTAACTGCTTGGTTAAGGTATCTTGAAACTGGAAAAGCTCAATATTCAAGTGAATGTTGGATTAATGAAGATGAAAAGTCATTATTAAAATCAATTAAAAATTTTTATTAAAACTTGACTGAAATAGATAGATTTTTGATTAAAATTTGTTATTTTATGATACAGTTTATTAGTTTATAGTACTAAAATTCACATATTTAAAAGACTTCCGACTTTGTTCCGACTTAAATTTGGACTTTTTAAATGGGACATTTTTGTCCTTTATTTAAAATCGCTATAACCTTATCAGTGCTTAATTTTTAGGTAGTTTGTTTAATTTTGGGTTAGATTTTGAGAGACAAAAAGAGTAGCAAAAGACCAATTTGAGTAATTACAGTCAATTTGAAAAATATCGCTAATATTCAAACACACTGGCTAATTGAGGCTATTATTCTACAACTCAAATGTCTCATTAAACCTTAAATGAAAAAAGTTTATAGGATATGTTTGGTATTATTTTTTTCTATTGTTTTTGCTAATTTCGTTTGGGCAAATGATGAGGTTTTAATAGAAGAACAAAGCATACAGACTAAAATAAATAATTGTGGTTTAAAAATTTTAAATGCTAATAAAATTCAAAAAAGGGTTGTATTTGTATATGAAAACAAAGACAAAGAGTCTATTTTAAAAAGTAATGATACGTTATTAAACAGAGAAGTCATATTATACGATACCAAATATAAAAATATAGAAAATGAAGATGAATTAGCGGCATTTTTATCAAGAGAAATAGTAACAGCTGTAAGAAGTTATGATGGTATTGCAAATGGATTTTTAAGAAGTATGCAAATGAAAGCTGCTCCAAAAAAATTTGAAGTAGTTGCAGATAAAAGAGCGGTAGATTATATGGTTACGTCAGGTTATAACCCGATTGGGCTGATAACATATATTCAAAAGACGTCACCCCAAAAAAAACAAGATCTCGTTTCATTTCATAATCTTACTTCTAAAAGACTTGCTATAATTTACGAATATATTTATACAAAATATCCTTATTATTTAAAAGAAAATCCCTATTTGTATTCAGAAAGTTATCAAAATTTTCTTTTAACATCTATAAACAACAGAAAAAAATTAGAAGAAAAAATAAAAACAAATTCAAAGGATAAAGTAAAATATGAATAGGTTTTTAAGTATAATCTTTATTTTATTTAGTATAAGTCTTCCTGCAATTAGTTATGAAGAAGATTTTATAGTAGAAAAGTTTTTATCTGAAAAAGATTTGGAAAAACCTTTTGTTAACGATAATTATAACTATCAAGACACAAATATTATACCAATAAGACTTAAAATAATTGATTCTATCAAGTCAGAGCAAGATATTTATGAAGGTCAAGTTTTAAAATTTAAATTAATAGAAGATATATGGGATCAAGAAATACTATTATTGAAACGAGGTACAATTTGTACAGCGAATGTAGAAACAATAATAAACAACGGAATGAATGGCATACCTGCAAGTATAATTTTAGGGAACTTTCAAATTCCAAATATTGATTCTAATAAACTCCAATCAGATTATGAAAAATATGGTATGGATTTAAGTCTTATAGTTTTTCCTTTAAAATGGGCACTTACGATATTACCGCCGACTGGATCTTTAACAAATTTCATAAAGGGCGGGCATGCAAAAATTAAAAATAAAGATATTATTACTATAAAATATTTTTCAAATTAAAAATTATTTATTAAATAGTAATTTACTTAAATGTTATAAATTTATGGCATTATACCAGATATCATACAGGTTTTCAATACGAAATCTTGCATTTGCAGGACTTGTAGAAGGTAATACAAAATGATTATAATTAAGTAAAAATTCTGGAAAATATTTTTTAAATGCATTATAGGCTTTGTTTCCGTTAAAACATATTTTTTCAATATTTGGATATTTTTTTAACAACAAATCGAAATTATTAGGACTTTCATTTAAAATATCCGAATCCATGCTTCCTTCTCTTTCACAAGATTTTATTACATCCCAAAGAGCTAACTTATTATTTAATAATATATTAAGTTTATTATCATATTCTAAGTCTGATAAATTATTATAATTGCATAACAGACCTATCAATTTCCAAAATCTGTTTTGAGGATGAGCATAATATTGTTGTTTTTCTAATGATTTCACACCTGGTATTGAACCTAAAATCAGTATTTTTGATTGAGGATTAATTATTGGAGAAAAACTTTTACAAATAGTCATGTATAAATTTTATCATGTCATAAAATTTTTTAATATATTTGACAAAATAGAATGTCTATTTAATAATTAATCTAAAGAAATGGTCTAAGAGTATGAAGATTTATAATAAGTATCCTGGTCTCAATTATAGGGTTTATTTTTCAGGAACGAATCCTACAATAGATAAAACAAAAACTGATAAATACGAAAAAGTGAATCAAAAAGCTTTAACAGCATCCTTGGCTGGTCTTAGTTGTGCTGCAATTGGTAGCATTTATCTTATTAGTCATAAATCACCTAAGAAACTGACAAAAGTAATTTCAGAAGAAATCAGATTTGTCGATTTTAAACTTCCTGATGAAGTTATCGCTAATTCATTACCA
Organism: Candidatus Gastranaerophilales bacterium; assembly: GCA_944326565.1. GTDB lineage: Bacteria > Cyanobacteriota > Vampirovibrionia > Gastranaerophilales > Gastranaerophilaceae > Scatenecus. The sequence goes on from CALVEL010000008.1 coordinate 5,473, forward strand.
AAAGCCATAAAACAAAAACTATCTATAAATAATAACTATCAAAAACTAAAATCAATGTTTAATTCTCCAAATAAGGAAAATTTAATTGGCATGGGAGCAAATTCAAAGGTATATGATATTCCATTTATGGATGAGTATGTTTTAAAAATTATAAATCCGGGAAAGTTTGAAGATCCTAATAGTATTCCAGTAGGTCTTTTCCCTGATGATGTAAACTTAGGTCAGCCAGTATGGGTAAATCCTGAAAATCGTTCAATATTAATTTTGAAAAAAATAAAAGGAGTTGTGCATTCAATCGAAAACTGGTCAGATTTTATATATGATAAAACAACAAAACTACCAAGAATATTAGAAAGAGCACACGGAGAAAAATATTTTGAAAAAATATCTAAAATTTCTCAAATGCCTCAAAATACGTTTGATGATTTGGCAAAACAAATAGTAGTAGTAGATACCACAGCTAAAAAAGGACAAAGATATCACAAAGGTTTTAAAATTGATTCAATAAACCCTAATAATCTTTTGATAGATTTTGAAAATAATAAAATAAATGTTATAGATTACTTTGCAAAAGATAATCATGCCCATGCTAATTCATATATGGATATGGTAGCAAGTATAGCTGATTTTACTTTATTAAAAGAATATATTGACGTAATTGATTCAAATAAACAGAAAAAACTTATTAATATGTTGAAAATAATAGATAAAAAATGTTTTCAAGCTGCTGAAAATCAAGGTTTAAGTACGGATAAAAATATATTTTTAAATTACATAGATGAAGTGAATAAATATTTTAAAGTTTTGCCTGTAAAATATCCTGATGGTAAAGAATATATAAGAGATTATGATATTACGGCACGTGAACTAATAAAAATATTGGAAAATTAAAATGATTATTATGTATTTTTTTTAATTTAGAGCAGAAATTAACTATTTATGATAATATTTATGTATGTATGCAGAGAATATAATTGTAAAATATTCTGAAATGGATTACAAACTTGCATTAAAACCTTCTGCTTTGTTAAATTTTCTGCAAGATATGGCAAGTAAAAATGCGGAAAATTTGGGTTTTGGTTATTCATATATAATAAAAAAAAATCTTGCGTGGTTTCTGTTAAAGTATCATATGGAGTTTGATGAATATCCTCAAAAAGAATATAATCTTACATTAAAAACAGAACCTAGAGGATATAACAAGTTATTTGCATACCGTGATTTTGAGATACATAATGAAGAAAAATGTATAGCAAAAATTGCAAGCATATGGTCTTTAGTTGATATCGAAAGTGGAAAACTTGCACCAATTGGTCAAGCCCTTGATTATAATGAAGGTATGCCTCCTTATACGAAACGGGAAAATGATTTAGAATTTAATAAAATAAATATTCCAGATAGTATTGATATTGAAAAAACTTTTGAAATACGATATGATGATATAGATGTAAATAGACATGTCAATAACAGTAATTATATTGTATGGGCATTAGAACCGTTAAGTTTTGAGTTTAGAAGCACTCATCATTTAAGTGTTATAGATATGATATTTAAAAAAGAGATAAAATACGGACATAAAGTATTATCACAAATTAAAAAAGAAAATGATAATAATACCTTGCATATACTAAAGAATGCTGATACAGGTGAAGATTTATGTCTAATTAGTGCAAAATGGAAATAGAGGGTAAAATGACAGAATTTATAAAAGTAGAAAAAGAAGATATAAAAGTTTTGGCTGCGTTAGCTAAAGACATATGGTTTGAATATTGGCATTCTATACTAACACTTGGACAAATCTATTATATGGTAAATAAATTTCAATCAGAAATGGCTCTAAAAGAACAAATAGGTAATGAAAATTATACTTATTATTTTATAGTTGAAAATGGACAAAAAATTGGATATTTTGGTATTGTTCCCGAAAAAGATCATTTATTGCTCTCAAAATTCTATATTTCGAAAGATTATCGCGGTAAAGGTTTTGGTAAAATAGCGTTTGAAAAAATTAAAGAAATCGCTAAAGAAAACGATTTTAATAAAATTCAATTGACAGTAAATAAACAGAACTTTAAATCACATGCAATTTATGAAAAATGGGGTTTTAAAACACTTCATCCGCTAGTAACTAGAATTGGTAATGGATATGAAATGGATGATTATTTAATGGAATACACTTTGTAAATTTTCAGGAGATAAATATGAAAGTTGTTGCAATAAATGGAAGCCCTCGTGAGGGTGGTAATACAGAAATTATGTTAAATGCTGTATTAGAACCTTTGAAAAGTGCAGGCATAGAGACAAAACTAATACAAGTAGGTGGTAAAAATATTCATGGTTGCCGTGGTTGCTGGGCTTGTCAAAAATTACAAAATCGTAAATGTGCATATTCTGATGATATCCTAAATGATTTACTAGAAGATTTATTTGAAGCAGATGCAATTATATTTGGTACACCATCATATTTTTCGGACATGACAGCAGAATTAAAAGCCTTGATTGATAGAGCAGGAGTAATAGCACGCGCAAACGGTAAATTATTCAAATATAAAATCGGAGCAGCAGTAATTGCCCAAAGACGCGGTGGCGGGACATCAATTCAAGCAAGTATAAACCATATGATGTTGATGTCAGAAATGATAATCCCTGGATCCACATATTGGAATTTAGGTTTTGGCAGAGATAAAGGTGAGGTTGTAAACGATACTGAAGCTATGGAAAATATGAAAAATTTAGGTGAAAATATTTTATTCCTGCTTCAAAAACTTAAATAGAATTATTTTTATTTAAGAATATCTAAAATCTCACTTGGATGATTAACAATTATATTTGCACCATGAGCTATTAAAAAATCAGTATTTTTATAACCCCAGCTTACGCTAATACATTTGAGGTTACAGTTTTTTGCTGTTTCAATATCTACTTCAGAATCTCCGATATAATAAGTTAAATCAGGATTACAATTAAGAATTTTCATTGCTTTTAAAACACTGTCAGGAGCGGGTTTTTTCTTTACTCCTTCTGATTCTCCTATTGCTATTTCAATTTTTTTACCAAAATATTTTTCACATAATTCTTTTACTGCTTTATCAAATTTATTTGATACAACTCCGATTTTATAACCTCTTGATTGGAGTGTTGTTAACATATTATCAACCCCATCAAATAATTTTGTTTTGTTATACATATTTTGAGCATAATGTTTTTTAAAACAATCAAGACATTCTTCAAAATTTGGATTTAAAGTACCTTGAGGAATTGACCTTTTAATAAGAAGTTTTACACCGTTCCCGACAAAATTTCTTATTTCATCAAGAGTTCTAGGCGGATAATCATATTTTTCAAGCGCAAAATTTACACTGTCTTTCAAATCTTCTAATGTATATAAAAGTGTTCCGTCTAAATCAAATATTGCACCTTTTTCCATTTTATGTTTCCTAAATAGTTTCTGTATCAAAACTAAATTCTTCGGTATTCATTTCTCTCAAAAATTCAACCCAGCTTATGTAATATTCAGCAATTGCATTTGTATAACCTTCTAGTATGTCTTCATAAGATTGTTCCATTACAATTAGTGAAGTCAAATTTGCTTTACCTGTAGAATAATCTTTTTTAGAAATTTCAATCATATTTTTAGATTCTTTTACCAATTTTTGATTATAAAAATTTAAATTTTCTTTAGATGTTAAAAATTGTTCGTAAGTTCTCTGTAAATCTTTCAAAGCTTTATTTTCACAGGATTCATACTTTAATTTGGCTTGTTTTACTTCAAGCTCTGCATTTTTAATTTCAGGTGAATAATTATATAAAATAGGAAGATTGACTAAACTTGCGCCTACATAAGCTCCAGGCCTGAATGTACCATCATCTGATAAATGTTCAGGTTGATATCCATAGCCTGCTTTTATTAGTAAATCAGGTATTCTTTGTCCAGTTACAACAGACAATTTTTTCTCAGCAATGTCAATTTCTTGTCTTGCGATTTTTAAATCTAATCTGTTTTTTAAAGAGTTTTCTTTAATTAATTCAAAATCAGGAAGCTTTTTATCAGGACTTGGTGTCATCATTGCAAGAAAATCTTTTGAGTCAGGGAAAAAATCATCAATACTGTCATAGTCTTCCAATTTACTGTTAATTACTTTATTAAATTCTAATCCTTTTGCTTTTGCTGTCATTCTTGCTGAATTTACTCTTGTAATCATTTGATTTAGAGCAATTTTTGCTTGAATTAAATCTATTTCAGGCAATTCTCCTGTCTTTACTTTTGTTTCTGCTATTTCGACAAGCTCTTCAAATAATTTTTGCTGCCCTACAAGATTTTTTAAAATTGATTTTGATGCGACAAGATTTATATAAGCTTCTCTTACATCCATTCCTAAATCAAATTCTTCAAAAGAAAAATTATTTTCGGTATTTAATAAATTACTTTTTGCAAGATTTTTTCTTGCACCTCTTTTTCCTAGTTCAACAGTCTGAGAAAGTCCTATTTGTTGAGGATTGCCTTTCCCAGCTTTTCCAAAGTTATAGAACACATCAATGTCAGGGTTTTGTAATCTATCTGCTTTTTTTATTTCATTTTTTGCAATATCAATATCGATTTTTGATGCTTTTATATCAAGGTTGTTAACTTTTGCAATTTCAATAGCTTCTTTTAAATCAATCTTTTTTATATCCCCAATTGCAAAAACTGTTTGTGATGTAAAAATAAGTGTTAATATAAACAAAAATATTTTTTTCAAAATATAATATCCTCTCATAAAGAGCTACAAAAATATTATACATGAAAAAATGTTATTTTTTAAAAGTATCTTCATAAAGTTTATACAAATAAATAAAAATAAACATTGGAATACTTGTTAATCCGACAACAGCTGAAGCTTCAAAAAAATCTTTTGTTTTAGAAGAAAAAGACTTTTTAACAATCGAGTTTGAGCAAAAATTTTGTTGAGATTTAAAACTTATTGGTTGAACTTTCATTTTTCCCTCGCTTTATTATTTTTTATAAACCCTTTTTCAAATCACTACATTGCTAAATAGGATAAAGTAAAATATTTATATTATAATTTTTAGTAGTCGAAATATTTTAAGGTAATAAAATGATAACAACGGAAAAATTAACAGTAAGATTTGGATCACAAACTTTATTTGAAAATGTAAATATAAAATTCACTCCCGGTAATTGTTACGGACTTATTGGTGCAAACGGTTCAGGAAAAAGTACTTTTTTGAAAGTGCTTTCAGGGGATATTGAGCCGACTTCAGGAGAAGTTCATATTTCAAAAGGACAAAGAATTGCCGTATTAAAACAAAACCATTTTGAATTTGATAATTTCAAAGTTATTGATACCGTAATTATGGGGCATAAAAAGTTGTATGACATTATGCAAGAAAGGGATGCATTATATTCAAAACCGGACTTTAATGATGAAGATGGTATAAAAGTTGCACATTTAGAAACAGAATTTGCCGAACTTGACGGCTGGCAGGCTGAGGCTATGGCTGCAAGTCTTTTGAGTGAATTAGGGATTTCCGATGAATTTCATTATTCTTTAATGAGTGAATTATCAGGAAGTGAAAAAGTTCGTGTATTATTAGCACAAGCACTTTTTGGCAATCCTGATATTTTACTGTTAGATGAGCCGACTAACCACCTTGATATAAATACGATAGCTTGGCTGGAAGAATTTTTAATTAACTTTCAAAATACTGTGATTGTCGTATCACACGATAGAAAATTTTTGGATAATGTATGTACACATATTGCAGATATTGATTACAAAAATATTCAACTATATACAGGTAATTACACATTTTGGTCACAAGCAAGTCAGTTAATCCAGAAGCAAAAAGAGGAACAAAACCGTAAAACTGAAGAAAAAATGGAAGAATTAAAAGCTTTTATTGCTCGATTCAGTGCAAATGCCTCTAAAGCAAAACAAGCAACTTCAAGAAAAAATATGCTTGATAAACTTTCATTAGAAGAAATAAAACCATCTTCAAGGCAGTATCCAAGAATTAGATTTACTTTTACAAAACCCCCTGGACGTGATGTTTTGACCGTCAAAAATTTGAATAAATCTATTGACGGTGAACAGGTAATCAAAAGTTTATCATTTGAATTATATCAAGGAGAAAAAGTTGCATTTATTGCAAAAGATCCTCTAATTACGACAACATTATTTGAAATTTTGAATGGAAAAATTTCTCCTGATTCAGGTGAATACAAATGGGGAGTTACTGCTACTTGCTCATATTTCCCTTTAGATAACAATTATTTCTTCGAAAATGATTTGACAATTATGCAATGGCTCGCTCAATATTCACTTGATCAGCATGTAAATTATTTGAGAGGATATCTTGGCAGAATGTTATTTACAGGAGAAGATGCTGATAAAAAAGTTAAAGTACTTTCAGGCGGAGAAAAAGTGAGATGTCTTTTTGCAAAAATGATGATAGAAGCATCAAATGTGATGATTTTTGATGAGCCGACAAATCATTTAGATTTAGAAGCAATTACTGCTTTGAATAATGCTTTGATTGATTATCCCGGAACTGTCCTTTTCACATCTCAGGATTATAGGTTAATTCAGACTGTAGCAGACCGAATTATTGAAATCTCACCTTACGGTTACATTAATATGCGAAATAAATATGACGAATATCTTGTAAATCCTACCGTTATAAAAAAACGTGAAGAATTGTATAAAAATTTTGCTCTTAAAAAATAATGTTGACAAATTTTAAAAGCATAATTATTATACTTTACATGAGATTTTTATTAATTTTATTTACTTTAGCAACAGTAATCTTACCTGTACAAGCTGGGATGCTTTTAACAGGAGAGGTTGAATATACGACAGATTCCGCTCGGTACGAGTTGATTAATTCAATACCGCAAAAGTCAGATGAAAAATTTGTTTCAATTTATTTAAAAGACGAAAATTACAAGGAAAATATTTCTGCTCTATTAAAAGGTTCTGTTGAACTAAAAGATAGAACTCTTGCTATGTTTTCGGATAATTCTTATGCAGTGATGTATCATAATGATAAATTGCATGTTTTTTATTATGCACCAAATGGCAGTTTAACTCATTATGAATTGAAAGATGGAATCGAATATCCATATAAATCTTATAAATATGACATAAATGGTAATTTAGTTAATATGGGACTAAGAGTTTCGAAAGCTGAGACTTATATCTTTTCACCAAATGGTAAATTGATTGCTCATTGGATAAAAGAAAATGGTTATGATGAAAATGGCAATGTTATAATGACAAGAAAATATCTTGATTAATTATTGAAAAATTTTAAATAAAGACTTGAAAAAAATTTTTATTTTATACAAAATATATATGCCCCAAATTAAAAGGATTTTTTACTATGTCTTTTACAATAATTAATGCGCAGTTAGGTCGCAGTAAAAAAGTTTTGAAAAAAATTTTACCCCCAAAAATTGCTAGAGAAGAAATCAAACAAACAGCTTTAAAAAAAATTATTCCAACAACGATGATTGTTGCAGAATCTTTGACTCCGCTTATATCACATGCCGAAGAAGCTAATAAAGTTTTAAAATTTGGTGCAAATTATTGGAATGCAGAAAATTTTGTTCATTTTATTCCAAAAATTTTTAAGCCAAAACAAGAAAGGCTTCTGCCTCCTTTAGGTAATTATAATTTTATCCCGAAAAATAATTTCAGTAAAAATTCTGAATTTTTACGCAAACCATATAGTGGCACAATCGAAGAGCTTGAGTATTTTATAGAAGATTTAATTCCCAAAAGAAAAGGAAAAAAAGATTATAATCCCTTCTATAAAAAAGCTGAAAGTTTTGTGGAAATCGGTAAAAAATATAATGTAAATCCAACAGTTTTAATAGCTATAGGTATGCAGGAATCAGGCAGAGGTACCTCTTATGCAGCTTTGAAAAAAAATAATATCGGCGGTATTACATTAAAAACAGGACTTGCTAAATTCAATACCGTAGAAGATTGTATTGAAAAAATGGCTGAAATTATTGACAAAAGATTAAAAGAAAATTATAACAGCATTGAAAAAATTGGAAAATCAGGAAAATATTGCGCGAAATCCTCTGCTGATGAATGGATTAGAAATGTGGTATTTTATTTGAATAATATGTAATTAATTAAAAAGTTTATTTTTATGATTATCTCTTCCGCCAAGATTTAAAAGATTAAGACTTTCTGTTTTATCTTGAAAATATCTTATATTTTCTTCTGTTATTCTTGAAGGATATGCTTGATGAAAACTTTCGCTTGCTTTTATAAGACCATTTGAAAGTTCTGTAAAATATTTTAATTCTTCATATGGATCGTTTACCCTTTCTGTCAAATATGCGGGATGTGCAAAAGCCATAAAAATATTTTTTTCATTTTTAAATCCCTCAATTACATCTTCAAAAGAATTTTCACTTGTTGTTATAATTTTTTGATTTTCGATATGAGGTTCATATTTTTTTAAAATAGAATGCAGTTCATGATTTTCTTGTATATCATATGGGATCTTACCATATTCATGAAGCTGACCCAAGGATACACCCTTATTATTTTGCATAATTTTTTCATATAAAATATTTGGATTTTCATTTATCCTTGCAGCATAATTTGTTACAGCATGTTTTGTCTGCACATAATGATTAATTCTCCAGTGCAAATTCATCATATTGCCATATTTTTCAAAATCGTAAAATCGTGAAAATTCATTAAAAGAAAATTCTGTTAAAGGACATTTTTTTGACGCTTCATTGATAAAATTATTTACCATTTGAGTTCTTTTTTGTTTTGTATTATTTAAAAAATGATTTAATTTTTTTGAATATGGATTAATACCGTAAACTAATAATTCAGAAATCTCACAGGGATTATTTGATTTAGGTGTTTTATGTGAAAAACTAACTTCAATTGCCGGAACAAATCTTAAATTTTTATATCTTTTAGGATTTGATGCAATAATTTCTAAGGCTTCTTTGACACCTTCCGTTGTGTCATGATCTGTTAATGCAAAAATAAATTTTTGCTTTGTTTTTTTATACAAAATATCTGCATATTCTGCAGCGTCTTCTAATAAATTTTTTACAAATCCTTCACCGTCTGAGTAATTTGAATGACTATGCAAATCTGCTACAAAAAAACCGTTTTTTATGTTTTGTGAGTTTGCTTCATAATTTTTTTTTGTCAGTTTAGGTAAAATTTTTAAAAGTTCATCTCCGCTCATAACACATGACAAATTTTCTGCTGGAATTTTTTTACCCGTTATTGTATTTAATGAATTGGATAATGTTTTTGCATAGGAAGAAATTTTCATGTTTTTTGCAAGATATATGACTCCTATCCCTGCTGCTATTATGCTTGCACTGTAGGCTGCTGTTTTTTTATAATCAAAATGATTTAAATATTCATTTTTATATTGGTTATTATTTCTTTTTTCTAAATTATTTCGAAAACAAAAACTATTGCTGTAATTATAATTTTTTACTGCAGAAACTTTCATAAATAAATGTCACCTTTTATTAAATTTTAATTATATTCAGATATTTTCTCAATTCCCCGAGAAGAGACTTAAATTAATTTCTAAAACTTGAAAACGATAATCTAAATAGATTATATATAAAAAGTTTTAAATTATAAAATTGTTTACATAAATTTATAAAAAATTAAAAAAAAATATTAAATTTTTTTAATTTTTTTTCTTTTAAAAAAGATAATGCTAAATTGAAAATATATAAAAAATAATTAAAAATTTTTTTTAAATTTTAATTAAAATAAAAAAACATTTAGATAGAGGATGTTAGATAAAAAAAGTTACTTTATATTTAAAATACTTACTTAACAAGGAGGCTTATTAATGAAAAAAGATTATGAACAAATTCTTAGCAGCTATAATGGTGGAGACTTGGATCTTTCTGGCTGCACAATCAAACATTTAGAACTGGGAAACATTGAAGGTAGTTTGAACCTTTCAAAATGTGTAATTGACAAATTAACTATCGGCTGGGTAAGCAATGAGTTAAATATGTCAGGTGCAGAAATCAAAAATTTTGCAACACCTATTGATGCTGATCGCGTTAATATGGCTGGTACAAAAGTTAAAAAATTACCGGAACATATTTATACTGGTTGGTTAAATATGGAAAAATCAAATGTTGAAAAATTAAATACAGATATCAGAACAAATGTATTTAATATTTCAGGAACAAAAATTGAACAATTACCTAAAAATTTCCGAGTTCATACATTAGTTGTTGATTCAAAAGTTGCTAAAAACTTATCATTAACAACTTTAAATCAATGTGAAGAATTAATTATTGATGGCCGCAGATATTTTGAACAAAATGAATCAGGATACAATTTCTGCAGCATGGCATCAGATGTTAAAGAATGCGCTTGTGTGTAGATTTAAAACTCATTGATATTTATAAATTAGAAAAGGTTTTGTGATAAATTCACAAAACCTTTATTTTATATTTTAATTCATAAAATTCCAAAAATATCTTTTAGTTTTTTCTAAAATATTTGAAGAAATTATCCCTTTTTTTACAGAAATCATTTGATATTTTTCAGGTTGAGTTGCTCTTTGGTATTTTACATCAGGCATACCGAAAAGCATTGCATAACCGACTTTATAGCCTTGCGGAATTTCAAGTTTTTCACATAATTCAGGAAACATTTTTATAACTGCATCTGCAATTCCACACCAACATGTACCAATCCCAAGACTTTGGGCATATAATTCAAAGTAAGAAAGAGCTATTATAGGATCCACGTCAGCGCAAGGTGCATCGATAGGACTTGATACAACAATCATATGCGGTGCTCCGCGAAAAATAATATCTTCTCCTCTTAAAAATGCATTTTTATATCTTTCGAATTTTCCTGTAAGATGTTTTAAAATAGGATTTTTAAGTATATTAAGCATTTTTCCGTTTGTATAATTTCTAAATTCATTCATTACTTCAATATCATCAATAAAAGAGAAGAATAGCTTATGATTATTGACTCCTGTCGGGACCCAATTCAACATATTTTTTAATTTTTCAATCAATTCTTTATCAATATTTTCGTTTTTGTAATATCTTATGCTTCGTCTTGATTGAATTAAATTCAGCATTTGTAATGCATTTGGCAAATTGTTTGGTATTTCTGAATTTTCAGGGTTTTTCCCTAATATTGATAATGCTCCGACAGGACAAATTGCAAGACAATGACCACATTTAATACATCTTTTCTCATCAAGTTCAGGAATTTTATTTTCATTGAATTTTAGGGCTTTGCCCATGCAATCTTTTATACATTTTCCACAGTGAATACATTTTTCGTCTATATTGAATTCCATATAATCTCCTTTATAAAAACTAAATTAAAAATTGGGTTCCGACTAAAATTCTATGTGAATCCGGTCCGATATTATTTTGACAGAAAATATAATTTAAAATCAACCTTGCTGCTTGACCTTTTATAAAATAATTTATACCAGTTGTATATTCTCTTTTTTTATTGTGAGCAATATCTGTATTTGGATTAAATTCATCATATCTAAAAAGAACTTGTAATTTCTTTGTGATTTTGTATGCAATAGTAGAATAAAAACCGTTTGCTTTATTTGTTGTAAAACTTGTAGCACCGTTGGAGCCGTCAGCATGTGCCCATTCAAAACGCGTTGAAAATCTTTTATATTCATAACCTACAAACGCTCCTGTTACAAAAAAATCTGAATCCCTTTTTCCTGTAGAAATTCCCCCTCCTGCTACAAGTTTACCGTATTTACCATCAGTTTTAGCCAAGGGTTTAAAATTTACCCAGCCGTCAAATTCCATTCCGGGGAAAAATGATGAAAAATATGTATCAGAACTCAAAATTCCTAAATCATAATCGATAAAATCATAATTTCCAACTGCTCTTAGACCAAATTTACGTACTGTACCGAAGTTTCTTGAAATCTGAGAACGATTTATAAATGGCAATGTATATGGGCTTTGTGCACCTTCCATACCTATTGCAGGGCGTGTATTACCAAAAATTATTCTATGATGAGGTATTCTGTTTGTTGCTATATATGCATCAAGGATAAAATTTTGCATAAAAGGTCTTTGATTTTGCGGGGTAGGATTTAGCATAATTCTGAAATCTTCTTTTCCGCTTTTTAAGACACCATCTAAATTTATATTAATTAAACCGATTTTATAAAAGAAATCATTATCCTCACCTTCATTAAAATCATATCTGCCATGAGTTTGCACTGCTACCCAAGGATGAAAACTTTTTAAAGGGCCATTTTCAAAGTGCATAGTAGTTAATTCATTGAATAAAGGAACCGCAACATCAGTTCTTTCTATTTCCAGGTTATATACTTCTTTTAATCGTTCTGCTAAAGTTTGTTCTTCTTTTATTTCACCTTTTATTTTAGGCTCATCTTTTTCTTCTGATTGTTCAAACAAATTCAATTGAGTTTCAAGAAAAATTTCTTCTTCAGAATCTTCTACATTTTCAATTATTTCTTCTCCCTCTTGTGCAAATACGCAACAGGGAACTAAAAAAAATAAAACGAGTATTAAAATAATCTTTTTCACTTTAACAAATACTTTTTATTAATTACTTAATAAAAAAATATTACTACAAATATAGGGTTTAAAAAATTACTATTGCAAAGGATTTTTTTTCTTTAGATAATTGAATACAGGTAAGAAGATGGCAACTAATTTTGATTTTTTAAAAAGTACAGATAAAAATCTTTTTGATATTATATCCGAAGCAGAAAAGCTCTATCGTGACGAATATTTTGAGCAATGTATGGGACAGACAAGAAGATTTGGTGAAAATATTTGCAAAGATGTCTTAGGCAGCAGAAGAACGTCAGAAGAAACTTTTGATGATATGCTTGCGACATTAAAAGATAAATCTAAAGGTAACCCGCAGGAAAAAGAATTTTTAGATGATTTATATTTTCTTAAAAGGAACGGAAATAAATCTGTTCATAGCAATATTGTAGAAAAAGACGGTATGAAAGCTTTAGAATGTCTTCAAAGAGCTTTTGAAGTTGCTATAAGTTATTCTGTTTTCAAAAACGGTCCTTCTGATAAACTTTTGCATTTACAATATGATACAGAGCTTCTTGTGACGGGAAAGAAAAATAAATCTCTTGCTGAAAGATACAATCAAGAAAAATTAAATCAACAAAAATTAAAAGTTAAAAATAAAAGTATAGAAAAAGTTCAAAAAAAATCAGAAAAAAGAAAAAAAATAAACAAAAAAAATGGTTATGATAAAAAAAGCTCTGTAAGCAAAAAAATATCTATATTTCCGATTATAATGCTTATATCATTAACAATATCTTTAACAATAATAGTATTCTTGCTTTTAACTTTTATTAAACCTTAGATTTTATTTATTTTTTTCAAAGAATTCACTAATTGTTCTTTGGATTTGTATTAGGGTATTATTAAAAGTTTCCATATTATTTTCAGCAGTTCTCATTGCTGAAATTAATTGTCTTTTACAGTCTTTCATAATATTTTTATATTCATTTGTATCAGAAAGTTTAATTTTATTAATTTTTGGAGTTGGTGTAGATTTTATTTTAATAGTTTTTCTAATTTTATTTTGTTTTATTTCAGATTTAATTCTGTTGGTTTCTATTGAATAATTTTCATAATAATTTTTAAAACTTTCTATCTCGTTAAAAGCTTTTTGCAAATATTTTTCTATATCTAATCCTTCTATTTCAATATCATCGTAATATTTTAAAACAGGTGGAAGAGATTGTAAGTATTTAGGATTGTAGTTTTTTACAACTTTATTTGCGTCAATCAAAAAATATTTATTTTCTTTTTCACTTAAAAAACCAAGTCTCAAAAGAGGAGCATTGTTTTTATATGATAATTTTATAATAGATATTTTTTCACCATCATCTGTATTAAAAACAAAACCTTTTTGTCCAGATTTTACTTCCCATTTAGGATATGATGTTTTCATCTTTGAGAGATTTGGACTTTTTATTATTTTAAATTTGGTATATAAATAATCATAAATATTCTTAATGCTATTTAAATTATTAAGAGATTCATCTTTAATATTGCCTATAGCCGGGGTAATGGTTCTTTCATATAATTTTTTATTCAAGTAGCTGTTAAAATTATTTAATTTATTTTTGTATAGCTCTAAATAATTTTCTAGCTTTGGCATAATATTGTGTATAGAATCTATGTCATAAAAATTTAATTTAGGCGGTATTATGTCAAAATTTTGGACATTGAAATTAGAAACGACTTTATTCTCCTTATTAATTAAAAAGCCATCAGCAATCTTATTGTCAGGTGTATAAATCATTAGTCTTGTTAAAGTTCCGTGTAATGGATGCTCAAGTTTTTTATATACAATTTGATTTTGCAAATCTCCAATATTAGTTAATATATGTGAAGACTGTTTTGCTTGTAATTTGTAATCTCCGTAATTGGATCTTAAATTGTTTGAAAGTCTTGAGGGAATATTTTTTAAAAGGTCATCAGTTTGTTTGTATAAATAATCTATACTTTTTAAATTTTCTAAATTTTTGTCCTCTAGTTTGAAAATTTCTGGTTTTAAAAATTCAGTACTTATTTTGTTTAAAAACTTTCTTAAATTAAGCATTGCAATATCTAAATCTGAAAGTGTATTTTCGAGATTTAGTTCAATATTTTTATTTTTTAACTCTTCTTGATTTAAATATTCGTTTTTGTTTGGAAAAGAATAAGCAATATTTGGGTTTTCATCTTTTAATATTTTGTTGAAATCTGAAATAGCATAAGAATGTAAAAAAATTCTGTTATTTGGATATTCTTTTCCTTTTTTGACAACTATTTTTATAAAATTTTTTGCCTGTTTGTTTTCAGGAATGTTTATTAAAATTGTATTTTTATCATGTCCGCAATTATGAAAAACCATAGAACGTTTAAATTCAAAGTCGCAATTCTTTTCTATAAATTCGATTCCTTTATCTGTTTTTTGAGAAAGGATATTAAGAATATCACCATAGGCTTTTCCTATACTGGCGATATTATCTGCTATTTTATAATTAAGAATACCTGTAGAACCTTTAAAATTTATATTTTTACTAAAATATAAATTTTTATTCTGAAAATTATAATTAGTATATTTTTTATTATTAAAATTATATGTATTGATAATCATATTTCTAATAAAATACATAAAAATTTTTTTTTGCGTATTTTATAAAATGAAAATATATTTCTCAATAAAAAATTAATATCTTAATGGAATTTTTGATCTGTTAATAGTTTTCTTATCATAGCCAAAATTGGAAAGCATTCTGCAAGTGCTTGTATAAAAGATATTTTCATCCAAAGTCGGTCCGATATTTATTGAGCTGACAGTACGTTTTAAGAATTTGTATTCAATATAGGGGATAAATAGTCCGTTTTTTTCAAATATTTTTGTCTGTTTGTATGTTCTTGGGCTGAAATTACTTATAAAAATAATTCTATATTCTTTTTCATCTTTAAAGTGCGGGTTTTTGAAAAATAAACTTATAATACTTAGAATATCAATAAGTTCAAAAAGGACATCCTGCTGTTTTTCTTGATTTTTTGGGGTGGGTTTGGAAGTAATCAATTTTTCAAATTGTTTGTTCCATTTTTCAAAAATAAGTTTTAGAATTGTAATTTGAGACTCCTGATTGTATATGATATTACCATATACTGAGTGAAAACCTTGTTTTTCCATATCTTCAATCAAATCTCTTTTACAAAATCCGATATTATATCCTGTATAAGTCTGTCCTTTTGAGTAGTTATTCCACAAAGTTAAGTTATCGCTGTCTGTTGAAAATGAAATGGTATAATATTCATATTTGTTTAAAAAATTGTCATTTCCATCAATTATATTTTTATATTTTTTGTAAAAATAATCTTTTATTTTGGAAAATAAGTCTGAATTGAGTTTTGGCATTTCATTTATAAGATTGACGATTAACTTATAAGAATATGTAACTTCTTCTTTGTCATTAAGATAAAGTGCATTAGAAAACCTTATTGTACCCGATTCTAATATGCTCAAAAGCTTTTCAGGTTTTGTATAATGATAAAGATTAGTATTTGTACCATCGTCAAGAATTTTTTTAACCTTAGGAATTTTCTTTAACAAACTGTCATAATCAATCATATTCTACAACTCCAAAAACCAATGTCAGACAATAAAAAACATAATTTATACTTATATTATAACATATTTTTGAAAAAAGAAGCCTGATATAATATCAGACTTCTTTAAATATAAATTTCCAAAAAGTTTAAATTACTTTGAAACTCTTCCTGGGACTACAACTCCGCCTTTCAGATTCTTTTTATAGAATTCTACATGGGGTTGCAATACACTGTCAAGAACTTCTGGGAATTCTATTCCTTTAGTAATTTTTTCAACAATTTCCTGATATACAGTTGCATAAGCTCTTAGTTGAGTCATAGCACCCGCTGCTTGAGGAGTTAATCCCATACCTTGAGTATCAACTTTTTCACAGAAGAAAGCTCCTGATACTTCATAAGACTTGCAAAGAGCCCCGATATAACTTTCTGCATTTTCTTTGCATACGCCATTATCATTGGGAACTGTGAGTGCAAATACAAGTTTATTTGCAGGGTTAAAGTGAGCTTCAGCACTGTGGTGCATTGCATCAGGTACTTTAGCGACTTGTTTAAGAGTATCTTTTACTGATTCATTTTGCATTTGTGCATGCCAGTAAACAGTATTTTCGAAGATTGAGCCCATATATTGATGAACTGAAGCTTCAATACCGTTTAGTTTTGCATCAGCCCAGAATATACCTTCTTTTAGTGCAGTGTTGCATTCTAAATCAGCTGTCAAAGAAATTTTTGATACTTCTTGTGCAGATTCAAGCATTTTTACCATATCTTCTTTTTTCATGCCTGCATAAGCAAGTGTGAACAATGCATGGTCATCAAATGCTGAAAATCTTCCGCCAACATCATCATGAATGTATAAATCACCTAACCAGCCATTTTCGTTAGAAGTTCTTCTCAATTCACTTTTTTCTTTATTAGCATCTGTTACTGCTATAAAGTGTTTTGCTGCTGATTTTTCTGCTTGTTCTTGTGGTTGACCTTGTGATTTGTATTCATCTATCAACATTTCTTGTATTCTTAAAAATCCGTCTTTAGTTTCAAAAGTTGAACCTGATTTTGAGGCAATCATATAGTTGGAAGATGTGACTTTATTGCCCATTCTGTATAAAAATCTTTCAAAACTTGCAGAATCAACGTCTGAATAAAAAGCGATTTTATCTTGACAAATATTTAGACCATTAATGCTTAGCATATGTTCTACAGTATGTTTAGAACCCCCGATACCCATTACGCTAAGTCTTTCGCAGCCTGTTTGTGCTTTCAATTTTTCTGCTAATGAATAAATTTCATCTACTCTTTTAATTTGTTCTTGAGGAAGATTTACCCAGTTTAGGAATTGCCCTTTTTGGTTTGCTCTTTTTGAAAATTCTTCTACAAATTTTGATACGTTACTTTCATATTTAGAAAAATCAAACCCGTAAAAATCACTTGATAATCCTAAATTACAAATACATGCTTGAGTCATTTTGTACTCTCCTTTATTAGTTCAAATATCTCAATTATACTCTATCATGGAAAAAATTTTTTGAAAATTATATTTGTCATATTATTTTATTGGGAATTAATAATATGGAATACAAAATCATTAAATTAAATTCAGCAAGAAATTGTCTAAGATATATCATTAAAGCATTTGAAATAGATCAAATTCATATCCCTTACTATCTTTGCTCTTGTATCAGACATTCAATTTTGAAAGAAGGGTGTAAAATTCATTTTTACCATATTGATAAAAATTTTATGCCGGTTTATGAGTTTGATGAGGATGATTTTATTTTTTATCCGAATTATTGGGGAATTTGTACAGATATTGCAAAGAATTTGGCTTTGAAATACAAAAATTTAATTGTTGATAATGCCCATTCTTTTTATTCAAAGCCTTTAGGTATAGCTTCTTTTAATTCAATTAGAAAATTTTTCCCAAAAATAAGAGATGGTGCAATTTTATATTCTTCAAAAATAATGGATTTTGATTTTCCGATTGACGAATTTTATTATGAAATGAAAAAGTTGGATTATAACGAAATTATAAAAAACGAAAAGCGAATTGATGATTTTGATATCAAAATCATTTCAAATTGCACATCTGATTTATTTAGTAAAATTGATTTTGAAAGTGAGAAAAATAGAAGATTATTAAATTTTTATGATTGGAATGAAAAATTAAAAAATTCAAATTCTTTAGATATAAATTTGGAAAAAGGGGAAATTCCTTTTTGCTATCCTTATCTTACAAAATCTGAAAATTGTGCCGATACATTAGTAAAACAACTTGAAAATCAAGGAATTACGATTTATCGATATTGGGAAAAACTTCCTGATAATTTTTCAGAAAGTATTTTCCAAAAACAACTGGTTGCAATTCCACTTTGCTAGACAATATATTTTTGTAGAATTAATTTTTTCAAAGCTCTGGCATGTACGGCATCAGGCTCAATTTCAAGTAATTTTTCAAGATATTCAAGTGCTTTGTGATAATTCCCAAGTTTTTTCTGTGCAGCAGCCATAGCAAAAAGAGCATCAATAAATTTGTCATCCAGTTCAAGTGCTTTTTCAAGGTCTTTTATAGCATTTTCTATATTAGGATTTTCGATATCTTTTCTGCTCAAAATTATTCTTGCACGATTATAATATGCATCAGTCATTTTATCATTTAATTGAATTGATTTTGTATAATCAAGCATTGCTTCATCAAAATTTTCCAATGCTTGATTTGCAACGGCTCTATAAAAATATGGTATATCCCAATCTTTTTTCAATTCTAAAGACTTATTGATATTATCTATAGCTTCTTGAAATTTTCCACTGTTTATATTGAAAATCCCCTCATCTAAATAATCTTTATAGTTAGTCATATTTTTATCCTTATATATTTTGATAAAATTATTATAGCTGATTTTATTTACTAAGACTATATATTATTTTGATTTTTTTAGAATTTTCAATCCTTCAATTGCATTAGGAAAACCGACATAAGGCATCACTTGAATTATTGCGGCTGCAATAGTTTCTTCAGAATTTCCAACTTTTATATTGCCTTTAATATGACTTTTTAAAGTGTCCATTTTGCCTATTGAAAGTAAAATACTGATTGTTAACAATTCTCTTGTTTTTATGTCAAGTCCTTTTCTTGTGTAAAAATCACCAAAACATACTTCTGTAAGTAATCTGGCAACTTCATTCCCCATATTTTCCGGTAAATCTGAAAGCGCTTCTTTAATTTCCTCTCCATACACTGGATTTTGAATTGCAAAACCTTTTTCAAATCGGTTTTCTTCATTTACTGTTTTAGTTTCTTCGAGTGGTAATTGGATATTGCGTTCTTTGAATACTTCATTCATAACATTTATTGCGTTTAATGTTTTAGGAAATCCGATAAACGGAGCCTCCATATAAATGGCTTCTCTTAATTCTATCGAGCTTACACCTACGTTAAGTGCCGCATTTATATGGGCTTTTAGTTGTGGGAGCGTCTGTTGAGCTGCAAGTGATGTAACTGTTAACATTTCTCTTGTTTTGTTATCTAAATTCCCTATTGCAAAAACTTCTCCGAATATATATTTTTGAAGTATTGCCATAAATTCAGCATCATTTCCCTCTTTTGGAAGAGCTTCTCCGCCAAAGAGTTCATGATAATTTTTTTTACAAATTTCTATTCTGTTCATATTTTTATCCTCATTCTGGGTATTTGCAAAAACACTGTTTTGAATAGAAAGCATAAATGTTAATACAAATACAAAAAATATTTTATTTATATTGCTCATTGCTTACCGCCTCAAGCCAAGTTGTTTCATTGTTCGGAATATTTGGCTCAATTGAAATATGAGCAAATTCAGAATTAGGAGATGCTCCATGCCAGTGTTCGACATTTGGTGGAATCTTTACAACATCACCTTTTTTTAAAATTTGAATATCCTTTCCTTTTTCTTTATATCTGCCTTCACCTGCGGTTACCAATAGAATTTGTCCGCCTGAATGTTTATGCCAGTTTGTTCTTGCACCTTTTTCAAAAGTTACATTACCAATTGAAGAATTAAATATATCATCTTTTTTAACTAACATATTCAAATGAGTTGTACCTGTGAAAAATTTGTTGTATGGATTAATATCACCTTTTTCAAACGGTTGGTCTAATTCTTTTGCCATGGTTGAATATCCTCCTGCTATAAAAATAATTGCTAAAAATATACTAAACAGAATTTTTTGCATTATTTAATCTCCTTTAGGTAAGTAGTGAAAAATTGCGCTATTTTATCAAACGGAATTTTTTCCAAATTATCATATAAATCAACATGATTTGTATTCTTGATAATTAACAGTTCTTTATTATTACCTTTTAATTTTTTGAAAGCATCTTCACTAAAATATCTGCTGTGGGCATTTTCGCCGTGTACCATTAAAACTGCGCTTTTGATTTCGTTACTATATGCGAGAATAGGCAGATTAATTAATGAAAGTGACGATGTCATATTCCAGTTGCCGTTTGAGTTTATAGAGCGTTTGTGAAAACCTCTAGGGGTTTTGTAGTATCCGTAGTAATCTTTTACGAATTGCGGCTCATCTCCTTTTAATTTTTCAGGTAATCCTGAGGCTTTTGCATAATCTCCTTTTTTAAAATCTTCCGTACGTTGATTATTAAGTTGTTTTTTGAATTCATATCGAGCATTCTCGTCCATAGAATCAAAGTAGCCTTTTGCAGTTACTCTTGTCATATCATACATTGTGATTGTTACAGTTGCTTTAATTCTTGTATCTATGGCAGCAGCATTCAGTCCAAAACCGCCAAACCCGCAAATACCTATTATGCCTATTTTTTCCGGATTAACATTTTTCTGATTGCTTAAAAAATCCACAGCTGCACTAAAATCTTCAGTATTTATATCAGGCGATGCTACGTTTCTTGGTTCTCCTCCGCTTTCACCGGTATAAGATGGATCAAAAGCTAATGTTATAAAACCTTTTTCCGCCAATGTTTGTGCATATAACCCGGAGGATTGCTCTTTAACGGCACCGAATGGCCCGCTTACAGCAATTGCCGGTAATTTTTCAGAAGTTAAATTTTTTGGAATATAAAGGTCTCCAACTAACTTTATTCCATACCTGTTTTTAAAATTTACCTTTTTAATAACAACTTTATCACTTTTGGGGAATGTTTTGTCCCAATCATTATTTTTTGCCATTGTCATAGATGTACCTCCGAATATTAGTAATAATACAGTTATTACTATTAATAAATTTTTTATCATTTTTATACTCCTAGTCCCATTTCATAAGCTTTTTCCAATGCAGGATTGTTTTGAATATCACCTAATGCTTCGGCTCCGGCACCTAGCAGTGTTCCTTTAAGTTGTGCTTTTGCAAAACATGCAATCCAGCCTTGAATACCGTTTATGGCAATATCTGCGGCATGTGAGCTTGTATCTGCTGCTGTTGCAAGAAAATAGATATCTGTGAATTTATAATCTGATGTAAATAAAGGATTTCCTCTATCTAAGAGAGTTTTTAGCTGTCCTGACATTTCGTAATAATAAATTGGGCTTGCAAATGCAATTACATCGGCATTCTTCATTTTTTCAACAATTTCATTTGAATCATCTTTTATAACACAAGTTTGGAGTTTTTGGCAGACAAGACAACCTTTGCAAAATTTAATTTCCTTTTCCTGCAAAGTAATAAATTCTACATTATTACCATTTTGTGCTGCACCTTTTGCAAATTCTTTTGCTAAAACTTCAGAATTGCCGTTTTTTCTTAATGTTGATGATATTACCAATACATTTTTACCCATATTACTCTCCTTTTATATAAGTTGTTTAATATTACGTATTTTTTTGTTTTAGTGAAAAAATTAAAAAATCAAGACAATCTATTTGTTTTTGTGCTTCGTGCAGATTGTTTAAAAGTTCTTTTTTATGATTGTTTAAAATCTTTAAAATCTCTTTATAATTGTTAGTATCGTAAAATTTAAAAAATTCTTCTATTATAAGTGCATTACATCCTGCATCTTCTAAATTTTCAAAAATAATATTTTTATTCATGTATTTATTATTTACTATGTTTGTTGAAATAGCAAATACTTATATAGTATTGTTAGCAATGCTTGACAAGCATAACAAAAAATGTATTATAAGAATATGGAAATAAGAGTGTTAAGATATTTTTTAACGGTTGCAAGAGAAGGTTCAATTACCGGAGCTGCGAATTATTTGCACTTGACACAGCCTACGCTTTCAAGACAGTTACAAGATTTGGAAAAAGAATTGGGGCAAAAACTTCTAATACGTACAAATCATAATGTTACGCTTACTCCTGAGGGTATGATTTTAAGAAAACGTGCTGAGGAAATTCTTGATATGGTTGAAAAAACCGAAAAAGAATTCAACTCAATAAGTGAGAATATTTCGGGTGAAATCCATATAGGCAGTGGTGAAACTTATATTTTTAAATGTATTGCGGATGTTATTAATGAAATGCGAAAAGATTTTCCTCAAATAATTTTCCATATATACAGTGGTAATTTTGAGGATGTTACAGAAAAATTAGATAAGGGGCTTTTAGATTTTGGTATAACTATACAACCTAGCAATTTATCGAAATACAACAGAATATCTTTACCTGAAAAGGATATTTGGGGGGTTGTTATGAGAAAAGACTGCTTGCTTGCTCACAAAGATTTTATATCTTTTGAAGATTTGGAAAAAATTCCACTGATTTTGTCTAAAAAAGCTTTTCGAGAACCGATTTCAGATAATGAATTTTACAAATGGTTCAATGAAAAAAAAGAAAAATTAAATATCGCGGCAACTCACAATTTGTTTTTTAATGCTTCTGTCATGGTAGAGGAGGGTGTTGGTTATTTATTGACTTTGAATAATCTTGCTAATACTTCGAAAAACAGCAGTTTATGTTTTCGTCCCTTGAGTCCGAAAATTGAAGCAGGGTGGGACTTTGTCTGGAAAAAATACCAAGTCTTTTCTCCAGCTGCAAAATTGTTTCTTCAAAAAATAGAAGAAAAATTTAATTAATTTAAAAATTTTAGAAGATTTTTAAAAATAAAAACTCAATTACTCTTCATAAGTTCGGAGCTCTTCAAGATAATCTTTTTCAAAATCATTTAAATTGCCTGTTTTTTCTTTTTCAGTTAATGAAACAAGGTCATTTTTTCTTTTTATTTTTAGTTCATCTAACAAAAGTTGTTCTTTATTGGTAATTATTCCTAATTCTTCTTTACCGCACAAAATTTGGAACATATTTTGTTTGTTGTTGACTAAGTTTGATATTTTGTTTTGTCTGATAATCATTTTTGGAGTAAAAGATCTTGGTGTATGTATAAGCTCATAATACAAAACTTCTTTACCTGATATTGAGTTTTTAGGATTTATAGATTTTAGGCAGCTTGTTAAAGCTATTTTATACAAGTCATCATAGTTGAAAGCACCTAGTTGTTCATCTGTTTTGCAAATTTTATTTATTTCATTGTAATCATTATCCGTAAAGTTTTTTTTATTTAAATCTTCTAAAATATTTAATTTTCGAGCCAAACAATCGGGATAATCTTTAATATTTATTAGACTGTCTTTGCATCTGGTGATATTTTCAATTAATATATTTGCATTTTCATTATCTTGCGGGCGGGGAATTTCGAATTTATCAATTTTACCTTTGCGAAAATCAGGATGTATTAAATGTGGGAAGTTTGAAGTAAACAGAAAAGTTGAGCCATATCCACCTGAATTTGGTGGAGAGGCACAATTATCCAATAAACTTTTAAAATATTCTATATTATTTACATTATTGGAACTTTTTAAAAATTCAATATCTTTTACACTATAATTAAAATCTGTCAGTCTTTTGGCTTGATTGTAGGTCATACCTAAAAAATTTTCTATATTATTTAAGTAAATGATAGACTTTTTGCCGGTTTCATTATAGTAATTTTTTGCTTGTTCTAAAATATCTCTTACCTTTAAAATAAAATTTTCATTGGTTTCATTAGAAAGATCAAATATTTTATTTCCCGCTGTTTGGTATGCAATTTCACGTGTTGTATTTGCAAAACATTCCACGAGCCTGTTTTCAGGGCCAAAAAGCATTACACCATTTGGAATGTAAATTGATGTATTTTTAAATGATTCTATAAACGGTTCTGTAAAATGTTTTGCCAGATTATCCTTTTCTTTTGAAAAGCCTACAATTTTTTTATCAAAATATTGTATTACTTTGTTATATGTTTCTGAGCCTGTAAAATTTATTTGAGGTAAATATTGATTTAAGAGGACAAATTCATTGTTTTGTGTTAAATGAGACTTAACGTTGCGGTTTTTATTTTCAGAGTTATATGTATATGAAATATTTTTACCTTTTTGTGGATTTTGAAAGTAAATTGGAGATATTTTCATATTATCTTTTACCTTGTAGAGATTTAGTTGCTATGAAAAGAATTTTTTAGATTATTTGCATTTAACTTACAAACATCAAAGAGTTCTTGCACCTTAGGATTTTGAGCGAAAGGTGCATCTTTTTTTCTAATGAGTTCATATTCAAGAGCGCTTATAGAATCAACATCCCATAAGAAATTTTTACCTTTTTCAAAAGCAATTTTAATCATATTTTCAGAATTAAGCACCCCAGGTTTTTGCAGGATATCAATGAAAGAGAGTCCGTCCCCAGTATCATCAGGGGTATAAACTGCCAATTTTTCGAATAAATCAAAAACTTTTAAAGAGGTTTTATTATCAGGATAATCAGGGAAAGCTATAGCCAACGAAGAAAGGGTATTCATCCCTGTATCATGAGAGAAATCTCTTTTGCCGAATTTCTCAAAAATATTAAGAGCATCATCAAAAGAGGCTTTGTTAAAAGCAGCTCTTTCGAAAAGAGTATTCCAAAATATTTCTTTATCTTGAGCAGAGGCATTATTAGGGAAAATCATACCATCAACTGCAGAAATATTATTATTCTTAATTTTTTCTAAAATAGGGTGATAAACATTTTTGAACCAATTATGGTATTGATTTTTTTCTTTTTCCGACATGAGGTTATAGTCTTTGAAAGCATTTAATTGTATTTGACAATCATCAAATTGTTTTTTTAAAGGGTTGATATTAGAGTTATTATCTTTTACGATATCAGGTTTTATTGGTTTTTCTATAATTGTCTCTATTCCTGTATCTTTCGGGATATCAGGTTTTATTGATGATTTTTTGGGTAATCGTCTATTTATTAAAAAGTAAATAATAGTTAATAAAACTGTACTCAGTCCAATACCTATGCCTATTTTAGCTTTGTTAGAAATGGTGTTTTCTTTTTCAAATTTATCAGATACTGGTTGTTCGGTTTTTGTAGACTGAATCTTTAGGCTTGGCTTAATAGGTTCTGATAATTGTATATTTGATATATTATTAATTCCTAAAATCATTATTATTTAACCTTTATCTTTGTAAAACATATGAATATAAAAAATTGCTATAATGTAAAGATTATTTATTATATAAGGAATTTTTAAGTTTAATGGCATTTAACTTACAAGCATCAAAGAGTTCTTGCACCTTAGGATTTTGAGCGAAAGGCGCATCTTTTTTTCTAATGAGTTCATATTCAAGAGCGCTTATAGAATCAACATCCCATAAGAAATTTTTACCTTTTTCAAAAGCAATTTTAATCATATTTTCAGAATTAAGCACCCCAGGTTTTTGCAGGATATCAATGAAAGAGAGTCCGTCCCCAGTATCATCAGGGGTATAAACTGCCAATTTTTCGAATAAATCAAAAACTTTTAAAGAGGTTTTATTATCAGGATAATCAGGGAAAGCTATAGCCAACGAAGAAAGGGTATTCATCCCTGTATCATGAGAGAAATCTCTTTTGCCGAATTTCTCAAAAATATTAAGAGCATCATCAAAAGAGGCTTTGTTAAAAGCAGCTCTTTCGAAAAGAGTATTCCAAAATATTTCTTTATCTTGAGCAGAGGCATTATTAGGGAAAATCATACCATCAACTGCAGAAATATTATTATTCTTAATTTTTTCTAAAATAGGGTGATAAACATTTTTGAACCAATTATGGTATTGATTTTTTTCTTTTTCCGACATGAGGTTATAGTCTTTGAAAGCATTTAATTGTATTTGACAATCATCAAATTGTTTTTTTAAAGGGTTGATATTAGAGTTATTATCTTTTACGATATCAGGTTTTATTGGTTTTTTCATAATTGGCTGTTTTGCAGGCTTTGTCAGAGATTCTTGGTTTTTTGTATTTATTGGTATTTCAGGTGGTTTTATATCAATGTTATAGGTATCTTTATAAAACTTTTCCAGTTGTTCTTCAATTGATAGACCAATATAAGGATCTTTGGTAAAAGCTTTGGCAGAATCAATATTTTGGGGTTTACTCATAGAGGGTTTAAGCTCAATGTATGAAGAAAAAATTTCCTTAAAATTGTTAAAAAAGCCTGCATTATTGCAGTCGCATTGATATTCCTGCATTAGAGGATGTTTGTTTTTGCGATTTCTTAATGTATCAATTATTTGTTTTATTAATTTTTTGCAAGGATTCATATTACCATATTCTAAATAGGCTATTTTTTCAATAACAATCTGTTTATTGAGCTTACGATCAAAATTCTGATACTTTTTAAGATTAGCTTTTAGCCAGTCATTTATTTCCAGTTTTCTATCTGAATTAATAGAACTTCCTTTTTCCATATCTATAAAGTAATCTATATTTTTTGCTACTATCGGATATTCTCTTTTTTGTACAATATCTTTTATTCCTTCAACTATTTTTTGTTCAGATAATGCGCTGAAAAAGATATTTTTATTAGTGTAATTTATTTTTGATACGTTCATAATACAGATTCCTTAACTATTCCCACATATCTGACCATTTTTTATATAAATTATACTGTATTTGTTCACCGTTAGAAAATTTATGACCTGAATTTTTTAATTCTTCCAATTTTGATAATTCATTTAGAATATTTTCCATTTTTGTCTCAACTACTTTAGACATTTCTTCATTCAAATCACCATTTTGATAGCTGTTTATTAAATCGGTAAATCCTTTACTTGTTTCATCTAATTCATCTATTTCTACTTTATCGTTTACCATACTGTAGATATTACGGAATTTTTCATAGCGTTTTGGTGTAATATCTCTTACGGTTTCATTTTTAACTTCAAAGAAATATTTATACATTGGCTGAGTCGGATTTTCAAGATATCTATCAAAAGCATTGTTAATCATATCTTTTAGTTCAACATTGCTGTAAGCCCCTCTTTTTTTAGAAGGATTTGTGAATTTTATAAATTTGTTAATATCAGGCCAGTCAGTCAGTTCATAGTTAATATTTAAGTTAGACAAAGTTCCGTTTCTGTATTTTTCAAGAATAACATCTTTGGATTTTTCTGTAAGTTTGATTTGTCCCTTTATAATATTTTCAAAATTAGGAAATTTTGAGTATGATTTGATAGTTTCTAAAAGAGTTGAATTTTGCTTAAAATAATGCTGAATTACAGCTAAAAGATTTGAATCTTGTGCAGGTCTTACAGCTATTGGTGTAAATTTTTCTTTTCTTCTCATTAAGTCCTGATCAATTAAATGTGGATAATTTGTTGTAATAAATAAAGTTGTTGCACTTTTGTTATTTAATTTATTGTCAGGTACTTCAGAAATTGTATCAAGAAGTGATTTAAGATATTGTATATTTTTAGTGTCTTTTTCCCCTGAAGTTGATAATATATCAAAGTCATCAGGTTCTAAATCTGCTGCATATCGATTAGCTTGATTTGCTCTCATACACATATATTTTTCAGCCTCATCGATGAGTAGTATTGTTCTTTTATTTTCTTCTCTATATAATTTGCGGGCATCTGCAAGAATATCATTTAAAACTTTCATAAAATCATTTTCTAATGTAGACATTGGAAATTTGACGATATTGGCAACATCTTTACATTCTTCTTCAATACCTCTAAGCATTTCTGTTTTGCCGACTCCTGTTGCTCCATATAAAACAACTGCATTAGGAAGTGAAATAGATTTATCTTTTTGGGAGGCTATTAAAGGTCCGGTGAATTTCTGTTTAATAATTTTTTTTACATCATCATATCCTGCAATACGTTCTTCTACACTTCCTTTTTTGTTTAAAACATCATTTATTACATCTCCGAGTCTTGAGCTTGTTAATTCTGCTAAATAAGCATTTCTTTCTCTTTTTAAAGAATTAAGAGTTTCTATTTTTTGAGTTTGTGAACTGTTATGATCTCTTACTAATGTATATAAATTGTCAATATTTCTCTTTATTTCAAAATATTTCCTGCTGTTATCGTGATAAGGTTGCATTACTTCATCATATTTTGCATCCCCGTTAGAGCACCATTTAAATCCCCACATATATTTATCTCTTTCTTTTTTTCTAGCTGCTTTTGCTCTATATAAGTGGTTTTCATATTCTGCATTGTCATCCCAATTATTATAAAAATTAATTTTTTCTTCTGCTTCTATTATTGTTTTAGGTTTTGTATATGTAGCTAAAGAATCCTCAAGAGTTTGTATTCGTTGATTTACGACCTCTATTTTCTTAGTCAATATATTGGTGTAATCTCCAGTTTTAATTTTTGATATTACCCTAGAAGAACTTTCTGTAAGATTAAGTTTACTCATTTGTTTTAGCATAATTTGATCTAAATCTTCAGATTTGACAATTTTTTTCATAAAACCGATTTTATTTCCCGTAAAAGAAACTTTATCAAAAGAATTCTCTATTATTTGGTTACTAGAAGTTCCCGATTTGTTATTTCTAATATAATGCTGTGTCGGTTTGTTAAATAAATTTGAAATAGTTTGTACTTTCATAATCAATCCTTTTCTTGTTTTGTTTCTTTTAATTATAAAAAATTTTTATTACTAATCATTAAGCATACTTGTATTTCCGTTGTATATTTTTTTAATAAATTTATTAAAAGGTTCCTTTTTTGAAAATAAATTTAGTAAATTTGAGTTATATGGCGAATTCTTAAAAGGATTTTGTGATATTTTAATTGAATTTCTATCTAATTTTTCTATAATTCTTTTAGAAATATCACAAGCTATCAAGTCAAAAAGAGACGTTTCTGCATAATTACATATATTCTGTTTGGCAAGATTTCCATATTTTGTTTTGAATATATTAGTATTATTTGCATCATTTAATGCAACAATTTTATTGACACTTTTTTTAATCCCGTATTTATTTGATAAGTGTCCTTGATGAGCTGCATGAGAAAATTCATGAATAAAAGATTCCAAAAAGAAATCAGAAGTCGTATTATTCATTTTATAATAATCATAATCACTTATTTCATTAATCATATGCCAGGGAAATTCTTTATTAAAAATAATGGTTTTTGCAGGCATAATATTGTCATTGTTTTTATATAGCCGACATGGAAGAAAATTGGTAATCCCATAAATTTCAGCAAAATCTTTTCCTAACAAAAGTTCTGAAAAGTTTTTTACAAAAATATTTTCAGGAAAATCTATTTTTAAATGGAAATTCTTGTTTAAGCTTTTTATAAGTTCAGTAGTTTTTAATACTGACCAAGCTACAAATTTGTTGTTAGCAAAATCGACATTAATGCCCTGGTGGTTCATATAATGTTCTATGGCATTTGTATTTACATTACTTATTTCAGATACCATTTGTTTTGTGAGACCGCCTGTATAGTATATTTTTTTGTTCTGAGAGTGACAATAATTATTAATTTTCATAAGGAACTCGTGCTTTATTTTAATTTAAATATGAACAATTTTTTTTTTGTTATTTTTTATATTTTTTTTACAAAACTTTAAAATTTATTGAATTTAATTTGAGACCTTCTTATCATAACAGTAAATTGGATTACATTAAAAAAGATTTGTTATGCGTATTTCTCCTGTTACAATAAATTATAAAGTTCCGAGAACTATCAATTTTAAGGGATCTTCAGGTATAAATCAAGATAATATTGATAAATTTATAGATAGCCTGAATTTTTCGATTGAAGAAAATGTTCAAGATTTATATTCCATTCACAATTCAGCATACAAAGAGAAAGTGAATGCTCTTAGAGAACAAAGAAATAAAAACAGAATTGAAGAACAAAACAAGGTAGTTTGGAAAAATCCGCTTACAATTAATAAAATTTTTAAAAGTAAAGAAATACTTGAACAGCTTATTGAAACTCAAAATGTAGAAACTCCGGGTATAGTAAATGGTCTTATTTCATATGATGAATATATGAGATATGATTTCAAAAAAGGTGCAGATTATTTCGCAAAAAATGTCGAGAACTCTTCTTTTAAAAATAATATATTTCTACCCAATTTGGATATCTCAGAAATTAATTCTAATATAGGCAAAAATGGTGTAGAAAATATTAAAAATTTTTATATTCAGTTTAGAGATAATGATACTGAGTTGTTTAGAAAATCAATGGTAGCAATTTCCAATATATCAAACAATTATTTTACGCATGCTACTGAAAGAATTAAAGAAATTAATGGTACGTATTCAAAAAGTGAAAAATGGATTGAAAGAATTCCTGTTGGTGGTCTGATACCGAGAGTAGACAGAGTATGTGCTCAACAATCCGCAGTGAAGTTTGTATATCAGGACTATAAAGAATATTGTAATAAATTCCTGCACAACGGAATAATACCTATTGCTCAAAATTATGTTGAAAAGATTAATAGAATAGATAAATATATTGAACTAATAACTCCTTATATTTCGAATTCGGATATTGATTTTGTTGGGACAGCCTCTTCAAACATACAAAAAATTGCGTTTCCACATGTAAAAAAATACATGAAAATTATGGATTCCATAATTAAAAACGGAAGCGATATTTCCAAATATTATAAATCTATTAACCAAAATGGCAATGTTTCTTCAGGTTTGAAAACCCTTGGTACAGTATTAATAATGATATAAAGATTAATGACCGCCTGTTGCGACATCAATCAATTTATCAATTAAATGAGAAGCTTTTTCAACAATACCGTCACAATGTTCAAGTCCGGCTGCCTTTGCAACAGAGGATATTTTGTCAGCGGCAAGGTCATGCACATGAGATAGCCCTTCTCCTATTTGATCTATTCCTGTATCAATTTTTGAGGCAACATTATCAAAAATATCATAACTGGAATCCATTTTACCTTCAAAAGCTTGTGATATATGACTTGGTATTTCATCAGATAAATCAAAGTGTCCAATAGAATCTAAGTTAACATTTTCTAATGCATTAGTGCCATGTTCAGCAGGATTTCCCCAAAAAGACGGAGGATATGAACTCTCTGGAATTTTTTTTGCACCTTTTGCAGCCTCATAAAATTTGTTAATAGTGCTTTGAGAAATGTGACCGTCTATAGATATATCACTTGGTTTAAGACAATCTTTTATTACTTTTGGTAAATTTGAATATGCATCAAGGTTATGCTCAACAGTTACAGTGGAAAATCCTTTTGTTTGATTTTCTAAAAAAATATCATTAAGTTTTTCACCTGCTGTTTTGTAATAAGATTTAAGATTTGCAATAACTGGCGAATCTGCAATGCCAAATTGTTCAGATTTTTGTTTTTTTGAAAAAACATTTTTAAAAAACTTAAAAACACCGTTATTAGCAGGTGTGCTGTCACTAGACAAAAGATTTGTAGCATTAGTGATAAATTTGTTGTTGATCTGTTCTGCTTTTGGAATAACCCTATTAATTTTTGAGAATGATTGTGTAATAAGTTGAACTTTCATATAACCCCCATGTTTCTTTATATTTTTTATGATACATAGCACCAATATATGAATATAGCAATATATTATTAAGTTTTTATAAAAAGTGAACACTAAATTAGGTATTCAAAATATAAAATTTATATATTGTAAAATTCTAATATTCATATTATGATCAGTAGAATTAGAAAATTTAATATTAATGGTGTAGTAATGAAAATTTCAAGTGTTAATTGGAATATTATTTATAATAAAAATAACAATTGCAATTGCTTGACTGGTCCGATAAAAGCCGAATATCAGAATAAAAAATATAATGTTGTAAATAATTCTAATGTAAAAAATATATCAAATACTAAAAACAATTATTCTCAATTATCTTTTTTAGGTTATAAGGTCTATATTTTAGATGGAGGATTTCATGCTCAAAATTTGTTGCACTTTGCAAAAGCTTTAAGTAATGATATTGAGCCTATTATTAAAGATGTTAAAATAAATACTGATTGTCCTAAAATAAAAAATTTAAAAGACTTAGAACAAGTTATAGAGCAATTACCTTTAAAAAATAATTTATATTCGCAGTATGTAGCAATTCCTGCATCGGTTCCTGTTTCCATATCGAAATTACAGGAACAATTAAATAAAGTTATGAAAACCGATATATCTCTTACACCTGAAAATATCAAGACTTATAAACCGTTAATTTTGAATTTTTTACAAAAACTTTATGAAAAACCTTCTGATTATATAGAAAGTATTAATTCAATTAATTCTCAAAATTTTGATATAGAAAATACTTATGGTGTCATTAACCAAATTAATAATTTAATCAAAAATCATTATGCAAAAGTTTATTTACCTGTAGAACATCCTTTTGATAACGCTATAAAAAAAATGATTGAACAAAGAAACCTAAAATATGATTTTCATAATTTTTTAGCGACAGGAGAAGATAAAACAGGGTGCATAAAATCTATATTAGAAGAAGTAAAAACAAATAATGA
The DNA here is from genome assembly GCA_944326565.1 of Candidatus Gastranaerophilales bacterium. Lineage (GTDB taxonomy): Bacteria > Cyanobacteriota > Vampirovibrionia > Gastranaerophilales > Gastranaerophilaceae > Scatenecus. Next base: position 38,372 of record CALVEL010000008.1, read on the forward strand.
ATATAATTTTAATTTACTTACACTTTCAAATGCTCGGAATATTACTGTGAAAGACAGAAATTGGAATAAAAATTATGTTTTTTCAGGCTATGATTCCTGTATAACCGATGGTGCAAGAGGTGTATATAATTTTTCTCCTATAAGAGACAGTAATAAAAAACTTGTCGGATACAGTTATACAGATACTGTAACTAATGAATACCCTATAGAAAAATTTCCCAATTTTGAAAAAGTGAGAAATCTTAGTCAATATGTAGGATTAGATGCAAATGATGTTGTTGCTAATGAAGGAGAAATTATACAATATAAAAGCAGAGTTTATAAGAATAAACTATTAAATAAACTTTATCCTGTAAAAGAGCTTTTTTCAGAATATGAAATAAGCGGAGATAAACTAAAATTAAAAGGAGATTATACTGATTGTACAAGAAAACTTTTCTTTACAAAGAATAATCAAAACAAGATAGTATTTTCTGATGCTGACTGTGAAGGGAGTGGAAAACCTTCGGTAATGTCAATGTGGGGTTCTTGTTTTGCAATGTTTAATGCTATAAAAAATGATATATATTACGATAAGCTAGCACAAAAGCTATATAGTACAAATGGGAAAAGTTATGGTCTATATCTGTTGTTGAAAGAAGAAGTAATGGAAGATTTATTAAATAAAGCACGAGATGCATACAAAAATAAAGATTTTAGTAAGGCAGAAGCAATTTATAATGAAGCCGTAAATGCCAGCATAGCTTCGGAAAAATACGGATTTGCTGATATAAGACCATATATAGAACAAGGTGAAATGTTTTTTAAATTATATAATTTCAATAATGCATCAGGTTGTTTTAATACGGCGATAAATAAATTAAGCCGAAATATAAAAGGTTGTTTGTCAAATCTAGATCTCAAATTTATAGATTTGAAACTCCAATATGAAAACCAACAAAAATATGTAAAAGAATATAATGATGTATTAAAGATAGCTGAAATTTATAAAAAACTGAGTATAATATGTTCTGAAAAAGGACAAATTGAATCAGCAATAAAATGTTTTAAGGCTTCAGAAGAAATCAAAAATTTTACAATAACAGGAGAGAAACTTATATCAAGACGTGCAGATTGTAATATGTATATAGGTGATATTTTATAAAGATATTTATCTAAAAGATATGAATTTAGGGATTTCACTGCACATACAATGAATACCACCAAGTCTATCAGAGAGGATATTCATTATTCCATTACATGGTTTAAATCCACGAATTTCGCTTAAAAAATTAAACAGTTCATTGTTTTTAACGTTTTTGTATTTTCCTCCTGAAACAAAGTGTATATTACTAATGTTTGGAAATTTTTTTATTAAATCTTCCCTAAAAAGTTTTTCTAAATATTCTAATGCTGGAGAGGAATATTTTGTTGAATTTGTTATATAGGAAATTTTTCCGTCCTGTTTTTTAAAAGCAATAGCGTTTATAAAGTTAATATCATCAAAATATTTTCCACCAATTTTGATAGGTTTAAAGCCATAATTTTTGAGTTTTTTTATTATAGTTTCGGTTGATTCAGCCATCGGATTTGATTTTTCAAAATTCAGATTTCTTAATATATTAGTCTTTAATCTGTTGTAAATTTTATCATTATTTGGAAATTCTTTTTTCATATTTTCAATATTTTTTAATGATTTTGAATAATCATTCACAAGTATGTATGGATAACCAATCGGTCTTACAATTTCATCAAGATCGCAAGAAAATTCATCAATAGTAAAAATATTTTCAGGACTTACATCAAATAAATTGGATAAATGTTTTATAGTAGGTTTATCTCCAAATTTTATAAAAGAATCATCTTCATATATTTCAAGACTGTTAATTAACATCCATTTTTTATCATTATCAAAACCTAAGAAATAATTTCCTCCCCTTGGCATATATTTTTTACTGTTAATTTTATATTCATTAAAAGGAAATATATTTGTTAAAACAGATTCTTTTGCATTCCATAAAATATTTTTACCATCTTTATTTTTTACAAAAGCTTTATTATCCTGAGCCCAAATGGAAAGTCTGTCATCAATATAAGAATCATCAATAATATTTTTTTCTATTTTTTTATTGTTCTGGTTTAAAAATAAATCAAGTCCTTCTTCCTTTGTAATAATTTTCATTTCTTTGAAAATTTTTTGCTCTTGAGCATTTGTAAGTCCTTGCATATAAATTCCTTGTAAAGGAATTGCATCATATCCTGAAAAGTTTATTTGATTTTTTCTTAAAGTGATGTGCATATTACTTTATAAAATAATAAAGAAAAATTTTTGCTATAAAATCTATAAATAAATAAAAATTCTACGAATATTAACAAATATATTTTTATAATATGCAAAACATCTAATGAACTAACTATGAGTATGTTTTGGGCGTAATAGTAACATTTTAGTATCTTGTACTGCTTTGAGACCGTGAAGAGTTTTTGCAGGCATTACAATCATTTCACCGGCTTGCAATCTGTAAATTCTATCACCTACTGTAATATCTGCCAATCCCTCAATAATTTGAGCGACTTCATCTTTTTCATCACAATGCAAAGATCTTTCTGCTCCGGCTTTAAAAGAGAGCAGAGTCAAAGAACTCTGCTCGTTGTCAAATACAAGCTTTTTATTAATTTTATCTGTATATTCAATATCTTTTAAATTAATTATTTCGCTCATTTGTTCAAAATTTCTTTAATATCTTCTTCAGGTGTTCTAACTGGTTTTATTTTATACTTTTCAATTAATATATTCAAGACATTAGATGATACAAATGCAGGTAAAGTAGGTCCGAGTTTTATATTTTCAATACCTAAATATAGAAGTGTTAATAAAATACAAACTGCCTTTTGCTCATACCAAGAAAGAACCAATGATAATGGCAACTCATTTACCGAACAATTGAACGCTTTGGACAATTCAACAGCTACTTTTATAGCAGAATATGCATCATTGCATTGCCCCATATCCAATAATCTTGGAATACCTTTTATTTCCCCTAAATCTAAATCATTAAATCTATATTTCCCGCAAGCTAAGGTCAGTATAATAGAATCTTTGGGGGTTTGTTTTACAAAGTCGGTATAATAATTTCTTCCCGGTTTTGCACCATCACATCCGCCTACCAGGAAAATATGTTTTATATCACCTGATTTTACGGCTTCTATAACTTTATCAGCAACAGATAGAACTGTTCCATGACCAAATCCAACAGTTAAAGTATCACCGCCGTTTATACCAGTCATTTTTTTATCTTCTCTATACCCGCCAAGCTCAATCGCTTTTTCAATTACGGGTGTGAAATCTTTATTTTCTCCAATATGTATAATATCAGGATATTCAACTACTGATGTTGTAAAGACTCTATCTTTGTAGCTTTCTTTTACAGGCATTATACAATTTGTTGTAAACAAAATTGCGGCAGGAACATTATCGAATTCTTTTTGTTGATTTTGCCAAGCCGTTCCAAAATTACCTTTCAAATGAGTGTATTTATTTAACTCAGGATAAGCGTGGCAAGGTAACATTTCACCATGAGTATAAATATTTACACCTTTATCTTTTGTCTGTTCTAAAAGTAAGCTTAAATCTCTTAAATCATGACCTGTTACAATAATAAAAGGTCCTTTTTCTATATTTGTTGTAACTTTTCTGGGTGCAGGAGTTCCGTAAGTTTCAGTGTTTGCCTTATCTAAAAGCTCCATACATTTTAAATTTATCTCACCTGTTTTCAAAACTAAATTTAACAATTCATCCACAGATAAATCTTTTGAAATTCCTCGTAATGATTCATAAAAGAAATTGTCAACATCAGCATTTTTATACCCTAAAACTCTTGCATGATGAGCATAAGCAGCTATACCTTTTAAGCCAAACAATATTAAAGATTTCAAACTTCTGATATCTTCATTACAATCCCAAATAGTTTTTATATCAAATTTAGAACCACAACTGATATTTTTTTGAACTTTGTCAATATATTCTTGGATGGATTTATTATCAAAACTAACATTTGTAATTGTTGTAAACAATCCATCAATTAAAAGTTCTGTATTTACATCATTTTTTTCTCCACAATTTGCAAGCTCAATTAATTTGCTTATCAATTCATCTTGCAAATTTGATGTATCTGCTTTTTTACCGCATACACCCTGTATAGTACAAGCTTTCCCTTGAGCGGTTTGCTCACATTGAAAACAAAACATATTCATAATTTTCTCCTACAATTTTAAATTACTAATACTGTTATTTTTCATAAATTCTTCAAACGTATTATTGATTGAAGAAATAAGCGGTTTCATAATACAGCAACAAGAAGTTATATGTCGTGATGAGAATAGGCAATCTTTACGTATATATTTACCTTCAATGGCTTCATAAATATCCAGTAAACTTTGAAATTTTCAATTTCTTCAAGAGTTTTGTGATAATCCCCCTTGAAACATATCGTTCTATCATCAATGTAAAGATAAGACGGCAATTTTACATTAGTAACATCTTTAAAAAATTTATCTAAATTGTTATTAATTAGCCATTTAGTTGCAAGCATTAAATTTCTTGATGTAAAAAGATACAATTCAGCACTTTGAGATAATGTTTCTAAAAACTCATAAGCCCCAACTTTAATTTTAGGAATGTAATTTTCATTAAATTTTTCTTTCCCGTACTCATTTAGTACGCCGTCTAAATCTATAAGTATCTTTTTAGTGAACATAAGCCATTTTGTCCGCCTCACAGTTTGTCTATATTGTCATTATAGCGGACAATTTAATTATGGACAAGGTATTATTACAAAAATTAGCAAATCGTATAAAAGAGTTAAGGAAATTACATAAGTACACTCAAGATGATTTAGCGGATTTAGCCCAAATTGCACGCTCTACTTTAGGGAATATTGAAACTGCTCAAAATGATGTAACCTTTTCCAAATTAAATAAAATAGCCAAAGCTTTTAATCTAACATTAGCTGAATTTTTAAATTTTTAGTTAGTATCAAAATCTCATTGATAATTTGGTATATCTCAATTTACAAGTAAAAATAAAATTGCACTATTTTGCACTTTCTTGCACTGGGCTTATCTTTAAACACCAAGGCAATTTGAGCCTAATGTGGTTTTAAAAATTTGCAAATGGAGTGCAAAAGAGTGCAAGAAATGAGTACTTAAGTGCAAGAAAAGACCGGTACATCTCAATACTAAAAAACAGCCTCAATCGTGCTGTCTGTTTGATTTTTTATTAAAATTTCCTCGTCTCAATGTCCCAGAAACCTATTAATTAACCTGCTTTAAAGAAGCTTCTATTTAAAGATTAAATAGACAAAAAGATGAGATTAATTGAATAATTTTGAACATTTTTCTTGAATATCTAACGCAATATCTTTTGCAAATTTTTCCTTGAGTCCTATATTTTTTGCCACAGCTAAAATATCCTCTAAAGTCGGATTTTTACCCTCGCCATTAATTGTTGTTGCGTGTTCTCCATTAAATGAAAAACTATAAGTCAAATCATACGCAGGAGACAAGTGCCATTCTTTTTTTGTATCATCAAAAAGAAAAGAAAAATTCTTTGAATGGTCATCTCGATTGTGTGCAAACACATTAAAGCACATCAGCCTGAATAGTTGTTCAATATCCTGATAATTTCTTGTTAACTCAAGCGTAAGTTTCATCAATGTATTGTAATCAAGGTTAGGAAACCTGTGACTTGTTTCTAACAGCCCGCTTGCGGATACCATATGAACTTTTTTACCATTTTTGCGGTCAAACCTTTTTATCCCAAAATATCCTGAACATATTTTTGATGGGAAAAGTCTTGTCTCTGTCATATATATTCCGCAACTTTTTGCACATAGGGAATATTGATATTCTTTTTCTCCTATATTTTTAGGATCAGATGATGACGGGAACTTAATAATCCAATCCTCGTTGTCAATAGACGTTAAAATTTTGGGTCTTGCACCACCAGATGAGCCTCCTAAGATAAAAAGTTCATCCAAATTATCTGAATTTTGCGATTCTAATATCTTTGAACACTCCTGAGCAAGAATATCATAATCCGCAATGTTATTTTTAGATTCAAACCTATGTTCAGGTTTATAAGTTAAAGCCCCCATACCACTTTCTTGAACAACAGCAAGTCTATTGAGGTTATCTATTTCATTAGGGTTAATTTTATTTTTCAAAAATAACCTGTCAACAAGTAATCTCCCCCAACCGTCAGGCAAACTGTCGTTAAAAACTCCAAATAAACCGCCAAATGGGTCATATTTCGGAATAAAAACTTTCTTGATAAGCGGCAAACTAAAAGGTGAAATGCTAAATCCGTTATTCAACCAATCTGAATCGTATTCAAAAGCAACAACTCTATCAGGAGTTTTAGCTAAAGTGCCAACTAAAATATCATTATAAAAAACTTTTAAATATTTATAGTTATCCATTTATAACCTCATCAATGGAGTTGTAGTCTTTTTGTGTGAATAAATTTTCCAAATCCTGCTCTAAATTAAGAGCAATTAGGATTTTTATAAAAGAATTCAAAGAAATTTCATACTTGGACTCAAACCTTTTAATGGAGCCAAGACTAACACCTGATTTAGAAGCAAGTTGAGCCTGAGAAATTTTAAGCTTTTTTCGGCGTTGCTTAATTTTTTCAACCAAGTCATGCGCTATATCATTAGGGGTTTTGGGATTAAAGAAAAAATTATCCATAGATAATATATTATACTATTTTATTAAAATGTCAATATTTAGATAATATATTATCTAATATTTTAAAAGCAAAAAATACAACATAATGAAGTTGTGTTGTATTTTGAGGGTAAATATATGTGGGTAAGGGTGAATGAATTTTTGCAGGCGGAAGTATATTCTGAACATTGCTGAAATTTTTGAACATTTTTTGAACGCTGTTTAAATGTCGTTTAAACGGTGTTTAAATTTTGTGTCATTCGACTTTACTTTTTATAGGGAAGAAGCAATCATTGTCTGTGATTAAGCGAGTTTAAAAATGAATGTAGTACAACCTATAAAAAAGCTGGAAGATATTCAAAAGATTAAAAAATATTTGGTAAAAAAGACAAGAGATGCACTGCTTTTTAGTTTCGGTATAAATACGGGACTCAGAATATCTGATATATTATCGCTTGATATTGGGGATGTAAAAGGCAGAGATTATATTGAAATTAGAGAGAAAAAGACAAATAAGTATAAGAAATTTCCGCTTAATAGGTTTTTAAAAGAGGAGATTAATTTATTTGTAGAGGGTTTGGCGAGTGAGCAACCGCTTTTTTATACACAAAAACATTGCAGGCTTGATAGAGCACAGGCGTATAGAATTTTGAATAAGGCAGCACAAGCTGTTGGGGTGAAGGAAAGAATCGGAACACATACACTGAGAAAGACATTCGGGTATCATCATTATAAAAAATATAATGATATAGTACTCCTGCAAAAAATCTTTAACCACTCCTCACCATCAGTAACGCTTCGCTACATCGGCATCGAACAAGACACAATCGATGAAAGCTACATGAATTTTTATCTGTAGAAATGTTATAGTGGATAATAGACGTAAAAATAATTATTTATAGCTTCCGATTTTTCTGCCGTATTTGTCGTATTCGGTAATTCTACCAGATGAGTCTTTTTTGAATGAACCTACTTTTTGACCGTATTTATTGTATTTTGTAGTTACCCCATTAGAATTTGTTTTGTAACTACCAGTTTTCTGTCCATACTTATCATAGGAATTATATCCAGAGGAAGTCTTTTTATAACTTCCAGTTTTTTGACCGTACTTGTCATATTTATTATAGCCAGAGGAAGTTTCCTTGTATGTGCCAGTTTTAGAACCATATCTGTCATAAGAATTGTAGCCTGAAGTTGTTTGCCTGTAAGAACCTGTCTTTTGACCATACCTATCATAGGAAGTAACTGCAAAAGCAACATTTGCAAAGAATAACATCAACAATAAAACTAAAAATTTCTTCATACACAACTCCTTTATAATCATAACGAAATAAGGCTGAAAATTGTTCAAATATTAATATTTTTCATCTTCATCATCATATTCATAGTTAGACCATTTTTCTCTTTCTAAAGCTTTTCTGTCATATTTAGAATCTTCCATTTCATCCCATCCAGATTCGTACATATTCGCCATTTCTTGGTCTCTAGCCTTATTTCTGTACTTTCTATTTTGATTACCAGAATCCCCAAATAAAAACTCAAATAATCCCATAAACACCTCAAATTATAATTTGTTACTTTTGTAGTATAGCACAAAACTTTGAACAATTTACTTGTTATTTGATTTATTAAGTAATACGCTAAAAATGTTAAAAACAGGCATGTTTGTAGTAAGATTATACTATGGTTAAACGAGATGTTTGTAATTCTGTTTCTAAAGAATATAGTGCTAGGATGACTGGAAATCAATTTCTTTATCCAGAGTTTAAGGTTGCAGTTAAATTACTACAAGAAGGCTTAAGCAAAAAAGAAGCAACCGATAAAATTATTAATGAGAATTTATTTGAATATCGTTCTTTTAAGGCTATAAACAAACATATTGGTGCTGTATGGGAAAGAGCAAACTATTTAGATGACTATTTGATTGAAGTGCTATTAACTGAACCTAATGAAATAGGAAGACTTATTAATTTTTATGCAATTTTAAAATATGACAGATTATTTCTTGAATTTATGGAAGAAGTCTTAATAGATAAAGTGTTTTCAAGACAAATGGAAGTTTCTAAATCTGATATATCCAACTATTTTTCGATTAAAGCAGAACAGAGTGAAACTGTGGCTAACTTTAAAGAAACAACATTAAAAAGGCTTAGATTAGCGTATTTTGAGATTCTAAGTGGAGCTGGATATATAGGAACAAATAGAGATAATGCAGAATTAACAATCCCTCTTGGTATATACCAGATTACTAATCATTTAGAAGAAATTGGTGATAAAAGGTATGCAAAAGCAATGTTAGGATAAGTAATGGAACTTAGAGCAAGACTGGATAAAATTAAAGCAATAATTGAACAGGATTCTTTTTTCAATCAACAATCGTTGGGTGGAGAGTTAAATTTTCATATCTTTGATTATGAACCTTCAGATGAACTAATTGTAAGAAGATATATCAAGGATTTTGTAAGCAGTTATTCTTATGCCAATTCAAAGATTAAACCTATAGAATTTGATTTATTTGAGATGTTATTAAAAATCCTAACTGATAAAACTGCTGGTAGTAAAACTTATCTTGATTTAGCAATAGAAACTGAAGAAAGACAAGGAACAGAAAGTCTTATTAATACTCTTAGAGGGGTTATTAATATAGAAGAATTTGTAAATATGATAAAAAAAGAGCTAGGAGATAGTAATCTTGTTATTTTATCTGGTGTAGGAAAGGTGTATCCTTTGGTAAGGTCGCATAATGTCTTAAATAATCTTCATGCAGTTTTAGATAAGATTCCAGTTATTATGTTCTATCCTGGTACATACGACCAAAAAGAATTAAGGCTATTTAAAGGTTCAAACTTTGATGGCTTAAAAGATGATAATTATTACAGAGCATTTAGGCTTGTTGCAAATGAGTAAAGGTGTAGTTATGAAGCTAAGAGAATTATTTGAGAAAGATATTAATAGGAACATTAATGGTGTTGTTAAAGTTGAGCAAGTTGATGACGAAGCTATTATTTATCAAGAATTGGACGAATTTGTCGTTACAAAAGAACTTTCTAAGCATTTTAGCACTTTTTATAGTAATTATAAAAACTCATTTGAAGAAAGAACTGATAAAATCGGAGTATGGATTTCTGGTTTCTTTGGTTCTGGTAAATCTCATTTTTTAAAGATGCTATCATATCTACTTGCCAACAAAGAAGTAAAAGGTAAAAAAACAATAGAATTCTTTGAAGGGAAATCTAATATAGATGATTGGACTTTTGCTGATATGAAATTAGCTACATCTGTTCCTACAGAAACTATTTTGTTCAACATTGATTCTAAAAGTTCAAAAGATACAAAACAAAGAAAAGATGGCATTGTTGAAGTCTTTTTAAAGGTCTTTAACGAATCTCAGGGTTACTCTGCAAACTACCCTAAACTTGCAGATATTGAAAGATATCTTGATAAAAATGGAAAATACGAAGAATTTAAACAAATTATAACCTCAGAAAGTGGTGTATCTTGGGAAGAAGCATCTAATGCAGTTGGTTTCTTTAAAGACTTCTTTATAAAGGCTTATGTTCAAGTTACAGGGACAACAGAACAAAGTACACAAGACTTATTTAAAGATGTTGTTGAAGATTCAGGGATTACACCAGAAGGGTTTGCAAAGCTAATAAAAGAATATCTTGAAAGTAAAGGTAGTAAGAATCGAATTATTTTCTTGGTCGATGAAATTGGGCAATTTATAAGCGATAATACAAACCTTATGCTTAGTTTACAGACAGTTGTTGAAAACTTGGGTACTACGTGTAATGGAAGAGCTTGGGTAATGGTAACATCTCAAGAAGCAATAGATTCTATAACAAAAGAACGTTTCAGGGACCAAGATTTCTCAAAAATCCAAGGCAGATTTGATACAAAATTAAGTTTATCTGGTTCAAACACTGATGAAGTTATCAAACGAAGATTATTAGAAAAGAAACCAGATGCAAGAACTCTTCTTTCTAATTATTACAACGAACAAGAAAAGATTTTGGCAAATCTAATCACCTTTTCCAGTCAAACTTCCGGCATGAAAATGTATGAAAATTCGGGCGATTTTGTTGATTGTTATCCATTTGTCCCATATCAATTCAAGTTGTTACAAAGTGTGTTTACAGAGTTAAGAAACTTTTCTCATGCCGGGGCTCACTTAGCTTCAGGGGAGCGTTCTATGCTTAATGCATTCCACACAGCGTTAAAAGAGTATGGGGACAAAGAGATTACAGAATTAGTTCCATTCAATGTTTTTTATTCTACGATTCAAACCTTTATAGATACAGATATTGTCAGAATAATTGCACAAGCAAAAGAGGGTAATCCAGATATAGAAGATTTTGATATTGAAGTCTTAACTGTTTTATTCTTGATTAAATACATTAAAGAAGTTCCTTGTGATGTAGAAAATATTGCAACATTAATGATATCAAATATTAATGAAAGCAAAAATGCACTAAAATCCAAAATAGAAGGAGCTTTAACAAGATTAAAACAAGCTACATTAATACAACAAAATGGAGAAGAATATTCATTCTTAACAAACGAAGAACAAGATGTTACAAGAGGTATAAAAAACACTCAGATTGATTCTAGCGATGTGTTAAATGAAGTCTATAGAAATATATATGAAGAAATTTATACTAAAAAGTCAATAACTCCATATCCTCAAGGACAGTCTTATTATTTTGTAAGAAAAGTTGATGATGTAGTAAGAGGAAGCCAAGCAGAAGATATAGAAGTTAAATTTATCACTTCTATGAACTCTGATTATAAATTCAGCGAATCTGAGCTAAAAATGAAGTTTCTTGCAGGAAATACATTATTTATCAAATTGAATGAAAACGGTTACCTACAAGAACTTGAAACTATCTTAAAAACAGATAAGTATATCAAGCAAAAAAGCAGTGTAAAACAGTCTGAAATGCAGGATATGATATTAAAAAACAGAGGTGCTGAATTAATAGAACGCAAGAAAAGGGTGAAAACTTTATTAGAACAAGCTATTCTTGAATCTACTTTCTACACAAACGGTCAGATTATGGAAGTTAGTGCAACAAGTGCTGCTGCAAAGATTGAAAATGCTTTGAAACAAATTGTAGAAAATACATATACGAACCTTCATTTTATCCAAGAAAGAGTTAGGGATGAAAAAGAAATCCATGCAAAACTCATTGCTCCTCAAGGTAAATTGGATGAAAGAAACAAAAAAGCTCTTGATGATGTTTTAGCATTTATTCAACTAAATAACTCGATGAGTTGCACTGTTACAATGCAGGGATTAAAACAACAATATACAAGAAAACCTTTTGGTTGGTCTATAAATGATATTGCAGGTGTTGTAGCAGATTTAGCTGTTAAAGGAGACATTTCTATTCTCTATAATGGTGTTCAATGCAATTATCAGGATTATAATACAGTAAAATATTTGACAAATGACAGAGAAATTCAAAGCACTGTAATCAAATTGAAAGAAAAAATAGATAGTGCAAAAATCCAGCAAGTAATAGCAATAGCACAAGAACTATTTGAAAAACAAGACTTTGTAGATGATGGAGAAAAACTTGCAAATTCAATAAGAGAAAATCTTCAAAATATGATTGGAGATTTACAAGAGCTTAATGGAAGACATAATAACCCCAAATATCCTAAAAAGACTGTTATTGAACTTGGTCTTTCTACATTAAAAGAGCTTAAGAATGAGCCAGATGTAAACGGATTATTTGATTTATTGATAAAGCAAAAGGATAATTTATTAACTTGGAAACAAGAATATAAACTCCTAAAATCATTCTTTAATACTCAAGTTGGTATTTTTGATGAATCATTGAAAATATATGACAGAGTAAAAAGAAATGAAGTTTATTTAACAACTTTTGAATCAGAAGAGGTTGCTAAATTAAATGAACTAATTTCTAAACTTGAATCGATAATAGATTCTCCTGAACCATATTCTATGATTAAAGCTCTTCCTGTCTTAAATTCGGATATAACTTCTATTGTTAATAATGTATTAGAAGATTATAAACAGGCATTAGGAGAAGTTATAAGTGATTTAGCTCATTATTTAGCAGAAGAAGCATCCAAACAGGGGCTTGAATGTGAAAGATATAGCAACTTATTCAAGATTAATGTTACTGATTTGTATGAAAGAGCAACTGATTTTGGAGTGTTAAAGGCTATTGAAGAAAAAGCAAAATTATATTATGAAAAACTTTTGAAACAAATTTCAGAAGATAGCATTGCGAAAAAGAATTTAGAATTACAACAACTAACAGGTACAGAAGAACATCCAGACTCTGAACCAATGATTCAGAAAGAATTAGTATTCGTAAATCCTACAAATGTTGTTCAGAGTATGCAAATTCTTGAAACGGAAGAAGATGTTGATAACTATATCAACAAACTATCAGAAGAGTTGAAAAACAGAATCAGGAACAATAAACGTATTAAACTCCAAGGGGGCTAGGGGTAAATGGTGTAAATAGGAGTAACCATTATAGAATAAACTTAATCCCTAAAATATTGGAACTTTTCAAACTATAAAGGAAGTATTGATGACAGAACTATTAGAAAAAGAAATAACATTGGATAAATCAGCACTAAAAGACTTTGCAATAAAAGCAAGAAGAAAACTTAAAGAAAGAGTTGAGCTTCAAGCAAAACTGATGGGATTTTATGAAGATAATAGAGCTGTCAATTATGAGTTTGAAGACGACAGACAAGTGAAAATAAATGGAGAGTTCTTTAGCAAAAAACAAGTTGAGACCTTACAAAGAGAAATTAAGTCAAAAGGTTATGAAAACTTGATTGATGAAGTTGCATATACTTGGTTCAACAGATTCATCGCTCTATATTATATGGAAGTCAATGGATATAGCGAAAATAATTTTAATATTATTTCAAATATCGATAACCTTAACCAATTTGCAGTATCTGTTTCATCACAATTGAATGATGAAGAAAAACAAACTGTTATATCAGCTGTTCAAAATAATAATCAGGATGTAATTTTTAAGACATTGCTAATTCATCAATGTAATGTGATGAACAAAAAACTTCCATTCTTGTTTGAGCAAATCCAAGACTATACAGAATTATTATTCCCTCAAGGGATGAATAGTGCTGATTCTGTAATAAAAGAAATGCTATCTCTTGATAAATCCAACTGGCAAGTTGTAGAAATTATCGGCTGGCTTTATCAGTATTATATTTCAGAAGCAAAAGAAATACTTGATTATGAATTAAAAAATAAAAAAAATCGTAAAGTGCAAAAAGATGATATGCCAGCTAAAACTCAAATATTTACTCCTAAATGGATAGTAAAATATATGGTTGAAAACTCAGTTGGTAAAATGTGGCTTGAAGCTCGTCCTAATAAAGAATTACAGTCTAAATTTAAGTACTATTTGGAATCAGCTGATCAAGAAGATGATGTTAAAGAAAAACTAAAAGAAATTATAAATAAAAACATCTCTCCAGAGGATATAAAAGTTCTTGACCCTGCTTGTGGTTCTGGGCATATTTTGGTAACAGCTTTTGAAGTTTTATACCAAATATACAAATCTGCTGGATATATGAAAGATGAGATTGCTAAATTGATTCTGACAAAAAATTTATATGGACTTGATATTTGTAATAGAGCTTCTCAATTAGCTCAACTTGCTTTAATTATGAAAGCTAGAGAATATGACAAAGATATTTCATCTAAGGTAGTTGAATTAAATATAACTTCTATTCAAGATACCAATTGGTTTGATTCAAGAGTAAAAGAATGCCTAATGAATGGTGTAACTAACCAATTACTTGCACAATCACAAATAGATTTATTGCAAAAAACATTCAAAGACGCTAAAGAATACGGTTCAATTCTTGATGTAAAAGATTTTGATTTCAATTTTTGGGAAGAAAGATTATATGCTGTGCAAACTCTAAATATGGGACTTTTATATTCTGATATTACAGAACAATTAAGAGACAAATTACCTCAATTAATCAAACAAGCTCGTATCATGCAACAAAAATATGAATGCGTTATTACAAATCCTCCGTATTTAGGTAGTAAATTCTTTGATGCAAAATTAACAGAATTCATGACAAAAAAATATCCTAATTCAAAATCGGATACGTGTGTAGCATTTATAGAAAAGGCTTTGCAAATGACAGCTAAAAATTCATATTGTGCTCTAGTTGTTATGCAATCATGGATGTTTTTATCATCATTTGAAAAGTTTAGAGAACACTTATTAAATAATTCGACAATTCAAACAATGACACATATGGGTAATAACGTCATGAAAATAGCTTTTGGCACATGTGCAACAGTATGGCAAAAAGCTGTAATGCCAAAATATAAAGCTGTATATTCATGGGTAGAAAACGATGATATTACTGAAAAAGATATTCCATATACATTCCCTATTAAAGATAATGGGCGATATAACATAGTTGCTCAAAATGGATTCCACTCAATACCTGGGTCGCCGATTGCATACTGGGCTAGCGATAGAGTTAGAGAGATATTTAGAAATAACAAGCCTTTAAATGAATTTGTTGAAGCTTTTCAAGGAATTATAACAGGTGATAATAATTATTTTTTAAGATTATGGTATGAACTTGAAAATAATAAGATTTCATTTAATAAACAAAAAATGGAAGAAGTTAATATATCTGAACAATATTGGATTCCTTATAACAAAGGAGGCGAATTTAGGAAATATTATGGTAATCAAGATTATGTCATAAATTGGAAAGATGAAGGTGATGGACTTGTTAGAAGCCGAAACAAATCTTCTGAATATTATTTGCAAGAATATGTTTCTTGGACATATATTACATCTACAACTCCCACAACAAGATATTATCCCAAAGGTTTTTTATGGGATGTAGCTGGTTCTGGTTTCTTTGATAAAAATAAAAATAACAAGAATTTGTATTATTTACAAAGCTTATTGGGTTCAAACGTAGGAAGATATATTATTTATTTAATTAATCCAACAATAAATTTTCAAGTCGAAAATATATTATTATTTCCAACGAAATTTCCGAATAAAGAAATTCAAGATAAAATTAATTCATTAGTTGCAGAAAACATTCAAATATCAAAAGACGATTGGGATAGTTTTGAAACATCTTGGGATTTTGAACAACATCCTTTGTTGAGATTCTCTAATAGAAATAAAGGTCTTGTTGACTACAAAAATATTCATAAAGTTGAACCTATTACAGCAGGAGATAAAGTTCAAGATTGTTTCAATAAATGGAAGGAATACAAACAAGAACAATTCAACAAACTAAAAGCTAATGAAGAAGAATTGAACAGATTGTTTATTGAAATTTATGGACTTCAAGATGAAATGACTCCAGAGGTCGATGATAAAGATATTACAGTCGCTTTAGCAGATGAATTAAGGGATATAAAATCACTTCTATCTTATGCTATTGGCTGTATGTTTGGCAGATATTCTCTTGATGAAAAAGGTTTAATATTTGCTGGTGGAGAGTTTGACAAAAGTAAATATCAAACCTTAGAAGTTGATGAAGATGGTATTTTACCAATTCTTTCTGATACTTGGTTTGATGATGATATTATAGAAGAGTTCAAAAGGTTCTTGAAAAAAGCATTTGGCGAATTATATTTCAATGAGAATATGCAATATATAGCAGATGTTTTAGGTCGCAAAGGTTCTGAGAGTGCAGAAGATAGAATTAGAACATATTTCTTGAAAGATTTCTACAAAGACCATTTGCAAATCTACAAAAAACGTCCTATTTATTGGATGTTTACAAGCGGCAAAGAAAAAGGGTTCAACGCTCTAATATATCTGCACAGGTATGACAAAACAACATTATCAAGAATAAGAAAAGATTATTTGCACGAGTTCCAAAACAAATTGGATAATGCAATACAAAGAGCAGAAAACGAAGGAAATGTTAAATTAACATCACTATATTCAAAATATCAAACAGAATGCCTTGAATTTGATAGAAAGATTAAGGATTTAGCTGATGAGCAGATAGAGCTAGACCTTGATGACGGTGTAAAAGTTAATTATGCAAAATTCAAAGGACTGCTCGAATCAGAAAAAGATGTAATAGGAAAGGATAAAGGCTAAAGATTTATGCCAAATTCAGAACGAGAAACTATAGAAAATTTAATAAGAGTGCTAAATTGTAATGAAACCGTTACGGTCTTTAAGAGAAAACGTTCATTTATATTTAATTTTGCTATGATTTGGAATCTTTTTGAAGATAGATGTATGGATAATTTTGCCCAAATTTCTAAGGTTGATGATTTTGTTAATACTTTGCCTTCCGATTTAAATCTGGATGTAAATATAATTTTTGATTATTTCAAAGATAGGTATAAAGTAGTTAATAATATATACAATATAGAAAACTTATTATGGAGACGTAATGAAAATACTTACAGAAATTTTGTAATAGAAAAATTCAGAGATACTCAATGCTCTCATCAAGATAAAATAAAAGCTGTTTTATATATTATTTTTAGACTAAGAAATAATCTTTTTCATGGGGAAAAAGATATTGCAATAATAAATGAACAAAAACGAACTTTTGTTCTTGTGAACAAATTTTTGATGGATTTAATTACTTTATAGGTAAATAGATAATGGAACAAGATAAATTACAAGAATTAATATTGAAACATTTTAACAAGCAAGAAAGACAAATTGTATTCTGGTATGATGAAACTGGAGAAAATGAAGAAAAACTGGATTCATTATCTCTTCCTAATATTAAAATACACAAGCTCACAAAGAATAATAATCTTTTGACAAAAAAGTTGCTTGAAAAAGATGATACGACATCAAATTATCTTATTTATGCACCTTTTGAGATGCCTCCTATTGAAGATAACTGGTTTATTGATACACAACTATATTCACAAGTTCTATCTGTTGATGAGGTGGATAGTTTATGCTCCGAATTTGAAGTCTATGATATAGCAATTAAAAACCTGTTCAAAAACCATATCAAATTCTTTAATAACAAAAAAAGAATAAATAATTTCAAAACTCTGTTGCCATCTAATAAATCAGTAGAAAATTTCTACTTAGCAATGTTTGGAACGCTTGTCGAGTGTAAAATATTTGATAAATACAAAATTATTCAAACATTTATTATAAAAGAAATTATTGATAAAAATACTCCATCAAAGGAATTTGCAAAGTATGGATTGGAAGATAAGTTTTGGGAATTAATAGAAAAAGAATTTGGCTACTTGGGAGAACGAGAAGCAAAATATCTATTAGCAGGAATTGTCTTTAAAAAACTGCAACAACAACTCAGAGGTTCAAGTTTCCCTGATACTTATAAAAAATATATTAGTAAGAATATGAAAGAAGCTGAATGCAATTCATTCTTAGAAAGTTGGTTTCGTGATACAGAGCTTATGCCTTATTATAAAGAATTGATAGAAGAGTTTGAAAGAGATGATTTTAAAATAGATGAGAATATTACAGACTGGTCTGATATATTACAAAGCGAACCTGAATTCCAAACTCTTAGAGCATATGATAGATTCCTTGTTAATTATTTGATTGCTCAATTTGATTCGTTAAAAGATGAAGATAAAATACTTATTGAAAAAAGAAAAAGAACACTATTCTATAATGAGTATGAAAATGTTTATAATGCTCTTTTCTGGGCTTTGGAATTAAGTTTGTTAGTGAAAAACACTCAGATTCCAGAACAGAAAATTGAAACATTTATTAAGAGCTATGCTCAAAGTTATTACAAAATAGATAAAGCATATAGAAAATTCTATTACTATTGTGGATTATTAAACGATAGAAAACTTGACTCTGTTAAAGATAAAGTTGAGAAATTGTATGTAAACAAATATCTTGATGATATTAATTTGAAATTCTCTAACCAAGTAAAAGAAATTGCCCCTAACTGGACTTTTTCAAATCTTCCTATGCAAAAAGATTTCTATTACAATGAAGTACGTTCTTCTAAAAACAAACTTGTTGTTATAATTTCTGATGCATTACGATATGAAATTGCAGAAGAATTAAGCGAGGCAATTAGAAGTAACTACTCAATTAAAGCCGATGTAAAACTGGATTGTATGGTCGCTTCAATCCCTTCTTATACAAGATTAGGGATGGCTTCATTGCTTCCTCATAAAGAAGTTTCTATGAATAATAAAGCTGAAATTGTTGTAGATGGAGTAGTTGCAAAGGATTCTGCATCAAGAGAAAAAATATTGCAAGCACATAATCCAAACTCAAAAGTTCTGATTTTAAGTGATTTAGAAGATATGTCAAGAGATGATTTAAGAGCTCTATTTAGTGGATTAGAGATTGCTTATATTTATCATGATGACATTGATAAAGCTGGAGAACATAATGAAAAAGATGTGTTTAATGCTGCTGAAAAAACTGTAAAAATACTTTCAGAAAAAATTAAGTTTTTGTTCAATAATTCTTTGTGTAGCAATGTAATTATTACCGCAGACCACGGTTTCTTATATCAATATAGCGATTTAGAAGAGCATCAAAAGATTACAATAGGCACTATTGATTCTATTGAGTGTAAAAAAAGGTATATTATTGGAACTTCTCCAGTAGAAAAGCAGGGTATCGTTGATTTTGATATGAATTATATATTCAAAAATTCAGCTTTAAAATTGTCGTTGCCATGCAATATCAATAGATTTAAAACTTCTGGAGCTGGCATAAATTACGTTCATGGAGGAGCTAGTCCTCAAGAAATAGTATTACCTCTTTTGAGAGTTAAGCAAAACCGTAAACAAGAAATTAAGAAAGTAAAACTTTCACTAGAAAACTCTTCTCGAAAGATTACTAATAATAAGTTTACATTATCATTCTTGCAAAAAGAAAGCATATCTGAGCTTGTTAAACCAAGAGTATTCAGCGTTTCTTTATGGGATGAAGAAAATAATATGCAAGTATCTAATAAACTTATTATAGATGCAAATATTAGTTCTGATAAAATGGAAGATAGAATATTCAAAAAAGTATTAGAACTAAAAAGTTTTGATGCAGATAAAAACAAAGATTATTACTTGATTATAAAAGATGTAGATGAGGTTGGTGAACCATATGCAAAAATCCCATTTACAATAAATTTAATGTTCCAGTCAGATTTTTAAGGCAGGTGAAAAATGAACAATTTAGATAAGAAAATTACAGAAACATTTGAAGGTTGTGTTGTAAGGAAAGACTTAGTAAAAGAAGTTAAAGGGAATGCTATTGTTCCTTCATACGTCTTAGAATATTTACTTGGACAATATTGTGCATCAAGTGATGAAGATGTAATTAAATCAGGAATTGAATCAGTAAAAGAAATTCTAGCAAAACACTATGTTAATAGAAACGAAGCAGAATATATTAAATCTACTATTAAAGAAAAAGGACGCTACAAAGTAATTGATAAGGTAAGTGTTCAATTTAATGAAAAAACAGATTCTTATATTGCTACATTTTCAAATCTAGGAATAACAGGGATTAATGTCCCATCTGAAATAGCTTATAAAAAGTATCCAAGATTATTGGTTTCAGGAATTTGGTGTCTAGCAGACCTTGAATATCAATATACTGAAGATAAAAAGGCTTGCCCTTGGTTGTTGCAGAACATCAAGCCTATTCAGCTTGCACAGTTTGATTTTGAAGATTTTAAAGCTAAAAGAGCAATGTTTTCTACTGATGAATGGATTGATTTACTTATGCAAAGCATAGGTTTTAATCCAGAAATGCTAAGCAGAAGAAAGAAATTATTACAGCTTGTTAGACTTATTCCATACTGTGAAAGAAATTATAATTTTATAGAACTTGGACCTAAAGGAACTGGTAAGAGTCACATATACACAGAATTTTCACCTCATGGAACTTTGATTTCTGGGGGCGAAGTTTCTGCTGCAAAATTATTTGTGAATAATTCAAGAAAACATGATATTGGTTTAGTTGGGTACTGGGATAATATTGCATTTGATGAGTTTGCAGGTAGCTCAAAGAAAGTTGATAAAGCTCTTGTTGATATAATGAAAGGTTATATGGCTAACAAGTCATTCTCTAGAGGCGTTGAAACACTAACGGCAGAAGCATCAATGACATTTATTGGTAATACAAAGCACAATGTTCCTTATATGTTAAAACATTCTAATTTGTTTGAAGAATTACCTCCTCAATATTTAGATTCAGCATTTCTTGATAGAATTCATTTCTATTTACCGGGATGGGAAGTTGATGTTACAAGACCAGAATTATTTACTACAAACTACGGTTTTGTTGTGGATTATTATTCAGAAGCTTTAAAATGTCTAAGAAATTATGATTTTTCTAATGAATACAAGAAAGAATTTACTCTAGGAAATATTTCAGAACGTGATAGAACAGGTGTTATGAAGACATTCTCAGGGCTTATGAAGATTATTTATCCTGATAAAAAAGCTTCAACTGAAGAATTAGAAGAATTACTTAAATTTGCAATGGAAGGAAGAAAAAGGGTTAAAGACCAGATTTTAAGAATAGACTCGACTCTTCCACAAGTAGATTTTTCATATACAAGTAATTCTGGAGTCGAAGTTAAAGTAAAAACAACTGAAGAAATTCAATATAAAGGATTATATAATGGAGAAATGGAAGACTCCGAAGACGAAGTTATGATAAGTTCTCCAGAAGTTGTTGAAGTAATAAATGATAGTTCTAAAGAAACTGCAACTAATGAAGAAGAAATTAAAGAACATCATTTTGTAATTGAAGAAAATCAAATTGGGGTTACGTTTGAAAAGCTGTTTGGAAGATTATTTAAAGGGGTAAAAAATATTGTTATTACTGACCCTTATATAAGAAATTTCTACCAAACTGTAAACTTAATGGAATTATTAGAAGTTGTAGATAAAGCGAAATCTGAAACAGATATTGTTACTGTTGAATTAATAACTTCTGCTGATGAATTTAATGAACAAATACAGCGTGAAAACTTAAATACCATAAGAGAATCTTGCTTACAAATGGGTATTGAATTTAGTTATCAATTCGATTCAAGTATTCATGCAAGAAGTATTGTTACTGATACTGGATGGAAAGTTTTATTAGATAGAGGACTTGATATATTCCAAAATTGTGAAAGAAAAGATGCATTTCAATTCACAACAAGATTACAAAAGTACAGACCTTGTAAAAAATTTGAGATAACATATTTGAGAACATAAATATTTATGGATACAAAAGAAGCATCAAAAAAATTTCAGAATGGGAATTGGCAAGATAACGCTATTTTGTCTAATGGATATTATAGTTGGGATATGATGGCGGACGGTTATTTTAATGCTGCTAATATCTTAGTGGGAAGTACAATTTGCCCTGAGTTTATCAATGAGAAATATTTGTGTTGTAAAAATAAAGAAATTGGAGAACCTTTATTTTCAACATGTAAAAACACCTTTATTTTTCCCATATTTTTCTTATATAGACATTATATTGAATTATCAATAAAAAAAGCTTACATAAGAATCAAGAAATGTAAGCTTGAAAATTCTAAAATTAAAGCTGAACATTCTCTAAGAATTTTGTTTAAAAATTTAAAAGACAATTATATGAATATGTATAATAGCAATACGTATCAAATGTATAAAAATTTAGAATTTAAACAATTACGACGTAAGTTTCAGGAAATAGAACAGATTATACTTGAGTTCGATGCTATAGATAGTACATCTTTTAATTTTAGATATCCTATAGATAATAATGGTTGTCTTATCTTTAACAACAATGAAATAATTAATATAGAGAATCTAGCCGAAAAGATGCAGAAAATTAGAGTTTTCTTTCAATACCTAGATATTGCTTTAGATGAAATTGAAGAAGTAAAAAATATTATACTAGATTATATTGAATAAACAGATAAATTATTTAAATATAGTTAATAATATATTATATCTAAACTTGATGTTATCTAACTTTTGAGTGATGAATACGACACCTTAAAAGGAGGTCGTATGAGTAACAGCAAGAAATACAAGATTAAACAAAAAGATTTTAGGAAGTTAGAAAAATTAGCTGAGCGGATTTATAATATTGTCACTGTAATTGATTATTTTTGCAGGACACAACAAGAAATTGAAGAGCTGTATAATCTTACCCCAATTGTTGAATATTTAAGGAGAGATACTGATACGGTCAACGCATATTTTATAAATTATCCTGACAGTAAGAATTTTTAAATGGTATTTAATTCCTGTTTAAATACCGTTCAAAAAGTGTTCAAAAATTGATTGTGTCTGAATGATACGTTTTGAAAGAGTTTGCTTGATATTTTACTCATTAAGAGTAATGAATGTCATTGCTATAAATGAATATAAGGGGTAGCAATGATTGAATTAGGCAAAAAATACAAACTTAAAAAGATTAAAGGCTTTGAAAACTCTGATAATGAGTATTACAAAGTAATTGGATTCTACACCTTCGACACCGTAATTTGCGAAAACGCTTGCAGAGAAAGATTTGTATTTATGAAAGAGTTTTTAATAGACCCACAAAAGCCTGATGATATCTATTCAGATTTAATACTTGAAAGGAATAAATAATGACAGAAAAAGATTATCACTTATACGGAACAAAGGTTTTAAACTTAAAGACTCAAGAAATCGGCTTACTGATTTGTATTTGGAAAAATAAGTTTGCCGATGCTGAGGTAGATTACGCTACTTGCGTAGATAAACAAGGCAAAAGGTACAATATAGAGCTTGATAGTATAAGAGGGTTTGAAGATGATTTTTTCAAAGCCAATAGTTGAACATATGGTAAAACTTGTGAGCCTGTAACTGAAATGGAACATAGCGAAATAAGTGTGAAAAATAAACTGGTTTAAAGACTACTATTTAGTATAGTATATTATCTATTGTTTTTATTAAAATTTCTTTCTCGTTGCTACCATTGGTTTTAAATCTTAACAAAGGAATTCCATATTTTTTAAGAATTTCATTTTTTAAAATGTCTCTTTGGGCTTGTTTGGTTCCTTCAGAATGGTATTTATAGCCATCTACTTCTATTGCTAAAAATGGAGAATTATCAATATTTTTATAAATAAGAAAGTCAATATGAGTTAAGTCATTAAGTACATACTGTAGTTCTCTGTTAGTAGTTAATAAAGACTTATCTTTTAAAATAGTTTTTAACATTACATGTGGAGTTACACTAAATTGATTTGGATAATACTTATTAATAATTTTATTGATAAAAATATACATTAAGTTTTCACTATCGTATTGCGATATTTTTTTATGTTTTTTTAAAATTTCTTGTTTTCTCTGTTCATAACATTTATAAAGATAATCAAATACTGAATATAATTTACTGTCATAAATTTCTAAATTATTATATTTGATGTAATTTACAAGATCATTTATATTTTTATCCTTACTCATTTCATTAGGATTAATGACTAGGATTAATTGTTCAATAGCTCTTGATATTGCAACATTAAGACGATTAGGATTATCTGTAAAATCACTTATTTCATTATCTACGGTAGAAATAATTATAACCTTATTTTCTTGCCCTTGAAACTTATCTACAGTATCAGCCTTAACGGTAGTGTTTTTAAAAGTTTTCTGTAATGCCTCAGTTTGATTCCGATATGGTGTTACAATACCCAAGGAATTATCATCAAGGCATATATTATATTTAGGAATAATTTCATTTACAATCATGTCTATTTGTCTTTGGTTATAATGATTACGAGCATGATTACCTTCAGTTGTATAACACAAAACTAAAGGCATTCTGCTACTTTTTATATCACTTAAAATAATTAATTCATTGTTATAAAATTTCTTATTACAAAATTCAATAATTTTAGGATGACAACGATAATGCTCTTTTAATAGTGTTTTAGGTGCATTTTTAAATAATTCTGTAATAGAGGATAACAAACAGTGATTTTTATATCGATATGCTTCATTTAATTGATATTGTTTAAAAATGTTCTCTGTTATTTCTGCCGTTTTATTATTAACGACATTAGGTAGTTGTTTTAAATCCCCTACAATAATAGCTTTTCTTGCACAAGCTAATGCTAATGCGCCAGTACATAAGTCAACTTGAGATGCCTCATCAATAATAATGTAATCATATATAACATCGTTTGATAGACAATTTTTTAAAGAGTAGGTTGTACTTAATATTACAGGATAATCATCTATAAATGAATCAGATTTTTGCTTTAAATCTTCTAATTTATACTTCTCTCTAATAAGATTGCAGTATTTTTCATTTAAATAATGTTTAAACATTTTTGCCGAAAGTTCTGAATAAGCCTTCATTTTTGACGCAAAATCATAGTTTAATAAATTATCATTAAGTTTTTTAATCTCAGAATTTAATTCTTGTGTCTTTAATTCATAAAATTTTCGTTGAAATTGAGCTTTTAAAAAATCTAAAGTGTATTTCTTTTTCCTAATTAAGTTATGTAATGTTAGTCGTTTTCTATTCCAAAACTTTAAATATTCTAAAATAATTAAAAGAATTTTTATTACAATATTATCGTGAGAAATCTCTTCATAATTTTCACATGCAAAAATCATATCTAACATTTCTAATGATGATTTAGCATTTCTTATACATCTAGGCTCTTGTTTTACTTCAAGAGTTTTATAATACTCTATAAAATGTTTTTGCTCTAATTCTGCATTGGAAAATTCTTGCTTTAATAAGGCTAATTTGTTTTGTATATCTAATTTTTCTTGTAATTCTTTATAATCATATTTTAATTTATTGTTTAATTCAGTAATTTGTTCCGCGTTTATTTTCCAGTTTGAAATATTAGGTATTTCCGATTGCGATTTAATAAATTCTTGTTTATTTTCCAGATTTCCTAAAAATGCAGCAATAAAATCAACATCATATTTTTTTAGTTTATCTAGTACATTTTTAGTCGCAGAGTTATTACTTGAAACAACTGCAACACTTTGTCTTCGCATAACAATATTAGCAATAATATTCAAAATAGTTTGAGTTTTTCCAGTCCCTGGAGGGCCTTGGATTATGCTTAGTTCATTTGACAATGCTCTTTCAACAGCTAAAGCTTGACTATTATTGAATCCAAATGGATAAATAATATTTTGTACATATTTGTCAACTTGATTTGTAAGCTTATTGCTTATATATTTGCCTAACATACTATTTATATCAATAAAATCTATTTTGTTATAGTTGGATAACAAAATATTCTCACCATTTTGAGTTAAACCAATAGCACTAGCAATGTCTTTTAAATATTCAAAACAGGATTTTGTTTTTTCATCTTTTAATGCAGATTCTATTATTTTAACGTTGTAATCAGCATATGTATACTGTTTACCATTATTAAATATAACGTGATAACTTTTCCCAACTTTTTGGTATTTTATTACCTTATTTGTACATTCTTCACCTTTTAA
The DNA here is from genome assembly GCA_944326565.1 of Candidatus Gastranaerophilales bacterium. Lineage (GTDB taxonomy): Bacteria > Cyanobacteriota > Vampirovibrionia > Gastranaerophilales > Gastranaerophilaceae > Scatenecus. The sequence goes on from CALVEL010000008.1 coordinate 64,527, forward strand.
AAATATTCGAAAATTCTTTGTCATAGAAATTATATTAGCATAAAATTTATATAAAACTTTTAGACTGAGGATTTTTAATAAACAATCATATTTAATTACCTATTATACTTTTAAGTTTGCTAATTATTGAATTTTGTACCTCTTTGTCTTTCAAGTCATTGTTCTTTAAATTAACCGTACAAAAATCTATGTGATAATTATTTTCAGCACAGTTCAATTGGTAATCACATATATCCGGCGCTTTTTTATCATATTGAGGGTACAGCAATATTGCACGTTTATAGTTATGTAATAGGCAATATGTTGTCACTTGATAAATATCCGCACTTGAAATATCGTCAAAATTCGTGAATTTTTTATATTTTGTATCTATTATAATTTGTGGGTGTTGTATAAGAATATCAACTTTAGTATCTCGTTTTGTTTCTTGAGTTGAGCGTAAAAGACGTTTTGTCTTTTGAGCAATTGGTGAACACTCAGGAATTTTTCTTTTTATTAATTCAAAAATAAATTCTTCAAATAATTTGTTCATATCCCAAACAAGTGTAATATTTTCAAATTTATTTTTAGATAAATCAACACTTGTCTGTTCTACAAACATTTTTGCAAGTTTGAATGGCTTTTTGAAAAGTTCTTGATTTCTTGTCGGTTTAATTTTCCTGACTTTAAATTTATCAAATCTGACAAAGGAAATGTCAGAATAATAATTAATAATAAATTTTAGAGTTTTTTTATTGTAGCTGTTGTTAGAAATATTATACAAGCAGGTTGAAACAAATAAAAATAGTTGATTTAGAAGATTGTTTTCAGAAAATTCATCATACTCACAATAAAATTTTGCTTGGTTTGTACAGTTATAACGTATGTTTTCGCTAAATTTTATCTTACCTTTTAAGTAATTCAAATTTTCTTCTTCTCTAACATATCTTTTAGGAGTTAAGCGTTTCAAAGATTCAAATAAAGAGTTTGCAAATTCTCTAATCAAAATTTCTATGAATGGATTTTTTTCAGTTGCTAATTTCGCGTTATCATTTGTCTTGATATCAAGATTTTTTGTGTAAGAAAGCATATAACTTAGATTTTTTAGAATTATGCTTCGTTCAGCTTCTGAAATTTCACCATCATTATTTGCATCTGCAGAAATAAGTTTTGGCAGAATTTCTAAATGTAAGTTTTTATATTTAATAACGCCTACCCAAGATTTGGTTTTTATACCATGTCTTGTAACTTTTAGAGCTGAATCTAAGTTCTGGCATTTCAAATAAGCCTGCAATTTATCTAAATAGCGGTCTTCAATTTTAAATTCCGAGTATTCTTTGATAACAATAGATTCTCGCATTAATTTTCCTGCTTAAATTTATCCTGATTTAATGCTTCAAGAAAATCTTGGACTTCATCAGGTGTTTTAAATTCATAAATAGATTCTTCACAGTCATTTTTTAACTCTTCTGGAATATTAATTTCTTTTATAAAACCGGGGATAACTAGTTTTAGTTTTTCCCAATCACAGTAAAAATATTCATTCAATAGTGGAATAATTTCACTAAACCAGATTTCTTTCAAAGTGTTAATATCTGCATTAGCATATTTTGTATTTATAAAATAACTATGCCCAATTTGATGGTCTCTATCTAACAGAATTTTAATTTTTGTATTTAACTTTTCAAAAATAGTTTGAAAACCACATCCAAAATCTGCAACTAATTCACTTTTGGGCATCATCTCAATGAATTTGAAACGACGTCTTAATGCAATATCAATACTTGCAATTGAACGGTCAGAAGTGTTCATTGTACCGATGATATAAAGATTTTTTGGAACCGTAAAAGTATCTTGTGAATACGGTAATTTTACAGACATAGTTTCCCTTTTATCTTCTTCTATTAGAGTAATCAATTCTCCAAAGATTTTAGAAATGTTACCTCGATTAATTTCATCAATGATTAAGATATGTGGTAAAGCAATTTCTTTGTCAACTTTACCAGTAATTATATTGTTTAATTCTTGAGTATTTAAATCTGGATTATAATTTGACATACCTTTTTTACTAGGATCAAAGTAGCCATAAATTGATTGTTGTGAAAATACTTTGTTATTAATTTTTGAATAGTAAATATCTTCTCCTTTATAAAGCCATTCTACTTTTCTAAAATGAGAATATCTAATTGGAGTAGTTCTATCATAATAATAATCACCTGTTACTTGAGCTATTGCTCTAAAGTTTCTGTTACCATTAGAAACTATTATTATATCTCCAATATCCATCCAGTTGACAAATCTTTCTAATGCAGTAGCCCCCCAAGAATCATCTTTATCTTTAAAGTCTTGGCTAGTTTTACAGTCAGAAAAATCAACATCTTTGAAACCAAGAGCAACTACATCATTAGATATACAATATTCATATATATCATCTTCTTTTTCTAAAGTATTTCCGAGTGACATTTTAAATACTTTGGTATGCGAAAAATCAATAGGTTGATGTTTTATAGAAGATACTTTTATAGGTTTGGCATGTTCACATATATTTTTAAAAATTCCATCTTTGCCAACATATTTAAGTTCAGAACCTTCATCATTCCATTTTGGAATTTCAGGTTTAATACCTTCAACAAACTCTTCATATGAATAAGACTGGTGAAAAGTTACAAATTCAATCTGACCTTGTTGTTTTAATTTGTCAAATTCTGTTTTTAGCTCATTATATTTTTCCACATTTCCATCTTTGTCTCTCTGTACCAA
>CALVEL010000009.1 GCA_944326565.1 Candidatus Gastranaerophilales bacterium
CGCCTGAGATGCTGCCATTCCCATGACATTTTTCCTTTCAATTTCGTTTCCTTGTCATGGTATACGGCTCATTTGTTCTAAATCTTTAATTTTTTATCTTTGTTTTGTAATATTTCGTTACAATTAACAACTAAAATACTGCTCTATAGCCTTGCTATTAAAGCTTTTTAAGGTATAAGTGATAATATAATTTACAATATAAGTTTAAGTTTATTTATTACAAAATCTACAGCGCCTTTTTGGCTTTCGAAAATCTTGAAACAGTCATTTTGAGCGCTTTTATAGAAACTTACATCTGTAAGTAGTTTAAGCATGTGATTTTCAAATTCTTTAGGTGTTTTGACTAATTTTCCTGCATTTGTATGAGTTAAAATACTGTAGATGTCTTTGAAATTATGAATGCTAGGTCCTGTAATTACAGGCTTATTATAGACAACAGCTTCAAGAGGGTTATGACCTCCTGTGTTGTTAAAACTTCCTCCGATAAATGCAAAATCGCAAATTGCATACATCTTGCCTAATTCCCCCATTGTATCAAGGAGGATTATATCTTTATCTTTGAAAGTATCACCTTTAGACCTCAGACCGAAAGGAAGTCCAGTCGTTTTTACAAGCTCTATGATATCAGGAATTCTCTCTAGGTGCCTTGATGCAAGCAATAGTTTTGCATTTTGAACTTGTTGTTTTATATTTTTAAATGCATGTAAAACGATTTCATCTTCACCTTTGTGTGTACTTCCTGCAATAATAAGTTTATAGCCGGTACTGCCTATATCAATAGATACATCCAATTTTTTTACGTCAAATTTTAAATTACCCATAAATTCGACTTTATCAGGATTAGCACCGATTGAAATTAATTTTTCTCTATCTTCTATACTTTGAGTATAAAGTCCTGCATAATTTGATAAAATATGTTTGAAAAATATTTTTACTTTTTTGTATGTATTGAAAGTGCTATCACTTATGCGTCCGTTAATTACATAAAGCGGTATATTTTTTCTTTTGCAGATGTATGCAAAATTCGGCCATAATTCTGTTTCAGCAATCAAAACGACAGAGGGAGTGATTTTATTTAAAAATGAATTAACTGCAAAAGGAATATCAAATGGAAAATAAGTTATAAAGTCAGCAATTTCAGCATATTTTTTCTTAGCAATATCTTGACCTGTTTTTGTACCTGTTGTAATTACAATTTTATATTCAGGAAAGGATTCTTTAATTTTTTTTGTAAGATTTTCCAAAGCAATTACTTCTCCAACAGAGACACCATGGAGCATTATCACTTTATTGCCTAATAAAGGAGCTTTAAAAAATCCCAATTTCTCTTTCCATCCATATAGGTATTTTTTCTGGCACACTCTTACCAAATAATAAAAAGGCAAAAGCACTAAAAATATAATAGTTGATAAAATTCCATATATAAACATTTCTTTAATATTATACACAAAATAAAAAAACATGTTAATATTGTCTAAAATATAGGGGGAAAAATGAACGATAAAACTTTTTTAATGATTCCAGGTCCCACACCAGTCCCAGAGCGTGTGCTTTTAGATATGGCAAAAGCTCCGATTCCTCATCGAAGTGCAGAATTTTCCAAAATTTTTGATGAAGTAAATGAAGATTTAAAATGGATTTTTCAAACGAAAAATGATGTTTTCATTTTTGCATCGAGCGGAACTGGAGCAATGGATGCAGCATTGTCTAATCTTATAAATCCTGGTGATAAAGTTTTGTCGCTAGTTATAGGTAATTTTGGAGAAAGATGGGCAAAGATAGCGGAATCTTATGGAGCTATAGTTGAAAGACTTACTGTTCCTTATGGGGAAGTTATTAGTCCTGATGCCTTAAAAAAGAGACTTGACGAAGATATCAATAATGAAATCAAGATAGTTACACTTACGCAATCTGAGACCTCTACTGGGGCGGTAAATGATGTAAAAAAATTATGCAAAATAATAAGAAATCATGGTGCCATTTCAGTTGTAGATGGTGTCACAAGTGTAGGGGCAATGGATATAAAACCTGATGAATGGGGTATTGATGTGCTTGTATCAGGTTCTCAAAAAGGTTTTATGATACCGCCAGGACTTGCTTTTTTGACTGCTAGTGAAAGAGCTTTTGAAGTACATAGACAATGCAAGTATCCTGGGTTTTATTTCAGCTGGAGCAGTTATAAAAAATCGCTTGCTCAGCATACAACACCATATACTCCTGCAATCAACTTAATTGTTGCATTGCATACAGCTTTGAAGATGTTGAGAGCAGAAGGGTTAGAAAATATTCTTGCAAGACATAAATCAAATGCTATGCTTTTGAGAAAATCTTTGAGAGAGATGGGATTGAAACTTTTTGTAGAAGATGATGAAAAAGCAAGTTATGCAGTTACATCAGTATATCCGCCTGAAGGGATTTCTGTTGCGGATATACGGAAAATTTTGAAAGACGATTATGATATTATCGTTGCCAACGGTCAAAATGATTTGAAAGACAAAATATTCAGAATAGGAACTTTAGGCTATATTTCAGAGCGCGATATATTGATGTTGGTCTCAGCTTTAAAGTCAACAATTCAGAGATTAAATTAAAACATCAAGTTTTTGTTGACATTATAGATTAAAATTTATAAAATATTGGTATGGCAATAGGATATTTGAGTTTAGGTTCAAACAAAGGTGATCGAATAGGCTATGTTCAGCAGGCAACCAGTCTTTTGGGTGCTTGTGAAAATATAAGCATTATAAGAACCTCTGCTTTTTATGAGACTGAGCCTTGGAATATGGCTTCAGATACTTGGTTTGTCAATGCTGTTGTCGAAATTAAGACTAAGTTATCAGCAAAAGAGCTCTTAGCCGAATGTAAAAGAATTGAAAATCAATTAGGTCGTACAGCTTCTAAATCTGGTAATTATGAGGACAGAACCATTGATATTGATATATTATTTTATGGCAGTGAAATAATTCAAGACGATGAAATAACAATTCCTCATAAATATGTGCATTTACGTGCATTTACGCTCGTGCCGTTATTAGAATTGATACCTGATTTTATACATCCGGTTTTGCACAAGTCAATAACTGATTTGCATAGTGATTTAGAAAATCCTGAAATGGTATTTTTATATGGTACCAGAGTTGAAATCTAAAATTGCTATTATCGGAGGCGGACCTGCAGGGTGTAGTTGCGCTTATTTTTTAAAACAAAAAGGCTTTTCTCCTGCCATTTTTGAGAAAAATTCGCCGTTAAAAACATTGCTTCCAACAGGTGGTGGACGTTGTAATTTGGCACATTTTGAATTTGATATAAAAGAGTTAGTGCAAAACTATCCAAGAGGTGAAAAATTTTTATATTCTGTATTTTCTCAATTTGCTACAGCTGAGACTATTGAATTCTTCGAAAATATAGGTGTGAAAACATACACACAGGAAGATATGAGGGTTTTTCCTGTATCTGACAGTGCTGCAGATGTAAGAAGATGTATGTTGAATTCTATTTCAGGTATTAAAATTAATAATGAAAATGTTATTTCTATAAAAACTTGTAATGGTGGTTTTGAAGTAAAAACTGATAAGGGAGCATATTTTTTTGAGAAAATTGTTCTAGCAATAGGTGGACATTCTGTTTTCAATATTATAAAAATGTTAGGACATACAATAATTCCGCCTCATCCTGCTCTTACTGCGTTAGAAACTAAAGAAAGTTTCTCAAATTTATCAGGTGTTTCAATAAAATCTGTAAAAGCAACTTTTAATAAAAAAATATTAACAGGTGATATTTTATTTACACACAAAGGGATTTCAGGACCTTTAGTTTATAAAATTTCATCAATTATGGCAAAAGAAAAATTTCCATATGAAATTATCTTTGATTTTGTTGGCGATATTAATTTTCAAAATGTTCTGAATAATAATTCTCAAAAAGTTGTAAAAAATATTCTATCGGATTTTATACCAAAGTCACTAGCTAAACATATTCTTTTAAAAGCTCAGATAAACGAGAATTTAAAAGGGCATCAAATTAATGGAGAAATAAGAGATAAAATATACAGATATTTGAAAAATTACCCGATTGAGGTTATGGCTCCGGTTAAAGACGGAGAGGTCGTAACTTGTGGGGGAGTCGCTCTTGATGAAGTTAATCCTAAGACTATGGAGTCTAAAATAATAAAGAATTTATTCTTTTGCGGTGAAATATTGGATATTGACGGGTTTTGCGGCGGGTTCAACCTGCAAAATTGCTGGTCTACAGCTTTTGTTGCGGCTAAAGGCATAGAAAAAAGTATCTAAGCCTTTATTTTACCGCTTTTTAAATCTTGCGCAAGTTTTTTTTCGACTTCTTCCTGAACTTTGAATTTTCTATTGTTTTTATCAGCAAATCTTAGAGCTATCATAAGTCCAGGTGCTACAATTCCGAGTGCTGCAATACAAGTTCCTATATTTTTTAGTATTGAACTTCTTTTGTATTTTCTTAAATTCTTTAGAAAATCTGATAAAATTTCATCATCTGTTTTTATTTTAATTTTAGATTTATCATTAACTAATGATAGTTCTGTATTTTGTTTGGTTGTAATTTTTTCTTTATATGAGTTGAATTGATCATATAATTTACCAAGTTTTTCTTTAATGCCTTTTATTTCATCCAGGTCAATAAAGGCTCTTGTATCAACATCACTTGAGAGAGGTTTCTTTTTATCGGTAACAGAAATAATATCAGACATTTTAGCCATTTTGACTATAATGTTATCTTTATTAAGCGGGTTTGCAACAAAATCGTATATATCAACATCTTTTTTAAGATTTGAAAATTCTTGCAAAGTTGTTTTTAATTTTGTATCCTTTAGAGCATTTTTTAGTTCTTGGCTTTCTATTACTCTGGCATCAAGTTGGATATTCATACCATGTTTTTGTTCGGTTTTATTTTCAAAGTGTTTTTGTATTCTTTCGCCTAAAAAATACATAAATGCCCAAAAACTTCCTTCTTTAATTACATATCCAAGCATATCCTGAGGGTTTCTTGATTCAAAAATTCTTTCAGCTGTAATTGATCCGTCTACAATCATAAGGTTTTTTGTTGGACTGAACATAAAATCTTGTATACCTGTAAAACTTGGTTTATTGTCATTTGTGTTGTGGAGACCGTTAAAAGATTTAACAGGTTTCATATAATTAGAAGAAATGTTATAATTGATTTTTCCGGATTTTGTCGAATTCGATTCAGAAAGGATAGTTTGTTTGTGTTTTTTTAGATAGTTTTCTTTTATATGTTGTTCAGTAGCGTTATGTCTGTATTTGGTAAGTCCATAGTATGAAAGAATTGTTAAAAATGTTGATGCTACAAATCTTCCAAAAGTCAGACCTTTGAAAGTTTTTATTGATTTTGCAGACTCTCCGATTTTTTCTAAGGATTTTTGAATTTCTTTTGTTGGGGCATATTTTTTTGCTTTTTCAAATATATCAGCGTTTTTAAGTATTCTTACGTCAACTTTAGGATCATATCCCATTGTTTTAAACAAAGAATAGTCAAGTATTTTTTTATAAGTCGGAATCCCGAAAAGCCATATAGCTTGTGTTCCAAATTCATCTATAAATCTATCTCTTCCTTCTGTTTCATCACCTGTAATATATGAACCGGCTGTCAATCCTATGCTGTTGACGATATCTTTCATCGCTAACGGTATTAAAGAATTGCTGTTGCCTAGTGTCGAATATATTTGACTTGCTGTTATTTTGGGTATCATGTAAAAAATTCCTCTACTTTTACAGTGCAAAATCTCTTATAGTAGAGTTTATGCACTTGCTACTATTACAAACCCCATATTAAATTCATTAATTTCACGATTGGGGCATTCGCTTTTGTAATAGTTTTTCTTCGAAGTCTGAATTCCATAATTATCCTTTCACATTTTATTCTAAATATCGTAAAAAATTTTATTGCTTTTTATGCATATTATTTTAACTTTTTTTAACAAAAACAAGACCTTGAATATTTTCAAGGTCTTGTTTTTGAAACTTGTTTTTCCCGCATAGAAACTTCGGTGTTTTATTTCTTGAACAAAACCTCACAGTCAAATATTCTACGTCGGATTTCAAAGTTAATCATATGTCTATAATACATGAGAATTTTTATTTGTAAAGTGGTTAAATAAATGTAATTTCGTAATAGCCGTTATTTATATAAAATTTTAATTTTATTTTTTCACCATTATAGTTGGCAGGCGGAGTTTTGAAGTATGGAAGACGCATCAACATAAGATATATTTCATCATTTAAACTTTTATTTGAAGATTTGTATATAAAATTTCTGTTTGTAAGTTTGCCTGAATTATCAACAGAAAACTCTACTGCGCAGTCTCCACCGCCTTGAATTGCTGTAATATTTAATTTACTTAGCAGGGCAGATCTTATTTGACCTTTATATTCAAGAAATTCCTGCGCGTTCATTTTTGGAGGTTCTGGCTGTTTTGGTGCGGGTTGCTGGCTGGAGCTTATTGTAGAATTTTTATTTTGTTGTATTTTATTTTGAGTTATTTTTTGGGTTTCAGTGGTTGGCTTGGGTGTTGATGAAATTTTATTTGTCTGGGGTAAAGATTTATTTTGGGGCTTATTTTTTTCGTTAGTAGTTACAGTAGATAAGTTTTTGTTTTTTTGAGATGTTTGTATTTTTTTAGGACTATTATTTACAGTTTTTTGTGGTTGTTCAGTTTTTCCAATAACCGCCGGTTGGGATGAATTTTTATTTTGAGATGTTAAATTCTCTTTTGGAGTATTTTCCCAGATATTTTCTATATCGGGAATATTTTGGGTAATTTCTTTTTGGACTTTTTGTGTTGAATTTTTATCGGTGTTGTTTTTAAATAGCCAGGGAATTATAGCTATAATGATACATAATATTATAAAAGCTGTCGGAAAAAGTTTTTTTATTTGATTAGTGGTAAATTTTTGAGAAGGCTTATCCTGTATTGTTGTTATAGAAATTGAATTTTCAAATTCTTCAAATTCATCATTTCCGCATTCGCAATATTCCGGTTTAATTTTATATTCTTTTTGACATTCACTGCATTTAAACATTTTTACCTCAAAGTCTTAATTTTTTCTATATCTTGAAAATCATCTGGTGTGCTGAATCTATCTTGAGTCGAAATAACAAATCCTCCGGTTACATTAGTTATAACACGTTTTGTACGGGCAGGAAAGTTTAGGATAGATTGTCCTTGATAGCTTAGGATAAGCGGTTTTAGATAATTTATTGCAATACCGTTATAAGTTGATGGTACAGACCAAGTTTTCAAATTTGAAATTTGACCTCTTTTATCTACAGTAAAAGAAAATTTAAAGGCAGTACCTATGGGGGCACTTATTTGAGTATCTTTCATTATTTGATTTTGGAGATTACTTCTCCATTTGTTCCAGACAATAATTTCTTCTTGCTCTGTTAGAGGTCTTTCATTTTCAGGGACTTCTTCAATAGATTTTTGTATTTGTTCTGCTGTTTGTGTTGGATTAATCTGTGGAAGTTTTACAATTTTATTTTCATTGCTTTCTGATTTTTTAGGCGTTTCAATTTGTTTGTTGTTTACAATATCTTTTACTGATTGAGGTATTTCAATAACCTTGTTTTGTGGTGAAGATTTAGGTGCAGCAGTTTGCGTAACTGTTTTTGTTTTATTTTGCGGTGAGGTTGTATTTATAGTTTTAGTTACATTTTTGGCTTTTTCAGTGGTGTTTTGAATTTGAATATTTTTTACAATGTTATTTTCTTTATTTTCTATAATTTGAGTTGTTTGATTTTTGGGTGAAATATTTGTTGTTATTTCTTTTTCAATAGTTTTATTTTTTTGCAAGTCTGTATTTATAATTTGTATATTGGATTCGGGTAATTCATGAGTCGCATAGGGATTTTGCGCAAGTTCGGTATTTGTTATTTGAAAATTATCTTGTGCAAATCTTACCTGTTTATTTATACCAGGTTTAGCTATTCCGACAATAATAGTCAGAATTGTAATAATTATTCCAATTGAAATTAAGTATATTTTTATCATTTTCTATCCAATTTTGAAATTAGAGAATCACATACGAACAGTTCGTAATTTGTACGGCTTAAAATATAAGTTTCAGCTATCAAAAGTGCTGTAGGCACTGATGCTGCTACAAAACTCAATAATAATCCGCTTAAATCGGCACCTATTTCAGTCATGAAAAAGGATGTATTCATGGTGAATTCAATAAATATTATAGAAATCCCGATTATAAATAGCCTTAATCGTTCTTTTTCTATGGATCTTACATTTTGTAATCCGAATATATCTACACCATGTGATAGATAATTTCTAAATCCGTCTAACTTAATTATGTCTGATCCGCTTATTTTTCTAATACTTAAAAAACCGTTTGCTATTGTAAAAAATGCAAAAATTATAAGCATAGTAGCAAGAACTAAGAATATTGGTGAAAATCTTAGTCCAGAAATTCTTACCCACCCTGCCGCTTCAGGAAAACACATTGCAAGCGTATTAGATACGCCATATGCTAAAAATGGTGCTGTTAAAATTCCTAAAGCTGTTTCACCTATTGCTTTTAGTTGAAGTGTAAATATTTTATCTTTTATATAATTTATTTTTACCTGACTAAGACTGTTAATAAACATATCAATCCAATTTTGGTATTCATTAAGTATGATTTCAAAGTCTTCTCTATATTCATATTTATCCAATTCCATAGAAAGTCTTTGACTGCTGTATTTGAAATATCCGCAAGCAAATGCTATTGTCGCATTTAACATTACAAAAAATAATGAGATAAATGCTCCGTAAAAAATTCTCCCGTTCGGATTCATATAGTAAATCATATTTATTGTATAAAATCCTAAAAGGAAAACGGTTGAAATAAAAATTAAAAAGTTTTGTGCAAATTTGGCTCCGTATAATGCCTTTGTAGAATCTTTGTTTTGCAAATATAAGTAGATCCCTTGTTTTAAAGATAAAGATACTGCATAGGTAAGTACGGAAAATAGTGCCAGCATTTTAATATTTGTAGGCATATTCATGAAAGCAACAGTATCTGAAATTGGTAAGCCCATAAGATAGTTGGTTATTCCAAATGTCATAATAATTGTGCTTATTATTAACGCAATATTAAGTATAATAGAGGCTTTAAAGTTTAGCGATAATCTTTTTTTTAAATCATTTATAGAAAAAGATATTTGTTTTGTAATTGCAATTCTATTTTTTTCAATATCGGATTTTTTCTTTTCAAGTTTTATTTTTACATCCGTATTAATATCGTTACCGTATAATTCAGAGACTTCTTTTTGAGTTAGTTCCTTTTGAGCTATTTTGCTTATAGGTTCTTTATCTTTTTCAGCAATTTTTATTCCGATAAACTCTTCGCTCTCTTCAAATTTTAGTTTGCAAAATTTTTCAAAAATAATTTTTCCTTTAAAAGGTTCTCCTCTGAATAAAATTTTGGGATTTGAAAAATTGTTTATAATTGTACATTTATTTGAATTTTCATCATACTGTAATGTCAATATGAAATCATAGCCGACATCAATTTTATAGTCACAGTCAGTGTTTGAGCCTATTATGATAAAATCTTTTTCATAGAATGTTTTTTCATTATTTTGAGAGGTTATTGTAATTGTCATTCAAATCCTTTCAAATTATTGCCGATATATTTGTACTGTAAGCGGTTCTATTAACATAATTTGTAATTGCGAACCTTCTATCAGGTTAATTTCTTCACCTTTAGCAGTTACAGCAGATATAACACCTGCTCCTGCACCTATTGATGTCCCTGCGATAATTGCAGTTGTGGGATCAGCACCTAAAAGCATTGATATAGCCGAAAGTAAAAGGCCAGTCGCAGCCCCGCCTGCAACTCTTTTAGTAATGTTTAATGCTCTTGTAGAATTCCCGGTGATATATACTTTGTTAGTTTTTAGTGGAATTATATTCCCGTCAGGTGTCATAATTTCATCAAATAAAAGCCCGATTTGGCCGTTTGCCATTGCAAATCCGGCTTGTTTTGTATCAATAGCACGTCCGTTTAAAACACTTCCGGCAGGTGCAATTAAATAACCGTTATAAGTCCAATCTGCATCCAATTCAGCACTTATTCTGTCATTATTTACAAGGCTGTCAGAGCTTATATCAGATAAAAGCATAGCTGTAAAAGTTGTGCCATCTTGAATGTATATAACATTTCCTGATAAAATATTTTTTTCTTGTGGTAATTGTTGAGTTTGTCTTTGTGTATATACAGGTGCATTGTATGGGAGATTATCCTGGGAAGAGACTATCCTAGGTAATCTTATAGGTTTTGAATCAAGAATAATAGGCGGTTCATGACTTTGTTGTTCTAATGTGACAATATTGCTTTGATTTTTTGTTATTTTTCCGTCAAACCTTGCCTGTGCCTCGTCACTAAAATCGTATTCAATATTTTGGGCATCGACAGGCTGAGGATTTTGTTGGTTATTCTGACTTACACTTGAATTTTGACTTGATCTCAAATTAACTTTTACATTGCTATGAGCTAAATTCGTGTAAGCTTCACCGTAAAAGAAACTTTTTAAACTTGAATCAAAAACTTTTTTAGGTCTAAAATCATTGTTTTTTAAAGTCTTTAAAAGATTTTTCCTTAACTCTTCATCTTCGTTGTTGGACATATAGTAGAAATAGCAGTTTTCATCATTTTCAGAGATAATTACTACGTAAAAATGCTTTTTGTCAGTATCTTCCATTATATAGTAGTTGTTTTTATGGAAAATATCTGGGTAAATTCTTTTTAAATAAGGGGTAAGAACTTTTTCTATGTTATCAGATTTGGTGTCTTTTATTTTGTAAAGCTTAGATACATCAGCAGCTAAAACGGTTGATGTCGTACAAAATATTGCTACTAAAAGTATAAAAAACTTTTTCATATTCATCCTACACAGCATTATAAATGTATAAGGTATCTTTTGCAATAAAACTTTATATATAATTAACGATTTTGTAAATTATTTGTTCATTTGAGACTTTATTATATTAAGGGAAATTTAATTATCGGAAAATATTGGAGGTCTATTGAAAAAGAATATAATAAAATGCTTATTGCTGTTGTTTATATATATTATAACAGCTGATATGCCGGCAAATGCTGGAGGATTTCAAGTATATACTCCTAATGCTTACAAGCAATTAAACAGAATTCAAAGACCCCCGCAAAGAATTTCAATACAAGGTGAAGCGGTCCAGCTTTTGGTCGATTATTCAGGAAGTATGGGGCGCTGGATTGGAGTTGCAAAAGATACACTACAGTTTATTTTGCCCAAAATAGCACAATCTTCAGCAGTATCTTTAAGAGTTTTTGGAGACAGAGCGCAAGATGGGATATATTATGAAAGCAGTTGTACTGCCTCAAGACAGGTAGTATCCTTATCAAGACAGAATCAAAAGAAAATACTAAACGGACTTGATGATTCTCAAGTCGGAGGGGTAACTCCAATAGAATTCGCATTACGCGAGACTGTAGATACGGATTTTAAAAATGTAAGAGTTTTTGATAAAAATAGGACTTTTAAAAAGAAAAAAATAATACTTGTAACAGATGGCGGAGAAAACTGTGGAGGTGATCCTTGTGCATATATAAGAGAACTTGTAAAAACTCGCAAAGATATACAAATCGATGTTGTCCAATTAGGAAATGATAATAGATTAGCATGTCTTGCCGAATTTACTGGAGGAACTTTTTTTAAAGTCGATGGCAGCAAGGAAAAGTTCGAATCAGCTTTTGAAATAACTTTTGAAGTACCAAAAGGTACAGTAGCAGAGGGACGATATAAAGTCCAGCCGACTTATAGAAAGAAAACTCCTAGATATAGCAATAACAAACCATTGGCTGATAAATATAAATATGTAAAATATTAATAGTAAAGTTTAGTATTTTCATGTTTTTATAACGATTTTAAATTAACAATTGTTCATTTTTTTAGTAAAAAATTGCAGACTTATAAAAAAAAACATATAATATATTAAAGTCTATAAAAAGGAGAATTTTTTTGAAATTATTATTAAAAAAATGGTTAATAATTTTCTTTCTTTTTTTATTTGTGCTTTGTAATTCAGTGCGAGCAGAAAAATACAATGTATATACTCCAACTACATATAAACAAATTCAAATTGTACAAAGCCCCAAACGATCTAATATAGAGGGTGAAGCAATAGAACTTTTGGTAGATTATTCAGGGAGTATGGTGCCTTGGATAAATCTTGCGCGAGAAACTTTAATATATATACTGCCTAAAATTCCTAAAACTTCAGCTGTAGCTTTACGTGTTTTCGGAGATGTTTCATCTAATACCTACTCTTATTTTGATTCTTGTAGAGCAACAAGACTTGTTTCATACTTCAAAAAAGAAAACCAGTCAAATATTATAAAAGGTCTACAACAGGCTAAAGTTGGAGGAAATACACCAATAGAGTACGCTTTGCGAGAAACCGTCAATAAGGATTTGAAAAATATAAAAATTGTAAGTAATGATGGTAAAAGTGTCACTCAGAATAAGAAAATAATACTTGTAACAGATGGAGGCGAGGGGTGCGGAGGAAATCCATGTGCTTATATAAGAGATTTAATGAAAATGCGTAATGATATTCAAATAGATGTAATTCAGTTAGGCTATGATAATTCTCTAAATTGTCTGACGCAGGCTAGTGGTGGAAAATTTTATAGTGTATCAGGCAGCAGACAAAAGTTTGAATCAGCACTTGAGGATGCTTTTGATGTACCTAAAGGTACAGTTGAGGCGGGAAGAAATAATGCTTCAATTCAAAATAACCAACAGACAGAACAACGCGGGTATAAATTCATAAAATTCTGATAACCTATAATGAATTTACAAAGTGTTCCTTATTATTTTCACAAATAATAGCAGTAAGAGGTGAGTTTTTATACTTTCCGCATCCGGTATCAATACAGATTTTATCTTCTTGAACAAGCGGTTCATTGAATTCGGTATGTCCGAAAATTATTTTCAGAGGATGATTATGTTTATTCATGTAAAAGTCTTTTCTTATATAGACCATGTCAACTTCATTTTGTTTTTCAAGTGGTATGCCAGGTCTAATGCCGGCATGAATAAATAAATATTCTGGTGTTTTGTAGTAGTATTTTAAACTTCTAAAAAAATCACCATGTGTTTTTAAAATATTTTCAAAAGAGCCATAACTTTCAACCGTCTTAGGTCCACCGTAATTCCAAAATAAATAATGATAATATTCATCAGAATCGGCATGCAAAAGAGCATATTCATGAGATCCAATCAAGTAGACACAATTACAAATATCCTTCATTGAAATAATTTTATTTACAACTTCTTTTGATTTTGCTCCTCTATCAATGTAATCCCCCATAAAAATAAGGGTGTCATCTTTTTGGGGTGAGATTTTATCTATTACTTTACAGAGTTTTTCATATTCCCCATGAATGTCTGATATGCCGATTAATCTTGTCATATATAAAGAATAATATAAAAAGTTATAAAATTCAATTTTGATGGAACTAAATAATAATTAAAAAAGGAACCATAAACGGTTCCTAAAAAATACCCCCAAGCGAATTCTGCAATTGCGTAGGCGAGAATATGAAATTCTAGCCGAACAGAATTGTATGCGTAGCTAATCGAGTAATTTTACCAACAGGAAAATTGCTGATTCGAATGAGCTGAGGATAAGCACTAAAAAAGGAATCTCAGACGGTTCCTAAAAAAAAATACCCCCAAGCGAATTCGAATCGCTGTCTACACCGTGAAAGGGTGTTGTCCTAGGCCTCTAGACGATGGGGGCTTGTATTTCTTTCACGTTTTTTATTCTAAGTTAAAAAAAAATAAATGTCAACAACTTTGTTTAAAAAATATTTTATTTATAAGAAATAGAATAATCTTAGTATAACTGGGGGGATTTTTGTTAATATAGTTGAAAGATTTTTATTTTTTATGTAAAATATATATATCTACAAAGAGAGAGATAGGAGAAAAAATGTTTGAACGTTTTACCGAGAAAGCAATAAAAGTAATCATGCTAGCACAAGAAGAAGCTCGCAGGCTTGGTCATAACTTCGTAGGTACTGAGCAGGTCCTTTTAGGATTAATAGGAGAAGGTACTGGAGTTGCAGCCAAGACATTAAAATCAATGGGTGTAAATTTAAAAGATGCTAGAGCAGAAGTAGAAAAAATCATTGGTAGAGGCTCAGGATTTGTTGCAGTAGAAATTCCATTTACGCCAAGAGCTAAAAGAGTTTTAGAGCTTTCTTGGGATGAAGCAAGACAGTTGGGTCATAACTATATAGGAACAGAGCACTTGCTTCTTGGACTAATAAGAGAAGGTGAAGGAGTTGCAGCTCGTGTTCTTGAAAATTTAGGAGTTGACCTGAATAAAATTAGAAGTAATGTTATCAAAATGCTTGGTGAATCAAAACCACAAAGTTCATCTTCATCTACATCCTCCTCATCATCTTCATCATCAGGGGGAAAAACAAAGACTCCAAGCCTTGATGAATTTGGTCGTGATTTGACTCTTGCTGCACAAGAAATGAGATTGGACCCAGTTGTAGGCAGAGAAAAAGAAATTGAGCGCGTTATTCAAATTTTGGCAAGAAGAACAAAAAACAATCCAGTTTTAATCGGTGAGCCTGGAGTTGGTAAAACAGCAGTAGCTGAAGGTCTTGCTATCAGAATAGTTAATGCTGAAGTACCGGATATTTTGGATGGTAAAAAGGTAATTCAGCTTGATATGGGACTTTTGGTAGCAGGAACAAAATACCGCGGTGAGTTTGAAGAGCGTTTGAAAAAAATTATGGATGAAATTCGTCAAGCAGGAAATATAATTCTTGTAATAGATGAAATGCATACACTTATAGGTGCAGGCGCTGCAGAAGGTGCTATTGATGCGGCTAATATTTTAAAACCTGCTTTATCAAGAGGTGAAATCCAAGTAATTGGTGCAACTACTCTTGATGAGTACAGAAAATATGTAGAAAAAGATTCAGCGCTTGAAAGACGTTTTCAATCTGTAATTATTGAAGAACCTACGATAGAAGAATCAATAGAAATTATTAAGGGATTAAAACCAAAATATGAAGATCACCATAAATTGATAATTTCAGATGAAGCAATTGATGCTGCAGTAAAATTGTCCAGCAAATATATAACAGATAGGTTTTTGCCGGATAAAGCGATAGATGTATTGGATGAAGCAAGTTCTAAGGTAAGATTAAAAGTGTCAACGCTTTCACCTGAAGGAAAAGAACTTGAAAAAGAATTGCGAACTTTAATAAAAGAGAAAGAAGATGCAATCCGAAATCAAGAATTTGAAAAAGCAAGCCAGTTGCGTGATGAAGAAGCTGAAATGAAAGATAGAATCAGAGAAATGTCACAGCAATGGCGAGAAGAACATGAAGCAAATAAGCCTACCGTAACTGCTGAGAATGTTGCAGAAGTTGTTGCGACTATGACTGGTGTACCTGTTACAAAATTAACTGAGGGTGAAAGTGAAAGACTTTTAAAACTTGAGGATACACTACATGCTCGCGTAATCGGTCAAAATGATGCGGTTGTAGCGATATCAAAAGCCATTAGACGTGCAAGAGTAGGGTTAAAAAGTCCTAATAGACCAATCGGAAGTTTTATTTTCTGCGGACCTACAGGTGTCGGTAAAACTGAGCTTGCTAAAGCTCTTGCTGAAGCCGTATTTGGTTCTGAAGATAATATGATAAGAGTTGATATGTCTGAGTTTATGGAAAAACATTCGACTGCTAAACTTATAGGATCTCCTCCTGGGTATGTCGGATATGATGACGGCGGTCATTTGACAGAATTAATCCGTAAAAAACCATATTCTGTAGTTCTTTTTGATGAAATAGAAAAAGCGCATCCTGACGTATTCAATATAATGCTTCAGATTTTGGATGATGGCAGATTGACAGATTCAAAAGGTCGTCATATAAATTTCAAAAATACAATTATAATCATGACTTCAAATGTCGGAGCAAGTATGATTACAACGACTTCAAAGTTAGGATTTTCAACTTCTGATGATGAATCAAAAGATAAATACGAAAAACTTAAAGAGACTGTGACTGAAGAAATGAAAAAAGCATTCAGACCGGAGTTCTTGAACCGTATTGATGAAACTATTGTATTCTCTCATTTGAGCAAGGAAGAAATTCGACAGATTGTAGATTTGATGTTGAAAGATTTATTTAAACGTCTTGCTGAACGAGAGCTGTCTGTAGAAGTGACCGATGAAGTTAAAGATTACTTGGCAAAAGACGGATATTCTGAAGCTTATGGTGCAAGACCTTTGAGAAGGTTAATTCAAAGAAAAATAGAAGATATGCTTGCAGAAGAAATTTTGTCAGGTAAATATTCATCAGGTGATACAATAAAATTGACTTTGGTTGATGATAAAATTACTTTTGAAAAAGCAAAACCTAAGCGGACAAAAGTAAAGGAAGAACCAGAAGAAGTAACACAATAAAAAAAATAGACCGTATATACGGTCTATTTTTTTATAATTTTGATATATTGATGTTATGAAAAAGGAATTTGATTATAAAGCTATAAAAGATAAGAAAGAAATAATAGAAGGTAAAATTGAAGCAGAAAATCTACAGGATGCAAAAGCTAAAATCAGAGAAATGGATTTGATACCTTTGAATGTTTTTGAATCTGAAGATTTATCAAATAAATTAGGTAAAAATTCAAATAATTGTGGGCATGTTAAATTTTTAAGTTTACAGGAAAAAATTTCATTTGTTTCTGAGCTTCAAGTTATGCTTGCTTCAGGTATAAGTATAATTGATGCTTTAGCTACTATTGAGCATAATGTTCACAGTTCGAAATTGAAAAGGATTTCAATTGAGCTGCAAAAAGCTATAATGAATGGAAAAACTTTTACTGAAGCAGTAAATTACTTATATCATGATTTATTTGGCGATACTTTTATTGATTTATGTGCAACAGGTGAAGTCTCAGGCGAGTTAGAGACAACTCTTGAAAGATTAGTTATGATGTTGAAAAAGCAAGATGAAATAAAAGGCAGCATAATTCAAGCTTTAATTTATCCTTGTATTTTGATAGTAATAATGTTTATTTTGCTCGTAGGATTTTCAAAATTTGTATTTCCTAAATTTATTAATTTTATCATAGATAATGGGGCTGATATTCCTCCGTTTGCAAATGCTGTAGTTGGGACTTTGCATTTTGTCGATAATTATTGGTGGTTTTGTCTGTTGATTATTTTGGCAGTAGTCGGATTGGTAAATTTTTTGGCTCAAAACACCATGACAAGAACTTTTTTTGATAAATTATTTTTGAAACTTCCGATAATAAATGATTTTGTGAATTATATAAATTTATCTAATTATGTATGTGTATTAAGTGTTTCCTACACAGCAGGAGTACCTTTTATCAAGGGTTTGGAACTTGCAGAAAGAACTATCGGCAATACAGAAATCCGAAAGAAAGCTAAAATCGTTAACAAAATGATGGAAAAAGGAAATACATTATCTTATTCACTTAACTCAAGCAATCTTTTACCAGGTGCTCTAGTCACTATGATATCAGCAGGGGAAAAAGCCGGTAATCTTTCTAAAATGCTTGATGATTGTGTTGCTGTAATTGATAAAAAAATTAATATGGTATTGCAGGCTCTGACCAAAGCTTTTGAGCCTGCATTAATAATTACTTTAGGTATATTTGTTTTAGTAATAGCTATTGCATTTATGCAGATGTATATTTCTATGATAAAAGCTATAGCATAGTCTAGTCTTTATTGAAAAACTTTAAAATTTTATCAATAAGCCCTTCTTCTTCTGCCATTTCTGTATTTTCTAATTTTGCAAGGTGGCTTTTTACAGCATCATAATCTTGAGCGGTTGTCGCGACTTGAAGATATTTCTTATAAAATTCTACAGCAGATGGCTTATTTTTAAGCTTTTCATAGCTTTGAGCCAAGCGTTTAATTAATCCATAATTTCTTTTATCCGCTTCATACCATTTTTCTAAATAATCACATTCAGCTTTGTAATCACCTATACTTTCTCTAAAATTAGCAAGTTTTTCAAGGGCTTTTGTATTATTAGGCTCTAGGTTTGAAAGCTTTTCATAAAATTCCATAGAGTGGTTTTTATCTCCGCATTCTTCTAAAAGAATAGCGAGAGATGTAATTAAATTAGGATCATTGTCTTTAATTTGGTAGGCATTAAGGTATTCATTTATTGCTATATCTTTGTTGCCTCGGATAATGTTATATTTCCCCCAGTTTACATGAGCATTATATTCATCTTTTTGGCTTTCGCATATCATTGCTTTCATTTGATAGGTAAGCGGGGAATTCTTTTGAAGTTTATCGAATTCTTCTACTGCTTCAAAAGCTTTGTCAAAATCTTTTTGCATATAATGGTATTGAGCAAGCAAAGAATAATAATTAGGTGTGTTTTTTGACTTTTCATCAGCTTTTTCTATAAGTTTATAGGCTTCATAGGTATCCCCTTGTTCTAAAAGACATTTAGCTTTTAAAAGTTCATCTTTTGTGATTTCAATTGCTTTATCAAGATTGTTATTTTTTAAATATAGCTGAGCTAGAGGCTCTCTTATTTTATCAACGGCAATCCCTTTTGAGTAGGCTCTTTCAAGAATATTTATTGCACTAGGCAGTGCATCTTCTGCTATATAAAGATTTGCAAGATTCAAATAGGTCTCAGAGGGAATTTCTTCATAGTCAATTAGTTTCAAATATTCATCGATTGCTTTGGTATTATTTCCTGTCTGTGCATACAAAGAACCAAGTACAAATCTTGTTGTGATTATGTCTTTTTCTTCTTGAGTGTGATTTAGAGCTTTTTTAAAATCATTTATTGCATGCTCAAATTTATGTTCTATTGAATGGAGATTTCCGCGGTATACATAATATTTAAATCGGTCATTATCTTGATATATATCCATCAGTTGTTCATATACCATTGTATTCGTTGCATCAAATTCCAAAATTTTTGAATAGTAATCGGCTGCTTCATTTTTTTTACCTAGCATCATGGAAAGATGTCCTAATCTTTCTATTAAATTCATATCTTTTGGATTAGCCTCATGCAATTTTTTATATTCTTCAAAAGCTTTATCATATTGTTCATTTTCTTCATACTGTTCTGCGATTTGTAGACTCATGTTATACTCCTTTAAAATAATTATATTCAAAAATTAATGTAATAAATAACCTTATAGGCTAATTATATTGATTTTGAGCTTTGTAGATATCATTCTCAAAATAAAATTCAACAGCTTCGACTGCTCGTTTAATAGAATTTTTTAAATCAATAAGTTGTTCTTTAGAAAAATTTTGTAGAACAAAAGCTTCTGCAGGAATTGGAGGCTGTGGGCCTATTCCGAATTTGAGTCTTGCAAAGTCTTTAGTCCCTAAATGTTTGATAATGGACTTTATTCCATTGTGTCCACCATCAGAACCGTTTGCTCGAAATCTTAATTTCCCTAAATCAATTGATAGATCGTCATAAATTACTAAGATATCTTTAATATCAATTTTATAATAATTAATAACCGCTTCCAGAGCTTCACCGGATAGATTCATAAAAGTTGTAGGTTTAATTAATAATATATCAATCCCGTTGAGTTTTAGTTTTGAAATCATGCATTTGAGTTTTTTTTCTTCTTTGTATTCAACTCCTTGGTCTAATGCAATTTTGTCGAGCACCATAAAACCAGCATTATGTCTTGTAAATAGATATTTTTCACCAATATTTCCTAAACCAGCAATTAATTTCATATATTTTACCTTTAATTAATTATTATTTTAACGCAAATAAATATTACCGCCTCGATTTACCATGCTTTCGCTTAACAAAATGATAGAAAACTCTTATTTTAATAATGAACTTAAACAACATGAGGATAAAAATATGAATTCAAAAAGTAAACCTATTATTCAAGAAAAAAGTTCAGAAAAAGTTGCTAATTTTTTGGACAAAAATGGTATTCATAAGAAAGATTTTGCAGAAATGATAGGAGTTACATTATCATATGTATATAACTTAATAGATAATACAATTCCTTTTTCTACACGCGGTACAACCTTAGAACGAATTGCAACAGTTATGGAAATAGAGCCGGATGATTTTGAAGAATATAAAATTCCTCAAGAGCCGATATTAATTGATGAAAATGTTCAATTCCTAAAAAAAGTTATGCAGGAAAAAGGTATGAGTACAGTGAATTTTTTAAAGGCGTTTCCTCGTAAAAAGAGATTGGAAATAGTTGATATATTAAGAGGCAGTATCCCTATCCCAATAGATTATAAAGAATTAAGCATGATTGCCCAAGTTTTAGATATAGATAAAGATAGTATCTATGATATGTGGGAAAAACGCATGAAACAAGTATTGGAAATAAGCGGGATGAATATATATTCAAATGCTGCGCTTGTAAATGCAATGTTTGATTGTGCAAAAAAATACATAGATTTACAATAGTTTCCGTAATAATTAATTTTCTAGCCCCGCCTTTTGTTTTAAAAGGCGGTTTTTGCTTTTTTATTAAAAAAATAAAATCAAAAATAATTTAATAAAACTGTTGACATAAAATTTTGTTCTTGCTAACATAAAGACATTGACGAAATGAATAGCAAGAATTAGTTTGCGCTTGTAGCTCAGCAGGTAGAGCACTCCCCTTTTAAGGGATAGGTCGCGCGTTCGAATCGCGCCAAGCGCAATTTTTTATTGGTCGGTTTTCGTAAAAGTTCACAAGATGTTCACAGTTTTATGCAAAAAAATATAAATGAAATATTATCAATTGCTCAAAATAATCAAAAATCTGCCTATCAATTAATAGAAAATCTCAAAATTGAAAAATTATGGGAAAGTATCGGCTGTGAAATTAATCTTGTTGGTTCTTTGAAAACCGGATTATTAATGAAACATCTTGATATTGATTTTCATGTATATTCAAATGAACTTTCTATTGAAAAAAGTTTTTCTGTAATTTTAGAATTGATTAAAAATCCCAAAGTTAAAAAATTTTCATTCAAAAATCTGATGCATACCGAAGAAAATTGTCTTGAATGGCATTTATTTTGCTGTGATGAATTTGATAGAGAGTGGCAGATAGATATAATTCATATGCTTCAAAAATCAAAATACTACGGTTATTTTGAAAATGTAGCAGACCGAATTCTATTGATGATGAATGAGCAAATAAAAAATATAATTTTGAAGTTAAAGTATGAAACTCCTGAAGATATAAAAATTATGGGTATAGAATATTATCGTGCTGTATTAGAATTTGGTATTAATAATTATGCTGATTTTATAGATTGGCATAATAAAAACAAAGTAGACGGGATTTTGTTTTGGACTCCTTAATGAAAATGCTTGACTTATAATTTTTCTTATGTTTAGAATTAGTTATCTCTTTTAATGTTTATTTATTTTCTGCAGTGAGGAGAAAGTTAAATAAATGTAACAATTTGTGAAATGTAATTTTGCATATAGCAAAATCTAATTTTCACGCGTTTATATATCTTAGTTATATCCTATTGTGAGGTAATTATGAGTTCAGTAAAAAAAATTTCGTTTGGTAATGGTCAATTTAGTCAATTTATGTACACACAACCTACTCAAACAGTTCCGTTACAACAGCCTGTGGTATTAAATTCAAAAGACTCGAGAGCAAATTCCGACAATAGTGTAAGAAATATAGCATATATTTCCTCAGCTTTGGCTTTGGTCTCATTGGGTGTAACAACCGGTATGGCAATAAAAGCAAGGAAAATTCCTAAAACTAATGAGGATGGTTTACTTACTGTAATTCAGCAAAGCTTGAAAACGTTAGGTGATGATGTTCAGGGACTTAAAGCGAAAGCGGATATTGAATCAAAAATAAATGAAAGACTGCAAGGATATAATGATTGGATAAAAGGTTTAGAAAATAAAATTTCGCAAAATAGTGAGTGGTATGATAATTGGATTAAATCAGTTGAAAAAAATTCCAAAGAAAAGGGTGATTTTTCAGTTGGATGGCTGAAAGCTCTTGAAGAGCGTTTAAACGCTGTAGCATCAAGAGTAAGTGAAATGTCCGCGACCGAGCGTAATATTATAAAAATTGACGGTTTTAATTTACTTCAGAATATAGGAACAGACGGCTCAAGGGTAGCTTTACCAAAATCAGTTGTTGAAGAGCTGCAAACAACAGCTTCAAAAATTATTAATGGAGATGTTCAGTTGCCTAAACTAAGTCCTAGTTCAACTACTTGGTCATTAACAGCAGAATCAATCCCAGAAAAAGAAGGCGGACTTGGAGAAGTGCCTGTACAAATTGCTAAAAATATGACTAAAGAGCTTAAATTGAATAACTTTTTGCTTCGTCCGATAAATGAAATTCCAGGAGTCTCATCAATTGTAGAACGTGATGGTAAATGGCATTATACCTATAAAGATCTAAGTATGGATGTAGATAAAATTGCAGAGTTTGATATTTATGCATTCAGAAATGGCAGAACAGAAAAACAACCTATAGAAGTTTTTTATGGAATAGACCCTAAATTTGGTTTCAAACGTTTGATGTTCAGAAATAAAGACTTTTTCGGAGCAAATGGTCTGTATAAAGATTCTCAACGTGCTTCAGAAAAAGAACGTTTTGCATTTTTCCCAAAAGCAGTATATGAATTTACAAAGCTAAAATTGGATCCTAATTCACAGACTTCATATAAAATATTTAATCAAAAGCTCTTTGATGAAATTCAGCCACCTGATGCATTTTTGCTTAATGACTGGCATACTTCAGCAATGGCAGGTTTAACTAAATTATTGGCACCGGTGGAAGCTGCAATGGGTGAACTTTCTAAAGGTACTGCTGAAAAATTAAAGAAAATGAATTGTCTTGAAATTATTCATAATGCTGACTATCAAGGTCAGGATTGGCAGCATGCGGGAGATATTTTAAATACATTATACGGTAAATACGCATATGATATTTATACAAATGCAAAAACGGGTCTTGAACCGGCAGGTTTGCAAAATATACATGTGATAGATGGCTCAATAAATCTTGCTAATGTTGCAGCTTCTTTGGCAAATAAATTAAAACCAGTATCTCCAAATTATGCCAAAGAACTAGGCAATGAATTTGATCGCAGCAGATCACTACAACATATTTTCCAAAAGCGTTTAGCCGCAGGTACAATGCAAGGTCATAGCAATGGCTGGGATAGGATTGTTAATGAAGTAAGCGGAAAAAATTTAAATGATTTTAATAATAATCTGAATTCTGATAAATTCGCAATTATTATGGATGGTATAGATTCTCTTGGTTTAACTGAAATTCAAAAGAAAAATATTAAAGAAGTATTTGTAGATAAAAATAACAAACCAGTTAAGCTAAAATACGATAATATGGAAAAAATATTAAAATCATTGAGAGATTTAGGCTTTAAAGAGTTGAATGAATTTTTAGATCGTATGGATGCAGAAGGTGTAACGAAATTAAGAACATTCAAACCTGAAGTTTATACTGATGATATCGAAACTATAATGGATGTAAGACGTCATAATAAAGGTGAATTTTTAAGGTATTTACAATCTATGCAAGAGTATAACAAAACTAAAGGTAAATTATTTAATCTTGCAGAAGATGGTGTAACAGATTTGTCAAAAGTTAATTTTGATGATTTAGATAACCAAATAGTTCTTAATTGCGGAACACGTTTTGTAGGTCAAAAAGGAACAAATATTTTAGAAGGCGCAATGGAACAGATTTTGGAAGAATGGCCAAGCCGTTACCCAGATAAGCCAAAACCGATATTCCCAGTAGGCGGTGCTGACGGTGAAGGCGGTATTTGGGAACGCTCAATGAGAGGGTTTAAAGCTAGAATGGGCGAGAAGGCAGAAACAGTACCTTATATGGTAGGATATACGCCTAATAATATATTCCATGGCGGATCTGATATTACTTTATATCCATCACACTTTGAGCCTGATGGATCTAAGTGGGAGTCTTTGTACAAAGGTACTCCGGTTGTTGCAACAAGAGTCGGAGGTCATGTTGACAGTATAATTGACGGATATAACGGATATCTTACAAAACGTACCGTGCCTGAGGTTAAAAATTCTGGTTATGATTATTTAGGTACAATGATATACGATTTTAAAGAAGCAATATATCGTGCATGTGATGATTTCTTTAATAAAGATAAATGGAAACAAATGGTAAGACATTCAATTGACGGAGACCAAAGTTGGCTTATTAAAAATAAAGATGGTCGAATAGTAGGCGGTGCTTTATTGGGTCATTTAGAAGATTTAGGCTATAATTTAGCTGATTTTCCGAATATTGCACCTTTAGAGGTCCGCAAAGCTTTTTCAGCAAGTCAGAAAGCGCTTAATTCAAAATAAAAATATAGTTAATTTTTATCACATTTTAAATTAAAGGAGTATATTTTATACTCCTTTTTTGTATAATTGACTTGTAGAATAAAAGAGGTATTATGGAAAGATTTTTTGGGATTTTTGGGATAATTTTTATATTTTTGATAGCTTTTTTGATGTCAAATAATAAAAAAGCAATTAATTATAAAACAGTAGTTACAGGTTTT
Source organism: Candidatus Gastranaerophilales bacterium (assembly GCA_944326565.1). GTDB lineage: Bacteria > Cyanobacteriota > Vampirovibrionia > Gastranaerophilales > Gastranaerophilaceae > Scatenecus. Next base: position 24,641 of record CALVEL010000009.1, read on the forward strand.
ATATTACAAATTTTACTGGCTGTTTTTATATTTAAAGTACCAATCGGAAGAAAGATTTTTTTAATGTTAGGTGAATTTATCACAAAAATTCTTGATTTTGCCAAAGAAGGAGGGAATTTTGTATTCGGACATTTAATGGGGTCCGAAAAATTAAATGAGCTTTTAGGACAAGGTTCACAAGTCTTTGCACTTCCTCTTGTTGCCTCTCTTATTTTTATGATGATACTGGTAAATATTTTATATTATTACGGAATTATGCAGCGAGTAGTTCCATTGCTTGGTAGAGCAATGAATAAATTGATGTCAGTGAGTGGTGCTGAGGCTTTGTCTAATGTTGCAAGTGCTTTTGTCGGGCAAATAGCTGCACAAATTATGATAAGACCTTATCTTGCAAAACTTACAAGATCTGAGCTTTTGGCATCAATGTCCGGTAGTATGGCGTGTATTTCTGCTGCTACTATGCCGATTTATATAGGTCTTGGTATTCCTGCGCAATACCTTCTTGCTGCATCTATTATGGCAGCTCCGGGAGCACTTGTCATTTCAAAGATTGTATATCCTGAAACTGCAGTTCCAGAAACTAGTGAAGATATAAAAATAAATTATAGTAAAAGAAGAAGACCTTATATAAATCTTTTTGATGCGATTTCACAAGGTGCATCAGAGGGTATGAAAGTAGCAATAAACGTTATTGCAATGATTTTAGCTCTTGTCGCTCTTGTTGCTTTTGTGGATTGGATATTAGGCGGAGTCGGAAAATTAATTGTAAATTATGCGCATATAAATTTTGCATCATTTGATTTAACACAACTTTCTTTAAGAATGATTTTAGGCAAGATTTTTGCTGTATTTGCTTATTTAATGGGTGTTCCGACTTCAGAAGCAACTACTGTTGGAAGTCTTATGGGGACAAAACTCGTGTTAAATGAGATGGTTGCTTATGTAGATTTAAGCATGTTAACTAAGCCGCTTTCTGATAAGAGCTTTTTGATTGCAAGTATTGCATTATGCAGTTTTGGAAATTTTGGATCTATTGCGATACAGATGGGTGGTATCGGCGAAATGGCACCAAACCAAAGAAAAAATCTTGCAAGACTTGGAGTTAGAGCTTTGATTTGTGGTACGCTTACTTGTTACATGTCAGCTGCCATTGCAGGAATTCTGCTTAATTAATGTTTGAAATTTCAATAAAAAAGAGGTATATTCTATACCTCTTTTTTTATGTATTGTTGCCAATTTTCATCTAAGTTTTTTATAAACCGATGTGCATCTATTACATCATCATAGTTGATTGGAGCAGGACCTTCCTGAACTTCTAGAGCATTATCAGAGTTGTCTTTTACTTCGATATCACCGAAGCCTAAGAATGCTATGCCATAATTTTTGCCGCAATGATTACATTTTAAATTTGTAACCAAAAGCCCACCCTCATCTCTTTTGATTGAAATTGAATCTTCATCAAATTCGTGCTTACAGACTGAGCAGCATAAGTTTTTAAACAGTTTCCCCAAGTTCTTTTTCATAAATATCCTCTTTTCATTATTATACAAAAAATTCAAATTTTATTTGTAAAATTATGTTACATTACTATACGTCATGGGTATAATATACATGTAAGCTATAGGAGAGTTTATATGGAAGCTATCAATTTAATCCTTTTTGGTTTTATCGTTTACACTGCGCTAATCGTAGTACCAAGCATCTGGGAAGAATTAACAACAGAAGGATAAAACTTTCTTAATTTAATAGACGTTGTGTGTGGATAAAAAGTTTCTTTAAAAATTTTTAATCGCCGTTTAAGTATTTTCAGTTTTTGATAAGTGTATAAACTACGTTAATTAATTTGTTTTAGTATCTTAATTTTCTAGGTTATACGCAAAATTAAAGAGTCTTATTCAGGTAGGATTTCTTTAAGACATTCAAGTGCAATATCTGTTACCAAATCCATATCTTTTTTTTCTATGATAAGAGGCGGATTAAAATAAATTATGTCGCCCAGAGGTCGGAGAATTACACCTTTTTTTAATGCTTTTTTATAGATTTGATAGCCGGTGCGAAGTCTACTTTCAAGAGGCTCTTTGGTTGCTTTATTTTTTACAAGTTCTATCGCGTTAATAAGACCGATTGAGCGAACTTCTCCTACATTTTTATGCGGCAAAAATTTATCTTTTATAATCTTGTTGAAATAAATGGCATTTTCTTGAGCTTGTTTTAATATGCTTTCGTCTTCAAGAATATCAAGGACTGCGTTAGCTGCGGAACACGCAAGAGGGTTTCCGCTATAAGTGTGAGAGTGCATAAATGCTTTTCCACTGTTATAATCATCATAAAAAGCATCATATATTTTTTGTGTAGTTACAAACATTGCACATGGCATATATCCGCCTGTAAGCCCTTTTGAAAGACACATGATATCAGGTGATACTTCTGCATGGTCAAATGCAAACATTTTACCGGTTCTGCCAAATCCTGTTGCTATTTCATCTGCAAGAAGGTGAACATTATACTTATCACAAATTTCTCTTAATTTTTTCAAATAAAGCGGCGGATAAATTTTCATACCAGCAGACCCCTGCAAAAGCGGTTCTACAAGGATTGCGGCTGTTTCATTCCCGAATTTTTCAAACTGTTTTTCAGCATCTTCAAAACATTCACAACAACAGTTATCTCTTGTCTTTCCGTAAGGACAACGATAACAGTCTGGGGCTTTTATTCTTATTATGTCCATTAAAATAGGTTTGTATAATTTTGTGTAAAGATCGCAATCTCCTACTGATAAAGCTCCTATTGTCTCACCATGGTACGCATCAGTCAAAGCCATAAATTTTGTCTTTTGGGGATTTCCTGTCTGTTCGTGATATTGAAAACTTACTTTCATAGCTGCTTCTATCGCAGAAGATCCGTTATCTGTAAAATTAAATTTACATAAACCTTTGGGTAGAATTTTGGTAAGTCTTTCACAAAGGGTTATAGCAGGTTTATGTGAAAAATTAGCAAAAATTACATGTTCCAAATTATCAATTTGTTTTTTTATTGCTTCATTAATTTTAGGATTGCAATGTCCTAGAAGATTACACCACCATGAACTTATTACATCCAAATATTTTTTCCCGTTTATATCATATAAATATATCCCTTCGCCTTTTTCTATTATCATAGGTGAAAGTGTTTCGTAATCTTTCATTTGAGAGCAGGGGTGCCATATGTATTTTAAATCTTTTTTAATCCATTCGTTCATATTTTTACCTCAGATTTCTTTAAAAGTTGGTGTTATTTTTTCTAAATTAATATATTGATCATTTTCTTTTACTGTAGCTAAAACTTTTATTCCACTAAGATATTCAATTTGTTTTAAATTATCTCTGTGCATTTCGTTATTTTCATCATATTTATTCAAAATAATACCTTTTATATTAATGTCTTTATGTTTTGCATATTCAGTTGTCAGAACTGTTGAATTTATGGTACCTAATCCAGCAGATGCAACTATTATTACATCAAGATTTAAGCCTTTTATTATATCAGGTAAAATTAAATTATCTTCAATGTTGAATGGACAAATAATTCCACCTGCGCCTTCGACAAGAAGATAATCATATTCTTGCTGTATTCTTTTAAAATCATTTTTGATTTTGTCTAATTTAATTGGATTATTTTCTTTTATTGCCGCTAAATGAGGGGATATTGCAGGCTTAAATATGTATGATACATAACTATCCGGATTCTTTTCTATACCGGCTTGTTTAAATACATAATTGCAATCTCCAGGAATAATTTTATTTCCTACAATTTCGGCTCCGCTAAGAGCTGGCTTGTAATATCCGCAGTTCAATCCTGATTTTCTCATAGATTTTACAATCAAAGCTGAGACATATGTTTTTCCTATATCTGTCCCTGTCGCTGTTATAAATATCCCCTTGCTCATTTTAAATTTCCTTATAAAAAATGCGGTAACTTCCATTATAAAGTTACCGCATAATTTTTTTTATTCAAGTCTTGAAATTATAATGCTCCATCATTGAAGTAATCATAATGTCTTACGTCATCATAATTATTTACATAATCAGCTTCAACATGTTTTTCTACTCTTTGAGGGGCAGTACTTCTGCTTCTCAATAGAGCATCCAGGTTAGGTTCTAATGTCAATTCAAAGTGGAATCGACCATATTTTCTATCTGTTTCATACGCGTTGTTGATTAGAGGATAGCCCCAATATAATCTAGCACTTAAATCACCTGGTAATTGAACTCTTAACCCCATACCTAATGACATTAAGAAGTAGCTTCCGTCCATATAGTCCTCATTAGCAGTTGGGAATACACCTGCGTGATCTGCAAATACTGCTCCTTTTACATATTTTCCGATAAATGGAACTTTTTCACCAGATCTTGGGCTTGTAATTTCTCTAGGCATTAACGGGAACATCAACTCAGCACTTGTATAGTATCCGTTTTTACCCATCAAAATACCTTCTGAGTAACCCCTAACAGTTGCTAGACCACCTGTTTGGAACTGATCAAGATAAGGAATATGTTTGTTGTTTGGTATAACTTGGTAGTTAGCTCTCAATTGACCGATTACCCCATGTGAGAAATCATGTAATCTGACTAAACCACCGTTCAATTTAACATAGCTTGATTGGCTGTCAAAAATAGGTACAGCTAACGATACACCTTGGTTTGCATACCAAATACCGTATTTTGTATCTTTTCTTAAATTAAATGCCAAATCAGCACTTGTAATTTCATCTACACCTATGTCAATCATATCATCAAAAATACTTGTTCTTGCTCGTTTGTAGTTAGCAGCTAAGTAACTCTTTAATTCAAAACCAGGCTTTCTAACAAGCGGTTGTGAATAGTACAATGAATATATATATGATTTTGATTTAAGATCTAAGTCTGTAAGCGGTCCCCATTTGATTTTAGCAAATGTAGAAGAATACATAAAACCAACACGGCCGTCTTTTTTGTTTACAGGGAAGTTATAATCAGCAAACGGGCTTATAGCACCGCCAGAGAAATAAGAACCTAAAGATAAACGGTCTCTGTTGTGGAACAAGCTGTCCGCATATATCATAGCACCGCCTCTTAAATTACCTGTTTGATATCTTCCTGCGTTATCCATAATACCTACTACATGGAACGGGATATTTTCGTTTGCTTTGATTGTAATATCTGTAGTTCCCGGCTGAGTTCCAGCAGTAAGGTTTGCTGTTAAATTTACACCCTCGTTATATCTGTTAAAATCAAGAATGTCTTGTTCTAATTCTACAATATCAAATAATTGACCTTGTTTTTGTTCAATTCTATCTGTAATATATTTTGATCTTGTCCATTTGTTTTGTTCTACTGAAATATTACCAACTTTACTTTCTACCAATTCAATGTAGATATGTCCGTTTTCTACTGTTTGTTCAGGTAAAAAGGCTTTTGCTGTGACAAATCCTTTTTCTGCATATAAATGGTTTAATTGATCTATAACTTTTTGAATATCACTTATAAATACATTTTTGCCTACTATAGGTTGAATAATTGCATTAATTTCATCTTTTGATAAAATTTCAGAAGGTGCAACTTCTATTGAATTAATATAAACGCCTTTGGTATCAATATCTTGGACCTGACCTTGCATATAATTGCCATTTGCAGGATATGTATTATCTTGAATTATCTGACCGCCGCCGTTGCCTTCAAATTTTCTGTTTTGGTCATATCGGTAATAATCTTCGTTAATCTCTTTTTCATCACGTTTATACTTCAGCATATCTGTATCGTGTTTAATATTACCCGCAGCTCCTGATTCCATCATAATCTGATTGATAGATACAGGCAAAGCTCCATCATATGCTAATGCCGGTGTAATATTGAATGGCAATACCGTTGTGCATAATGCAGAAGTAAATAAGATTGCTCTTATCCATTTACTATTCAATTTAGTCTTTTCCATCATTCACCTATAATTTATTAATAAATTTTAGTTTAATTTTAACTTAATACCGATATAAAAACGCAACAATATAGTTTTTTGCTAATATTTTTACAAAAGTTAATATTCTTACACATTTCTCTATTAAGCTGCTATTATTATATAAAATATTATTGTCTGTGTAAAGGTACTTAAATAAAGTTCACACTTTTGGTTTACAACTTTATTAAAAGTTCATTCATATGATGTATAGATTGATAATTAAAGGAGAGATTATGAACAAGAATCTTAAGTTTATGACAGTGGGGTTAGCTGCTTTTATCATTGGTTTTTCTGTAAATAATTTGGCTATATCAGATGAGCCGGCAAATTACAAAGTGGCAGTAGTAGATATTGCTCAGGTTGTAGCTAATTCAAGTCAAGTAAAAAATCTTAAAAAAGAGCAACAGGCTAAGGCTGATGAGCTTGTTAAGTTTGTAGAAAAAGCACGTAAAGATGTTGCTGCAGTTTCTGATGAAAAGAAAAAGAAAGAATTAGAAGAAAAATATTCAAAAGAGTTAATTGCTAAAAAAGACAAAATGGAAAAGGAATATTTAAATAAATTATCAGATATAGATAATAATATTTCAAAAAAAGTTGGTGAAAAAGCTAAAGAAGGCAACTATAATGTAGTTCTTTCAAAAGGTGCTGTATTATATGGCGGTGATGATATTACCCAAAATGTAATTGATGCAGTAAAATAATTTTTAAAGTTCTAAAAAAGCTCCTTATTAAGGAGCTTTTTTTAATTTGGTTCTTTACATTCGCCTACTTCTTCAATTTTGTTGTTATAGTTGTATTTTAAAACAAAACATTTTTTCCCTTTCGCATTTACCGATTTACCAGCTATTTTAATTTGTTTTCTATATGGACAAGGAGAGTATCTTGTTAAGCTAAATTTGTCTGCTCCAAGAAGAGCCATCTCATTAATTATTTGACCTGCCTCTTTATTTTGATCGGTCATTGAAAGATTTATATATTTTTTTGCTAAATTTTTAATTTTTGTTGAATTATTAGTTGTTGTCGCATTTGCTGAAAGTGATATCAAAATTAATGATACTATCAAGGTTAAAATATACACTTTTTTAATCATTTTTAAAGACCTTTCTGATATTTTACTCTATACATTTTTAATATGCCCGAAAATATAATCAATTTTTCATTTATTTTTATATAGTTAATTATAGTAATTAATCTTAAAAAATTATTTAAAAAACTAGCAATATTCATATGAATATTGCTAGTTTTAATTGCTCAATCAGATTTTAAATATCTTTATAAGAACCTGCAAAACGGTCTTGATAAATAGTATGTAATATCTCATGAGCTTTATGTGAATTAGGATGTTCCAAAAATTCTTGATAAAGTTTTTGAATTGAAGGATTCATATGAGATTTTCTAATTCCTAATTCAGAATCTTCTTTATAAAGTCCTTCAGCACGTTCAGCCTTTATTTTGCTGTCATCACAACTTCTAGGTTGTCCGCCGCCGTTTATACAACCACCTGGACAAGCCATTACTTCAAGCATTTGAAATTGTGCTTTGCCTGATTTTATTTCTTGAATTGATTTTTCAGCTTCTTTAAGAGTAGAGACAACTCTTACTACCAATTTTGTACCTTTTAAATCAAGTTCAATATCACGAGATCTGTTTGATGTCCCGCGCATTTGTTTGATATTGACATCTTGCAAAATTTCGCCGGTAGCAAATTCATAAGCTGTTCTGACTGCAGCCTCAGCAACACCTCCTGAAGCGCCAAAAATTGTGCCTGCTCCTGTATATTCACCAAAAGGACTGTCTGCTTCTTCTCCTTCTAATGCATTAAAGTTAATGCCAGCTTCTTTAATCATTCTTCCAAGTTCCTGTGTTGTTAGAACATAATCAGTGTCTGGTCTATTTTCATGAGTAAGTTCAGGTCGTTTACATTCATATTTCTTTGCTGTACAAGGCATTATTGCAACAACAACGAGATTTTCTTTTTCTATATTAAAATGTTTTGGCACCAACTCCTTTAATACAGGTGAAAGCATTGACATTGGAGATTTGCAGCTTGAAAGATGGTGAAGCATATCAGGATGTTGGTCTTCCATATATTTAATCCAAGCAGGACAGCAGGATGTAAATAGTGGAAGATTTTGACCAGATTTTAGTCTTTCCAAAAATTCTGTAGCTTCTTCCATAATCGTTAAATCTGCTGAGAAGTTAGTATCAAATATTAAGTCAAACCCGATTTTTCTCAATGCTGCGTTCATTAGTTTTATACTGTTTTCACCGGGTTTAAGTCCGAACATTTCACCTATTGCAACACGAGTTGCTGGTGCCATTTGTACTATTACTTTTTTATTTGGATTAGTAATTTCATTCCATACATTTTCCACATCGGATTTGATTGTTAAAGCGCCTGTAGGGCATACAGCTGCACATTGTCCGCAGTTTACACAGTCGACCTGCCCCATAGGTCTGCCATTCATAGGCTGAACTAATGTTTTTGATCCGCGGTTTGCAAAGCCGAGTACTGAATGTCCTTGAAATTCTGTACAAGCTCTTACACAAGCGCCGCATAGAATACATTTATTAGGGTCTCTGACAATTGATGGCGAGCTGTCATCTACTGGCAAATAATCTTCTATTGGTTTATCTGGATATCTGATATTTCTTATACCGTATTCTTCAGCGTATTTTTGTAATTCACAGTTGCCTGATTTCTCACAAGTCAGACATTCTTTATCATGACTTGCCAAAAGAAGTTCTAAGACTGTTTTTCTTATACGTCTTGTTTTTTCGGTGTTAAGATGAATTTTTAATCCTGTTTCAGGAGGCATTGTACACGATGATTGTATACCGCGCCCTTCTATTTCTACTACACACATTCTGCAAGCCCCAAAAGATGTTAAATCAGGTCTGTAGCAAAAAGTCGGAACGTTCATTCCTGCTTTCCTTATAACTTCAAGCAGGTTTGGCTCATCTGTAAATTCAACTTCTTTACCGTCTATGAATAATGTTTTTTTATCTGTCATAATTTATTTCCTTTTTTGATTTTTTTAATTACTCTAAAACGATTGCTCTGAAAGGACAGCTTGTAAAACAAGCTTCGCATTTGATACATTTGCTTTGGTCAATGTGATGCGGTTGCTTAACAGTGCCTGAAATAGCTCCAACAGGGCAGGTTCTTGCGCATTTTGTACAACCTTTACAAAGATCTTCATTGATTACAACTTTTTTCATTGCTGTACAAACGCCTGCTGGACATTTTTTATCTTTTATGTGAGCTATATATTCGTCTTTAAAGTATTTTAATGTGGAAAGTACCGGGTTTGGAGCAGTTTTTCCAAGACCGCATAATGAACCGTCTTTTACTGCGTGAGCCAACTCTTCTAGTGTATCCAAATCTTTCATTTCGCCTTTGCCAGCTACAATTTTTTCAAGAATTTTCAACATATTTTTGGTACCTTCACGACAAGGAACGCATTTACCGCAGCTTTCGTTTTGTGTGAAATTCATAAAGAATCTGGCAACTTCTACTATACAAGTTTTGTCGCTCATTACAACAAGACCGCCAGAGCCAACCATAGCACCTGCTTTAATCAAGTTGTCATAATCCATAGGGATATCAAGATGTTCTTCTGTTAAACATCCACCTGAAGGTCCTCCGATTTGAACGGCTTTGAATTTTTTACCGTCTCTCATGCCTCCGCCTATATCAAAAACAATTTCGCGAAGTGTTGTACCCATTGGCACCTCAATTAAACCGGTGTTGTTTACTTCACCTGTAAGGGCAAAAGTTTTTGTACCTTTAGAGGTTTCTGTTCCCATTTGCGAAAACCATTCTGCACCTTTCAACATTATTACAGGCACATTAGCAAGAGTTTCTACGTTATTTATAAGTGTAGGTCTGCCAAAAAGCCCTTTATTTGCAGGAAATGGCGGTTTTGGTCTTGGCATACCACGCTCACCTTCAATTGAAGCTATTAAAGCGGTTTCTTCTCCACATACGAAAGCTCCAGCTCCTTCTTTTATGTGAATTTCAAATGAAAAATCGCTTCCTAAAATGTTTTTACCCAAGAAATTTCTTGCTTCAGCATCAGCTATTGCCTTTCTTAGGCGTTTAATAGCAAGCGGGTATTCAGCACGAACATAAATATATCCTTCATCAGCACCGATTGCAAAAGCAGCTATTGCCATACCTTCAAGTAGTTTATGTGGATCTCCTTCCATTACGGATCTATCCATAAATGCTCCTGGATCTCCTTCATCTCCGTTACATACTACGTAAGATTTTCCGCCTCGATTAGCTGCTGTGAATCTCCATTTTCTGCCTGTCGGGAATCCGCCACCGCCTCTGCCTCGAAGTCCTGATTTTTCAATCGTTTCTATTACTGCTTCTGGATTATTTTCTTCTAAGACGTTTGCAAGAGCTTCATAACCTCTTACTGCTATAGCTTCGTCTATACATTCTGCGTTAATATTACCGCAATTTGCAAGTGCTGTTCTTGTTTGTTTTGCATAAAAGTTTATATGTTCATCATCCTGTACATGTTGATGGGTTTTAGGATCAACATACATTAATCTTTCGACTGGTTTATTATTTTTTATGTGGCTTTCATAAATTTCTTCCACATCTTTTTCTTTAACTTTCACATATGTGACATGTTTATCAGGAATTACTACCAGTACCCCTTGTTCACAAAAACCATGGCAGCCGGTTGGAACTATTGTCATTTTGTCATAGTCTGTAAGCACTGATACATCCGCGCCAAGTTCTTTGAATTTTTCTATTACTTTTAATGAACCGTTAGCTACACATCCAGTACCTGCACAGACCAAAACTCTTAATCCCTGTTTAGATATGTTTTCTTGTGCTTTTTTTTGTTCTTCTTTTATATCTATATTTAATTTGATTTTTTCCATTAGTTTTCCTCCTTAATCAATGTATCAAGAACGATTGTTATTGCATCGGAGGTCATTTGTGGATATACTTTATCGTTTATAACAACAACTGGTGCAAGCCCGCAAGCTCCAAGACAGCTTACTGTTTCTAATGAGAAAAGCCCGCTTTCGCTTGTTAATTGGCCTTCCTGCATGTTTAGTTTAGCTCTTATTGCATTTAATACAGGCATTGATCCTCTTACGTGACAGGCTGTTCCATCACATACTTTTATTTCAAATTTTCCTTTCGGTTGAAGTGAAAATTGTGCGTAAAAAGTTGCAACTCCAAAGACGGTTGCGGGGGATAGCCCTTCAACTTTTGTTCCGATATAAATCATTGCATCTTCAGGAAGATATCGGTATACTTCCTGAACTTTTTGAAGCATTGCAATCAAATTAGACTTTTTACCGCCACATGTGCTGATAATTTCGTCTAACTTTGATGTGTTAACAACATGATGGCTTTCAACACTCATCTTAGACTCCTATTATGTGATTTACTATTAACCCCGATTAATGTTGTATTTTCAACACTATCTTATGAAAATTATCGCACAAGCATTTTTAAAAAGCAAGTTTTTCACAAGGGGGGGGGGCTTGTAGTTATTAGCCTGGAAGGATTATTTTGTGTATCTTTTATTGTACAGATATGAAAGTATCATTAAAATAATACCTAGTGTGATGATTGCAATAAATTTGTACAGTATATCAATGTTTGACAAATCATATATTAGAATTTTCAGTATTGATAAGATACACAAACCAATTCCTGAATTTTTAAGATAGTCTTTATTTTTCAAAATTCCTATGGTTGTTATTATTCCTGCATATACAATCCAACAAATTGATATAAGGTATTGTCCTTCATTTATTGAATATTTATTGATTATATCATTTATTTCATAATGGAGCAGGATAAATCCTAAGAATATCCCTAAATATTTATAGATTTTATTTTTTGTCCATTTCGCATACAGGATTGAAGTAACTATTCCAGTTAAAAAGGCAACTGTTCTGATATTTATTACAGGAATAAAGGCTTTTATTGGTATGTAATGAATTCCTGTTATTAAAAGACATAGTGCAGCACAAATTCCAAAGAATCCTGCAATTATAGAAATAAAATTATTTGAATTAGTTGCATAATATAATTTTTTTAAATTTATTGTGTAAGCGAAAGCTAAGATTACATTTGTCATTTCATTTATGAAAACAGCTGATGTATTTTCGCCTATAAATCTTTGAGTAATAATATTATTTAGTTCAAGTCCTATGTATAAATATATTGATGTAATGCATATAAATTTGAAAAATTCAGCAAAACTAATTAGCTTTGTTTCATCTGTTTTTTTTAGCAAGTAATATGAAAAAGCTGAAGATAGAATTATAGGAGTGAACATTAAAAGTCTGATGTTCCATATCGGCGTGTATTTCCCGATACTTTTTACTGCCAAAACTCCGTCTATAGGAATTATTGCACAATATGCAGCAGCAAAAATACCAATAGCCCAGGCTCCGAGAAATCTAAGTTTATATTTATATGAGTAGAAAGCTAATACAGCTGTTTCTATTGACCAAGCAAAGCATTTTGTGGTGGGCGATTTGTCGCATATAAAATATGTGAAAAGAGTTGAAGTTACTAAACTAAGGTTTATATAATTTTTCAAATTATCAATATTCGACTTTTTATAGTAGGCGATTATTGAGTATATCAAAGTTATTCCAAGTTCAGCATATGCAATCATATGAGAATCTGAGTGAAATACTTTTATTAAGATAATAGAAAATACAGTTATGTTTATATAGTTTAGCAGTTGATTTTTAACTTCACTATCTGGTTTTATAATGTCATATACTACATAAAGTCCCCACAAAGTGAGCGGAAAAATTATTTGAATTTCTGTGCAATAAATTAAAGCTGCTAACATTGTAAGAGGCAGGTTTATTAAATTAACTATATCTTTAGACGGGTTTCTGTAAGTATATAAAATTGATATTAAGTTTATAAATATTAAATAACCGAATAAAAAGTTATCGGATATAATAAATTCGGAGTTTAAGAAAATTACGTTTAAATATCCTGCAATCAAAGAAATTACAAGCATTGATACAGTTTTTAGTTTGTCTGCAAAATAAAATGCTAAAAGTAAAAATGCTGTTGCTATTATAAAAGTTACAGGCAAATTGAAAAGATGAAAAATGCCGCTTGCACAGTAAGTAGATATAAACATTGCTCCAAATCCTGTACCTAGTAATACTTCTGAATAGTTTCTCAGATTTTCTTTATTATACAGTTTTAAAGCCCCAATCATCATTGCAATTCCAGAAAGGTATCCTAAAGTTATTTTTAATTGTGCTGTGAATACAAAAAATGGTGAAATCATTTTTATTAAAATAACTAAAGCTACTAATATTGCAAATGCTCCGATTTTGTTAAATATATTGCCAAGAAAAATATTTTCAAATGACTCTGATTTATTTTCTTTTTTTAAATTATTTTCTATAAATTGTGGGATAGTTTTTTCTTCTGATTGATAAAACAATTCATCAGGTATTTCAGAAATAGATTCAATATTTTGAGGTTTTGTCTCGGTTGCTCCTTTAATTATTGATGGTTGTCCGTAAATATCTTTTTTTGTCAGTTTACCTTTTATATCTTTAATTGCATCAGAAAGTTCAGTCAATTTATATTGAATTATTACAAGCCAAATTAACATTAATATTATAATTAAAGCAGTCATTATACCCCCTTACTAAAACTTTTTTATTATATAGATATTAAATTACAGTGTCAATTTATTAAATATTTTGAGCACAAAACTCTCTAATAGGGCAAATATCGCATTTGGGATTTATCGGTTTGCAAACATTTTGTCCATGTGTAACTAGTAGAGTATTAATATCTATCCAGTATTTAATTGGGAGTTTTTCTCGAAGAGCAAATTCTGTTTCTTCAGGATTTTTTGTTTTTATATAGCCTAAGCGGTTGAAAATTCTGTGCACATGTACATCTACACATATTGCAGGTTCATTGAACCCAAGACTCATTACAAGGTTTGCGGTTTTTCTTCCAACACCTTTAAATTTTATCATTTCTTCTATTGATGCAGGAACTTTTGAATTGTATTTTTCAACAATTTCTTTTGATAATTCGACAATTTGTTTTGCTTTATTGGCATAAAATCCGACAGGATATATTGCTTTTTCTAATTTCTTTACATCGCATTTTGCAAAATCCTCAGGCGTTCTTCCAAGTTCCAGCATTCTTAGAGTCGCAGGATATGTGGTTTTGTCATTTGTACGCAGACTTAAAATACAAGCAATAAGCACAAGATAAGGATCTTTGAAACTGTCCATCAGTTTTACAAAATCACTTTTAGGTTGGTCGGCTTGTTTTAAATTTTCTACAATTTCGTCAATCATAAAAGAATATTATTACTAATCGGGTTTATATTCAATAATATCTTTTATATCGCATTTGAAATAGTTACATAATTTATTAATTGTACTTAATTTAACGTCTATATTCTCACCCTGTACAAGTTTCGAAATTGTAGCTTTGCTAAGATCGGTTGCTTCTGCTACCTGATAGCCTTTCACTTTGTGCTGCCATATAAGTTCATATAATTTTATCGTAATCATAGTCTGATTATATATTTTAAATTAAAACTTGACATTTTATTCATGTCTAGTAGAATAAATTCATGTATAATTTATTTTTATTTAATATATTTTAATAAGGAGAATCTATGAAAAGGGCTTTTACACTTTCAGAAGTGCTTATAACACTTGGAATAATCGGAATAATTGCAGCGATGACTTTTCCGATATTGCTCGGAAATTATAAAATGAAAACTTTTGAAGTTGCCTTTAAAAAACAATATTCTACTTTGCAAAATGCTATTAATGCAATAACTGCTGAATATGGTATAAATGCTTGCTATGTTTATTACCCGAAAGGCTCAATTGCTTACAAACAGAGAACAGAAGATTGTGAGCTTCTTGAAGAACGATTAATTCCTATGCTCAATTTAAAAGAATATAGTGATGATATAAAAGATAAATACCCAACGAAAGCCGAAGTTCAAGCTTCGGGTGGAACTTCTATCAATTGGGCTTGTTCATATGATGATGCTATAAGAGGTGCAGATGTATATGTTTCTAATGATGGTACCATTTTTATGTTTCGTATAAATACTTATCCAAAATTTGTAGGTTTTGATGTAAATGGAGAAGAAGGACCTAATAAATGGGGATATGATGTTTTTTTTATGGGACTTTCAAATCATAATCAATATGAAAGCGGTTCCAATATGATATTTTTGACGGACGAATTCTGTACAATTGTTGATAAAGGTGGAAAATATCCTCGTACAATTTTGAGAAATCAAAAGAAAAATACTGATAATAGAATTTATTGGTAAGTTAAATTTTTATGTTAATAATTTTTCCACATCAATTTTTGTTTTTAATTTAAGAGCATAGATATCATTGCGGGAAAAGTCTTTCATTTTTACGGCATCTTTTTCTGTCGTGACTATTGTACCGGTTGGTAATTCTTCTTCTGTATATCTGTGATGATCGTCAAAAGTTGTTTTTTCTTTTATTCTGTAATTTGTCAAAAAATTATAAAACTGTTCCGGTTGTCCGATTGCACATACAGCATTAATTTCAGTACCGTCATTTAGAATTTCACCGTTTTTTATATTATACACATAATCAGGTTCTGTATAGCAGACAGCAGTTTTTATATTCATTTTTTTTGCAGTAATTTTTGCTAACTTTTCAGCTCTGCTGTGGTCAATATTTTTGCTCACTATTATCATTTTATCAATGCGTTCGAAAGCTTCTTTCCCCTCACGCAGAGGACCTGCTGGTAAAAGTCTTTCGTTGCCGTACATTTTTTCACTGTCTGTTAATACAATATCAATGTTATGATATAGTTTTCTGTGCTGGAATCCATCGTCAAGAATTATTTTTGTTACGTTATATTTTTCTATTGCGAATTTTGCAGCTTTTACCCTGTTTTTAGATGTAATTACAATTGCTCCTTCTGTATTTTGAGCAAGCCAATAAGGCTCATCTCCGGCAAGTCGTGCATTATAAAAAATTTCTTTGCCGTCTGAAATTACATTGATTTGTTTATTGGGTAAAGCTCCACCATAGCCGCGTGATATAATTGCGACTTTTTCCCCGTTTGAAAGTAAATACTTTGCAATCTCTGAAACAACAGGAGTTTTACCGACTCCGCCTGTTGTGATATTTCCTACCGAAATTACAAAAGCATCAACTTTTTCTTGTTTTAAAAGACCACTGTCATAGAGCTTGTTTTTTAATCCGCTTCCAAGTCCGTAGAATATTGAACAAAACTCCAAAAGTCTGAATAAAAAGCCTCTTGCTTGTTTATTATAATGAATTTTTGTAATTTCGGTCTTGATATTTTTCATAACTTATCAGAACATTAATCTCCAGAGTAAAAATCTTTTATTAAGCTTTTCTGAGAATTTTCTTAAATTACAAGTTGTAACTTTAGTATCATCAATAATAGTTTGTAATTCAGTTTTCTTTTCAGGTGTCATTTTATTAACAGATGCAAGAGCCATATTTAAATTAATCATAGCCTGATTAGCATTAGCAACAGCGCTTGTGAAATCATTTTTAAGCTGGTCGTTTTTAGTCATTCCATTGACGTAGCCGCTTATTTCATTAACATTCTGTACAATTTCTCTGATATCAGAAGCCATCTGTTCAGCTTCTGCTTCATTGCCTATGATTTTATTAATATTTTGAGCCAATTTATCTAATGAATTAGCTGTAGATAGCATTGTTGTCTTGAATTCAGGATCACCTATGATTTTATTTAGATTATTAGACAGCGCATTAAAGTCTTTTGATGTTTGTGCAAGTAAATCCATCAATGTATCAATATCATCACGAGATGACTCAACTAGAGCATCAATTTTGCTCATAGTGGATGCGGTTTGAGCTGTCAGTGAATTTATACTTTTGATTGAAGATTTTAATTCAGCTATTACTTCATCTGAAAGAATTTCATTTACTTTTTGATTTGTTTCAGTTAGAGACTCTGCAGCTCGATACTGCCATTCCATAAAATCGGAAATTCTCATAGGCTCAATCACTGTATAAGGTGACTTTTGAGTTGGATATGGTAATGTCACATCATCTAATGTTGATATAAAAAGTTTTTTCTTTCCGTTGTAGGAAATAGCTTTACCTTTAAGAAATTCTGGTAGAATCAATCCAGGTAAGTTTACTATATAGTCAACTTTATAAGCATTAGGTGTTTTTATTGAATCTTTAATATTATATGGAACTACTTCCTTTGATACAATTTCAATGTTTTTAATGATACCTACATCATAATATTGATTATCAAGTTTCATTTGTACGGCATCATCTTTATATAAAACATTTCTATTTTCCATAGGTATATAAATAGTTCTTGTTCTTGGCGGAGTAATTTCAAGGAAAAGCTCTCCTATTAATCCAGATTGTTGAATGGAAAACACGGATGCGTTTGGAATTTCTATATTAGGCTCTGTAATTACAAATTTAACTTTAACATAGCTGTTTTCACTATTAATGACAGGAGTAATTTCTTCAACTTGTCCAACTTTCAGACCCATCATCTGCACTCCTGAGCCGGGACGCATGCCGTTTACATCTTTAAAATTAATTTCTATTCTCTTGGCTGAGGTAAGAGCTCTGCCTTTCACTTTTAAGACAATTCCTACCAAAAGTACCAATGCAAGAAGTGTTAAAAGCCCGACTTTAAAAGATGATGAAAATCTCATTAATAACCTTTCCTGTTCTATAATATAAAGTTATTGTAACAGAAAAATTATTTTGTGCAAAAAATTAATATTATTGGAGATAGTTGGCTAAAATATTTCTTACATAATTTTGAGTTTCTTTATATGGGGGAACTCCGTCATATTTATCTACAGCACTCGGTCCTGCGTTGTATGCTGCAAGTGCCAAAATCATATTCCCATTATATTTGTTAAGCATTGATTTAAGATATTTTACTCCGCCTTCAACATTTTGAACCGGGTTAAAAGGATCTTTTACGCCAAGACTTGCGGCTGTAGCAGGCATCAGCTGCATTAATCCCATTGCTCCGGCTTTCGATTTTGCTCTTGTATTGAAACCTGACTCTTGTTTTATCAAAGCTTTTACAAGATTTTCATCTACCCCGTGTTTTTGTGAAATTTGTGATATCATACCGAGTAGTTGACTTTTACTGCCTGAGACTTTAGGAGTCATATCGCTTTGTATTTGAATATTTTGTAATTCTTCTAGTGCGTTATTTAAAGTGGCTGTCGGGTTTGAATTTTTAATGATATTAGCATTTACATTCATTGATTGTGGGTTTAAAAGTAAAGACCCAAAATCAGTTGTTGATGATTTCAAGACATTTTCAAAAGATTGTACAGAAGTCTTGTTTGAAGGGTATATTGTATCAATCGGATTCTGAGTCTGAGGAATTTCAGGTCCGTTAATTTGATTTTTAAAATTTGCAACGCGATTTTGCAGCTGTGCATATCGTTGCATTGCTTGTGTTTTTCCGCCTGAATTTAATAATCCCTGTATCATTTCCGAGAACATATCTTCCGCCCCTTCTCTTTTAGAGTAGGAAATTACAAATTTCCCATACTTTCATAACTATTTTATAATTTACTACCCTGTTTGTTATCCTCTATTTGAATTAATGATTTTTACAAAAATGTCAAAATAGCAATTTTTAAGACTAAAAATTTTTATATAATATATAGGAAAAATATAGGAAAAAAGGAGAAATTATTTGGGAATTTCAAAATTAGTTGCGAAAACTATTAATTATGTAAGGACTGCAGGTAAAAGTTCTATATTACAAACGAATGTGGATAAATTAAAAAACTTAAAATATGGAAAACTTTTTTATAACAAATCAGCTTTGCAATTAGATGATATAGCCTATCATGGCTCGCCTTATAAATTTGAACAATTTGATGTTAAAATGATTGGTCAGGGTGAAGGTGCCGCAAAACGAGGAAAAGGTATCTATCTGTTCAGAACAAAAAAATTTGCTCCATATTTTGCTAATATTAAAAGTCAGGATGCACCTCTGCACCTTGGAGTAAGTAAGCCAATAAGCAACCCGAATCCTCATGTTTATACGGTTGAAGGCATAAAATCAATGAATTTAAAAAAAGTTTCTTTAGTTGAATCCAAGAACATTTCAAGAATGCAGGAAAATTTTGAAAGAAATTATCCTAATGTCGATGGTATCGAAATGCCTAACGGTGAAATTTGTGTATTTCCTAAGGCTGTAGATAAGTTGAAAATTAAGTATATTGATAAATTAGAAGATTTTATAACGTTAAATAGAGGATTCCCATTTAGAGTTTGGACAAAGGATAAATCAAAACTTATCTGATAAACATGCAGTCACCATAAGAGAAAAATCTGTAATTATTTTCAATCGCTTCCTTGTAAGCTTTGAAAATAAACTCTTTACCTGCAAGTGCGGATACCAGCATCAGAAGGGTTGATTTTGGCAGGTGAAAGTTAGTAATTAATTCATCTATTACTTTAAATTCATAAGGCGGGTATATGAATAATTCTGAATCATCATGACATGCTTTTATGCAGCCGTATTTTTGATAAGCTGTCTCTAAAGTTCTGACGGTCGTTGTGCCAACAGCAATAAGTTTTTTCCCTTTTGCTTTTGCTTCATTAATTCTTTTTGCGGTGTCATCTGATATTTCAAAGGATTCAGAATGCATTTTATGCTCTAAAATATTTTCACATTTTACCGGTCTGAAAGTGCCAAGTCCGACATTTAACGTAACATAGTCTATTTCTACTCCTTTATCGTTCAGTTTTTGCAAAATCTCTTTTGTAAAATGCAATCCCGCTGTAGGAGCTGCGACTGAGCCCTCGTCTTTTGCATAGACTGTCTGGTAGCGTTCAAAATCAAGTTTTTTTATGTCTTCATTCGCTAATTTTCTTTCAATGTAAGGAGGAAGCGGAATATTGCCGTTTCTGTGCAATACTTCCAAAATATTACCTTCATAAATCAATTCAACAATCCATCCGCCGTCTTCTTCTGTTTTTTCTATTGCTTTTGCGGATAATTCATCGCTGATTTTTATTATTGTACCCTCTTTCACCCTTTTGGATGGTTTTATAAGAGTTTCCCATTTTTTGCCTTCAAGTTGTTTTAGAAGAAAAACTTCAATTTTAGCACCGGTTTCTTCTTTTGTACCATATAGACGTGCCGGCATGACTTTTGTATTGTTAAGTACAAGTATAGAATTCTCGTCAATTAAATCAACAATATCAAAAAAGTGCTTGTGCTGAATTAAGTTAGTATTTCTTTCAAGCACCATCATTTTGGAATTTTCCCGTTTGTCCGCAGGAATTTGAGCTATTAGATTTTCTGGTAAATTATAATCAAACTCTGATACAAGCATTTTTAAAAATTTTTCTTTATCCTTTCAAAAAATCCGACTATTCTGGCTTTATAATATTCTATATTTCCAAAATGTTCCTTATAATATTGATCGCCTTTTGGAGTTATTTTGTAAATAGTATTGCCATTTTTACCTGATGAATTTGTAAGGAATCCCTCATTGACAAATTCATCTATAACATCTTTTCCGCATCTTGCTTTTAAATGATTAAAAATTCCTTGTCTGTTTTTTACTGCATAATTTATACCTTTTACTTGACGTTCTATTTTATTATGTGTCGTTTTAGGTATTTTCATTATGCTAATTTTCCTTTTTTTTGAATATATTTTTCATTCCATCAAGCATTGATTTGTTTTTTGTAATATTTTCATCAACCAGTTCAGCTTCAATAACTTTAGAGCCGTCTGTTGCTTGAACTTTTTTAGCGGCTTCTTCTGCATCTATTTGTTTATTTACAATAATTGTCTGTAATACTTGAATAATATTAGATACAATCAAGTAAATCAAAACACCTGCAGGTATAGGTATTATTACAAAAGTTGCTATAATCATTACAGGCATGAATGTACCCATGGATTTTTGTATAGCCTGCTGAGTCGGATCATCTGACATTTGATTTTTGTTCTGAGCCATCATCAATTTTTGTGACAGCCACATTGTAAGCCCGAATAAAGCAATTAATGCGAGCACATCCCAATGGAAAGAATGTTCTACAGCTTTTGAAGGTACTGATGCTGTTAATAATCCTCCATTACGTTCAAACGTTACTTTTTCAGTCTCTTTTGTATTAACATCAGTGATAGACATTTCAGCTTTTTGAATTTGATCAAGCTGACTGAATTTTAAATCCAATTGATCAAGACTTACTTTAAAGTCTATAGGCTCTCCGGGAGTTAATTCACCTTGAATTTCCAATGCTTTATTAGGTTTGTCAACTTTTACATTGTCTAGTGTCTCAGTAGGCAAATACACAGTAGCTGTTTTGCCCAAGATAAAAGTATCATATTTTGATGCTCCCATCACGCCGTCATTTGAAATTCCTGCTGATGCGCGCAATGTTGTGTCTAATCTGTTTATAAATAAGAATTTTGAATTACCGGCAATTTGAATGAATTGCGGACTCATTAGAGCTGAATATAAAAGAATGAATACAGGCATTTGTATTAGCAAAGGCATACATCCGCCCATAGGATTGAATTTGTGCTCTTTGTAGAATTCCATCATCTTCATTTGCATTTTTTGTGGGTCATTTTTATATCGTTCTTGTATTGCCTTTAGTTTTGGCTGTAGAGTCTGCATCATGCGCATAGAACGCTGTTGAGATACGTTCAGCGGCCATAAAAACATTCTTACAATTATAGTCAATACAATTATTGCTATTCCGTAATTTCCGACAAATTGTGCAAGCATCTTTAATGCTTCAATAGTTAAAGTTGTAAAATCCAATTTCCCTAATCCTCATAATCTAAAAATGTATATATTCTATTGTATTACAAAAAAAGAAAGCGTCAATGTGTATGCTTTCTTTTTTATTTTGTAAATGTATCCGTAATTTTTAGAACTTGTTTTAGCTCTTGCGGGGACAGATTGATAAGTCTGCTGTTAATCTGCCTTATTAAGTCTGATTTTGAAGCATTTTTAATTTCAATCCGACATAAAACGTCTGGTGTTATATCAAACTCCTCGCAAATCTTATTTATGCTTTCGGCTGAAGGCATGCAGTAGTTGCATTCGATCTTACTTATTGATCGTGATGACACACCCAATTTTTCAGCAAACTGCTCTTGAGTTAACTTGTGTTTTAGTCTCAAGTTTTTAATATTGGAATTTATTAATTTTTTAAAGTCCATAATTAAATAATAAAGAATTTTATTATGGATTTGAATGAACTAATTGGATTTTATATAGAACTATTTTGATATAATGTTCCGCCCACACACACACACACACACACACAACACGAACCCACGAGGTATTGTAACGGATAAGTTTTTTAAATCAAGTAAAAATATTAATGATATTTCCGTTTTTAATTATTTCTGTAATAAATAATTCATATTAAAGGTTAAACTTTTTTATTTCCCAAATATAAATTTTATGTATAAAAAAAGAGCCTTTGTTAAAAGGCTCTTTTTAAATGGTCGGGATGACACGATTTGAACGTGCGACCCCCTCGTCCCAAGCGAGGTGCGCTACCAAGCTGCGCTACATCCCGATATTTAGTTTTCAATTATTTTAGACCCAGCACCTTGTCCGCTTGCGCTACCAAGACCTCTCGCAAACGATACTTAATCGTTTACTCGGCAGAGTGCTACATCCCGATATTCAGTTTTCAACAGACAACCCTAATACTAACACCTATCGGCTGTGTATATGATGTTATCTTTCGAACAGTTCTATGCTATTATAAAAAAAAATATAAGTCAATATTTATTTATTATTTCTATTTTCCATTAGACTTAATTTTGTGCCTATTCCAAAGATAATGCCTGAAATTAGGTAGGTCATCCAAGCGAAGGCATAGTTGCGTTTTAGAGGTTTTAAATTTATATTCTTATCAACGGTTTGTTTTATTTGTTTTGCAGCTTTTATACCTCTGATTGAGGCTATGCCTTCTTCTATTATTGTAGGTAAAAACGCTAAAAATCCTATTTTGCCTGCGTTTCGTTCGATGAATGTTTTTTCATTATCTGATTTTTGAGAAAAATTATTTAATAACACAAGAGCCGGAGCTAGAGCTGTGAGTTTTCCTCTTGTCGTTTGCAAGAATTTTAAAAATTTTCCTTTATGGGCATTTATTGCATGTCCTAATTCATGAAGAATTAAGGAAGGCTTGTTTTTCGGAGTAACCGCCAGTTTTAAACTGTCTGCGTAAAATGCATTTTCTCCTTTAGCTACAGGGCCAAGTTCATTTAGTATGTTAAAACCTTTATTTCTGTATTTAGCTGCTATTTGTTCAGCATTGGTTTTATCAACGTATTCGATATTTATTTTATCGCTGAGATTGTTATCGTTTAACATTTTTGAGGCAATTTTCTTTACATTTACCTCATTTGTAAATTCTTTACCCTGCATTAATTTTGTACCGCACCATTGGGAAATCTTTTGGAGTATTATTGCTGCACCTTGTAGGATTCCTGCTGATGCTACAGCTTTTACTTCGTTAAGGTCATCTTTTCTATGCGGTACATATTCCCTGCAACGCTCATTATACGGATTTGTATAATTGTATTGCAATGTAGTATATGGGTTAATATGATTTATACCTTCCACGTTTTTTATAAAACTACTGAAAGTAATAAATTGCTATTATTTAATATTTTTTTACATTTTTGAAAAATCATCTTTTGAGGCATTGCAGATAGGACATACCCAATCTTCTGGCAAGTCTTCAAATTTTATGCCTTCTTTTTCTTCATCGTAAATGTATCCGCAAATTTCGCATAAATATTTCATTTTCTTAATCTCCTTTTCTTATCTTTAAATATATGATAAAATTCTCATATGGCAGTTAACGTATTTAGACAAAAAGTATATTATTCAGATACCGATGCTTATGGTGTAGTCTGGCATGGGGCCTATCTCAGATGGCTTGAGATGGGACGTGTTGATTGGTGCGAGGAAAGAGGTTATAATTTGATTGAGCTTGAAAATCAAAATATAGTTCTTCCTGTTGTAAATTTAAATGTCAGATATAAGTCATCTGCAAGACTGAATGATGATTTAATTATTGAAACATCTGTTACTAAATTCAATGGTTTATCGGTTACATTCTATCAGGTAATAAAGTCTTTTGATTCTAAGAAAGTATTTATTGAGGCTGAAGTTGAAGTTGTTGCAATAAGTAAAGATGCTGGAAAACTATATAGGCGTATGCCTCAAATACTTGCAGATGTATTTAAAAAGGAGGTTGAATGCCTTCTGTCCGTTTAAATAAATTTATTGCATCTTCAGGCTTATGTTCCAGGCGTAAAGCTGATGAATTAATTGAGAATGGTGAGGTTACAGTAAACGGTAAAAAAGTTACTGAGCTTGGTTTTTTAGTTGGTGAAAAGGATAAAGTATTTATCAATCAAAAACAGATACGGCCTGTAAAACATGAGTATTATAAATTCTTTAAGCCTGCTGGATATATTACGACAGCATCTGATGAAAAAGGAAGAAAAACTATATATGACTTATTGCCAGAGAGTATGTATCATTTGAGACCTGTCGGGCGTTTGGATAAAGACTCTACTGGACTTTTGATTTTAACAAATGATGGGGAGTTAATTAATGAATTAACACATCCTTCGGTTAAGGTGCCTAAGGTATACATTGTATCAATAGATTCTGTTATACACAAGCATGAATTGGAGCAGATGGCTGGCGGTATTGAAATAGAAAAGGGAAAAATTGCTTATGCTGATATAACAGTTTTGGAATCTGATAAAAAGCATACGCTTATGCAAATAACTCTTTATCAAGGGATGAATAGACAGATTAGAAAAATGTTTGAATATTTTGGGTATGAAGTTAAGACATTAAAACGTATTCAGCATGCTATAATAAATTTAGACGGGTTAAAACGAGGCGAGTTTAAGCCTATAAAACCTAAACAAATAAAAGAATTGAAGAATTTTTTAAATAGGGTAAAGAAGGATGATTAAAGTAGCTATTACAGGTAATATTGCAGCTGGTAAGTCAACGGTTGAAAAAATATTGGTATCTCAAGGATATTCAGTTCTTAATACTGATGATGTTGCGCATGATCTTTTAGAAGGTAAAAAAGATATTTTGGATGGATTTAAAGGTTCTGAATTTCTGGATGCAAAACAGGAAGTTTTAAAAGCCTTTAAAGGATATGATGTATTGGATGGAGACCAGATTTCCAGAGCTAAATTGGGTAAAATTGTTTTCCATGATACTAAAATGCTTAAAAAACTTGAAGCTATTATCCACCCTGTCGTACGTTTGAAAATTTATGAATTTTTCGAAGAACATAAAGATGAGACAGTAGTTTTTGTATCAGTTCCTCAGTTGTATGAAGCTGAGATGCAGTATATATTTGATAAAGTAATTCTGGTATTCTCTGAAGATAAATACCGTTATAAAAGGCTCTTAAAACGTGACGGATATACTGAAGAATATGCTTCAGCAAGAATTAGTGCACAAATGCCTCAGGTCGAAAAGCTTTTATTATGCGATGACTGCCTTGAAAATGACGGGACTATCGGCGAATTAAAAGTAAGAATTGCTTATTTAATGAAAGAATATGAAAGAATTAAACGGGGACGAAAACACTAACATCATCTGATGGTTTAATATTATTATTTACGAAGAAACTAATTGCTTGATTACCTTCTCCTTTAATTTCTACGTGTCCGTATTTACTGCTATATCCTGCTGCACCTTTTGCATAGGCTATTACACATCCAGCCGGTAATTTTGCAAGATCTGAGCCTTTTACTTTTACTTCTTTAAAGTTATTGTTTCTTCTTAAAATATTTGGGACTTCATATGCATCACCTGATTCATAAGCTCCAAGTCCTGCATCACTTATGGCATTTTTTACAGCTTGGGCGCAGTATCCTTTGCGAGCACTGCTTAGACCTGCAACGGCTTCTTTTGCAAGTTTTATTCCTTTTTCTTGATTATAAATTTCAGCAACTTCTTTAAGTGTCGTATTTTGTACAGATGAAATTTCTGATGCTTTGTATGGTTGTGTTGTTTTAGAAAGATTAAAGAAATTATTTGAATCAAATGTATATGCAGGTGTAACAGTCTTAGGGGTATATGATGTCGGGCTATAGTGTAATAAATCTATTTCATGTAATTTAATATTTGTATTATTAAATGTTGGTAAAAATGGCAAAGCATTATTTATTGGCATATTCCACTGAAACATTCCCATAAAATTAGGCATTTTCGGCTGAAATGTAAATAGTGACATTTGCGAAAAAATTGGGAAGTTAAAATTCATCGGTAAAAAATTAAAATTACCGAAATTTGTAAAATTGAAGTTTTTTATTTCAATAGATTTGAAAGTCACAATATAATCCTTAATATCCTTTATATTTATATAAACGAAATTAAGGGTTAAAAATTGCTCTATTGTAAAGGATTTATTACAATTCCTGATAAAAGTTTTGGGTAGAAGTAAGTAGATTTTTGAGGCATTCGATACCCTGCTTGAGAAATCCTTTTAATATTAGTAATTTTAGGGTATGCCATTATAAATGAAGCTTCAGCTTTTCCTAAATCAATCATATCAAAAGCTTCATTTTCTACTTTAATATATTTAATTCCATCCTGTGTCATCTGCTCTTCTTCTGTAAAACCAAGTTCTTTTGTAAGAATTACTTTATGTAATACGGTTAAATCAAGTGTTTTTAAAACATCAGGAACTTGATATTCGTTTAAAATACTTTCTACATTTTCTCTTAGTGTTAGAAGATAAAATTTGTTAACATTTTTCATGTATAACCCCATAGAAATTTTATCTTTTGATAATTTTTCTAATTCAGCCAAAAATTCTTTTTTAATTTCCTGTTTGTTAAACCCGTTAAAGGTATAATCTTTTAAATCAAAGTATTTTTTAACTTTTTCAAGCAATACATAAGGCTCAATCCATTTTGTGATAATTCTGTGAGTAGGATAAATCAGCAAATCATCATCCATATTTGTAAAATAACTCATTACATAATTTGCTTCATTTGCATTGACACCTAAATAATTTCTGTAATTTAGTGCTGTCTCATAACGGTGGTGCCCGTCAGCAATTAATAGAGTTTTGTCGCTTAATACTTTTTGGATTAATTTTATAGTTTTTTCATCTTCGATTTTATATACAATATTTCTGACGCCTTGATCATCAGTTACATCAATAAAAGGTTCTCCACTTAAATCTATAGTATTTTCAATTTGTTTTTCAGGATCTGAATATACCATAAATATTTGTGAAAAATTCGCGCGACAAGCTTTTGTAAGATTTAATCGGTCTTCTTTTGGTCCGCTCATGGTAAATTCATGCGGCAAAATATTTTTTGTAGAAAAATCTTCAATTTTATTTCGTGCAATGAAACCTTTTCTAGTGATTTCTTTATCGTTAATTTTATATTTTTGTACAAGATAAAAAATTACCGGCATGTCGGTATTTATTAATATTTTATCTGAAAGCCAGCTTTCAAAACTTTTTTTTGCATCAATATAAGGATTTTCGGCATTTGAAAGGATTAGCCTTGTAATATTATAAGGACTTCTTTGATATAACTCGTCACGATATTTATCACTAATGACGTCATATGGCGGAGCTATTACATCTTTGATATCTACTTTTTCTTGATTGTACACAATTGCGTTAAGTGGTTGAATTTCTATAGTCATTTTATATCCCCTGTAATTCTCGTGTTTCCTGAGATTTGAACTGCATTTCGTAAAGATTTTTATAAATACCGTCTTGTATAATCATCAGCTAATCATATGTGCCTAATCCAGCAAGCCCAACTTCATTTATCACTGCAATTCTATCGGTATTTTTAATCAAAGCTCTTCCTAATTCAGGTTTTATATATGGATAAAGTCTTTTCAAAAGATAACCATAGTTAAAAGCATCTTTATAAGTTGTATCTTTAAGTTTGTATTCCATTTTACTCCCCAAAATTAAATATAATAATCCTTATGATATTATCTCATAAATATTTGTAATTTACATTTAAAGTAAATTTTTGTAATAAAATTATATAAAAAAGACCGCTTAATGCGGTCCTTTTTATGGTGGGCGTTAGAAGACTCGAACTTCTGACCCTCTCCTTGTAAGGGAGACGCTCTACCAACTGAGCTAAACGCCCTTCTCTTTTGGGGTTGTCTTTTGACATCTATAATCGTATCAAAAAAAAAAATGCTGTCAAGAACTTTTTTATTTTAATCCTCGATTAGTTTAAAATCCTCAGGAAGACGCTTTTCAACCTCAATGACAAATTCAGAAAAAGACATTCCAAAAGCATTGGCAAGTTTCCATAACGTTGTTATCTGCACATCTCTTTTTCCTTTTTCTAAAAGAGCAATAGAGCTGTTTGAAATATCGTATTCATAGCTAAAAAGCAGGATCCCTTTATTTTGAAGTTGCCTTTTCTCCTTAATCAGCTCGCCTATAACGTTTAATAAAAGCTGTTTTTGTGGATCCAAATTTTTCCTTATATATTGCATATTTACAATTCTAATTAGATATGATAAATTGATTATAGCTAATTGAGTATATCTCATTTGTTATATTGAAAGGGGTATTATGAAAAACAGAGCATTTACACTTGCAGAAGTTCTAATTACAATTGGAATTATAGGTGTAGTTGCAGCCATGACATTGCCGAGTTTAATTAATAACAGTCAGAAAAAAGAACTTGAAGCAGGGCTCAAAAAGAATTATTCGGTAATACAACAGGCCTTGATGATGTATCAAGCACAAAATGGAGAAAAACTTCAGGGGAATGTTTTAGCAAAACATGAATTGAAACCAATAATAATAAAATATTTTGATGTTCTTATTGATTGTGGGTATGGATCAGGAGACCAAAACGAAGCTTGTGTTCCTATGTATGAAATTGATAACCAAAACTACCACGCTTACTATAAAACTTATAATAATCTAGCAATGCGATTTGCTTTGTTAGATGATGGTCAGTTTATATTGAAAGATGGAAGCACAGTTTTTATTGAAAATGCAGGTGGGTCTTTATCTCTTATAACGGTAGATGTAAATGGATTTATTAAAAATCCTAATAGATGGGGGCATGATCTATTTACTTTTCAACTTATGGCTGATGGGCGCTTACTACCTATGGGGGCAGATGGGACAACTTTTTCAAATGAAACGATTTATTGCTCTGTTAATTCAAATAATATTTACAATGGCGTAGGATGTACTAATAAAGCTTTAACAGAAAAGGATTACTGGCAAAATTTACCAAAGTAATTCATGTTATAATTATTATATGAAAATTAATGATGAATTGGTAGTCAAAATAGAAAAGTTTTCAAACTTAGGATATGGAATAGCGAAAACAGACGGTTTGGTAATTTTTGTCGAAAATGCTTGTCCTGGGGATAAAGTAAAAATAAAAATAACGAAATTAAATAAAAGCTATGCAAATGCAAAAATTATAGAAATAATAGAAGCTTCTATTCACAGAATAGAGCCGTTTTGTGCAATGCAAAGAGTATGCGGAGCATGTCAGCTGCAATTTATAGATTATGACTATCAATTGGAGTTAAAAAGAGAAATTGTATCAGATGCAATGAAATCAATTGGTGGAATAGATATAGAAATTCCTTTACCTATTGCAAGTCCAGATATAAAATCATATAGACACAAAATTCAATACCCGATATCTGAGACCAAAGTATCAAAAAGAATTCTAGCGGGGTATTACAAACCCCAAAGCCATGAGATTGTAAATATAAAACATTGTCCTATCCAGCCTGAAATTTGTGACAAAGTAATAGATTTTATAAGAAACAAAGCTTTAGATTACGGGATATCTGGATATAATGAAAAAAAACATTCGGGGGATTTAAGACACGTTGTATTAAGAATTTCAGCAATGAATGGCGATATTCTTGTAACGTTAGTTGTAAATACTACAAAAACTTTTGATAGACTAAATAATTTTGCAAAAGCTATTTTTGAAGAATTTGAAAAAGTTACAGGTGTATGTATAAATTATAATTCGCAAAAGACTAATGTTATTTTAGGACGCAAGACTGAGTGTATAGTAGGCAAAGATTACATTGAAGAAAAATTAATTGATAAAATTTTCAAAATTGGAGCAAATACATTTTTCCAAGTAAATCCACAAAGTGCAGAAAATATTTTTGCATATGTTAAAAACTATATAAAAACAAACTATAAAAAACCGACAGTGCTTGATGCTTATGCCGGGATTTCGACATTTGGAATTTGTTCGGCGGATGTTTCTGAAAAAGTTGTAACGATCGAAGAAAATCCCGAATCCTGCAAGAAAGCGGAGGAGAGTTTAATTATAAACAAAGTAAATAACGTTGAAATTCATAGCGGAGATGCGGCTGAATTTTTTAAAAAAGAAAAAAGGAAGTTTGATGTATCAATAATAGATCCGCCGCGTAAGGGTTGTACAAAAGAATCTCTGGATGAAGTTTTAAGGCTTACGAAAGGTGAGATAATTTATGTAAGCTGTAATCCTGCGACTTTAGCAAGGGATTTGAAATATTTATGTGAAAAAGGCTGCTGCGTAAAAAGCATCCAGCCTTTTGATATGTTTTGTCATACCTATCACATAGAAAATGTTGCTATAATTAGGATTTAGTTTCATTTAATCCGTTTTTATAATTAAAAAAGTTAATTGTTTCTTGCAAATTATCCTGTATTTTCTTCAATAAACTTCTATCTTCCCTAAGTTCTTTTTGAAGTTGTTTTTTAGCTGTGTTACTAGCTTGCATACCTGCTTGTTTTTCTTTATAGCAAGAAGCAAGTCTATCCTTTAGGCCTGAAAAATAACTTTCAAACATTTTTTGATCTGTCTCACTAAAAA
Source organism: Candidatus Gastranaerophilales bacterium (assembly GCA_944326565.1). Classification (GTDB taxonomy): domain Bacteria; phylum Cyanobacteriota; class Vampirovibrionia; order Gastranaerophilales; family Gastranaerophilaceae; genus Scatenecus. The sequence goes on from CALVEL010000009.1 coordinate 55,557, forward strand.
TGATAGGTATTTCATCGGATATTTCGTACAAATCTTTATTTTTGGCATTCAAAAATAATTTTTCTGAAACTTTGCCTCTAAACATTTGCTGTATAAGACTAATGTATCTATTGGCTTTTTGAGAATGAGACCCAAGAGTTTTATCACTGAATTTCATATTTAATTCATCAAACAACCTTAAAAATCCATAGACTTTTTCTGATTCTATTTGTTTAGCATTAGAATAATTTGGACCAAAAAGAATGATTAATTCGTGCAGAATAGGAGTTTTCTTTTTATCAAATTCTCTGACAAACCTCATTTGAATATCTTCATAACCTGACTTTTGAGGTTTACCGATACTGTATCTAAGCTGAGGTGAAAGTTTACTGAGGTTCTCATCATTAAACATATCTTCAAGTCTTACATCCAAATCAGGTATACTATAAACTTTAGCAGTAGCTAAATTTCCTCCAGGAGGTGTAAGGTATCCGCGTTTCAACAATTCTTCATGCTTGATGTCTGTATTAGCAAGTATATATCCTCGTTTTTGCATCTCTGGCAAAATCTTGTCGTTTAAGATGGATAAATCATAGGGATTTTTAAGATACAATGTTGCCCTTATTACATCTGGGACTTTGAAAGAACCAGAACGAATAACTTTAGAGGTATATGATTCAGGAGATTTAATAGGGTGTAACTCACAGTATGCTCTATCAAAGGACACACCATCAGCAGAAAGTTTTGTAGCGACAGATTCTAGCACATCAAGATAAGTAATTGCAATACGCTGTAGTCTATCCATTTTATTTGAAACCCCTTGCGCAACAAAATCAGAAATTTTTGCTGTACTTGTAAATGATACAGTATCTTTACTAAGTGTATTTGAATATCTTGGTAAAGTTGTATTATTTTTATTTTGATTTTGATTTGGAAATTTATATTTATTGTTAATTTGAAAATTTGGGGTAACTGAAATATTCATATCTAAAATCCTTCTTAATCTATTAAAATCTATTTGGTGTAAAACACCTGAATATAAAATTTTACCTTGATAATTGTTTTTTTGCTTAAAACTTAATAATAATTTACAAATAATATTCTTTGTTAAAAAGTTATGTTTGTATTATGATTTAGAGTAAGAGCGTATAATTAGTAATTAAGTAATAGTAAATCAATAAGGAGGTTATTTAATTATGCCAGGAAAAACAATAACGGTTGATGGCAATTACGCCGCAGCGCATGTTGCGTATGCATTGAGCGAAGTGTCAGCAATCTACCCTATTACACCTTCTTCTACAATGGGAGAATGGATTGATGAATGGGCATCACAAGGAAAGAAAAACATCTGGGGCAAAACTGTAAGAGTTGCAGAAATGCAATCAGAAGCCGGAGCTGCAGGTGCAGTTCACGGGTCACTAGCTGCAGGTGCTCTAACTTCAACTTACACCGCATCACAAGGTTTATTGTTGATGATTCCTGTTATGCATAAGGCAGCAGGTGAAATGCTTCCGCACGTAATCCACGTATCAGCACGTGCATTAGCAGCACAATCATTAGCAATATTTGGTGATCATACAGACGTTATGGGTTGCCGTAACACAGGTTATGCAATGTTAGCTGCTAACTCAGTTCAAGAAGAAATGGATATGGCTTTAGTTGCACACTTATCAACTTACAAAGCAAAAGTTCCGTTCCTTCAATTCTTCGATGGTTTCAGAACTTCTCACGAAGTACACAAAATTGAAGAAATTTCATACGAAGATATTGCAAGCTTGGTTGAACCAAAATACATTGAAGAATTCCGTAACAGAGCAATGAGACCGGAAGCTCCGATTTGTAAAGTAGGTGCTCAAAACACAGACGTGTATTTCCAAGGTCGTGAAACAGTTAACAAATACTATGACGCTGTTCCTGACATTGTTCAAGAATACATGGATAAAGTTGCAAAAATTACAGGCAGACAGTATCATCCGTTCGATTATGTTGGTGCGCCAGATGCTACTGACGTAATCGTTGCAATCGGTTCTGGCTGTGAAACAATTGAAGAAACAATCGAATACTTGAACGCAAAACGCGGAACTAAATACGGTTTAGTTAAAGTAAGACTTTACAGACCGTTTGATACAAAACGTTTCAACGAAGCACTTCCGAAAACAACAAAACGTATAGCAGTTCTTGACAGAACTAAAGAACCAGGCTCAATCGGTGAACCTCTATACATGGATGTAGTTGCAGCATTAGAAAACAAAGACATCAGAGTAATCGGCGGCCGTTACGGTTTATCTTCAAAAGAATTTACACCGTCAATGGTTTACGCTGTTTACAAACACTCTGAAAACAACGGATTCCACGGATTCACAGTTGGTATCGAAGATGACGTAACTCACAAATCATTGAAAGTTACCGAACACATCGTTACAGAACCGGAAGGCACTACAAACTGTATGTTCTGGGGCTTGGGTTCTGATGGTACTGTTGGTGCTAACAAAAACTCAATTAAAATTATCGGTCAATATACAAACAAAGATGCACAAGCATACTTTGCTTATGACTCTAAAAAATCATTTGGTGTAACCGTTTCTCATTTGAGATTTGGCGACAAACAGATCAAATCAACATACCTTATCACAGCACCTGACTTTGTATCTTGTTCAGCACATGCATACATCGGCAGATATGACTTGTTGAAAGGTATCAAAGAAGGCGGAACATTCCTGCTTAACAGCCCATGGTCAAAAGAAGAAGCATTCTCTCATTTGACTCGTGATATGCAAGAAACAATTATCAATAAGAAAATCAAATTCTACAATGTAGATGCTGAAAAGCTTATTGAACAACAACCTGGATTAAGAGGAAAAGGTGCAAACACAGTTATGATGGTTGCATACTTCAAAGTTTCAGGAATTATTCCGTTTGAACAAGCACTTGAAGGTATGAGAGAAATGACTAAGAAAACCTTCAAGAAAAAAGGCGATGATGTTGTAAATATGAACCTTGCATTAATAGATGCAGCGGTTGATGCAACAGAAGAAGTTGTTGTTCCTTCATCTTTAGCAGGAGTAGCACACGCAGATGATATCAAACTTATACCTGATAATGCATCAGACTTTGCAAAGAAAATCATTGAACCTTCAATGAGACAAAAAGGCGATGATATTCCTGTATCAGCAATGTCAAATGACGGTGTAATCCCGACAGGAACAGCTTGCTTAGAAAAACGCGGAATCGCACCGAGAGTTCCGAAGTGGAATCCTGAATTTTGTATTCAATGCGGAATCTGTGCTTCAGCTTGTCCTCACGCTGCAATCAGAACTAAATTAGCTGAAAAAGAATCTTTGAAAGATGCACCTGCTTCATTTAAAACAGTTGATGCAAAACCAAATGATCATGGTGAACAATTCAAAGTTCAAGTATACTGTAAAGATTGTACAGGATGCGGTGTATGTATAGATCAGTGTCCAATGGCTAAGAACCCTGAAAAAGCTGCTTTGACTTGGTCAACTATTGAAGAAGAAGAAGCTGTTGGCGAAGTAGTTAACGAAAAATTCTTCGATTCATTACCTGATAACGTAATGGGTAAAAACACTACTAAGACAATAAAAGGTGCAATGTTGAGAAAACCGTTATTCGAATTCTCAGGCGCTTGCGCAGGTTGCGGAGAAACTCCTTACGTTAAATTAGTTTCTCAATTATTTGGAGAAAACGCAATTGTAGCTAACGCAACAGGATGTTCTTCAATTTACTCAGGTACATTCCCGACTATTCCTTACACAACAAATAAGGATGGTAGAGGACCTGCTTGGGCTAACTCATTGTTCGAAGACAACGCTGAATTCGGTTTCGGTATGAGATTGGCAGTTGACCAAAATAGAGATACTTTAAAAACTTACGTTGAAAAAGTTCTTGAAAACGAAAAATCACCTGCTGACTTAAAAGAAGCTTTAACAGACGCAATGTCACACTGGGATAATTCAAAAACTGAAGAAGCTGTTGCTGCTCAGGAAAACGCTAAGAAAGTTATTGCAAAATATGCAGACTGCGGATGCCCTGATTTAGCAAAAGTAAGAGAACTTCAAGACTACTTCACAGATAAATCAGTATGGATTATCGGTGGTGACGGTTGGGCAAACGATATCGGCTACGGTGGTATCGACCACGTAATCGCACAAAATCAGAACGTAAATATTCTTGTACTTGATACAGAAGTTTACTCTAACACAGGTGGTCAAGCTTCTAAATCAACTCCTACAGGTGCGGTTGCTAAATTCGCTACAGGCGGTAAGAAAACATATAAGAAAAACATGGGCTTGATGAGTATGTCTTATGGTTATGTTTATGTAGCATCAGTTGCATTGGGTGCAGACAGAGCGCAAACTCTTAAAGCATTCCAAGAAGCTGAAGCTTATAATGGACCATCAATCATCTTTGCTTATGCACCTTGTATCGCTCACGGTATTGATATGTCTAAGACTCAAACAGAACAAAAACGTGCAGTTGAAGCAGGATACTTCCCGCTTTACAGATACAATCCAGAAAACGAAGTTCCGTTCACTTGGGACGCTAAAGAACCTAAAGAAAGCTATCAGGACTTTATTAAATCAGAAGGTCGTTACAAATCTTTGATGAAAACAAACCCTGAGCATGCTGCAGAACTTTACGCACAAGCTGAAGAAGATGCATCAAAACGTATGGCAGTATACAAAGCTGTTGGCGAATTGATGAAGTAATAACTTCAAAAAAAATGAAAGAGTCCGAAGAAATTCGGGCTCTTTTTTTACTCTTTTTCCAGTTCTTAAACTTCACAGATTGATTGACTGCTAATTTGTTAATTGTTAAGATTAGAAAAAGGAGATTTATATGAACATACGATCTATAAAAATATCTTATGACAGATTACCAATACAAATGGCAAAAAATCCTAGAATTTTATGTACAAAAGAATTACAGAAAAAATTATATTCTGTATTTAATGAAGATAATATGACTGCACTTCAAAATTATGCAGAAAAAGAAAATGCCAGAATATACTTTTCTTATATGGCTGATGATTTGTTTCATAATACTGAAATGACAGTATTTAAGGATAACTCATTAAATAGAGATCAAATCGCTTTAAAAATTTGCACAGATACAAAAGATGATTTTGTAAATTCTCTGCGTAGTATATATAACTTTGCATCAGAAGCAATCAAGAAACTTCATAATAAAAACCAATAAAATATATTTTAAAAATATTTTATTGGTTTCTACTTATAAAAAATTTATCTTTATTTTATATGCTAATTAATATCTGCTAAAGGTGTTTTAATTAACTTTATATCTTCTTGATTTTTAATATCTTGCATTAAAAAATCATTTTGTAAAGATAACTCACGGATTCTTGCTTTCGCAAGTTTATGTTGATAATCCTTTATTTCTGAATAATTTTTTTCAAATTCTTGACGTTTTACATTTCTATGGTTGAATTCATGAATTATACTTCCCCACAAAAGTGTCATCGGAGCCCAGTCTATAGCTGTTTTTACAATTCCTTTTAGTGGTGTAAAATATTTGCTGTCTTTTATATCTTTTGCATTTTTAGTGATTGTTTTGATAAATTTATTATTATTAAAACGTTTAGAGGTATTAACAATTTTTTGCCCTAAATTGTCAACAGCTTTAGCATCAATGTATTTCCCAGCAAATTCCATCACTTTAGGTATAGCTTTTGTTCCTAATGCTAAAATTCCTGCGAATGCTGCGACAGATCCAAGGAATGTTAATAGCGGATTTTTCTTTGTTAAATTTTCAAACTCAGGTGATTTCTTTTCTAAGAAATTCCGTCCTTCAGATACAGCACCTGCAACACCAAACAAAACACCCCAAAACGCAGTGCTTTTAGCGCCGTTTAATAATCTAGCGGATATACCAGATATATTTTTACCTAATACAGAGCTTTTAGCAGGATTTAATAATGCTGACGCGATACCAGCAGCAAATGGAACTGCAGCTAAGATATATTTACTTATTTTTTTATGTTTATTATCTTCAACGTTGTAATCTGTTTTTATAGATGCAATTTGTCTTATTGTTGCATCATCCATATTGATTATTGCATCTACATTGTGACGGGGATTTCTTCTGGGATTATAACCGCTTATATATTTTTCTCTATTAGAGCCAAAAGATTGATTCTCTAAAGAATGTATATTCATATACACACTACCTTTCAGATTCTACAACATAATTATACAATTACAAAACCCAAAAGTAAATTTTTTTGCTATAAACGTAACATTTATTAATTTTTATTTACAATGTAGCTGCTTTTTTATAAAATCGAGTAATGAGAAAATTTTATATACATACTATGGGCTGTAAATCAAATCAGTTTGAAAGCTTTGTTATAATTGAGAATTTAATAAATAATAATTTTATTGAAACTAAAAATATAGAAGATGCTGATTTTTATATTTTGAATTCCTGCACGGTAACACATAAAAGTGATAATGAAGCATATTATCTTCTAAGGAATGTAAAGCATAAAAATCCGAATTTAAAAACAGTAATAACCGGATGTGTCGCTCAAATTGAAAAATCAGAGCTTCTTAAAAATGATTTTATCGATATAGTAATAGGCAATGATGAAAAGTTAGATTTTTCGAAAGCCCTAACTCATGCTTTGAAAAATAACAATACCTCAATAAGCGATATTATGAAATTAAAAAATTTTAATAAAGCAATTCTTGAAGATACGACTAAGACACGAGCAAGTTTAAAAATTCAAGATGGTTGTGATAACAGGTGTACCTATTGCATAATCCCATTTGCTAGAGGGAAAAGCAGAAGTGCTGATATTGATTTTATAATTGAGCAAATTAATAATTTATCAAGACATAGTTTTAAAGAAGTTGTATTTACAGGAATTCATATTGGACAATGGGGAAAAGATTTTGGACTGGAGCTTTTGGATTTATTAAAAGCAGTTGAAGAAAGAACAACTATTCCAAGATACAGGCTCGGTTCTCTAAATCCACTTGAAATAACAGATGAAATGCTGACTTTTTTATCAAATTCAGAAAAGTTTTGTCCGCATTTTCATCTTTCTCTTCAATCTGCCTGTAATAAAACTTTGCGCTCTATGAACAGATTTTATACAGTTGAATATTATTTAGAACAAATTGATAAAATTAATCAAATTTTTGATAAACCATTTTTGGGAAGTGATATAATAACAGGCTTTGCTGGTGAGACAGATGAAGATTTTGAAATAACACGTTGCAATCTTGAAAAATCAGGGCTATCCCAAATTCATACATTTCCATACTCAATTAGAAAAGGTACAATAGGTGCTGATATGCCTAATCAAGTGGATGAAAAAATTAAAAATAAAAGAGCAGATATCATAAAAGCGATTTCAGCAATAAAATATAAAGAATTTTTGTTAAAAAATATAGGTACCACCCAAGAATTACTTATTGAAAAACATCCCGATAAAAATAGCGGGTTTATAAAAGGAGTTACAAGAAATTATCTTACAATAATTACAAACTCTAAAGATAATAATCTTTTAAATACCCTCCAAAAAATCGAAATTACAGAAATAAAAAATAATAAATTATATGGTGAAATAATATAAAAAAAGCAACTTATAAAATAAGTTGCTTTTTTTAAAATACAAAACAAAAATTAGTCTCTACTATTTAATTTTGCAAGTAATTTTAATATTTCAATGTATAGCCATACAATTGTTACCATAAGTCCAAAAGCACCATACCATTCATATTCTCTTTGGAGCATGGCATTTGAACCTTTTTCAATAAAATCAAAATCTAATATCAGATTTAAAGCTGCAATTCCGACTACAATTATACTAAAACCTATACCAATCGGGCTTGCTGTAAAAATTTGAGGTATAGATCTAGCAAAAAAGGACGCAATTATTTGAATTAAATAAATTGCGCAAATAGATGCAGTTGAAATAATAATAACAGATCTAAACTTTTCTGTAGCTTTGATAATATTAGCACGATACAGACCTAGCATCATAAGAACTGTAATCATAGTGCAGATAACAGCTTGTGCAACAATTCCAGCCCATGAAGCTTCAAAAAATGCTGAAATTCCTCCGATAAAACATCCTTCTGCCAATGCATATATCGGAGTTAAAATTTTGAATAATGTCGTATTACGACTGAAAATAATGATTAATGCAAGAATAAAACCGACAATAGCACCACCAAAAGTTAACATTTTAGCATGATCCATATAACCTGCAAATACAAGTGAAAAAGTATATATAGCAGTAATAGCAAGACATGCAAATAAAATTAAAGTCTTGTTAATAGTGCCGTTAATTGTCATAGGCATACTGTCTAGTACTCTTTCATTTTCTAAAAACTTGTCATTCAATACTGGATTTGACATAATATCCTCCTTATTAAGAAATTAATAATGATTATATTATAGCATATATTTGAAAAAAATAATAAGAAAAAAGCATGACATGATATTAATAAAATATAGTTGTAAATATAACAGAAAAAATTAATTCAAATAATTATAAATAAAAGCATAATTAAATATTTTATTATAACAGTATGTGATAAAAACCTTTGATTAGTCAGTTAAATCAAGTGCTTTAATTCAGGATTAAAAAAATAAAAATAAATTTTTATAGTTAAAAAAGTTTTGAAAAAGTACTTTACAATAATTTTTTTTTATTTTATAATAACTTCATAAGCCCCGGTAAATCGGGATGCACAAAATTAATCCTCAGTAGCTCAATGGCGGAGCAACCGGCTGTTAACCGGTAGGTTGTTGGTTCGAGTCCAACCTGGGGAGTTTTTTATTTATGAATTATTCCCGGATCGTCTAGTGGCAGGACGGAAGATTCTGGCTCTTCTGACGGTGGTTCGAACCCATCTCCGGGAGTTTTTTGTAATATGATTGAACAGACATTGCAGGATGTACTTTTTTGAGTATTTTGGTCGGAATTTTCTTCGTCATTGCGATGACAAATAGCCCGAAGCAATACAGCTTTTAGCCAGTCGGAATATGGTTTAACAGACATTGCAGGAATTTGATTTTTTGAACTTATAGGGGGTGTTTCAAATATATCTTGATTTTTTTAGTTGGAAATCGCTATCATTGAACAGACATTGCAGGAATTTGATTTTTTTGAACTAATAGGGGTGTGTTTCAAATATATTATCATTGAACAGACATTGCAGGAATTTGATTTTTTTGAACTAATAGGGGTGTGTTTCAAATATATCTTGATTTTT
>CALVEL010000010.1 GCA_944326565.1 Candidatus Gastranaerophilales bacterium
TCGGCAGCAATATTAGTGCTAATGCACCGATTACCGCCATCGCTATTAATGCATCGCCTAAGCTGAATCCGCTTAATTCTCTACGCTTATTTTTATACCTTAAACCACTTATTACGGTTTTTAGACCATTCAGGAGCTGATTATGCGGGCGCCCCCCCCCCTGGAAATCCTTGCTATGACTGTGTTTCATACCTCTTCGCTCCTTTAGCTTGTTTCGCTCTTTCTCTTATTATAACTTACTTTTTTATCACCCGCAAGGGGGTTATTATAATTCTTTATATAAAGTCGCTGCTTCTTGGACACTTACATTGTTTTGAGGAATTTTAACAACTTCTACATATACACATCTATTTATATATTCTATTTTTATAGTATCACCTACTTTCAATTGTTTTGAGGGTTTTGCAGGTAGATTATTTACCAAAACTCTTCCCATATCAGAAACTTCATTAGCGACTGTTCTTCTTTTTATTAGTCTTGATACTTTTAAAAATTTGTCTAATCTCATATTTCACCTTTCTTTCAAATTGATTTTATCATATAAATTATTTATGGTATAATTCGCTTATACGGATTGAGGAGTAGATATCTGAATGAAAAGAGTTTTAATTTATACAATTATTATTTTTACTATTATAATTACAGGAAATATGTCATTCGCTAAGGACATCAAATTTATTCAAGTTACAGATACTCATTATGCTTTAAATAATGAATATTCTCAAAAAGTTCTCTCTCAAGCTGTTGAAAAAATTAACAAAGAAAAAGATGTTGCTTTTGTTATCTTTACTGGGGACAACATAAACAGACCAAGACAAGAAGATCTTGTAAGTTTTGTGAGAGAAATAAATAAATTAGATGTTCCATATTATCTAGCTTTTGGTGATCACGATGTTTATAAAAACGGAGGATTGTCAAAAATTAATTATATTGAAACTGTTAAAGACAATAATTTTCTATATAAACCGAAAGATATCAATTATGTAATTAAGAAAAACGGTTTCATTTTTTTGGTAGTTGATGGAGCAAAAGAAGTTATCCCAGGTGCAATAGGATACTACAAAGACAGCACCATTGAATGGGTTGATCAACAACTGACTAAATATAAGAAAAAACCTGTAATAATTTTACAGCACTTCCCACTTGTCGCACCTAAAGATCATAATACTCACAAGGTATACAAACCTGAAAAATATTTAGAAGTTTTAGAAAAGCACAACAATGTAATTGCAATTGTATCAGGTCATTATCATATAAATGGTGAAAAAATGGAAAACGGTATCTATCATATATCAACTCCATCTATCTTAGCTGAGCCCAATTATTATAAAGTAATTGATATTGTAACAACACCTAAATTTTCACCGATGATTTACACTGAGCTTAAGCCGGTTGATGTAAAATAGACTTTAGATATTGCAATTTTTTGATAATAATATTATAATTGGCTTAAAAAGTATAAAATAGGTAAATTATAGAGGTAAATAATGGAAGAGTCGGGCAGCTTAGTATTCAATTTGTTTGTAATAGCTTTTTTACTATTTTCAAACGGATTTTTTGTAGCTTCGGAATTTGCGATGGTAAAAGTTCGCAAAACCAGAATAGAACAGCTTGTTAATGAAGGCAATTCCAATGCAAAAATAGCACTTGAGGCTATTAAAGATTTAGATAAATTTATTGCAGCTGTACAACTCGGTGTCACAATTTCAAGCATCGGTCTTGGTTGGGTCGGAGAAGGCACTTTAGCTAGAATTATTGAACCTATATTTGTCTTTTTACCAGGTATTAGCCAAAATATAGCAACTCACACCGTATCTGTTTCTTTATCTTTTGCTTTGATTACATTTCTACATGTCGTAATAGGTGAATTGATACCTAAATCAATAGCACTTGAATATCCAGAACAGACATCTTTGGTAATCGCAAGACCTATGCAAGGTATTTCATTCATTTTTACACCTTTTATATGGCTTCTTAACGGATTTGGAAACTGGATTTTGAACTTATTCCATGTTCCACATAAGCACAAAGCATCTTTAGTACATTCTACCGAGGAGCTTGATATGCTTGTAAATGCAAGCTATGACGGCGGTGTTTTGAATGAAACTGAAAAAGATATTCTGCACAATGTATTCAAATTTTCTGATTTAACGGCAAAACAAGTAATGATACCGCGTACTGATATGGTATGCATTCCAAACGATATGACTTTAGATGATTTGAATAAACTCGCAGCTGAAAGTCAATATACAAGATATCCCGTATATGATGAAGATATCGACCATATTACAGGTTTGATACACGTAAAAGATTTATTTTCTTTATCAATAAAAGATGAAGTATGTCCGATTGCAAAGCTTCAAAGAGAAGTTATGCTTGTACCTGAGACAATTACAATGGACAATTTGGTGCTTGAGTTTAAAAAGAGAAAAGGTCAAATGGCAATTGTAATTGATGAATTTGGCGGTACATCAGGACTTATTACATTAGAAGATGTCTTAGAAGAAATTTTCGGTGAAGTACAGGATGAATTTGATGAAGAAGAAGAAATTTGTGATATAGTAGAAATTGAGCCTAATCATTACACAGCTAATGCAATGGTAAGACTCGATGAAATGGCTGAATTCTTCTCAATAAATGAAGATAAAATTGATGATGAAGACATTGATACAATAGGCGGTCTTGTTGTCAAATTATTAGGAAGAATTGCAGAAGTGAATGATACCGTTACATTTGAAAACCTTACTTTCATAGTAAAAGAAGTAGACGGGGCAAGAATTACAAAACTCGATATTATTCAAAAAGTTGAAGAACCAGAACAAACTGAAGAAATTAAAAAAGATTAATTTATATAAATATCAATATTATTAAACCCCTGTTTAAAAAAACAGGGGTTTCTTTTTTTGAGGAAAACAGTTTTAATATACTAAAAATCCCGCAAGGTTATGCGGGATTTTAATGATATATAAAATTATATGGTCTATGCTTGTTCTTCATTTTTTGGAGCTGCTAATTTAGATCCGATGTAAGAGCCAAGTCCTAAAAGAGCACCTAAGCCTATTGCCCATTTAGCTCCAGCCCAGATTTTTGTATCTTTTGCAGCTTTTTTGATAACTTCAGATGCATTTTCTAAATTCAATTTGCCTTCGTTAATAAAGCCTTTCAATTCAGTTGCTTTATCTGTAATTGATTTAGTATTATTTTCTACTAATGTTTTAATTGCATCTTTGCCACTTTTAGCTGTAGCTTCAATCTGATCCTCTGCAACACCTAAAACTTCAGCATGTTCTTTTACAAAAGCTTTTAGCGCATCTTCATCTGCATTATCTGCTAATTTTGCAAACGCTTCTTTTGCTGCCTGCATTTTTTTACCGTCTTTGAATGAAACTGCTTTTGCTTCAACTGCTGTATCTACATAAGCTTTTTCCATTTTAGCTTTTAATTTTGCAACATCAGTTTCTCCACCAACAAACTCAGCTACAGCATCATCAAGTTTGTCTGCATCAGCTTTTATACCAAATTTTGCGGCATTACCTTTTATCATATCACTCAACTTAGTAATATCATCTGCAGCTTTATAAGTATTTGATTCTGTCAATGCTTTTTTAGCATCTTCACCAGCTTTTGCGATTTGAGCTTTTGCGTCATTGTCATAGTATCTTCTTACAAAAGCATCTGATGGAGCATCACCTTTTAATAGAGGTTTTGAAAAATGTCCGCCGTATACTCCGCCGGCTAATAGACCAACACCTGTTCCAATGCCTGTATATACGGCACTATTATTGTTGCTTACTGCATCTACCATATTTTTGTGTCCTTCCTTTTTAATACACACTTCTAATATATTCTATAACAATTCTAAAGCTTTATATTTGCTATGTTCTATAATCTGATGTAACAAAATTTTACATTAAACTCCTTTTACTACCATTAGACAAAACTATTATATCACAGATTTATACTTTTTTGTTTAATTATAAATATATATATTGTTAAATCACAATAATATAAGCGGTTGAGAGAAACTTTAATTTTTTATTCATTTATCAACCTTTTAAATGATGTGAGTTTTTACTGATTGTATAGAATAATAATGTAACATAATTTAACAATTTGGGCGGATTAATGGATCAATCATTTGATTTCACATCTTACAACAACATAAAAAGACTTTCGGAAGAGGAATTAACGACATTGTGGGGGGAATACTTTAAAGACAAAACCCAAAAAAATGTGCGTGATACTTTAATAGTCCAATATATTTATTTGATAAGATATGTAGTCGGACGTGTAAAAGTAACATTACCAGCTACTATATCAATTGAAGATATAGCGGGCTATGGTGTCGAAGGGCTTATCAACGCTATTGAAAGATACTCACCGCAAAAAAATACAAGATTTGAAACATATGCATTAATAAGAATCCGCGGAGCCATTTTAGACAGAATTAGAGCTCAGGATTTTCTTCCAAGAAGTGTAAGGAAAAAAATCAAAGATATTAAAAATGCTCAGGAGGAATTGAAGCAAGAATTAGGTCGAATGCCGACTACAACTGAAATTGCCAATCGACTTGAAATGGATCCTGATAAAGTAAATCAGCTTTTAGCTGAAGACACTACTATGACATCCATATACGAGAAAAAAGGCTCAAGTGATGACAGTATGGAAATTATTGACACCATACAAGATACAAATAAGCTTAATCCTCAAGAGCAAATGGAAGAAAAAAATGTCAAACAACAACTTGAAAAAGCACTCCAAAGACTGCCTGAACGTGAACGTATTATAATGGTCTTGTACTATCAAGAGAATATGACTTTAAAAGAGATAGGTGCGACTCTTAATATGTCTGAATCAAGAGTTTGTCAATTACATGCACAGTCAATTATGAAATTAAAAAACATACTAAGCGAAGATCGCTCCTCTCGTTTGAGAAAAAGCATTGTTTAATAAAATCAGCGCTTTTGATTATAATCGAAAATTACAAAATCTATTCTTTTATCAAACCCCGCATTTGTTGCTGATACATTATCTTTGAAAGGCATCATATCACCATAACCGAGAGAAAAAACTCTATTAGGTGAAATCTTCCCGCAAAACACCAAGTAATCAGTTACAACATTTGCCCTTACCATTGATATTTCCCAATTGGAATCGAAATTTCCTTCTGGATTATCATGACCTTCGGTATGACTTTCTATTGTACAGTTATTATTAATCTCATTTAACACATTAATAATTGCATTTAAGGTATCTATTGCACTGACTTTTATATTAATACTATCACCTTGAAAAAATACATCCTCTCTTATACTTACTATCAAACCTCTCGGTACAATTGTATAAATTACAGGAGTATTAGCAGGAAGTGATTTTTCAAGCATCTTTCTTATTAAAATTCCATTACTGTAATTAACTGTTGCATTTACATAAACATTATTAATATCTTCTACTTCTTTTGCGATGGATACAGTCATTACCTGTAAACTGAATATAAGCAATATAATGCCGAATAATTTCATTTTACCTTACCTTAAAATTTAATTGGTACCATTAAAATTATTCGGCTTATTTTTAATTATTTCATTACCTGATTGTAAAATTTAAGGTTTAAGAATCGATGTAACAAATTTATCATTAAAATATTTATTAGCACAATTTTTTATTTGCTCTGGCGTAACTAATTTTATCATCTCTTTTGTTTTTTCGTTAAAGTCAAATCCCAGACCTAAAATTCCATAATGTCCATAATTACATGCCTGCTGGGAGTTTGTTTCAAACGAAAATGCCCATTTGCCTAAAATATTATTTTTGGCATTTTCAAGTTCTTCTTCTGATACTAAAATATTTTTAATTTTTGAAATTTCTTCATCAAAGCCTTTTAAAGACACCTCAATGTTTTTAGGTTCAGTCGCTATATATATTGAAAAACTTGCCCCTAGAGCAAACACATCATAAGAACTTCTTACAACATATGCAAGACCTTTTTTATCTCTTAATTCCAAGAACAATCTTGAAGAAAGTCCGCTGGCTCCTAAAATTATATTCAGCAATATCAAAGGTGCATAATCGTGACTATCAAAAGTTTCAACACGCCAACCTTTTATTATATGAGCTTGATTTGCATCAGGTTTAATAATTTCAACTTCTTTTTTCTCATTTAACTGACTCGGCGCTGTGCAACTGTTTTTTTCAAATCCTACAGGTAAATCTCCAAAGTTTTCATCAACTAGTTTTTTCACAAAAGAAAAATCAAGATCTCCTACGAAAGTCAATATTTTTTTGCCGTTATTCAATATATCCTGATATGAATTTATAACCTGTTCTTTTGTAATATTTTTCAAATTTTCTAAAATTTTTGTATTTGTGTAACCGTAATAATGATTATCAAAAATATTTCTGCAATAATTATCCAGTGCTTTTCCTCTCGGGGAATCTAATTCTGCAACTATTTCACCTTCCAATTTCGCAAGTTCAGTATCAAAACTATCAAATGTTGAATTTTTTACTAAGTCTGTCACTAATTCAATTGCTTTTTCAAAATCTTCATTCAAACACAAAAAACGAAACCGCAAATAATCCTGTTTCATTTCAACAGTAAAATCAATCCCATATCTGTCAAATTCTTCGGCAATCATCTCCGCTGTTTTTGTCTTTGTGCCTTTAAATAGCAATCTTGCCATCATTGAATTTACACCAGGATACGAATTAAAATCAGGCAGCGCAAAATTTAGACATAACGCAGCTCTTGGAGTATCTAAATTCTTTTTATAAAAAAATTCTATATTATTTTTTAACTTAGTAATTTTATCTTCCATAATCTCTCCTTGTTATGGGAATTTTATCACAACTCAAAACAAATAACAATCCGCAATCAATAAAAGCTTATTATACTTGTAATTTTCGAGGGTTTTAATTATAATTTTTTTATGGATAATATAAAAAAAATCAAATTGAAAAATTTTGAAATCGGTGCTGATAAACTAACAATTATGGCAGGGCCTTGCGTGGCTGAAAGTCAGGAAATTCTTGATATCACCGCAAAAGGGCTAAAAGAAATTACCCAAAAATTAGGTATAAATTTTATATTCAAATCATCCTTTGACAAAGCAAACCGCTCTTCTATAAATTCTTACAGAGGTCCGGGTATCAAAAAAGGGCTTGAAATGCTTAATCAAATCAAAGAAAAATATAATTTGCCAATAGTTACTGATATTCACACACCAGACCAAGCTGAAGTTGCAGCAGAAGTTGCAGATATTTTACAGATTCCAGCATTTTTATGCAGACAAACAGATTTGCTTGTCGCAGCAGCCAAAACAGGTAAAATTGTTAACATTAAAAAAGGTCAATTTTTAGCACCAGAACAAATGGGACAATTGGTTAAAAAAGTCGAAGATTCAGGAAATAACAATATTCTTTTGACTGATAGGGGAGTATCTTTCGGATATAACAATCTTGTGGTAGATTATCGTGCAATCCCGATTATGCAGACTTTTGGATACCCTGTTGTATTTGATGCAACACACAGTGTCCAACTGCCCGGAGCTCAAGGAACATGCTCTGGAGGGGATAGAAGATTTGTACCTACTCTTGCAAAAGCTGCAATGGCCGCAGGAGCAAATGCGCTATTCTTTGAAGTTCACCCAGATCCTGACAAAGGCCTATGTGACGGACCTAATATGTTAAGTCTGGATTCATCTGAAAAAGTATTTTCTATTTGTAAAAAAATATTTGACATTGTGAGAGTTGGATAAATATGATTATAAAACAATACATAGCAGGTCCTATTGAGGCAAATAATTATTTGGTAGTTGATGAAAAATCAAAAGAAGCTGTATTAATTGATTGCTCTGAAACAATTGAAAAATTGCTTACTGATATAAAAGAACTTGATGTAAAAGTTAAATATATTTTACTTACCCATGGACATTTTGACCATGTAATGGGCGTAAATGACATGAAAGAAAAATTAGACACTAAAGTTTTAATTAACGAAAAAGACAAATCTCAAGTTGAGATGACAAAAACAATTCTTTCAACCTTTGGCATTTATGTTGACAAAAATCCTGAATATGATGAGTTTATTGATAAAAACACCGAATTGAAAATCGGTGATATCCCGATAAAGGTTTTTGAAACTCCAGGACATACAGAAGGAGGGCTTTCTTACCTGATAGAAAATAAAGTCTTTACAGGTGATACCTTATTTAAGCACTACGTAGGAAGAACTGATTTACCAGGCGGAAATTTTGCGAAACTTGAAAGCAGCATCAAAAATATTCTATATAAATTGGATGATACAACAGAAGTATTCCCAGGTCACAATGAAATAACCACTATAGGTTATGAGAAAAAGCACAATGAAATTGTACAATAAGAGGCAAATATGAAAGAACAACTGGAAAAAATTTATGTAAACGCAGCAGCTGATATAGAAAAATCAGCATCAATAAATGATTTGGAAGAAATAAAAGCTAAATATTTGAGTCGCAAAGGTGAATTTAATGAAATTAAGAAAAACCTTAAAAACCTTTCTGATGAAGATAAAAGAATTGTAGGCTCTTTAGCAAACGAAATTACCCAAAAACTTGAAAAATCAATAAAGACGAAATATGACGAATTTTATAAAAAAGAGCTTGATGCAAAGCTTTTGAAAGAAAAAATTGATATAACCCTACCAGGTAAATATACAAGAATGGGCAAAGCTCATCCCCTTACAACAACAACAAATGAAATTGTATCAATATTTCAAAGCCTAGGATTTTCAGTGGTATCAGATAGTCAATCACCTGAGGTGGAGACAGAGTATTATAACTTTGACGCGTTGAATGTTCCCAAAGACCACCCGGCACGTGATATGCAAGATACATTCTATGTAAAACACGCCGCAAACGTTATTTTAAGAAGCCAGACATCAGGTGCTCAAATCCATGCTATGGAAGGCAAAAACCCTCCAATAAGAATCATAGCTCCAGGAAGAGTTTATCGAAATGAAAATATCAATGCTCGTAAGAATAACTTTTTCCATCAAATAGAAGGGCTATACGTTGATAAAGAAGTAACTTTCGGAGATTTGAAAGGTATTTTAAATGAGTTTATAAGAATTTATTTCGGAGCAAGCAGACCTACAAGATTCAGAAACAGCTTTTTCCCATTCACAGAGCCTTCAGCTGAAATTGATGTACAATGTATTATGTGCGAAGGTAAAGGTTGCAGAACATGCTCTGGTACCGGCTGGCTTGAAATTTTGGGAGCTGGTATGGTTGATCCGAATGTATTGAGAAATGTAGGTATTGACCCTGATGTGTATTCAGGTTTTGCTTTCGGTATGGGAGTTGAAAGACTCGCAATGCTTAAATATGCAATTGATGATATAAGATTATTCTTTAACAATGATGAAAGATTTTTAAATCAATTTTAATTAATTAAAATATACAAAATTAATAAAGGTTACTATATAAAAAGCTATAAAAATTATTTATAGCTTTTTATATTAATAACTCATTTTATCCTTCGGTATAAGAAACAAGTTGTAATTTATTGAACAACTTTATTTAGGCCATGAGGCTTGTCTACATTTCGTTTCAGTTTTTTAGCAATTTCCAGTGCCAAAAGTTGAACTATAACTACAAGACAGAATGATTTTACAATAGCACTCTCGCAATGAATATTTATATTGAAATCTGAACTGACTTTTTCATTAGAATTTCCTATAATACAAAGTATAGGATTATAATCCTCTTTAATTTTATTCAAATTCTTTATTGCTATATAGCTCAAGTCTTCTACATTGATATGAATTTGTGCAATTTTATTGTTCAAAACAGCCACATGTCCATGCATAAATTCACCTAAAATACTTGAATATACATTTATATAAGACGTTTCTTTTATTTTCAATGAAGCTTCTTTAGCTATCGCATATGAAATGCCATCTGCAGTCACTACCAAATTTTTGAATTCTGAAAGGCTTTTAGCCACTTTTTTAATTTTATCATGCTGCAGATAAGTTTCTTTTATAAACTGTGGCAAAGTCTTTAATTGCTCTATATATTCTGAAATATCAATACCTTTTTGAGAAGCATATTTTAATACTAATAAAGTACAACACAGCATTTGAGTAGTTAACGACTTAGTCGCTGCAATACTTTTTTCTTCTCCAGCACAACAGTCTATTTTATAATCAGATGCATTCCAAATTGTTGACTCTTTTTTATTAGTAACACACAAAGTGCGCATACCAAATTCTTTTGCCTTATTCAAAGCTTTATTTGTATCAGAAGTTTCACCTGACTGCGTAATAAATATATATAAAATTTCCTGTCCATGAGGCACTACCGATTTTAATAAAAACTCACTTGAATATATAGCTCTGGCCTCAATATCAGCAATATTTCCGAATAAATCAGCGGCATACCTTGCACAATGATAAGATGAACCGCTTGCGACCAGCACAAACTTATTTATGTCAGGTGGCACATCAAATTTTATTTGATTATCTTCTGCTATATGGACAGAAAGAAGATTTTCAAGCACATTCGCCTGCTCGAAAATTTCTTCTTCCATACTTGATTTTATTTCTTCTTTAAAAAGCATCTTAAATAACCTGACTATCCGAGAATTTCTTTCAGCAAATCATTTACAGCCTTTGGATTTGCTCTGCCTTTTGTTTCTTTCATTACTTGTCCTACAAAAAATCCTAAAAGCTGAGTCTTTCCGCCTTTGTATGCTGAAACCTGCTGTGGATTTGCATCTACAACTTTTTGTACAATTTCTTTAATAGCATTTTCATCAGTAATTTGACTTAGTCCGCGTTTTTCTACAATTGATGATGCTTTTTCACCTGTTTTCATCATATCAATAATAATTTGTTTACCAATATTATTTGAAATAGTATTCTTTTCAATCAATGAAATTAACTCAGCTAAATTTTCAGGAGTCAATTTTGTATCAGTGATTTCAATATGTTCTTCTTTTAGATAAGCCGCAATCTCTCCCATAATGAAGTTCACAGCAATCTTTGGAGTCGCACCTAATTTTAATACTTCATCAAAAAATAATGCAAGTCCCATTTGCTCAACTATTACAGAAGAGTCATACTCGCTCAATCCAAGTCCCATATATCTTTGGCGTTTAGCTTCAGGTAATTCGGGCATTTTATCTTTTATTTCCTGCACCCATTCACGAGAAATATGCAACGGCATCAAATCCGGTTCTGGAAAATATCTATAATCATGAGCATCCTCTTTGCCTCTCATTGATTTTGTAACTCTTGCGTTATCATCCCAGAGTCTTGTTTCTTGAACTACTTCTCCACCATCTTCTACTATTTCGATTTGTCTATCTATTTCATATTCAATTGCTCTTTGAAGAGCCGAAAAACTGTTTACATTCTTAATTTCAGCACGAGTACCAAAAACTTTTGAACCTTTTGGCATAATTGAAATATTAGCATCACATCTCATTGAGCCTTCTTCCAAGTTACCATCACAAACACCAATGTAACGTACAATATTTCTTAGCTCTTCCATATACATTCTTGCTTCTTCTGCACTTCTCATATCAGGTTCTGATACTATTTCCAAAAGAGGAGTTCCCGCTCTATTTAAATCAACTAAAGAATAGCTAGAGCCCGCAAGCCCTGCTGCACCTGCGTGAACTAATTTACCTGCATCTTCTTCTAAGTGAGCACGCGTAATTCCTATTCTTTTACCTTTAATATCAATGTGACCGTTTACGCAAATCGGCTCATCATATTGGGATATTTGATAACCCTTTGGTAAATCAGGATAAAAATACTGTTTTCTGTCAAATTTACAGCGTTCTGGTATTTCGCAATTAAGAGCAAGTCCTGTCAAAATTCCCATATTTACAACTTCCCTATTCAATACAGGCAATACTCCCGGCATTCCTAATGTTATCGGGCTTGTCTCCGAATTTGGCTCTTTACCAAATTCTGTACCGTCAGGGGCAAATATTTTTGACTTAGTTTTCAATTGTGCATGGACTTCTAATCCAATGACAACTTCATACTTATCTCTTAAGCTTTCCATAGATTCTCCTTATATATCGACTTCTGTTTTATAATTCTATTATTGTATATAAACACAACATTTATTCAAATATATTCTACCACAAAGAAATTTTATAGGTAAAATCTTATTCTGCAACAACTCTTGCAGGGAAATTATTTTTTAGCAAATCATTTGCTGCAGCCTGTGCTTTATCAACAGAGCTGTATGAACCTGCTTGAAGTGTATATGTGCCATTTAAATTCTTTATAAAAGTACTGACACCGATATTGGCTTCTGAAATTATACCTTTAGCAACTTCAGCCTGTGCTGGCGTTGAATAACTGCCTACATATACTTTATAGACTTTATTTGCAACAGCTGGCACAGGCGCTTGGGGAATACTTTCTTTAACTTGTTCTTGCTGATTTACTATAGGTTTTTGTATATCTGACTGTTGCACAATATTCTCAGGCTGTGAATTGTTTTTAGGCTGTGTCTGTTCAAGCAATATCGGAGCCTCTTCCTGTACCTTTAGAGGCTCTTCTTGATGTGTCTTTTCAGGTATAACAACCTTTTCATCCAGTTCTGTTGAAAAAATAGTATTTTCCTTTGTTCCAATTCCATTATCTTCATCCTGAATTTGTTTTAATCTGTTATCGACATTACCTCTTATTACGCCTTCTTCTTCATAAGTCACCTCTGGCTCGTCACCAATTGATATATCAACATCTGGAGACATAAATTTTGCCATTCCTAAAAATGCCAGCAATAAAATAAAAAACGCCGATATGAACAACACAAAACTTTTAAACGGTTTTTGGGTTAGCCTTTTTTTATACTCTCTATAAGTTATATGTTCTGGATTCACTATTTGCCGCGGTTCATCCATCATTATACTCCTCTTACCTTTGTACTTGCTAATATTATATCATCAAGTTCATTTGAATATTTTTCCATTATTTCATTTGCAAATTCTTTTATGTCAAATATTCCTAAATCATTTTCTAATCCGCAAGCCTTTACAGGCGCACCGTTAGAATTTATATTTATTCCTGTATGTATCAATATAGAGGTTAAAGATTTCGTAGCTATTGAGACTGTAAGTTTTTTGTCATTGACAAACAAGTCATCTCCATCTCTTTTAACTTCTACTCCTCTTTTTTCTAAAGCTTCTTTTATTATACATATTAAAAGTCTTTGCCTGAAAACACCTTCTACCAAATCCACATTAAATTGTTCAGTAATAAAACTCAACATATTCTTACTGTATATAGGCTCGTTATTAATAACATCTTCTATATCAACCATCTCAGTAAGCTTTACTTCACACTCTCCGATAAATGCAACTATAGCATCCCCTTGAATTTTAAAATTTTTATAAATCCAATGTGGAGCCAATTGATAGCCTTCATATTTTATTTCATTTTCAATAAGTTTATATTGCATACAACTTCTCTTACTTTAAAAATAATTCTTTTAAATATCTTTTATCATTATTATACAACAAAGCATTTTTAAGGCGCATACATGACTCACAGACTCCGCAATGTTTTTCTCCGCATTGATAACAGCTCCTCACATATTCAAGTGGCATTGCATTTTCAAGAGCCTGTCTAACTATATCATTCTTATCGAAATTTAGCAAGGGTGCCAATACTTTAGGATGTTTTTGCGTTGAATATTCAAACTCTTTATTTACTCTATCAATAAATTCTGTAGTATTATCCGAAAAAGTTTCAGCTTCCTCTTTATTGGCTCCGATTATTATATAGTCATAATCTTCACTGTCTGCATAGCTACCTGCTATATTTAAAAATAAACCGTTCCTATTAGGCACCCATACATTTTTTGCACTCATAACAGGATCATCCAAATCATTACCTGTAGGCACTTCTGAATTAGAACATAAAGATGTATGTGTAATTTCTTGTAGAAAATCAAGTTTAATTACTCTTTGTTCCAAATGATAATACTCACATAACTTTGCAGATGCTGCAATCTCTTGTTTGGCGGATTTTTGCCCGTAATCAAAAGTCAATGCCAGTCTGACATCATAAATATTTTTTGTTAAACCAAGACTTACAAGAGAATCCAACCCGCCTGATAATAGAATAATTGATTTAGTCATCTAGCTCCTTTTTGAATTTTTGTGCAAATTCTTCTTCAACATCTGTCTCATATTCATCAATTAAAGATACCGCCTCTACTTTCAAAACATCAGAATAAATAGGCTCTCTTATAACTTCATCTAAAATTCTTCTTCCTTCCAAATTATACAAAGCAATTAAGGCATTTTTCTTGACTTCATCATCATCGTCTAAAAGACACCCTTTTATCGTCTCAAAAGCCTCTGGATGATCACTTTCCATAATCGCTTCTATAGCATTTATCCTTATTTGAGGAGATTCATCCATCAACGTCATTTTCAGTGCATTAAATACTCTTTCATTATCACTCAGGCGAAGTTTACCTAAAGCTTCTATTACACGTTCTTTCAAAAAAGTAAACTTATCAATAATACCCTGTTTTGTCTCAAGAATACTTACCAAAGGATCAACAGCTCTCAAATCTCCAAGCATCCCCAAAGCTGAAGCAGCAGATTCACGGAGATAGACAGATTTTTCATTTTCGTCCTTTACAACATCTATCAAAGGCGCAACCGCATATTTATCACCAATTTTTCCAAGTGCATCCGCACAGGCAAATCTGACCTTATAATTTTCATCTTTATTATTCAAACAATATAATAGAGGGGTTACAGCCGAAGTATCTTTATAATTTGATATCGCCTTTGCACACATTACTCTTAAATTTATATAACTTTCCTTTTCCTTGTAGTCGAGATTCTCGGCGTTTTTTAAAAGTAATATATCAACAAGGACTGATAATGTTGAATTATCACGATATTTATCTGACAAAGCTATCACATTCATCAATGCATCAGGAGACTTTGAATTTGTTAATATATAATTATACACTTGCACCAAATCTTCAGGTGATAATTCATTTTCCAGATATGAAATTCTCGAAAGTAATGCCTCTATATTAGAGTCATCCAACAAATTATACTTTTCGGCTATCGCCTCTAAATTTAATTTGCCATCTTCCGTCATGTTTCAACTCCCTAAATTTAACCCCTTTATATGATAGAAAAATACTATAAATACGTTTTTTTTTCAAGCTATTCATAATTTTTCACAATAGCAAAAAAGCTCCGTTTGAAAACGGAGCTTTTTTAATTATGCTTTTTGCAATTTTGCATCCTGTTCTTTTTTATGAAGTAAGAATTTATCTCCTACTTTATTAGCAATCGGTGTAACCGCAACAGGTACTAGGTATCTGTATATTAAAGTTACTATTAAGAGAGTTTTTCCTACATCCATACCCTTTAATCTGTTTACAAGCTTTGGGTCACCTAGATAATCACTTGCATAATCTATCAAATCAATTTTATTTTTACCTTCTTTTAACAGTTGTGCATTTATTTTCTTTAACTCAGCACCAATATCTTTTCCTGTATACAACTCAGCATATTTTTGAGTTACCTGACGCCATTTATTGAACAATGAGCCATCAACCAAGTATGCACCCGCTGTTGATACCCCGAAGGTTAGGGCATGGTTTAGTGCAAGAACTTTTTTTCTGTCACTGTCCATTTTATCTTCTGGGAGTTTCAATGTTTTATATATATACATACCCGTACCGGTCGCTGCACCTAATGTCATAATATGATTTGCTATATATTTACTGTCTTTTGTACCTTCTGCAAACTTTGCAACAATACCGGTATTCATTAATCTTCCGTATAAATTCTTAGCCAACCAATTTGTTACATTGTCATATACATCCATTAATGGCTGCATAAATTTAGACTTTGAAGTAGCTGCCTCTGCCATTGCTTGACCTGCATCAAGAATATTGGATGCGGCACTTCCGAATGACGGTTTTGGTCTGCAATGATTTAATTTATTTTGATAATAATTTTGATCATATTTTTGAGTATTTAATGAAATTTGCATTATTAAACACCCCCTTTCACTTCTTTAAATGCTGGACTGTTTAATGACGCATTTGCCATTTGAATATTATTTGCATTATCTTTTATTTCTTGAGGTTTTGCTTTTTTAGCATCTTTTTTAGGATCTATACCAAATACGTATTTTAATATCGGAGGGATTAATGCTATTGTAATAATTGATCTTGGTATTCCTATTATTATATCAGGACCTATTTTCATAAGTTTTTCTACATTTCTGAATACGGGAGTTTTGGTAAGACCTTTTGCTTTTAAATCTCCCAAATATTTTTGAGCCCCTTTACCTAAGAATTTTGCTGGGTTCTCTTTTACTTTTTTCATAGAATCATCAAAAGGTTTCATTACTACTGATGAAAAAATAAACCCTATAACTCCTGAAGCTACTGCGTGTGCTGCTGCATTCAATTTATCTTTTTTATTTTTTCCATCTTTATCAGGTAATGCCATAATCGTTGCCGGTCTCAACATACCTGCAAGAACTAAAGAAAATAACGCATTACATGGAATCGGATTAGCTTCTGCGTAATCTAAAAGCTTTCCGAATGTTTTGCTTGAGAGAATTTTTTCACCAAAAGTTTTCTTCAAAACTTTAGCGGCAGCCTCACTCGTTTCTTGTGCAGGACTGCCGCTAAAGTTTACATTATATCCTCTTGTATTTTTTTTGTCACACATTTCCGCATAATTTCGCTCCCTAAAAGCCTGCGGGTCTTTTGTGACCATAACATTCCCCGAATAATACGGGTTATTGTAATTGAGTAAATTAATTTTCATGTTCCACCAATTTTTTTGAGTAATGTATCTGTACATTCATATTAAATCAAAGAAAATTTTTTTTTGACAGCTAATTAAAAAAAGTTTACAATTTATATTTAAATGTTTATTTAATAATAGTTCAAATAAAGAAAGCATCAGAAAATTTGATTTTCAAGATGCTTTACAATTTAGTGTTACATCTACACTTTATATATACTACATATCTAATGCTATATCGAGCGCTGGAGCTTTTGCAACTATTGCACTTGAAGATATTATATCTACGCCTGTAGATGCAATTTCATTTACTGTAGCTAACTTTACATTTCCGCTTGCTTCAATAATTGCACTGCCTGCAATTAACTTAACTGCATACTTCATATTATCTATTGACATATTATCAAGCATAATTATGTCAGCACCAGCTTTTACTGCTTGAGCAACTTGCTCAACAGTATCGCATTCCACTTCAATTTTATGAGCATGAGACAATTTTTTACGGAGCTTTTCGACAGCATTCTCAATTGAGCCGGCAAGTCTTATATGATTATCTTTTATCATTGCACAGTCTGATAAATTAAATCTATGAAGTGCACCTCCGCCTGTTTTTACAGAATATTTTTCAAACATTCTAAAGTTAGGAGTAGTCTTCCTTGTGTCCACAATTTTTGCTTTATATGGAGCAATTGCGTCCTGATATTTTTTAGTTTCTGTCGCAATACCGCTCATTCTCTGAATGTAATTCAATGAAAGTCTTTCACCCATCAAAAGTTCTTTTGCCGGTCCCTTCAATGTCGCAAGACAATCTCCTTTTTTGATTATATCTCCGTCTTTAAAGTTGAATTTTATTTCAATTTTATCAGAAAGCATCCTATATACCGTTTTGAATACTTCACAACCGCATAGCACTCCATCTTCACGTGTATTTAAAAATCCTTCTAAAACATCATCATCTTCTGCTAAATTTTCTGTTGTAATATCACCATATCCGATATCCTCTATTAATGCGGATTTTACATGGTCTTCCATTAAAAACTTATTTAACAATCTATTTTTCTCCTTAACTAATTATTACTAATTCGATAAAATTCTGTATCTGTCACAGAATTATCTTTATTAATCATTTTTTTAACTTCCTCAAGAGAAGATCTTGTTATGCAGCTATGTATAGCTTTTTCATTTGTCTGTAGATAGTCTGTTCTATAGTGCGCCCCTCTTGATTCTTTTCTTTTTAAAGCAGAAATTATAACCATTTCTGCAACTGTCAGCATATTTCTAAATTCATATTCTGATTTTGAAATACATTTATTTGTTCTGTGAAAAGCTGCTTTTAATTTTTCAACTTCATTTAATGCATTCATTAGAGTTTCTTCACTTCTAAAAATACCTGCACCATCCCACATAATATTTTGAAGTTCTCGTTTCATTGAAGTGACATCTATTTCTTCTAAATAAATTTCATCTGAATACTTTTCTATAATATCTTTTATACATACATCAATTTGTTTAGGCGGTGTAAGTTCTATTGTTTTCAAATAATCTGCAACTTCATAAGCACAAACAACACATTCTAATAAAGAGTTGCTTGCAAGTCTATTCCCGCCATGAAGTCCTGTTGATGAAACTTCTCCTATAGCATAAAGTCCTTTTATTGAAGTTTCACCATTGATATTCGTCTTGATTCCTCCCATCATATAATGAGCTGCAGGGGCTACTGGTATAAAATCTTTTGATATATCAATACCGTTATCCATACATTTTTTTGAAATTGTAGGAAATCGTTTTGCTAATGTTTCTGTATTTATGCAAGTAGCATTCAAATATACATTATCAAGTTTTTTAGACATCATTTCATTATAATTTGCGCGGGTGACTATATCTCTTGGAGCCAATTCCCTTTTTTCATGATATCTGTACATGAATTCTATTCCATCAGAATCTACCAATTTAGCACCCTCTCCGCGTACAGCTTCTGATATTAAAAACCTATTCTCATCTCCGTCAATTGCAAGTGCTGTCGGATGGAATTGGACAAACTCCATATCTTGCATTACAGAACCTGCATTAAATGCCAGTGCCATACCATCACCTGTTGCCCCTATTGGATTGGTTGTATACTTATACAACTGTCCTATTCCACCTGTAGCAAGTATTATTGCAGATGAATATATTACTTCATATTCTTTTGTTATATCATTAAATACAATTACTCCTTTGCATTCATTTGCAATATTTACAAGAAGTTCAACGGCTACAGATTCTTCATATATATCAATATTAGAATTTTCATATACTTTTTTAACTAAAGCTTCTTCTATTTTCCGACCTGTTGCATCTCCACCAGAATGGAGAACTCTTCTGACACTATGAGCAGCTTCAAGAGTGAATGCAAAATTATTGTTTTCATCTTTGTCGAATTCTACACCAAAGTTTAATAAATCTTTTACCACTTTATCTGAATTTTCTGAAATGAATTTCACTGTATTCAATTCACTTAATCCGGCTCCGGCTTTTATTGTATCGCTAATATGAGAGGTTGTAGAATCTGATTTATTTTCTTTTAATACTCCGACCATACCGCCTTGAGCATACATTGAATTACTCTCTCCAAGTTTTGACTTGGTTATCAAAAGTATACCATCAGTTAAATGAGTCTGCTGCTCAATTTTTAAAGCTGCATAAAGTCCTGAGATACCGCTTCCGATTATTATTGCCGAATATTTTGAATATTTCATTTTGCATATCCCTATATATCTGTCTTTGACATTCTAACTTAAAATTATTTTTTTTTCTAGCTGATGAAAATAAATTTTTTATTAAGAATTATTATTTCAAAATTAATATGATATCAAATTTTATTTAAAAAATAACTCCTTGGAATATAAATCCGAGTTTTTTTATCTTGGCTGATTTAAAAGACAATTATAAGCTTTTTAATGAAAATACCAAAAACAATTAGAATTGGAGGAGATTATGACAAATTCAACAATAAGAATTCTGCTTGTAGAAGACCAAAAACTAATGCGGGTAGGGTTAAAATCTCTTTTTGAAGAGCACAAAGATTTAGAAATTATTTCAGAAGCCCAATCAGGAAAAGAAGCGATCGAAAAATACAAGACCGTACATCCTGATATAACTTTAATGGATATAGGACTTCCTGATATGAACGGTATTGAAGTCACTAAAAAAATACTAGAAATTGATGCAAAAGCTAAAGTTATAATACTTACATCACATATTTCGGAAAACGAAGTAATTGATGCACTTCATGCTGGAGCTTGTGCTTATGTTATGAAAGATATTAACACTGAAATTTTAAAAATGATTATAAAGACCGTAAAAGACGGTGCCATGTGGCTTGATCCTCTTGCAGTACCTATTTTGAGAGATAAAAATTGCGGTGTTATACCACCAAGACAAATGTCCAGAGCTATGTTTAAAGAACAACACGCAAATCTCACACAAAGGGAATATGAAGTATTGAAGCTTGTTGTTGACGGTAAATCCAATAATGAAATTGCAGAAATTCTTACAATTAGTGAACACACAGCTAAAGCTCATGTATGCAACATTATTCAAAAACTTGTAGTTGATGACCGAACGCAAGCAGCAGTAAAAGCTTTGAAAGAAGGACTTGTATAAAATTTTATTAAAAAACGTAACAATAAAACCTTTTTGCTTAAAGAATCCAAGATTATAGACCGTATTTTTTAATGTAGAAAGGTTTTTAATTATGTTAGAAAAAGAAATTGACAATTTATTAAAAGAATTATCTGTATCATCAGCTTGGGCTGATGACTTTGCTGGGGCTATCCAATCAGAAAACGATTTAAATATTCTAAAAGAAGCTGCTAGCCTTAAAGATAAAAAAGGCAATCGATTATATGATAATTTTCAGCTTTTTCAATTTCTCGGAGATGACAAAGAAATGAAACTTATGCTTGCTAAAAAGTTTTTGCAAGACAATCCTGAATTTAGTGAAAAAAATTATAACATGCCTGTGATCAATTACATTATCAAAAACCAGCTTAATGACTATGAAACCGATAAAATAATTAATAACACACCAAAGGACTTTTTAAATAATAAATAGAACTTCAATCAAATCAAACATATATAATACAAATCCGGCCAAATTATGACCGGATTTGTATTTGTAATCTCTTAAAAATAACTTTTTAATATTTTTAGTCAACGTCAGGGAAATTAAAATAGATCACTTCATTTGTTTTAATATTAATCTCCTCTCCTTTTCCCCAAGGAGTATTTCTGTTTTGATATTCGTCCCATACTTCTTTGCTTTCACCTTTCATAATCTTTTTTGCATTCGAAATATAAGAAGGTGAGAATACAAAAGCTGAATTTGCAGGATCACTTCCGTCTGTACTCATTCCTACACTTATTTCAGAATGCTTGAAGTCTGGTTTTAATTTTTGCCTGTATGTTGCCTTCACCTCAGTAGAAATCATATGTACTACCCCGTCATTATCTGTGTATTCTGTAGGAATAAAAGTAAAACTTGCATTTTTATGAAATTTTTCAGGGGAAACTACATCTGTCATTTTGCCAGTAATCACTGAATCTTTTTCTATAATTACTCCATTACCCAAATTTAGATCCTTTAATGCTTTTACTTTTATGGTCTCTTGAGGATTTTTGGTAGAAATTTCATTTAATGCCCTACCTTTAAACACTTGTGCATCTGCTGTATTAACACACAAAAACAGTAATGCGGCTAGAATAAATATCCTTTTCATAATATAAACTCCTTTCATGTAAAAGTATTGTATAATATGTTTTAAAGTTTTACAACAACTTTGATTAAAATAATTATCTTATCGTAATAATCACTCAAATTTAATACATGTGTAATCTATAATTAAAGGTGTCTATTGCCGTAGTTTTCTCCTTTTTCATTGTAAAATTGGTTGTTTGGCCAATAACCTATTAGTTTTTTATTTTTATCAA
The DNA here is from genome assembly GCA_944326565.1 of Candidatus Gastranaerophilales bacterium. Classification (GTDB taxonomy): domain Bacteria; phylum Cyanobacteriota; class Vampirovibrionia; order Gastranaerophilales; family Gastranaerophilaceae; genus Scatenecus. The sequence goes on from CALVEL010000010.1 coordinate 21,775, forward strand.
ATAAAAATAATTCATTTACATATATTGCAAGGTGGATTGCCGCCAATTTGCCTTGTCTTTTATATGATATAGCTATGCGGGCTTTCTCTGCTGTATATTTGTAAAAGAACACCTTAAATGATTATTTGTAACAGCCAAAATGGGTATTCAAAAAAGTATTAAATTTGACCTATTCTTGCAAAATTGAAATATAAAAATTGAGTTTAACAAATTTTGCATTGAGGAATGATTGATTTAGTCGCAAAGAACATTATTTCTTTACCTTTTTTATTTTTACCTTCAGCTGCAGAATAAGCTATGTTAAATTCTCGTATTTTATTTGATTCTACGAATTTATATAAATCAATAATTTCTGGAGTATTATCATAGCTCACAATCCACTTTCCTTTTAACCCATTTACACATTTTGCAATTTTTGCATGATCCTGATATTTATAATGATTTGTATATAGTTGATTTCCTTTATTGAAATAGGGAGGATCTAGGTATAATAAGCATCTTTCAAAGATTTTCTCATTTTCTTCTAACAATTCAATAGTGTCTTTATTATATAATTTTATATTTTCATTATATTCTGCAATTTTCCTTATCCTTTTAATTAACTCTCCTTTATTAAATCGTGCATCTATTTTCCATTTTCCAAACTGATTTACACCTCCAATTGGTCCGCCTTTTATTACGCCGGAAAAATTACACCTGTTTAAATAAAATGTTGCAAATCCAATTTCTAATATATTATATTCATCTTGATTTTTATAAATATATTTCTGCACTTTCCAAGTAGGAATATCAACTTTTATATTTTCTATTTTTTGAATGAATTGTTCCGTATGATTTAATATGGAGTACCAAAAGCAATAAATTCCATTATCTTTATCATTTATCCATATTTCACTTACATAACCTTCAATCAATAGGGTTAAGGCTAATTCAGAACCTCCCGCATACGGTTCAACATATACAGGCAATTCGTCAAAATTATCTTTGATAAATTGTTTCATAAATTTTGCAATTTTACCTTTTCCTCCAGGATATCTTAATGGTGAGTACCTCATATTAACACCATATCCTTTCAAATAATGGACGAAGATTATCCCAAAAAACCTTTAATGAATTTTCATCTGGACTAAATTTTGAATTATGAACATATTGATTCAAAGCTTCTATTTTTACGGGTGATTTTTCATTGTCAATTGTCGTTTTAATTGAATTAAATTCCTTATCTGTTAAATCTCCTCTTTGATACAAATTTTCCGCAACACAAATAGTTCGTGCTCGCAATTTAAAGTTATTACTATCTTCTCTCTTCTTTTTATAATCAGCTATATTTGCATCTCCATAAGCATCCACGGTAAACTCTAAGAATATTCTTGTCATTATAGAAAATGATTCTTTTTGATTATTAACCGACAAATCTTTCATTTCAAGATATATATCATTAATTCTTGATTTTGGAATTTTTAACTTAAAATTTGCAGGGAATAAAGTTACTCTATCTAATAAAGATTTATTTTCTTTGATTAAATAAGCAGAATGTTTTTTATTTGCTATTTTATTGTCTGTATCATTAGAAATATTTATTTTATCTTCGTTAAACAACTCTTTATGTTCAATATGTAAAATTTTTTCTTCTGTTTTAATTGTACTAATATTATTGTTAGTAGAATCAAAAAGATGTCTTTGTGGAGAAACATAACCATTCTTGGAAAAAACTTCATCAAAATATTCTTGTATTGTACTTTTATTAATATTGTGAGCAGTTATTTTATTTGATGGTTGTAACCATTCAATAAAAGAATTTATTGAATTCGTAAAAACGGTTTTATCTAATATATTCAGAGACAAATCTTTGTTGAATACAAATCCCATCTGTTTTAATAAATTTTCTTTGCTAAAAAAACGTTCAACTATTGCAGAACGTTTCCATTCAATTAACATTTCTTTAAAATTATTAGAATGTTCCTCATCAATTTGACTTACAGCCTCCCACAATTTAAATAATCTATACACATTCTTGTAATCTTTAATATTATTTAAATCAGATAACCGGCCACCTTTATTTAAGTACTCTTGTATTGCTGCACCTTGAGCTAATCTAGACCAACCCTTTACTTCTATTTGAGTATGGCGATTAAAGATTTTTTCATTTAATGCTTTTATATTGTTATATACAAGACAATTTACCGAAGATACAAGAAAAGGTTCATATTTTAAACCAGAAAGATACTTTGATGGTTCAGCTAATGCTTTTAATGCTGCAATTCGACGATTCCCTTCTTTTACGATATACCTATCATTATTTTCTAAAACATAACAAAATGAATCTTCAAAAAAATCTTTATTTTCATAAATTGATTTAACGATTTCAAATGCATTTTCATTTTTTAATAAATAATTAATTATGTCATCTTGAGAATAAGAATCTCTATAAAGCAATAAAAAACGTGGATTTTGGGTGTCCAAATCTATAAGTGAAATATCTATTTTTTGTACTTTATAATATTTATCCATTATATTCCTTTATCTTTATTAATTGCATAAAATCAGTAAGAAATAAACGAATTTTAAGATTTTTGTTGTTCTATTTTTAAATTGAATCTTGTAATAAATTTATCAACCTCAGAACCATTTTTTGATATCCAATATTTAAATAGGGTATTCCAAGATTGATGGCTTACATCTTTTTTTAAATAAGAGAAAAATTCTTTTAATTTTTCTCTCCTTACTCCATCCTGATTTTTATTCACACCTTTTAAAGGGATTTCGACAAAACCTTTTAAATATACTTGTTGAGAGGGTTTTGGCTTTTTGAAAAAAACATCATCTTTGTCCATTTGTGACAACATAGAATGAATTAATCCTTCTGGAGAATCATTTCCAGGCAGACATATAATATTATTTTTTTGTGTCTTTTGGTCCCCATCTAAAACAAAAAGAAAATTATTGTACCTTGATATTTGAGAAGTAGCTAAATTCATTAAATTACCACAACCTAATTTGGTAGATATAATAACTATCTTATCTTTGATATTTTTTGGTAATATTGCTTTTAAAAAGGCAACTGCCTCATCGTCTTCACACAATACTTGCTGCTTATATGTTTCTTTTTTGAGAAGCTTTGCAGTCATATCTTCTTGGATATCTTCAAAATTCGTTTTTTCCCAAAATTCCAAACTTCCTCTTGTCTTTGTTAGATAAATAATTTCTGTATCATTTTTGTATTTTTTCTGCATGCCAATTTGAAGCACTTCTAGGGAATGTGTTGTAATAATTATTTGTAAAGAATAATCTCGTGCAAATTTATATAACATATTTATTAAATTTTCTTTTACAAGAGGATGTAATGTCGATTCAATTTCATCTATCAACAATAATCCGCCTTTATACTCCATTCCAACCTCTTCTTTTAATTTTTTAAATGATAATATGGCTGTAATTATTTGGCTTATGTTATCTTGTCCAGAAGAAAAACCATTCGAATCATAGTTTTCATTTTTTCCACCTAACAATGATTTATTTGATGTATTAACATTCTCCAATGTGTAATTTATATTGGGATCAACAAAAAGCTCTCTGTGTATAGCATTGTATAGATTAATATATTCCGCAGTAATATCATTACATTCCTCTATATGTACATCTTTTTCATTGTGTTCTCCTAAAGGGTATAGACGTTTTAACCCAAGGTATATAACTGGGAATTTATAATTCCCTTTTCCAGCTTCGCGTTCTTGAGGAAATGCTACAAATCTTTTTTCTATTTTGGCCGTTTTATCTCTATGTTCTCCAGCAACAGGCATTTCAATAACATTATGCTCTGATTCAACTAACAAAAGCTTATATTTAATAGATACAATATCGTCATATTCTGTTAAATTATGAATATCACTAAATTTTGTCTCAAAGGGTTTATTTGTAATAGTACGGTAAATTATTTGTGAGGTTTCTTTACCTAATTTTTCATTATAAACACGCTCTCTATATGAAAATGGCTGAGCAATAAGACCCAATAATGATGTTTTAGAAGTACCGTTACTACCAGCAATAAATGTTAGTTTTGAACCTAAATTCAATTTCAGATTTTCAATATCCCTAAATTTTTCAATAAAAACATAGTCTATTTTCATTTCATACCCCGTATAAAATGATTATAGTACAAAAACAGTAATTATGAAATTTTCTATATTATTTTTAATAACATATATCCTTATGTAAACTTTCTTTTTGTTTAAATTAATTACTTTTATCTTTATAATATAATTAACCTATGCAAAAGGTCTATGAGAAAGATGATATAACCTTATTTCAGGGTAATTGTATTGAAATTTTAAACAAAGCAACTCCTGAATCAGTTGATATGATTTTTGCAGATCCGCCTTATATGTTATCTAATGGCGGAATTACCTGCCATGCCGGAAAAGTTGTTTCGGTGAATAAAGGCAAATGGGATGAGAGTAAGGGTATTGAAGAAGATTTCAAATTTCATCAGGCTTGGATTAACGCTTGTAAGAAAGTTTTAAAACCTAACGGCACTATATGGATTTCAGGCACTTACCATTCAATTTATGCTTGTGGATTTGCTTTACAGACAGCCGGATTTAAAATCTTAAACGATATTTGTTGGTTTAAACCTAATGCCTCGCCCAATATGTCTTGCAGATATTTTACAGCAAGTCATGAAACACTTTTGTGGGCAAAGAAAGATAATAATTCAAAACATACTTTTAACTATGAAGCAATGAAAAATGGCAGTTGGGGGGAAGATTTTATCAAAAAGCCCGATAAACAGATGCGTTCTGTTTGGGCAATAGGAACCCCAAAACCCTCTGAAAAATTTTTTGGTAAACACCCGACGCAAAAACCTTTAGAATTGTTAAGACGGATAATCCTTGCCTCAACTAATAAAGGAGATTTAATCCTTGACCCATTCACAGGAAGCTCCACAACTGGTATAATGGCATTAGAGTTAGGAAGAAAGTTTATCGGTATAGACTTGGAACAAGAGTATTTAGACCTTTCAATCAAAAGGTTTGAACAGCAATTTTCAAATAAGGAACTAAAATGGCGGTAGTACTTGAGAAGTTAAAAGAGGAAACATATCCCATAGTCAAATGGGTTGGCGGTAAGCGTCAGCTTATGTTTGAACTTCTCAAAAACATGCCTGAAAACTACAACAGATATTTTGAGCCGTTTATCGGAGGCGGTGCCTTATTTTTTGAATTGCAGCCTCAAAACGGTTATATCTCTGATATGAATGAGGAGTTAATAAATTTATACTCTGTGGTTCGGGATGATGTTTATGAACTTATTGAAGATTTAGGCAAACACGAAGTGTCAAAAGAATATTTTTTAGAAATTCGTAATATTGATAGAACTGAAAAATATGCAGAATTGTCAAGTATTGAGAGAGCAAGCAGGTTTATTTATTTAAACAGAACCTGTTTCAACGGAATGTATCGGGTAAATTCACAAGGGCAGTTTAATGTGCCGTTCGGGAACTACAAGAATCCTAGAATTGTTGATGCCGAAAACTTGATTAATTGTTCTAAATTATTGAAAAATACAGAAATTTATTGTGCAGATTTTTCAGAAATTTTAAACAAAGTGCAAAAAGGCGACTTTGTCTACTTTGATCCGCCTTATGTACCGCTGAATGAAACATCAAGTTTTACTTCGTACACCAAAGACGGTTTTGACCTTGATATGCAGTTTAAATTGCGAGATGTTTGTGATGAACTGGATTCAAAGGGCGTAATGTTTATGCTTTCTAACTCAGATACAAAACTTGTAAATGAATTGTACTCAAATTATGAAATTAAAAAAGTTTTTGCCTCTCGTGCGATAAATGCTAATCCAAATGGCAGAGGAAAAATAACAGAAGTATTGGTTAAAAACTATTAAGCATTATCTTTTAAAATTTTCTTTAAAAAACAGGTTCTTGCGTAAAAGGCTCTGGTTTTAGGAGCACCGTTACCTTGACCTTTAGTACGAGGTTGAATCCATTTTCCCATTTTACCTGATAATGCATTAAATCCTTTATTTCTTATGCACTCTCGTGTTTCTTCATAGTCAGCTGCAATTTCTGCATATAATTCTTTATCATTGTCAATATCAAATTTGAAAGCTGAAAGTAATTCAGAACGAGGTTCAGATGTTGCATACCACATTCTTGTTATAATCAACAAACAATTCAATTTTAATTTTAGATGGCTATGCTCAAAATCGTTATTGATAACGTCTTCAGGGTTTATCATTGTTATTGCCATAGTTTCTTTAGGAACAATTATGCCTGATTTTAATTTTTTCATTGATATAGTTTTTAATTCCCAGTCTCCAAAATCAGGTAATTGTAAACAATTACGGGGCAATCCTAAGTGACACTCTACGACATGCCCAACCCAACCTTTATTTTTCTTTCCATCTTTAAATAAGGTTACACCACATTCAGCAGCGATTTTAACTAAATCTTTTCCAATTATTTCCTGCAACTTTTTAGTTGCTTCATCTCTATTCATAAATTTATTTTATTTCAGACAAAAATAATAAACAATCCTATCTGCATAAAAAATCATAAAGCGTTTAAAGATAAATGAACCCCCGTTCAAAAAGTGTTCAAAATGCTCTATATTGAATTTTATACTCATAAGAGATAGGGAATTATACTTTACCAAAGAATTTTGCTTAAAATACCTGTTATTCGCTTTTTATATAACTATTTATTACAGTAATACCTTCTTTGTGTCAAAATGATACTTTTTGTGTATCTTTGCTTGATATTTAACTCATTGAGAGTGATATATGTCATTGTTAATAAGAGGTAACAATGATTGAATTAGGCAAAAAATACAAACTTAAAAAGATTAAAAGTCTTGAAAACTCAGATAATGAGTATTACAAAGTAATAGGATTTTATAACCTTGACACTGTCATTTGCGAGAATCCTTAT
>CALVEL010000011.1 GCA_944326565.1 Candidatus Gastranaerophilales bacterium
GTATCTCAAATGGTATTTCGTCTTCTATGCAAACTACACTTCCATCTGCAAACTTCTCATAATGTAACTTATCATCACCTACAAAAATATAAGACTCGTTCTTATCCCGCTTTAATTTACCTTCATTAATAAGTCGTTCTTTCTCTTCTCTTATACGTTCAAGTAATTTACTTGCTGGTTCATCATTAGGATCTTGAGGAACTAGCTTACCTTTTATTGCTAAATCAAGGATTTTTTGTCTTAGTTGTTTGGTATTCATTATTCTTTAACCTCAGCGATTAATTCTTGTAGTTTAGCAACTGAAGCAACAATCGAATCCGTTTTTGTTTTAATTTCTTCCAGTAGTTCATTTAGCGAGCAATCAGGGACATCATCTCCAGTTTTAATCCAAGAAATATCCAAACTTGTTTTATCTCTTTTTAATATTTCATCATAAGAATATCTGCGCCATCTTCCATCAGGATTTTCTTCTGACCAGGTTTGTTTTCTTTTTGAAAGATCATTGGCACAATAGCATTTTACAAAATCATCAAAATCAGATTCTTTAAGTGGATTTGTTTTACCAAAAGAAGGCATATTTGAACGCAAATCATAAATCCAAACTTCTTTGGTATTTCCTTTATCCTCTTTCCCTCTAGTAAAAAATAATACATTCGTTTTTACACCTTGTGCATAGAATATACCCGTTGGGAGTCTCAAAATCGTATGCAAATTACATTTTTCCATTAAGTCCTTACGAATTTTTTCTCCATCATTATCTGCAAAAAGGACATTATCGGGTAACACTACTGCGGCTCGAGCTTTACCCGTAGTCTTTAAACTACGATAGATATGCTGCAAGAAATTTAATTGCTTGTTACTTGTTGGAAATGTAAAATCATCCCTTGTTGCACGTTCCCCACCCTTTTTAGTGCCAAATGGAGGGTTTGTGAGTACCACATCATACCCTTTTAGTTGTTTACCTTCTGTTGACAATGTATCAGCCAGGTATATTTTACCTTCAATATTATGTAGCATAGCATTCATTAATGCCAAACGATGGGTGTCGTGTACTAGTTCACAGCCTGTGAATGCTTGCTGAATTTGAAAATTTTGTTCATCTGTAGATAAGTCAAATAAATCGCTTGTATTATTCTTAATATGTTGATCTGCCGCAATCATAAAACCAAATGTTCCACATGCCGGGTCGTTGCATCTTTCGCCAGCTTTTGGATCTACAAGTTTTGTCATTACGTTAATCAAGACTCTTGGGGTGAAATATTGACCAGCTCCAGACTTCTTCTCGTTAGCATTCTTTTCCAAAAGTCCTTCATATAAATTCCCAAGACCTTCTTCTCTTGCTGAATACCAATCAAGACCATCAATTGATGTTATTATTTTTTCAAGGTTTTTAGGTTCATCAATATTACTAATTGCTCCTTGATAAATTTCTCTTATTCTTCCCTGGCATTTGTCACCTAAATAGTTTAAAAGTTCTTTATAAAAATGTTTTAATTCAATCCCCTTTTTTTCTACAAGTTTATCCCACCTATATTGTTCAGGAATTTTATCTTCAGTTCCTGTTTCTTTACTCATTTTTAAAAATAAGATATATGTTAATTCTGTTACATATTGATGATATGTAATTCCATCATCCCGTAATACATCACATAATTTCCATAATTTTGATACGATTTCTTTATTGTTCATGCAATATTTTCCTCGTCATTATATAGGTATTCATTGAGTTCATCTATAATTTCTTGTAATTTACCACCGAATTTTTTATCAATAGCATTAAAACCACCGTTAGTTCTAAATGCCCCGCTATTAAGGATTTGTTTGTCCATAACAGTTTCTTCAAGCAAACTTTTTTCAATTCTATCCAACCAATCTAACTGCATTTTATTAAATTCATGATTCAACTTAATTTTTGCAATGGCATTTTTAATTCTTCTTTCGTGACTAATCAAAGGCGAGCCTAGTGCTTGTTGTCGGATAAAACTAATGATATCTGCCGCTATATCCTCATTCTTTAAATGTTTCCAGGCTGAATTTAGCATGTTTTCATTAAACTGATTTTCATCTAAAATCAGTTTTAATTCTTTTAAATCAGCTCTGGTCAAATTCTGGGGTCTTGTACATACTGTATTTAAAGCTGCAATTTTATTTATATTGTTATTAATAAATTTTTTAAAAGATTCGATATAATCTTCAGGGCGTTTACCATTAATATAATCTCGCTCGTGTTCTAACAATTCATCCTCTCTATCGTCATACACTTTCGGTTTTGGGATACTTTGCTTTTTGGTATCTAACAGCATAAATGCATCTTTATATACTTGCATAAATTCTCTGGCTGCTTTTGTTTCTTTGAAACGAGCTTCTTTAATTATTTGGGTAGGCGTTTTGCCGTCGGTTTTTATTTGAAAATTTTCTAAAGTTTTTTGTGATAAACTTTTTTGTTTTCTTTGAATTTTTGCAAATAACAAATCTAATTGGTTTTGAATATGATCATTATCTTCAAAAGCCTCTAACCCCTTATATAAATCCTCAATTGTTGTTGTCACATTGTTTACGACAGGCTTCATTGTATTAACTGGAGCTAAGGAATCATAAACCCCGACTGGGTCATATATTTCAAAGTGAGTTTTCCCAATTTCTGGACATAACCTTGTTGCACGACCTAACATTTGTTCAAATAGTATTCTAGATTTTATTCTTCTCATAAATACAAGTTTAGTAATTTCTGGTACATCTATGCCGGTTGTTAATAAATCAACAGTGACAACAATATTAGGATATTGTTCATTTTTAAATCGTTTAATTGCTTCTGCTATTTTCTTTTTATTTCCACCGGCAACACTACCAGTAATCTTTAGTACAGCATCATTGTCTATACCATATTCAGAGTATATCTTTTTCAAAATATCAACAATCATATCTGCATGAGCATCATTTACTGCATATATAAGAGTTTTTTCTTTGCCTTCAGGATTAATATCTTTTGCAATTTCATTTAAAACGGTTTTATTAAAGTTTGGAAGGATTATATCTCTATTGAATTTATCTACATCAAAAGCAAGTTCATCTTCAAGCTCTGCACTATTTATAATTTCTCCTGTAATTGGATTATAAATAGCAAGTGTATCTCCCTTTTTGTAATGTATGCCTTTTTTGCTCAACTTTGTCTTAATAGTGTGAGGGGCATCATAATCTACTAAATACCCATCAATTACGGCTTCTCTGTATGAATAATTAAATACAGGTTTTCCAAATATTTCTGTAGTATGTAAAGCGGGAGTTGCTGTTAATGCTACTTTGAATGCATCAAAGTACTCTATTACTGTTCTGTATTTTGAAACATAATCATCTTGATCTCTGTATAGAAGTTCTTCATCACTCATTTCTCTGTCTAAAATGTATCCACGGTGTGCTTCATCGACAATTATTGCATCAAAATCTGAAACTGAAGGATAAGTTTCGTCTTCAGGATACATAATACGTTTTACCATACTTTGTACGGTAGAAACTTGTATTTTGATTGTCTTATCAATGTCTTTATCTTCCAATTTATTAATATTATAGATTTGGTTTAATGACATCAAATCTTCAAGTTTTACATCTTGGAATACATCTTGTGCTTGTTCTCCAAGTGCAGTTCTATCTACTAAGAATAAAATTCTCTTAAATCGTTTGCTTTTTAGAAAACGATATATCATACCAAGAATAGTCCGCGTTTTACCTGTTCCAGTAGCCATAGAGAGTAATGCTGTTTTCTTCCCATCTGCTAAAGCATTTTCTACAGCTTCAATAGCTTTTATTTGATAATTCCTTAAATTTAAGCCATCACTATCCTGCAAGAAGTCATATGGCATATTAGATAATGTTGTTGCTGCTTCTTTTTTGTTTTGTTCAAGTATTTCCATTATGCCCCCTGGACTTATCCAGCCTTTAAGAGCATAAGGAGCATTGCTTTCATCTCTTAAATCTAAGAACCATATTCCTGATTTTGTTTCAATTTGTTTTAAGTATTTTCTTCCATTAGTTGCAAAAATAAAAGGAACTTTAAAATCCTTACAACATTTTGTCAAACAATATTTAGAATCATTCTCTTTTATACATCTAGAATAATCTTTACATTGATAATCAATTACTGATGGAATATCAGATAGAGCCTTTTTAGCTTCAATTATTCCTACTAATTGTAATCCTATAAACAGGGCATAATCTGCATAACCCGTTTTTGAAACTTTTGAATCTGTTGGCCACTCTGCAATTGCTTGATTAACTCCTTTTTGTGGTCTTGCACCTTTTGAATAACGAAGTTCTTTTGTATCAACAGTCCAGCCAACTCTTCTTAACTGATCATCAATGAAGAATCGCGTTTCATCTTCAGATATATCTAGACCTTCTGAAACTGTTTCGGCCTGTCTTTTTCGTTCTGTGCTACTTGATTCTTGAATAACTTGCATTTGAATGATTTTTTCATTCAAAGCACTAATTTGGGATTCTTTTTCTTTTATAATTTTTTCATAATCGGTTGTAGGTATTTTACTTGGAAGAACAAAAGGCTGAGCTTTGTATTGCCAATCTATATATACTTCTACAAACCAATTTGATAAATTATATGCCATTTTTAATAAGATTTTGGCATTATCAATGGAGTCCAAACCCGCATGAACTGCATCATTTCTTCGAATTCTTAATGCATACAAAATATCATCAATAATTTTAGGAAGAACTCCTTCACGTTTTAAAATTCTTATTTTCATTGCTAATGTGTTTTTATCTTCCGGAATGCTCAGTTTTTCAATATCAAAAACAGCATTGACAATAGTTTCACTCAATAAACCAAGTTTATATATACAAGCATTAGGATCTGAGTATAAATAACATTCTGCGGCACTACCAAACTTTGCAAGTTGTGGATAATATTTATTCAAATATTCAAAATTAGATGTTGGCAAAGCAGAACTCCAGTTTAAAACTTCCACATAATTATATTATCATGAACATAAGGCAATGATAAATTTAGATATTAATATAATTTGACCTCAATTGAGTCTTATCTAAATTATTAAATTTTCCTTAATGTTTAAAGTTCTTTTAATAAAAACACCTATAATTTAAAAGATAGGGGAAGTGATGAATATAAAACAACCTTCAGTAGAAATTTTGGATACTAATGATATAATTTGTAATGACTGCAAGTTACGTTATGTTCGTGTAAAGATTAATAATATAACGCAAAAAGCTAAAGAAATGATGATAAATATTCTTGATAAAAGTTGGCTAAAAGAACTTGATAATGAGATAGATTATAATTCTTTTCTGGCACGTTCTGAAGAAACTATTAATATTCTTACTAAAATTTTAAAAGAAGTTGGAAATGAAATAGGAGCTGAATTTGGAGAATTTCTTGTCTCTTCTGTTGCTCAATCAACACTAGAAGAAACATATCAACATGCAAAATTTCCTTTGGCTGAAATTTGGAAGGAAAAAGCGAAAGGAAATCCTGGCTTTGATTTCCATACTATTTCAGGAGAAGACATATTGTTTTATGGTGAAGCAAAATTTAATTCTGAACAAAATGCATATACTAAAGCTATTTCACAAATATGCAAATTCATAGACAAGAAAAAAGATATAATGGAATTAACTGACTTGAAAAAATTTAATTCAAGAGTAAATGCAAAACACTTATCCAATGACTCCAAAGGTTATGTAGCAGCTTTTTCGGTTCATAACAACTTTGAAAATATTTTTCAAACAATACAAAATAATAAAAATGTAAGACAATATTTGCAAAAATATCCTGAACTATTTTTTATAGGTATTCAAGTATGATTAAGCCACATATTCATAAAACAAATGTCATAAGAGCTAAAAATGTCGATAAAGTTATTACTGACATTATTAATAAAATGTATAAAGAAGGTCCTATCTCAAATGTTGACTTAGAAAAACTAGCATATATAAAATTATTCCATCCAAAAATATTTAAAATGTATGAAAGTAAAATATTGTATTTAATGGGCATATTTTATAAACCATTAAAGCCTCATTCTTTGGTAGAAATGGTTTATAATGCATATGCTAAAGATATAAAAACAAACCTTAAAAATTCATTTACTCCTATACAAGTTAACATGATTAAAAATATTGATGAAAAAAAATATTTTTCTTTTTCTGCTCCAACTAGTTCTGGCAAATCATATCTTTTTATGGATCTAATCAAACATAGAAAGGACGACATTGTAATTATTGTACCATCAAGAGCTTTAATAGCCGAATATTTAGAGAAAACATTAAAAATATTAGATAATAATAAGGATGTGTTAGTTTTGCAGTTTGTAGATAATATAAATATAAGACATACAAAAAGGCGTGTCTTTATTCTGACTCCAGAAAGAGCAAGAGAATTATTTAAGTTTAAAGATCTCTTTAATATTGGTTTGTTTTTAATTGATGAAGCACAATTATCAGAAGAAAATATGAGAGGGCTTACTTTTGATTCTTTAATAAGAAGAATTAATACTGAATTCCCTAATGCAACAAAAGTTTTTGCACATCCCTTTATAAATAATCCTCAGGCACAGTTTGAAAAACATAATATTACAGAAAATTCTTCGTTCAAAAGCTATAAACAAAATTCTGTCGGGAAAATATATCTAACACCCATAAAAGGGGACATTTTTGCATATAGACCTACTTTTAAACCGGGAAGATATTATTACACTCGAAATATTATAAAGAAAATATTAAAACAAAAAGGTACAACCATATTAATTTATGCTTCAAAAGCTAAAATATATAGTAAAAAACTATTTGAAGATTTTAGAGATTATCTTGACTTGTGCGATGAAATTACAAATCCCAATGCTATAAAAATTATTAAAGAATTACAAGAATATATTGGCGCTACAGAAGATAAAAAAGTTTCAAATCTAGTAAAAATGATGCAGAAGGGGATTGTAATTCATCATGGTTCTATTCCTTTAAAGGCACGTTTTTTGATAGAAAAATTTATCAATTCAGGATACGCTAAAATTTGTTTTGCGACATCAACACTACTACAGGGTATTAATATGCCTTTTGATTTAGTATGGATTGATAATTATAGATTCAGAGGCAATGAAGATAAAAAATCCTTAGAGATTAAAAATTTAATTGGTAGGGCAGGAAGAAGTAAAACTTTTAGCAATGCCTTTGACTATGGTTTTGTTATTGTCCCAAAAGAAAATTATAATAATTTTTTGGAAAGGCTCAATATAGATACAAAAATAAAAAATACATCAGAATTAGATAATGATGATTTCTCATCGTTACCAGAAGATGCAAAAGATATAGTTGACGCAACACGTAATAATACATTTGATGATGAACTACAGATTACTGAATTACAAAAAGAGCGCATAAAAAATGCAAATTTAGATGATGATATAAAGTTAATCTTAGATAATATGTTTATTGATAACAATATAATAAGTGCTGCTAATTATAAAAATATGAATAATAATACAAGAGAATTAGTGAAAAATTCTTTTAAAAATATATTTGTAAAGCATTTAAGACGTAAAAACTTGTCATATGCTGAACAAAGCATATTAAGTGTAGCACTTCGAATACTTTTATGGAAAGTTCAGGGGCGTTCTTTTAGCCAAATAGTTGCTTTTAGGTATAACTATATTACAGATGATGAACGCAGAAATGACTTAAGACGACAGCTAAAAGAAAAGCTTATATCGGAGAAAGAATTTCATAAACAAATTGCATCTACTAAATTAAAATATTCGCAAATCCCAAGTGAACTCCCTAATGTTAATGCATTTCAAAAATCACTATTTGACAAAAATGCAACATTTAAAGATTTTGATTATGATAAATTAGTATATGATACTTATGAATATCTCGATACGGTTTTATCTTTTTCATTAAGTAATCCTATATCTGCGGCATTCAAAATGTATTATGATAAAACTCAAGATTCTAGGGCGTTGGCAATGATAAACTACTTAAAGTATGGCACAAATAACTCTAAAGAAATTATGTTATTAAGGTATGGATTTGATTTTGAAGAATTGGATTGGTTGGCACCTTGCGTAAAATCTATTGATGAAAATGAAATTATTTTTGATGACGTTCTATTAGAAAAACTAGAACAATACCAAAAAGATATTATTTGTAGGTATTGTAATTAATTAAAAGTCTACAAATAAAAATTCATATAGCTTTCATCAATTGTATCTTGTTCGATTCCTATGTAGCGGAGTGTTACTGATGGAGAGGAGTGGTTAAAGATTTTTTGCAGGAGTACTATATCATTATATTTTTTATAATGATGATACCCAAATGTCTTCCTTAGTGTATGTGTTCCGATTCTTTCCTTAACCCCGACGGCTTGTGCAGCTTTATTTAAAATTCTATACGCCTGTGCTCTATCGAGTCTGCATTTTTTTTGAGTATAAAAAAGCGGTTGCTCACTCGCCAAACCCTCTACAAATAAATCAATCTCCTCTTTCAAAAACCTATTAAGCGGAAATTTCTTATACTTATTCGTCTTTTTCTCTCTAATTTCAATATAATCTCGGCCCTTTAC
>CALVEL010000012.1 GCA_944326565.1 Candidatus Gastranaerophilales bacterium
CCAGTCCACTGAGTGCATGTATAAATATATAAATCTATATATTATGAACCTTTATTGGATGCGAAATTTTTGCAGGTAATAGGTTTCTGGGACATTGAGACGGGGGAAATTTAATAAAAAATCAAACAGACAGCACGATTGAGGCTGTTTTTTAGTATTGAGATGTATGGGTCTTTTCTTGCACTTAAGTACTCTTTTCTTGCACTCTTTTGCACTAATTTTCTGTCACCCTGAATTTATTTCAGGGTCTATCCTACTCACAAAGCCTGTTTTAGCCCAGTGCAATAAAGTGCAAAAAAGTGCAATTTTATTTTTGCTTATAAATTGAGATACCCCAAATTATCAATGAGATTGAGATATTTACGCAATTTCTAATTCATAACCTAATTCATGGAATATTTTTACAATGGTTGAAAATTTAGGTTCTTTTTCATTTTTAAATAAACTATATAAATGAGTTCTTGACATTCCAATTTTCTTTGCAAAACCTGAAATTGAATTTCTTGATTTGATGGCAATTTCTAATGCACGATAAAAAGAATTAAAATCACCATCTTCAATATAATCTTTTAAACTTGTATTTAGATATAATTTAATATCTTCATCTGTTTTTAAGTCGTTAACTATATAATTTTCTAAATCTATTGTATGCTTTAATTCTTTCATTATTTACCATTCTTAACTAGACTTTTTGCTTCAAAAATATAGTGTAAACTATAGCAGACACTTTGTCAATTTTGGAGTAATTATTCTTAATAAGTTATTAAATTCTGTCATCGTATAATCCTTGTCGTTACTATGTAACATTTGTAATGTTAAATTTACATTACATTACGCTATTTTTTGTAAATGGAAGTATTAAAATCATGCTTTTTATGCTATCATTTATATGTTATATTAAGCAGCAGGTATGAATGAAGCGTATAGAAAGATGTCAAATTTTTACACCTGATGATAAGGTCAATAAATTATTGGATATCATAGAATATAAAAAAGGCTTATTAGGACAAAAATTCCTAGAAAATTCATGTGGTGATGGATCCGTCTTAAAACATGTAGTTTCGAGATATATTAAGGATGGTATTAGTAAAAAACTTTCGCTAAAAATAATAAAAACAGGGCTGCAAGATGACATTTGGGGTTTTGAAATTGATTCTTCTAAATATAATGATTGTATAAAAACTCTGAATAAAGTCGCGGCATACTATGGGATTTATAATGTAAAATGGAATATTCATGTTGCGGATTTTTTAAAATACAAACTATCCCAAAAGTTTTCATACATTGCCGGAAATCCTCCATATATAAATTATAGAGATCTTGAACCTGAGACTAGAGAATTTATTAAAAATGAGTTTATTACATGTTCTAAAGGGAAATTTGACTATTGTTATGCTTTTATTGAAAAAAGTCTGAACTGCTTATCTGATAATGGTAAGCTCTCTTATCTTATACCAAGTAGTATTTTTAAGAATGTTTTTGCAGAAAAACTTAGAGAGTTTATTCTTCCTTCAGTCAGTAAAATATACGATTTTAAAACAGAAAAAGTGTTCTCAAAAGCTTTAGTCGCAACATCGATTTTGGTTTGCGAAAAAGGCAAAAACAGAAAACAAATTTTGTATAGAAATGAGGATGATAAAACTAGTATAAAAATTCCAAAAACTTCTTTAAATCAAAAATGGGTATTTAAAGTTGAAGAATCAAAAAATAAAAATACAAATCTAAAATTTGGAGATTTTTTTAATGCTCAAATTTCTATTGCTACATTATTAAACCAAGCTTTTATTATAAGGCCTGATGCAAATATTACTTCAAAGTGTAATATTGAAGAAGAGGTTACAAGACCTGCTAAAAGCCCACGAAATCTTGCATATGGTATAGAAGAATACATAATATTTCCATATTATTACAAAAACGGAAAATTGATGAAATATAAACCTGAAGAATTTGAAGAAAAATATCCTGTGGCAGTCCAGCATTTAAAAACCTTTAAGGATAAATTAGAAAAACGTAACAAAGATATATCTGCGGAATGGTTTGAATACGGGCGAAGCCAAGCTTTGTCTCACTTAAACCAAGAAAAACTTTTAATATCAACAGTTGTAACTGATAATATAAAAGTATATGAACTTTCTAAAGAAGATATTCCTTATTCAGGAATATATATTACATCTAAAAATGGAACATCTCTGGAGCAGGCTAAGCAAATTCTTAATAGTAAAGATTTTATAGAGTATGTTAATAATATAGGAATACAAGCCAGTGGGAAATCCTTACGTATTACCCCAAAAGATGTTAATAATTTTGAACTAAATGAGGAGGTTGCTGTATGAAAATTCCTTTTAATGTAGATGCTAATACAGCAAGGCTTATAGGGAGAGAAAATGTATCGAAGTTGGATGGTGCAATATTAGAATTAGTAAAAAATGCATATGATGCTGATGCTAATACTTGTATTTTATATTATGAAAAATCAACTAATATGTTTTATTTAATAGATAATGGCTCTGGTATGACCTCAGAAACCATTCATAGTAACTGGATGACAATTGGATATTCATCAAAAAAAGAGAATTATAAACTTCATTCTGGAAGAATACAAACTGGTGCAAAAGGAATTGGTAGATTCGCTCTAGATCGTATTGCTGATAATTGTAAAATGTTGTCAAAAACAAAGACAGAATCTGTTTTATGGTCTGTTAATTGGTCAGATTTTAATTCTGGAACAAAAATTACAGATGTTGGAGCTGATTTTGAAATAACGAATATCGATTTTTGTAATTATACAAATGAAATTTTGAATAATGATTTAAAGTCATTAATTAAAGCAAAATGTCATGATAGTGGTACAATATTCAAGTTACAAAATTTAAGAGATACTTGGACAACTACATTAATTGAAGATATAAAAAAGAGTTTAGCCACATTAATTCCACCAGAAATTGATAATATTTTTCAGTTATATGTATTTTCTGAAAATTCAAAATTAGAAGAATCTAAGATTACTGTAAATAGTAATGATTATTCGTATGATTATAAAATAGACTTTAATGTAGATGAAAGTGGCAATACTAGGATTTTAATAAAAAGAGATGAATTTGATTTTGGGAACAAATTTAATGAAGTTGTAAGAGAACCATATTTCACCTCAAAAGACGCTGAATATTTTAAGGGTAAACCTATAGAAAAAAATTATGTATTTAATGAAATTTTATCTGATATAGATATAAATACAATTGGTCCTTTTAAAGGAACTTTATATTTTGCAAAGTTATCCAATACGAAAGATGAAAAGGAAAAGTATTTTTATAAGGATATTTCTTCAAGGCGAGATACAAGAGACACCTTTGGCGGAATAAAAATTTATCGAGATAATTTTAGAGTAAGGCCTTATGGGGAGCCAAAAACAACAACTTTTGATTGGCTTTTATTGTCTAATCGTAAATCTAAATCTCCTGCTGCAATATCTCACCCAACTGGGGCGTGGCGTGTTGCGGCAGATCAAATGTTAGGTGCTGTTCATATTTCTCGTTTAAATATCAATCTTCCAGACCAATCCAATAGAGAAGGCATTGTTGAAACAAAAGAGTTTGCATATTTTAGGGAATTTTTAATTTTTGTAATACAAGAAATAGAAAAAGATCGTCAATATGTCTGCCGTATATTACGACAATATTATGACGATACTCATCCTATTAAAATTTATGAAGATGAAATAAATGAAAAATCTGCAAATAATAAATCAAATAACAAAGGACAACAAAAAAAGACTTTAATTGATGCAAAAAAAGCAAAAGCAGTTATAGATACCAAGCAGGAACAAATAAAAGATCTTGAAGATGAAAATCGACTACTAAGAACCTTAGCAACAACTGGTATTGTAACAAATTCATATATTCATGAAATTAAAGATGTTGTTCATAAATTAAATATTAAAATTTTAACAGCACAACAAGCATTAGAAAAAGGAAAATCAGAAGAACATATCAAGCAAAAATTAGAAGAAGCCTTAGATTTGCAAAAGAAATTTAATTCTTGGTTTACTGTAACTATTGAAATGGTTAAAAGAGACAAACGTAAAATGACCTATATACCAATGAAGAAGCTGTTTGAAGATTTTATTGAATCTTGGCAAGAAGTTTTGAGTGAGAAAAATGTTCAAATAAGTTTGAATGTTGTGGAAACAAATTTTAAATGCTTTCCATATGACATAGAAAGTATCATTAGTAATTTAATAACAAATAGTATCAATTCTTTTGAATATGCTGCAATTAAAAATAAAACAATTAATATTAATTTAACACAAGAAAATAATGAATTAAGATTATTATATGAAGATAACGGAAAAGGATTATCTGAAAAATACAAAAAAAATCCAAATTTAATTCTAGAGCCTTTTGAAACTAGTAAGCGTGATGCAAATAGTAACCTTATTGGAACAGGAATGGGAATGTGGATTGTGAATAAAACAGTAAAAGAGTATTATGGTGATGTTGATTTATCACAAAACAAAGAACGTGAAACAGGCTTCATAGTAAATATTAATTTAAAAGGAGTTTTTAAATAATGTGTGAATACAATATAGGATACATCGATGATGATTCTAGTGCTTTTAAGGATTATGCAGAGTTACTTGAAAATTATGTAACACTAAAACTTGTGGAAAATTGTTCAACAAAGCAAGATGTTTATAATTGGATACTAGAAAACAAAATAGAATGTTTTATTGCGGATTTTAAGTTATCAGACCAATATACATTTAATGGAACGGAATTGCTTGAGTTTTTGAATAAAAAACTCCCCGACTTAGTATGTATTATATTAACGAACTATCCTTGTGATTCAATTTCAGAAAATCTTGTAAGTTCTATTTTAATTAAAGATAGAAGTATTTTAAGTAGTGTTGAAGGGCTTACAACTTTTGGTGAGGAACTAAAACAAGCTACAAAAGTTTTTAATAAAAGATTAGTTAATATAGAGAATGATTTCAACATACTACTAGTAAAAAAAAGAGAGAAAACTATTACAAATAATGAAGAAGAATCTCTTCTCAACTTATATTCTGTTTTAAAAGCCTATAACAGAATGGATGATTTGCCTAGCGAAATATTTAAATCTGAAATATCTGATAAAATTGATAAGATTTTAGAACTTGCAACTCAATGTGTATCGTTGGAGAAGAAAAAGAATGACTAGGATACATGGAGATAAAAAATTATCAAGAAGGACTAATGTCAAACCTAAAAATAATTATAGAGATTATGAAAATGACCTGCGAATAGATTTTCAAGATACTTGTGGATATTGTGGGAAAACAGTAAATATTTCTAAAAATGCATTTGAAATTGATCATTTTGTTCCACAAAGTATAGATGCAAGCAGGATTAATGATTATAACAATTTAGTATATTCTTGTTATCAATGCAATAGAAAAAAGCATAATAAGTGGCCAACACATGATGCTAATATTTCTCATAATGAAAAAGAAGGATTCGTTGATCCAATATTAGAGGAATACGATGAACATTTGGAACGGACGTATAATGGTGATATTATTGCTAAAACTGAACTTGGAAATTATATGGTTAGAGCATTTGCTTTTGATAAAAGACCAATGCAAGAAATATGGAAACTAGTCAAATTATCTCAAGAACGGGATAGACTATTAAATGCGGATTCCAACAATTCCGAAGCCTTTAAATGCTGGCAAGAAATAGCCTTACAAATAGAAGATTTATTGAAGTTTATGTTTGATAATAAAGAATAATGATAATAATTTAATATTTTTGCAAAGTATAAAAGGGAATAAAAATGAACACAAAGAAACTTACATATGATAAAAATACAGTTATAGAACTAAAACAAATACTGGGTGAATATTCTTTTAGGTTACCCGATATTCCAGAAATTGAAATTAAAATCAAACTTTATCAGTATTTTGATAGAGAAGATATTTGCTTCCAAACAAATTATTTTATTCAAACTCCAACTCAAATTGCTCCATACACAACAAGTCATAATTTTGCTGTGACAGAAGAAATTGCACTTGAGACGGCAATTAAAACAATAACAAGTTTTTATAATAGTGCAATAACAGAAGGATATAAGCCTAACCCAGATTGGTTAATAAAAAATACAGGTTATTAATTTATAATTTATAATTAATCATATAAAAATTTATAAAATTTAAATTCTGACATATTTTTTATGGGGTTAACATCTAATGATTCCATTTTTTTGAATTCTATATGATTTAGCATAATGGTATCATTATATTTATTCAAATATTTTTCCTATTTTTTATAATCATTGCTATTCCATAAATTATTTATAATGCTGTTCATATAAAGTTCCTCATTTTTCAGTAATCATATTATAAATATAATCAACTCCCCACTTGACTTCTGTCTCAAAACGAGTGATGAATGTGTTGCACAACGCATTACAAGGATTTTGAGACAATGGAAAACCAAGTTGAGACAATCAAATACACCCCGGAGAAAGCAAAACAAAATGCTCTTGCAAAACTTGATTTAATCCGCAAATGGCAGGAGTTTCGCCGTAAGGCTGTCAATAAACTTCAGGCAGACTATGATTTTGTCAAACTGCATAATAGTTCAAATTCCTACCTTTTCAGTGTTTTAGGTAAAATCTCACGAGG
>CALVEL010000013.1 GCA_944326565.1 Candidatus Gastranaerophilales bacterium
CAAAATTTTGGTGGTTATAAGCTGAGTTATTTTCTATTCTCACTATCAGACCCTTCCTTGCTTCCTTTTTTAATTAATATATTTTATTTACGGTAAGTTGGTAAATTATCAATCATATCTGCGAGAAGTTTTGTTTCTTCTTTTTAAAAGAATTCAGGTTCTTCACTTAGATATCTAGTATCACCTTTCTCTAAATTATACTTTTTGTATATTTCGTCTAATTCTGCACGTACTTGTTTTTTATCAGTGAAATTTCTTACAATTAATTTTATTGAATCAGTAATTCTGTTACCTGTACTAATATTTTTCTTAGAAGTGAATAGAGCTTGATTATCTAAAAAGTCTTTTTCCATATCATTAATAAATAAGCTAGTCTTTAAATACTCATCTGTATTCTGTGGACAACGATATGAAACAATTTTTACAGTATTATCTTTTCCATCATTTAAAATGTTTTTTATTGAATTTAAAAATTTTACATTACCTGTTTTTCGAGCATGATCAAATGCATCTCTCAAAGTATTATTTGGAACTAATTTTGACGAAAATGATGGACTATTATTATAGGCATTAATTGATTGAATATTCATATTTATACTCCTTTCTATAAACATTGTATAATAAATTAAATTATACTCTACTGCTATATTACTACAAAACTCCTGAATATTTTTTTTGCTATTTGAATTAATATAATATTGGTTGTTTTTTAATCATTTCAATCCATTGTTCAAGAGATGCTTCGTTCAAATACATGTTTGGAGAAAAATCCACTAGTGGAGTTCCGCCATTTTTGTAATAATCATTCAAAAAGTGCTCTAATGTCGCTGACCAATTGATAACGACTTTTTTGTCATTATCACGTTCGAGAAAGATGTATTTTGAATTATCACGTGGAGATTTTTGATTTAAACTTGAAAATTCTTGTAATATTTTTGTTGAATCTTCAAGTGGTCTTTTCGCATCAGGTAGTCTGTATCCCATTGAATAATGGAATGGAAAAGAATTTCCTTCTGCAACAATACAAACATTGCCCAAATCGTTTTGCAGCATTCTTTCTACTCGTAATTGATGCATTCTTGTTCCTATTCCGCCAAAATCCTTATTGCCCTTTGCATTCATATAGGATAGGACTTTTTCACAAAGTTCCCCGTTAATAAATGCTCCTTCAAATTTTGGACTTATCATTTCCTGTTCTTTATCTATATAAAAATATGTATCACCTATAACTCTATAATTTTTATTTTTAATATTTATTTCCCCGTTTGCATCTGGAACCATAAGATAGTATTTTTCCATATTAGGGATATCTTCATCAACTCTTGCAATATATGCGTTTACAGGTTTATTTGTCTTTTTATCAATCAGAGTTGTTATTCTTAAGCCACTTTCATCTAAGTTAGTTTTAGGTGTGAATTCAGGTGAGAGTAGTTTTTTAAAAGTCTTAGAACTAATTCCTTGAAAATTCTCTTTTAATAAGCTAACTTCAACCGTATCTGCTGCCGGCTGACGTACAAGGTCAACTTTTTTAAAATTGAACATTCTTTTAGTCGCAGGGATAATAATATCTTTAAATATATTTGTCTTTATTCCGTTTATTTTCATATTTTAATTCCTAATATCTTTTAAAACCCGTAAATATAAATTTTGCTATCTTGTTATTTTATAACTAAGAATGAACTAATTTTTTGATTTTAAGTTTTGTTTGTATTCGATTTTGTATAAGTTGATAATTTGTGATATGCTCTTTTATGTCAATTTATAAAACTTTAAAGAGAATGGTGTAATGCGTATAGCTAAAATTGAAAACAATTCTAATAATTTACAAACAAAGTTACCTGCCTTTAAAGCAAAAATCAATTTGAAATCTTCAGGAATTGCAGAGTATTGTAACTACTTAGAGCAGTGCAAAGATGCTCCAAAAGGTTACTTTTCGTCAAATCGTAATATAGATTTATTTTCTCGCATATGTAAAGCTTTTAAAAATCATCCTTCAGAAGAAGTTATTGAAACAAAAGTGATATATCGTAAGGGAGAATTATTCAATGCTCGTGGAGTGTTAGAAACAAGTAGAGGGAAAATTACAGATATAGAACCTTCTAGAAGTGATGACGGAACAGGTCCTATGGAATATTTGTTTAGAAAATTGCTAAATCCTGAAAATAAGGAAGTATTTAACGGCTTATTGGGAAAAGAATATTCTAATATTTATCATAAGTGGTGGAATGCGAATATAAAGCCTATATGGAAAGAAATTAACGAATTATATAAAATTGATAATACTATAGTAGATAATCCTTCTGAAAAAGTTTTAAATCGTCTCTTTAGAGAGCAATACAACAAAGAAAATATTAAAACAAAATAAAAACTATTTATCTAAAATTTTTACAAGTATAATTCCATTAATTATGGCATATTCGTCTTGTTCAAGGTAATTGATAGGTGAGAGAACACTTTATTCCATAGTATTTAATATCAGCACTAATCTGTTGTTTTGAAAAGTATTTTTCTAATCCGTTACATAGGTTGAAAGTTGTCGTGCCATTTTCGTCTGTCTTTAATAGCTTACTTAACTCAGGGATTCCATTGTTTTTACAGTCAGGGCATTCTTCATTTATTAGGTTATAAGCACTTACAACACCACAGGAATACTCATCATTTTGTTTGTCATAAGCAAAACATATTCCTTGTAAAAGGATTATTAAACATAAAAGTAAGCGTTTAAACATAGTTAAATATTATCATAAATATAACACTCGTATTTTTATGTTATGATAATTCAAAATTGAAAGGGATATATTTATGCAAATACAAGCAATACAAAGCTCAAGTAATAATTTAAACTTTGGGATGGCTCTAAAAATAGATTCTGAAGCTCAGAAATACATTAGAGATAATTTTAGTGCAAGACAATTAAAAAAGCTTTCTAAAGTTATTGAAAATCAAAAAAATAATCCATACGATATTTATTTGTCAACAAATACTCAATTAGTAAAAACTGGTATGTCTTCTGATTACAAACCTCTTTATAAAAAAGTGAAACATCTTTATGCAACAGTAAAAGAAAAGACGTTCAATAGTAATATGTTCTTTGATATGCCAATTTTTATGCTAAAAAGAGCTGAAAGATATGCAAATAAACTTGAAAAAGGGAAAATACCTGACGTTGATAAAGTATTAAGTCAAGCTAAATAATATGTAAATAATTTAACTAAAAAAGTCGGGAATGTTATATGCCCGACTTTTTAGTTATCTATTTAGTTTTATATTGTTCTTCCAAAGCATCCAGATATTTCCATATCGCTTTGTATGCAGATAATTTTTGTTTATCCGAAGACCCTTTTATCTCAGTTCTATGTAAGTCATCAACCATTTTTTTTGATGGAAATACAGAGGTTAGTGATAAAGATGTTTTGCGTTCCTTTACTCTATATGTTGGCACTCCTAATGCATTTAAAAACAAATTACGAGAAGGCTCAAAATCATACGTGTACCAAAGCCCAACATGTACAGAATCAGTATCTGTTCCTATTTTTTTAGCTTTTTCTTCTAATCTTCTGAAGGAATTTTTTGGCAATAATTTTTTAGCTTTCGGTGTCACAATTGAACCGCCAACCCAGTTAATTTTAGCACCGAAACTTGTGTTACTTGTGCGATTGGTAATTGGTTGTATTTGCATAATTCACCTCCTATAATTTAAAGTTTCTGTTGGAATAATAATAACACAAAATTTCGGAAAAATTGATACAAAAGCGACACAATAAGTCGGAAACGGTGTTCCATTTCCAAACTTCCGAGTTATTGTGTGAGTATGGAAAAATACATAAATATAAATGAAGTAGCAAGGATAAAAGGGTTAAAAAGTAATCGCTCAATCAGACTTGCAATACAAAAAGGTAAATATATTGCTAGAGAAGTTGAGGTTAGAGGTGGTAAATCCTATGAAATACTTTATTCAAGTCTAGAGGCAGAAGTTCAAGAAAAACTTGAAGATGAGGAAATTAAAGGAACATCCTTAGTTCCTATTTTAAATAACGAACCAACTTTTATTTCTGAAAAGGCAAAAATGACAGCCTTAGCAAGAGTTGATATTTTATATGCTTTATTAAATATTCGTGGAAAATATTCGACTAAAAAAGAGGCAGATTCAGTATTTTTAGATTTGTATAATTCAGGAATGTTACTTCCTAAAGTATATAATTTTATAGGTTCAATAAGCAAGACAACTCTTTATCAATGGCTACATCTATATAAAGAAAATAGTAGTTATAAATCTCTATTGCCTGGTTACAAAGTAAAAAAACAAGGCGAGTATAATTCAATATTAAATAATGAAATGAAGGAAGTATTTTTCAAATATCTTATGCATCCTAACAAATTTAGTATTGGAAAAGCAATCAATCTTACAAAGCATATTTTAGAAAAAAGAGGATATGAGAATATCCCTTGTGACTTAACTTTTAGGAGATACGCAGAGCATTATAAAAAACATAATTTTGCACAATGGATTTTATTCAGAGAGGGTGAAAAAGCATACCACGATAAAGTGGAAGCATATATTGAAAGGGATATTTCAAAATTGGAAGTCGGAGATGTACTTATTGCTGATGGGCATACATTAAACTTTCAAGTAATTAATCCATTTACCGGAAAACCGACCAGAGCAACTTTGGTCGGTTTTTTAGACTGGAAATCCACAGCATTAGTCGGCTATGAAGTTATGATGAGTGAAAACACTCAATGTATAGCTTCAGCATTAAGAAATGCAATCATTAATTTAGATATGATTCCGAAGGTAGTTTACCAAGATAATGGTAGAGCTTTCAAAGCAAAATATTTTCAATCCTGTGATTTTGACGAAGAAGGGTTTAATGGAGTATATGCAAACCTCGGAATCAAATCAGTATTTGCAAAACCATACAATGCTCGAGCAAAAGTAATAGAGAGGTTCTTTAGAGAATTTCAAGAAGAGTTTGAAAAAATGATGCCAAGCTACATTGGAACAAGTATTGAAAATAAGCCTGCATGGATGAAACGAGGAGAGAAACTTCATCGAGAGATGCACAAAAAACTCACTAATAATTACATTCCAACTGTACAAGAATTAATAAAATACATCGATTGTTGGTTAGATTTTCACAATTCAAAACCTTGTCCGAACGCTCCTCAAATATCAATTAAACAATGTTTAAACAGTGTTCAAAAACAAGAAATCGATAAAAATATTTTAAATGATTTAATGATGAAAACTGAAGTTAGAACCATTAATCGAAATGGAATTACATTTCTTGGACTTCATTATAGAAGTGATTCTATTTTAGGGTTGAGAGATTCTGTTTACATTAGATACAGCTTATTTGATTTAACTAAAATACACGTTTATTCAACTAAAGGCGAGTTTTTATGTGTCGCAAGACAAGTTGAAAAAGTTCACCCAATGGCAAATCATTTAGGCACTGTAAAGGATATGGAGCAATTCAAACAACAAATTCAAAAGCAACAAAGACAATTTAAAAAAGCTCAAAAAGAATTCTTGAAATA
>CALVEL010000014.1 GCA_944326565.1 Candidatus Gastranaerophilales bacterium
TGAGGCTGTTTTTTAGTATTGAGATGTACCGGTCTTTTCTTGCACTCAACTACTCATTTTTTGCACTCTTTTGCACTAATTTTCTGTCACCCTAAATTTATTTCAGGGTCTATCCTGCTCACAAAGGCTATTTTAGTCCAGTGCAAAAAAGTGCAATTTTAATTTTTGCTTGCAAATTGAGATATCCCAAATTATCAATGAGATTTAGATATTTATGTAATTTAAAAATATTAATAAGAATAGAGCCTTTTTATAAGGGCTCTATTCTTATATTAAAAATCTAAAATTATTTTAGATTGCTCTATAATATCCACGAACTTCTGTTCCATCACTTCTAGTATATGGTTTTACATATATAGTTCCACCTTTTTGGCTTGATGTTTCTAATTCTTTATTTGTAGGAATTCCTATTGCTTTCATCTGAGCCATTATAGCTGCTTCATTTTCTGAATATTCTTTAGATGTCATTTTATCAATATCTTCTCTTGAGAATATTTTTCCGTTACCGCTTAAGGGGTTCAGATAACCGGAGTAATCAACAGCTGGTGTTTCTCGTTTTATTAATCCGTCTTTTAATTGCTGCATGATAGCTGGTTCATGTTTTATAAATTCTTCGGAAGTCATATTGCCTATTTGCCTTGCGGTAAGTACATCTGTTATTGGTGCTGCTCCTCCGGTAGGTTTCGCTGGTTTATAAAACAGCTTTTCTAAAAAACCTTCAAACTTCCTTTTATCAGACGGATGGGTTATCAATTCGCCATTTCGCATTTTCATTATTACTTTTGTTGCAATAATGGCATCTTTTTCTTTATCTGAAAGTTTGGCAAAATCTTTTCCATATTCTTTTTTTATTTCATCTGCAATTTTTCTTCCTTCATTGTTATTCCAAGAATCCATGTTCCATTCATTCTTTGGATTATTTGGAGTTATTAGTTCATGGTGTATATCTCCAATAATACTCCCCCAGTTCCCCATATCCAAAGCCATTTTTGCACTTCCAAAGACATGTTTAAATGCATCAGCTTCATTATTCCAAAATTCGTGTCCTTGTCTTGGACTTGTTTCAAACCCAAATTTCTTCTGATATTCCCAAGTTTTTCTTATCATTTCATTTTTAAAATCTTCCTGTTTTTGTTGATTATTTTTCATTTCTTTAAATTTTTTAATTTCATCGTATAATTTTTTCATTTTGTTCTCCTTTCCTTTGATTTTTATTTGTAGTAGTATCCGGTTATGAAATTTTTACAAATCAGAAAATATTTTTTCCTTAATTTGGCTGCAGCAATTAGTGTTCTCTTCTGGAGGTCTATTTATATTTGCTTTGTGACAGACTATCCTCCAAAATTTGTAGATTTTGCTAATACCTTTCTCTGGGCAATTGCTGTTTTATTTTTTTATGGATTGGCCATAATTGAAATATTAATCAGAGAATTTGTTATTAATAAATATTTTCATTTTAAACTTAATTTTCCTATCAAGTTGCCAAATTTTTTGGATATTCTTTATTACATTCTTTTCTTTACAGGGCTTTTGCTATCTATTGGGCCGGCTTTATTTGCTGCTATATTGATTCTTGAAGCAAATTTTATCATTTAATTAAATACAAATTATTGGTCTCTATTTAATTTGTCATAGGCATCACCGCCTTTCGTTTTCATTGCAAAATTAAGGTACTTTTATACCTTTCTGATTTTCTGATTATATTTCGGTATTTTGAGCGGTGATAAAGCATTATATTATCCGGTTCATGAATCCGTCAATGTTCTGTTTTTTGTCCTCACACGTAATAATGTAAGTGGTCCTGATATACTATAGAAAACTCTTCCTAAATACTGTTGATCTGAAATCTGTAACATATCTCTAACTACTTAAAAACACAGCTTATTTAATAACTTTTTACCTTTGGATAGTTACTGCTATAATTTTATCAGACAAGCCTTTCAGAGATCTTTAAACCTAGTCCATTTCCTTACTCAAAAATTTCTTAATAATTAAAAAATCATTAAAAACCTCCATAAATTCTTAATCATAGTGAATAATATAAAAGGTAATACACCTCTTGTTAAGCAAAATCCCAGATGATTTTTGTGTTTGCAAGAAGTAACTGAAAGTTTTTTAGCACAGTGAAGCAGATGCTTTGCTGTGCTTTTGTCTTCCGAGAAAATTCCGCGTTGACAAAACCTCGGAATTTTTGAGTGGTCTGTTAGACAGCGTAGCTACGCACGGCACGCGTAGGCGGGGCGTAAGTAGCGAAGGTCTGCTTTTGATATACGTAATATAAGGAGAAAAAATGGAAAAAGAATATCATATTTTATCACTATCAGGCGGAAAAGATTCTACAGCACTAGCTTTTTTTATGAAAGAGAATATGCCTGAAATTTTTGAAAAGTTAGAGCTTGTGTTTTGTGATACAGAACAAGAGATACCTGAAACCTATGATTATCTAAACAAAATTGAGATATTTTTAGATAAACAAATAACAAGGCTTAAACCGGAAAAATCTTTTGATCATCTAATTTCTATTTATAATCATTTGCCTTCAATTGCTCAAAGGTGGTGTACCGTTGAGTTAAAAACAAAAGTATTTAAAAAATATTTTGATAATCTATCAAAAAATAAAAGTATTGATTTTGTACATTTATATATCGGGATTAGAGCTGATGAAGCCTGTCGAACAGAAAGTTCAAAACATAATGATAAAAAGATTAGAGCTGCCTATCCTTTTGTTGATTACGGACTACACAAAGCAGATATAGACCATATCTTAGAAAAATCCGGTATTGGGTATTCAGACTATTACAAATGGAGAAAGCGTTCTGGCTGCTACTTTTGCATGTTTCAATCTAAAAATGATTGGTTAAATCTTTTTGAGCATCACCCTAAATTATTCAGAAAAGCTATGGAATATGAAATTGATGCTGGTACTACCAAAAGGGAGAAAAGATTTGGTTGGAATATTGATATGGCTCTTAAAGATATGATAACACCGGTTAATATGAAAAAAATTAGAAATGAAGCTAAAGTACTTGAGTATAAACATGTGAGTAAAACTGCTGCAATTTCTCATTTACTCATGGACTTATTCTAAGTTTTCATAGTATTTACCAAAAGGTTTACCATCTTGAGTTGCATTAGGATTGCAATCTAAATCTTCCATATCAGTAAATCCATCATGATCATTATCTAAGCCATCACTACAGGAATGTAGAGAGTCTTTCCCTTCTGGTTTAGGATCTGCAAATAACCATTTGTTAGGAATGCTATTATATAGCTGCATAAAGTTCTTTTTATAGACTTCTGCAATTTTTGGATTAAAGATTATTAGAGAATTTTCATCATTGAAATTTTGAGCTCTTTTTGTCCAATTCAAACTACCTGTTACTACATAGTTTTCTGTAATTAGACACTTCATATGCATTTTGCCTGACCAGTTTTCAACTTTAACAGGTACACCTGCGATGCGTAAAATCTTATGTTTTGAGTATTTACTTAAAGCTGATGATGCATCAAGAATAACTTTTACATCAACTCCACGTTCTTTTGCGTCAATTAAAGATTGAGTTACTTTATTATCTGTTAAATAAAACATTGGAACGTATACAAATTTTTCACTTTTATCAATAATCTTGATTACATCGTTCATAAATGTATAATCTTTTGGAGAAAAGTATATAGAAACAACTGTACCATCTTCAAGGGTTATATTTTTCTTATCTGCAATATATTTCTTGTCTCTGTGGAAACTTCCTGCATACATCTGATTGAACTCTTTCGTATATATTTCATTGACAAGTTTTGATTTAATAACTATAAAATCATTTGCATTTACATACTTGCCATCAATACCTGTATTGCTTATGTTCACACTACCGGTTGTTACGATAGAATCATCAAAAATGAAAAATTTATTATGCATCAACTGATCCGTAAAATATTCAATCTCCTCATCTTCAAATTCTGTTTTGATTTTTTGATTTTTTATATAGAATTCAATCTGTTGCTTGTTATAAAATTTTAAATCGTCATTCACATCATCTGTTTTAAAGCTCGGAACTTTTTCTTGCAATACGGATGTTTTAGAATAATTGTTTTTGCCATATTTATTTACATCAGTAACCCACTTTATATCAAGACCATTGCTATACCTGTTCACTATATTATCTATAAAAGAATAATTTGAAACACCGTAAACAGCAAAATATATTCTATTGTGAGCTGCTTCAATTAGTGACAATAATCTTACAAGAGCAGAAGTCGAATTATTGGAGTTTACGATTGTAGGATCTAAAAAATAAATTTCTATACTTTCGCTAAAAAAATCTGGGTTCTTAATTTTTATCTCTTTTGGATAGCAGCAACTTGCAGGGGCATACTTAACTAATGGCTTGTTAACTAGCTCCTGCTGACTAGACATCCAACCATACTTACAATCTAACTTATGGTATTTGCCGTTTTTCTTATTCAATACAACAAGATTAAGACTATGAGATTTTTCAGCATAGGCTTTTATTTTATCTAAGTTCTGATAAGTTTTTAACTCATCTGCAAGGTTTGATTTTGTATAAATTGTCGCAAGTCCTGCTTTCAAAACTTCTTGTTCATAGCTTTTGCATTTACCTTGTCTATTGCAATCATAGTATAGTGACATCAGGTGTCTGTTGTTTTTGTCAAACTTTTCTTCTGCTGTGTATTCAGCTCTTACAAGTTTATTCAGCAGCTCTTTTTTAGCAAATTCTTTACCATAATACCCAAGTCCTAATGCTTCGTCTTGAGTAAGGTTATAGAGTTTCATCT